>JANPMK010000039.1:0-10386 GCA_031422775.1 Akkermansiaceae bacterium | reverse complement strand
GGCTCCTGCAACACTAGGCCGATGTTGCGACGGTAATCGGAAACGGCTAGTGAACGGATGTCTACGCCTTCGAGTCGGATTGAACCTTCTGCCACGTCGTAGAAACGGCAGATCAGATTGACCAGCGTGCTTTTGCCAGAGCCACTGTGTCCGACTAGACCGATCATTTCGCCGGGGGCGATGGTTAGATTCACGTCTTGTAAAATCGTGCGAGTGCCGTAGCGGAAACAAACGTTCTGCAGTTCGATCGCGCCGCTGACGTGTTTGAGGTGCACGGGGTGGGTTGGCTCTGGAACGCTGGAAACGTGATCGAGGATGTCGAAGATCCGTTTGGCTCCGGCGGCGGCTTTTTGCGATACCGAAACGATGCGGCTCATTGAGCCGAGGCGCGAATAGAAGCGGTTGATGTAAGCGAGGAATGCCACCAGCACGCCTACCGAGATTTTGTTTTCGGAAACTTGCCAAATGCCGAAGCCCCACACCACTAACAGACCAATTTCTGTGAGGAAGGTGACTGTTGGTGTGAATAGCGACCATACCTTGTTGACGCGGTCGTTGACGGCAAGGTTGCGCGCGTTGGCCTCGCGGAAGCGCTGGGCTTCGCGCTTTTCTTGGGCGAAGGCTTTAACGACGCGGATGCCGGGAATGGTGTCCGCTAGCACGCTGGTGACTTCCGACCAGATCCGATAAACCTGATCGAAGCCGTGGTGGAGTTTGTTTCGAACAAGGTGGATCAACCATGCAATGAACGGCAGTGGTGCGAGTGTCACCAAAGCCAGCCAGGGATTGATCGAAACGAGGATCACCGAAGTCATCAGGATCATCAGGAGGTCCGTGGCGAAGTCTAACAGATGAGAGGAAAGGAATACGCAGATACGATCGCTGCCCGAGGAAATGCGGGCCATAAGATCGCCAGTGCGTTTGCCACCGAAGTATTCGAGCGACAGTCCCTGTAAATGTTCGTAAGTGGCGGTGCGGAGGTCTGAACCGATGCGTTCGCTGATCAGCGCGAGAATGTAGGTTTTTGCCCAGTCGAGTAGCCAAGCAAGGAATGCCGCGCCAACTAAGCCAGCTAACAACCACGTGACCAATTGCTGGTCGATGGGTTTGCCGTTTTTAAAAGGGATGAGCACCTTATCCATCAGGGGGATGGTTAGATAGGGAGGCACCAGAGTGGCGGCGGTGGCGAGTAAAGTCAGAATGAAGCCGACAAAGAGCTGGCGACTGTAGGGTTTGGCAAAGCGCCACAAACGGAACAAGGTCCATGCCGAGGGTGGAGCATGGACGGTTTTAGCGCAATTCGGGCACTCATCATTTCCATCGGGGATTAGGTTTTCGCAAATTTGGCAGATTGCGTCCTCCCGCGGTGTCATCGGGCGTTGCTCTGTTATGGCCGCGATGCGTTGTTGAAATTGTTCGGTGAGGCGACGCACGGCGGAGTCCCGTCCCAAGGTATGGCGCCAGCGCGCGAGCAAGCCCTCTGCATCCTGCAAATCCAAAGTGCCAACCCCCGAATGATCGCGATGTTTCAGAATTAAACCCGGGCGCAACTCCCAGCGCTGCCACTCCTTTTCGCCGGGTGATTTGGCTAGCAGTTGGCGATCCGTCAATACGACGATGCCATGCTCAAAGCGGAGCTGGATGTTGAGATCAAGCTCAAGGCAGCTGATGATGGACTCCGCATTCGTTAAGTTTGCGGCGATTTCGTTCCGCCACAGTTCTGGGACGAACGCTGTGGAGGATTGCAAATCTGGGAGGCCGGCTGGGGTCATCTGGAAAAGGCTAGGGTTTCATGCCACTAGTGCCAAGCTTAGTGATCGGCAGGGGCGGGTTTTGCCCCATTTGACGCATCATGCAAACCAATTTATACTATCAAAGGTTACTGCTGCGATTTATTTTTGGATACGATGCTTGATTTGCTCGTCATTATCGAGAAGAAAGCCCGTCGACATTGCTTTGATTTGGCACGGTTGTAACGCCTTCATGAAATCCCGCGACATTCGTTTTCTTAAAATTCTGTCCATACGAGGACCAAACATCTGGACATATCGTCCCGTGTTGGAAGCGTGGGTGGATATTGGCGAATTGGAAGATTTTCCATCTAACACTTTGCCCGGATTTGTGGATCGGCTGTGCGCCTGGTTGCCAACCTTATCAGAGCACCGCTGCAGCTATGGCGAAGAGGGTGGGTTTGTGCGACGCCTGCAAGAGGGGACATGGCCGGGGCATATATTGGAACACGTCACGCTCGAACTCCAAAACATCGCCGGCACGCCCGGTGGATTTGGTCGGGCACGCGAGACGGGTGTTAGGGGAGTTTACAAAGTGGTGGTGCAGGCATGGCATGAGGAAATTACGCGTGCCTGTCTTGATGCCGCACGGGAGCTTTTGATGGCGGCGATAGAGGATACGCCGTATGATATTCAAATCACCCATGCTCGCTTGCGCGAAGTCGCTGTTAAACATCTGTTAGGTTCCAATACGGCTTGTATCGTTGATGCAGCGACCGCTAAAGATCGCGGTATTCCAGCCATTCGGTTATCCAGTGATAATCTTGTTCAACTTGGCTACGGCTCGCGCCAAAGAAGAATTTGGGCAGCGCAAAGCGACCGCACCGGGGCGATCGCTCAAGGGATTGCTCGCGATCTTGAGCTGAGCAACCGTTTGTTAGCTTCTTGTGGTTTGCCAGTGATAGATCTAGACGATGTCCCGTCTGAACCGGAACAGAGGAATCGTCACCGCTTACTGGTGGTTGGTGGAAATCTGGTGGCAGCTGCGCGGATGGGTCCTAATGACGATAGCGCGTCGGTCGATGTCACTGAGCTCGTGCATCCAGCTACCGCAGCGGCGGCATGTTTGGCTGCTCGGGTAGTCGGTCTTGATATTGCGGGTGTGGATTTATTGGTGGATGATATTGCCAACTCACTATCCATTCAAAATGGAGTGATCACCGGTGTGGTTGATGCTCCTTGTTTGATCGCTCATCAGCAAATGGCATCAGGTGAGGCACGTCCATTGGGTCGTGCGATTGTCGATCATTTGTTTGCCAATGGCGATACGGGTCGGATCCCGGTGGTAGGCATCACTGGGACTAACGGAGCTACAGAAGTCGCACGTTGGGTGGCGGAGTTTTTACGTCTTGGCGGGAAATTCACCGGGCTAGCTTGCGGAGATGGATTGTTTCTGGACCGCCGTTTGGTTGAAAAGGGGGATTGCGGGAACTGGCGTTGCGCCACGCATGTTTTAATGAACCGTGCAGTCGAAGCTGCGGTGATCGAAAATTCTGCGGATGTGATTTTAGGTCAAGGCTTGGCCTATGATCGTTGTCAGGTCGGTGTGGTGACTGGAATTGTGCCGGAACAACACTTCGGTAGATATTACATCGAAGATTCCGAGCATGTGTTCAAAATCTTTCGAAGTCAGGTGGACGTAGTGCTGCCGAGTGGGGTTGCGGTATTGAATGCGGCTGATCCCATGGTCGTGGAAATGGCTACCTTGTGTGATGGTGAAGTGATTTTTTATGCTGCTGATAGTGACCTGCTGGTATTGCTGGAACACCGCGCGAAAGGCGGTAGAACCGTGTATGTGCGTGGTGACGATCTGATCCTTGCTACAGTTAATGAAGAATCTGTTCTGTTGCCGTTGGTTCAAATCCCGTATCTCGAAGGGTTGCCTTCAGCTGAACGATTGCAAACTGTGTTGGCCTCGGTCGCTGCCGCATGGGCGCTTGGTATTGCTATTCATGTCATACGTACCGGCGCCGAAACATTCTCCAATGAACTGGACAACAGCAGGTGTGTCTAACACGTTGGCTCAAATTTCTGTATCTTCGAATACTTTTCATCCATGATTATCCTTAATATCCGAGTGTTGCGTGGCCCAAATCTTTGGGGGCTACATACTGCTATTCAATTACTCGTCGATTTCAGTGATCAGGAATATACGATCGATAATCTGCCAGGATATGAAGGTCGCTTGCGTGAGCGTTTTCCGCAGATCAGCTCATTTCCGCCAGGTGCTACCATGGCCAATGCGTTGGAATTGGCTGCGTTAGGGCTACAAGCTCAAGCGGGTTGTCCCGTTGCGTTCAGCCGTTCGATTGCCACTCCTGATCCGGGAGTTTACCAAGTGATCGTCGAATACACCGAGGAAGCTGTGGGTCGTCTTGCTGTAGATATGGCTTTTGAGCTTTGTGTTGCTGCTCGCAGTCGTTTGCCATTTGATGTAGAAGTTGCTCTGAATCGTCTGCGGGAGCTTGATGAAGAGGTTCGTCTCGGTCCTAGCACAGGCGCGATCGTTTCCGCTGCCGTAGCTCGTGGCATACCTTACCGTCGGCTTACCGATGGAAGTTTGGTGCAGTTTGGCTGGGGTAGTAAACAACGTCGCATTCAGGCTGCTGAATGTGATACCACCAGTGCGATTGCTGAAGCGATTGCGCAAGACAAGGAACTCACTAAGCATCTGTTAGAAGCGGCGGGAGTGCCGGTTCCAAAGGGACGTCCCGTCACCAACGCGGAAGACGCATGGGCGGCTGCCTGCGAGCTCGGAGGGCCAGTTGTTATCAAACCTCGTGATGGTCAACAAGGCAAGGGAGTCGCAGCGAATGTCGAGAGTCGGGAAGACGTGCTGGCCGGTTATGCCGCTGCGCATGAAGTGAGTTCCAATGTAATGGTCGAACGCTATCTGCCGGGCCAGGATTATCGTTTGCTTGTGATCGCAGACCGACTTGTCGCTGCCGCGCGACGCGAACCGCCTCATGTCATCGGAGACGGAGTGCACACGATTCAAGAACTTGTCGAACAGATCAATAGCGATCCTCTACGCGGTTCGGGCCATGCCACGACTCTCACAAAAATCCGCCTTGATGATATCGCTCTCGCAACACTTGCGCATCAGGATCTCAACGTGAGCTCGGTGCCATACAAAGGCACACGGGTGCTATTGCGTAACAATGCGAATCTGAGCACAGGGGGCACTGCGACCGATGTCACTGACGACGTTCATCCGGAGCTCGCAGCCCGCGCCATCGATGCTGCAAAAATGGTGGGTCTTGATTTATGCGGTGTAGATGTGGTTTGCGAAAGCGTGCTCGCGCCTTTGGAAAGTCAGTCGGGTGGAGTGATCGAGGTGAATGCCGCACCGGGCCTGCGGATGCATTTACAGCCCTCATTTGGTAAGGGCCGACCCGTCGGCGAAGCGATCATTTCGGGCATGTTTGATGAACGCAATGATGGCCGGATTCCAGTCGTCGCTGTATCCGGCACGAACGGTAAAACGACTACGGTGCGCCTGATTGCTCACATCATTGGACTTTCTGGCAAACGAGTGGGCATGACGAATTCCGATGGCGTTTATATCAACAACGAGCGCATCGATACAGGGGATTGCAGTGGTCCGCGCAGCGCGCGTATGGTTTTATTTCATCCTGATGTGGATGCTGCGGTGTTAGAAACCGCGCGTGGTGGGATTCTGCGTGAAGGACTTGGTTTTGATTGCTGCAATGTTGCTGTGATTACCAACATCGGCATGGGAGATCACCTTGGGCTGAATCATATTTCCACTGTAGATGAGCTAGGGCTTGTTAAACGGGTCATCGTCCACAGTGTGGCGTCTCATGGAGTAGCCGTTCTCAATGCTGCCGATCCGATTGTCGCGAGTATGGCTGCGGTTTGTCCCGGCTCCGTGACCTTTTTTGCGCGCGACTGCCACGAACGCGTGCTCGCTAACCATTTGGCCCAAGGGAAACGGGGCGTATACGTCGATGGCGATGCGATTGTTGGCGCAAAAGGGAAACTGCGTTATCGCGTCGCCCTGAGTGAAATCCCCATCACTCGTAATGGCACGATTCATTTCCAAACCGAGAACGCGATGGCTGCGATTGGTGCGGCTTGGGGATTGGGAATTCCATGGGATCAAATCCGTCAAGGCTTGGCTACTTTCATCAGTGATGCGGCAACCGTGCCCGGACGTTTCAACATGTTTACCTATCGTGGAGCGACTCTCATCGCTGATTACGGCCATAATCCCGACGCCATCAAGGTGCTGGTTGAGGCCATTGATCAAATACCCGCAAACCGTCGAGTCGTCGTAGTGAGTGGTGCTGGTGACAGGCGAGATGAAGATCTCAGCCAGCAGACTGAAATTTTGGGCGAAGCTTTTGATGACGTGATCCTGTATCAGGATGACTGCCAGCGTGGGCGCACTGATGGTGAAGTTCTTGCCGTGTTGCGTAATGGATTAAAAAACGCCAGCCGGACTACACAAATCGAGGAGATTCGTGGTGAGTTTTTGGCAATTGATGCAGCCCTCGCGCGCTTGAGTGCCGGTGACCTGTGTTTGATACTGATCGATCGCATTGATGAATCCCTGGCTTACATCGCGAAGCATATCTCGGATGGCTGAACGATAGAGTGGATGCACCGGCGGTGGCGAGCTCGAATTCAAAGAGATCGAAGCGCTTGTGCACCGTTGCTGTGACGCGGCTTGTTCGACTTATTATTTTTGGTCGATCGCGATCAGTTTTTGGATCATCTTGTCACAAATTTCTGCTGAGTTTTTGTCATTAGAATTCGTAATGACAATGTAAGCTCTATCTAGCAAAGGAGCAACCCAAACTGAAGCATACCACATTGTGTTAGACCCGTTATGATTTAATACTACACCTTTACCCCATGGCCTTTCTACAACGAACCAACCTCCCCCATATTGGCCAACGGGTGTTACTAGTTTTTCTAAGAGCGGCTGACCTAAGAGCACTTTTCTCTCTTCTCCTTTAGGAAGCTGTAGGGAAATGAATTTCACCCAATCTTTGACAGTACAATGCACTCGTCCTGCTGGACCGAGTGCTTCAGCATTATCAAATTGCCTAGCTTCCCACTTGCCTGAAGACTTTTGGTGCCCCCATGGCTGGTCTATCATTCTGGGGGTGCCAGGAGCACCGAATCCAGCAGAAGTCATTTCAAGAGGATCGAACACACGCTTTTGGATCAGTGTCTCCCATGTTGAGTTGGTTAATTTTTCCGCCATGCAACCTGCAACCATATAAGCAAGGTTAGAATAGTGGAATTCCCCACGCTTCACCGTTGGTTTATCCTTCAAATTTTCTTTTAAAATAGTTAAGCGCCTCTCTCTTAAGGGTAAGTTACGATGTACCCACCAATCCTTTGCATTGCTGGGGACTCCAGATCTATGAGTTAGCAACTGCCATAACGTAACAGAATGATAATCAGGATGTATATCGCTTATTAACTCTGGAAAGACATCAATTACTTTGGTTTCCCAAGTAATTACTTTTTCTTCTACTAGATTTGCCATTAGCACTGATGTCATTGCTTTTGTGCAAGAACCAAGGTGGACAAGGTTATCCTCTGATATTTTGTCTTTAAATCCAACTTTGCGAATTCCAGCAGAAGCAATAGACTCTATACCTTTTGAAGAGGAAATTGCTGCAATCATACCAGGTATTTCTTCTCTAGCGACTGTCTCTTTTAATAAGTGTTGAATACTCTGAGAATTTTTTGCGTCTGGCAAAGATTCTGCGCTAGCGATCTGAACCGATAGTGATAAGAAAGCGGAGATCGATATTATCGAAGTAGTATTTATTTTCATTTTTTGCCGAACGTCAAAGAGCACGCAACCCTATAAGCGGGGGCGAGCGTCGATCACAGGGTTGAGGTTGAAACTACGGGTGAGCATGTAAACAGAGCGGCTGATAGGGGTTACTGTGGCTCGACTTGTTCGATTTCTTCATTTTTCTCTGGCGTTGTCTTGCTTGAGAACCTTCTTATCAAAATCGACATTTGTGACTACGCCCTTTACGAATACGATTGTCGTGACCTCATCATATCTCTCGCTCTTGCCTGTATTGGGATTAGAGCTTGAAACTGGTGAAGACTGGGTAACCACCCCGCTCCAATCTTCTACCTTCAACGGAAATTTCTGTCCTTTCAGCACTTGTTCATCCCAAAGCATCTCCCCGCCAACCATCGCCTCTAAACCAATCAAGTATAGCTGTCCCTTGATAACTGCCCAGGTCGGCCTGAATCCCTTGTAATTCGCCGTTGTAATCATCTCAAACTTCGGTATGTCCAACTTTGGGAATGCCTTATTCAGTCCGGGCATGTCGTGAGTGTAAATTCTCTTGCCGCGAATCACCATGACGTCTCTCTCCTGCTGCGTAGCTCTGGAGATTGGAGCGAAAGTGAGAAGGAGGGCTATGACAGTTAATATAGTCTTCATTTTATTATCGAACGTCATAGTGCACCAATCCCTGACCGGGAGGCGCACGTCGATGACATGTTAAGGGTTGTAATCATAAAATCCATCCGAAAAGACAGCGCGATCAGGGATTGAGTGCCGCGAATTGTTCGATCTTCTTATTCTTGAAAATCGCCACTACGGCAAATACCTGCCAACCAACAAACAGCAAAATCCACAACATGAGTAATAATGGCATGAGATCCCAAACCTTGTTAAAATATGAGAAGCCCTCCTCTTTTGTCATTTGTAGGAGATAGAAGTCTGTTCCTAATCCGATCACAAGGGAGACCATAGCACACGTTATTATAATCTTCCTTCTTACGGCTCCCCAGGCTGCCGTAGCCAATGGAGCGCCGACAAGACTTGGGAAGAATCCATAGATGCCAGAAGACCAACCGTGACCTGCGCCCGCCAAGCATAATGCGATACCTCCAATGAGAAAGGCGCACACTAATCCAGTAAAAATATGGGCGACTATTCGCATGATTCTATATTTCTTAATCGAACGTAGAGCGCGTGCACCACTACCAGCGTGGGCGCACGTTGATCTCAGGATTGGGATTCTGGTTACGAAAAGTCATCTCAACGAAACGGCTGATAGTGGTTATCATGTTGCGTCTTGTTCGGAATTATGATTTCGGAGCATAACTGGAAAACATCAGCCTGCCATCCTTCTCACCGACCAACTTGTAGATCCTTGTCCTCTGATCGACCCTCTGCGGATCTTCCTGAAACTCAATTTTGAGTCTTTTTATGATCTTGAGATTTAGAGCGTAGACGACTCCGTTCCGAGTGGGTTCTTTGGAGTCGTCTGGTTCGACCGGGCTAAATTCAACTAGTTTTACTGGCTGCGCGAACAAGTATTCAATACTCTTTAGGTTCATGGCTTTGAACTCTTCCGTTACTCCGTCGAGACAGGAAAGGGAGTTAAGAGCATCTTTGTCCTTTGTAGCTATAGCAGTCCGAACCGCGTTGAGAAATTTAGCTTCCTCCTCGGGCGTTGCTCCGAAGCACGCGGTTCCTAAGAGTAACAATGTCGCCGTAATTGTGGATGTCAGTAGTTTCATTTTTGTATTTTTGTCTTAAATATTTGCCGAACGTCTAGCTCATCCACGGCGGGGATAGAAGCCCGAATTGAATCTGGAGCGTTACCCGCCGTTGGATGGAGCGTCTTCCATGAGAAGGCAGTCAATAGAAAATTGAAGTTCACTTCAACTCGATTTGTTTATGGGGTTGGTTTTCATTTGAGGCTTTCAATTCAAAGTTGTTAGGACATCCCCCCGCTCCCCTGGGGGGACGGGAGGGGCGAAGTCCCCGGATGGGGATTTAGGGGCGAGCCCCTTTGCGGTCGAGCGGGCTTCCGCTCGGCGGGGTGTGGGGTGGCAACCCCACAGGGATTCAATAGTGAAACAGGGAATCTGGCTTCCATACGCACTTATTCGGGACGGGGTGTTGTCGGTTTCCGGGTGCATGATTTGATTCAATGTTTCCGTTTCGTTCAGGGGAAAAGGATGAGATGCTGCTATCTTGTTCGCGCACTTGATCGGCTTAGATCCTGATGCCTCCGGCTCACCGCAGTCATCTCAAAGTCGTTGTGCTGACGCTCCATCGCAGTCATCTCAAATCGTCGAAATTGTTTCATCTGGAGAAAAATTTAGGGGTTGGTTTTATGCGGCCTGCGTTTCCTGTTCGTTGCGCAGCGGCTCGTAATCCTTTTCGTATTTCCACAACGTGAGCATCAGCACAGAAAGTTTTCGAGCGATTGCCACAATCGCTTTTCTTTTCGATCTCCCACCACCGCGAGTGGCGAGCATCAGGCCGTGTCGCTTCAAATCTGTGTCAGGACCAAACGGTCCCAGGATATATTGCGCGCAACCCACCAACAGGCGTCGCAAATAAGCATCGCCAGCTTTCGAGATGCGCAGTTGTTTATCGAGTCCTCCCGATTGATCACGCCTTGGAACCAACCCGAGGTAAGCGGCAACATCGCGTGGTCGCTCAAAACGCTCGGGATCTTCGATGGTCAAAACGAAACTCAAAGCAGTGATCGATCCGACTCCTGTGATCTGGCGTATACGTTTCGTCGCCGGATATTTCTCCTCACATAGATTTTCAATCGCCTTATCC
>JANPMK010000038.1:0-17714 GCA_031422775.1 Akkermansiaceae bacterium | reverse complement strand
ACCTGCTCACTGCGCATCTGCTGACCGGTGCGCCCAAGAACAGGGCCGCCATTCCAAAAGCCAGAAGGGGCGAACATGAAGGGCACGCCGTTTTGCTGACCTGCGCCGAATTGTTTCTCCGCCATAGTCATAAAGCGGATGATAGCAAACAACGTATTTTTATCACCTCCGGGAACATAGCTCATCATTTCTTTGAAGCTCTTGCTGTGCATGAAAGCCGAGTGAGCTGCGAGATCTTCGATTTTGAATTTTTTCCAGTCGAACTTCTTGAAGTAGTTGTAGGTATCTTTGTAGTTATCCGCTGCGGTCTGCATGGCTGCGTTGTCGCCATTGTGATACACATAAAATTCTTCGGTGGTGAGCAGTGTCTCGAATACGTTGCGATCCTTTTGGAGGATATGCTCGACGAGTAGATCTGCCTCATCGATCAAACGGCTGACGGTTGGTTCATGCAGGCCTGCACCGAAGCGTGTGTCGTCCTTGAAAACTTCGGTGGCCTTGGGGTAACCGAAGAATTCGCGGAAGAATCGGAGCTTGCGAATGGGTTGGTTGGTGACGCTTGGGTTGATGTTCAAGGCTTGGACGGTCTCATCAATGATGGTCCAAACGTCGCGCCGGGCGAGCATGCGCCTGACTTCGCGCTCGTAGTCTTCGCGAGTATTCAGGCGACCTTCTGCTGCAGCTTTGGCGAGTTCAGCGTCTGGGCTTGAATCCGTGAGCGCATAAGCGAGAGCGTGGCTCGCATCGCCAGGCGACATCATGCGCCGGCCATATTCATCGGCATCGCCCTGGCCGAACTCATTGCGGTAAGCGAACTCGGTGTTAAGAATCAGCGACTCGATGAGCTTGGCGATGGCGGTCTGCCTGTCGAGCTTGCCCATGAAAGTCATGAGGACGGCGATGTGTTTCTCGGTCTCTTCCTGTGTTGGCTGACGCTCTAGGATTTTCTCATAAAGCTGCTTCACCAATGCGCCTAACAGATCGTTGCTGGGGGCGGGCATGGCATCGCGCTCTGCTTTAAGGGATGCTCCCCAATCGGCCATGCACTTATCGATGATGGCTTGGTAACCATCGCCTTGCTTGCGGTGTTTTTTAATCGTGGCGATGATGACCTGCATCTCGGCATCGTTCAACGGGACATAAGCGGGGCGGGCGTATTTTTTCTGAGAGGCGTGCTTGAAGATCGTTGGCATGTCCCAGGTAACGTAGAATGACTTCATTCTCCCAATTCGGTTTACTATCCTTGAGTCGGGAACTCCTTCCATGACCCAGTCCCGCTCGCTCTGCTCGATGATGCGATCATATTCAACGCCTTCGCCGTTGTAGGCATTGATGCCTTGTAAAATGGCGGTGATGTCGATTTCATCCATGTAATTGAGATGGTCGAGATTTTTTTCACGCGTCGCTTCGCCGCCCTTCATCTTAGGCTCCGGGTAGGGCACGTTGACCGGCTTCACTTTGGGCAGCATGGCTTCGTTTTTATCGGCGTAGATATTTTTGAGCAGTTGCTCCATGTAGAAGTGAGTTGTTAGAAAACGCTCGCGTGAATCCAAGGTGGCGCGGTGTTTGTATTCGGTTTCCATCAGCGCAAGGATCGCTGGGTATTTGCTCTTAACGGTGGATTCGGTGGAAATATACCCTGCGATCCGCTGAGCATTCCCAATCATGGTTAGAAGATGCCCGGCGGTGAGTGCTTCGTTCGCGGAATAGCGGACGCCGACTTTTTTCGGCAACAGAAATGGGTTGGTCATGGTGCGGCGGAATTTGTTGCCATGCTCCGTCTTCGGGCTCCAATGGATACCACTATCACCGCGAACAGCCACTTGTTGGCCATAGATCTTCCGGGTCGGTTTGTAATCTAACAGGCCGTTTACCTTTTCACTGAAAATGAATTCGCTAACCAACCAGCGGCGGTCAGGCGTGTAGCTGGGTAGCTTGGCGTTCTTGCCGGAAAACAGATCCTCGTGATCGACAACGTTGCCATACTCGAAGCGCTTGAGCTTCTCGGCTAATGCCTTCGCCGCATCGCCACTGACCTGGGTTTCCAGCCATTCCACCAGCAGCTCGCGTTCTTGCTTGCTGGGCTGGGTCTTAGCTTCCTCGGGCGGCATTTCGCCGAGTTGCAGCGACTCCTTCGTATTCGCAAACAGATCTTGCAAATCGACCGGGTCGATCGAGTCCAGTGCATCGAAGCGGATTTTACCCTTCTGTTTTTTTTCGCCGTGGCAGGAAAAGCAGTGAGTCTCCATCACCTGCATCGCCTTGTCGCGCAATACGGTTGGATCCATTTCGGACTCGGCTTTTGGTGAAGTGGTATTCACCAGCACGGACGATTGCTCCTTAGCAGAGAGAACATTAAAAAGTGCAGTAGCTGCCAAGCAACCGCTCAAAACCATGGGTATTTTCTTACAAGTCATCATTAATACTGAAAATTTGCTTATTCATTTTGCGCCGAGATAAACAGGATTACTCGCGGCTCATGTTACTTATTTCTTAGTAGTTTTATGAACTTCCGGTAGTGCTATCCTGAAATGAATAAAGTTTTCGCCCTGCTTGGTGATGAAACCGATGATTTACTTGCGGGCTGGGGCGATGGTGCCGCCTTCGACAAACGTCACCTTGGTGGACACCTGCCGAAAATCCTCCTTGCCCCGTGCGACATTGTCCGCCCAATGCAACACCCTGCGGCCAATCGCTCCGGGGGCCCAACGAAAGTGTGAGATGACGGGTCGGTTCCACTCAAAGGCTGGGTCTTCCACATTGCAGACCAGCGAAACATCCTCCGGAACTCGAATCCCTCGCTTGAGCAGAAACTCATAGACCACAAGAGCTACGAAGGCCTCGTCAACATAGATCGCGGTGGGAGGAGTCACCCGGAACAACTCGTGCAAGCATTGCTGAAGTTTCTCAGGATCACTCTCGAAGCAAGGGCGATTATAATCGCCGTAGGCAATCCCATGGGCATCTAGTTCCCTCGCTAGGACTCCCTTTTCCCCAACATCCGCCTTCATTTCTCTCTCCATCATGGCTGGGGTGGTACTGCGGGAAAAGAAGACGATTTTCCGATGTCCGAGCTTGAGCAATTTCCTAAGCAATACTTGATATTGGGCCTGCACGGCAGGGATGACCGATGCGATCTTCACTCCACTAAAATTTCCGAAAAATGAAAGTGCTGGCAAAGGCTGCCCTGCAAACCACTCAAGCAGGGACTTCGACCCGGACACCACCACCCATGCATCCACGTCGTGTTTCGAAATGGTTTGTGCCACTCGCTCTGGATTCATTTTCATCCCGGTGAGGGTGCCTTGGGCGATCGTAACCGAGTGCCCAGCCGCCTCCAAAAGATACTTGGTCTCGGCCAGGGGATGAAATCGATGCACGTCCCTCGCTTGATAGTTCAGGATGCCTATCCTTAAAGTTTTCAACCGATGTGCCTTGGGAATCACAATTTTTCTCGGTTTGCCATGCCCCTGCGGCACCAAGACACCCTCCTCCTCAAGCATCAGTAAAGCCTGCCCGAGTAGGTTGCGATTGAGGCAGAGTTCGTTCTCTAGAGCGAGCACACCGGGCATATAGCCCCTCCATTTTCCTTTCAGGATATCCGAACGGAGAGCATCCGCCACCTGTTTTGCATGGGATTGAAGTTGGTATTTCATGAGTCGATTCCGTTAGAAGTTACGCCTCATTTTTCTTAACGCTCGGAGCCGGCCCGATCGTATCGCCCTCCACGTAATTCACTTTGATGAACGAATGGGAAAGTTCTTTTCGGCCGAGCGCCACGTTTTTTATCCAACGCAAGGTCGGCCTGACCATGGCCTTGCTGCTCCAGTTCAAGTGGGAAATGACCGTTTGGCCCCAGACCAGGGTGGTGGTGGGTTCGCTACTGAACAGCGAGACGTCCCCGGGCATCATAAGACCGCGTTGAATCAGATAATGATAAACCACCGTCGCAAGGAAGGGCTCGTCCACAATAAACGCTGTTGGCGGCGTCCCTTGGAACAGCCGATCGAGACAGCGATGCAGCTTGGCTGGATCATTCTCGAAGCATGGCCAGTTGTAAGAGCTAAACGATAGGCCATGAGCACTGAGCGATTGAGCAATGATATTGGGGCGCGCCAACTGTATCTCAATCTCCGTGGGCTTGTTCTCCCGCGACAGACTTACGATCCGCTGGTGTCCGAGCGAGATCAGCTTCTCCATCAGCTGCTTGTAGACATTGATGTAATCCAGCGAAATGGAAGCAATGGGCAATCCGTATGAGCTTCCGCAAATCGACATGACCGGTGTCGGCTGCCCGATGAACCAGCGCAACACTTTATCGGAGGCGGCCACCACCAGCCATGCATCCACATCACATTTGGCTACGGCGCGGGCGACCCGCCGGACATTCATTTTCATTGAACTCAGGGTTTCAGGTGCCACGACCACCGAATGGCCGGCCTCCTCAAGGTGATGCCTCGATTCGACGATCCACTCAACCTTGAACGAATCCACTTCCTCATAGAGCAGCATACCCACCTTAAGCGCCTTGGGTTCGTAATCCTTTGGTGCAACAATCTGCCGGCTGCATCCTTGGCCGCGTGAAACTAACCATTTCTTCCCCTCTAAAATCTTGAGGGCCTTTTGGACGGTGTTGCGGTTCACCTTGAATTCTTTTTCCAGAGCAACAATGCCGGGCAACGTCTCCCTCCATTTTCCGGCTAGGATCTCTGCCTGGATGGCTTCCGCCACCTGCTCTGGATGTGTAAGAAGTTTGATCACGCAAATCCGTTGTTTCCCAGTTATCGAGAATTGCCGAGCCTAGAATGCTCCCCAGCGATTCACAAGTCCGTTGATCGTCATAATTTTCTGTCATCCCTTCAGGATTTAGAGTTTCCAGATGAAAAGTATTTCGCATCTCCGCAAAAATCTCTCTATCTTCCCCGCAGGAGGCCATCCATATGCTGAACAAAAAAGAACTTCTCGACCTACAATTCATCGATGCGCGTGCGCGGATGATCGATATCGCCGCGTTTCTCGATCGCTTGGATCGGCATGACGGAGAGGCTGATGTGCGGTTGAAATATTACAAATCGGCTTTGCCGATATTGCTCGAAGACCGACCCGATCGCGCGAAGGCAGTGCTTGAGGCTTTTTCAGATCACACGGCAGAAATTTCCGAGACAGCACCTTTTCAAGGAGCATCGGGCGCGCCGGTGAAATAATTTTCTACCACCTAACAGCCGCTGCGGCCCATGTCAGCCCGGCGCCGAAGACGACGAGAACGATGTTGTCGCCGCGTTTGAAAGCACCACTGCGGTTGGCTTCATCAAGCGCGATCGCGACAGCGGCCGCCGAGGTATTTCCATACTTATCAAGGTTGATGAAGACGCGGCCTTCCGGAACGGAGAGGCGCTCGGCGATGGCATCGATGATGCGTAAATTCGCCTGATGCGGAATGACGCAAGCGATGTCCTCGGCTTGCAGGCCGGAGCGTTCGATCACTTTTTCCGCAGCTTCTTTCATGCGATTGACGGCATGTTTGAAAACTTCTTTGCCCTGCATGGCGAGAGTGGAGAGATGGGTGCCGACATTTGATTCGGTGATCGGGCAGGCCGATCCGCCACCGGGAATATTGAGCAAATGCGTGAGGCTGCCATCAGTGCCCATTTCCGTGGCAAGGATCGCGCCCTCGCCGGGTTTTGAGCGACGTAATACTGCGGCTCCCGCGCCATCGCCAAACAACACACAGGTCGTGCGGTCTTCCCAGTTCACGAAGGCGGAAAGTTTTTCCGCTCCGATGATCAGGGCATTTTCAAAAGCGCCATCGGAAATCATCCGTTTACTGATTTTCATCGCGTAGAGGAAACCAGAGCACGCGGCGGAAATATCAAACGCGACGGCATTCATCGCGCCGAGTTGTTGCTGGACGTAGCAAGCCGTGGCAGGAGTCAAGGTATCGGGAGTGATTGTTGCGACGATGATGAGTTGCACCTCGGAGGGCTCCAATCCTGCTTGTTCGAGCGCTTTGCGCGCCGCGGCACTTGCCATATGGGAGGTGAATTCACCTTCCGCCGCGATCCGGCGCTCGCGAATTCCTGTGCGGGTATAGATCCATTCATCGCTGGTATCCACGCGTTTCGCCAACTCTTCATTGGTCAGGATCGTCTCCGGTAAATAACTGCCGGTTCCCGCGATGCATACTTCGTAATTCGTTGCCAACCCACTCATGTGGCCAAAGGCTGGATTTGATAGCTCATTCAAACAAGCGCGAATTTCATCGCGGGACGCACTGATCACGAGTCATGGGGAGTTCGGCTTGGAAATTCTTTTTGGAAACAGTGATTTTTGCCGCTAGGTGAGGGGAGTTTGGCTTCTGGATGCCGAGATTTGGAATCTAGATATCCGTGTAGTGTAAATGATTCTCAAAGCTTGGGATTGCCTTCGCTGCGCTGAAATCCGAAGTTCTTGCTCATGACTCCTGCCGAAAAAGGTTTTTCCATGCCCGCTGAGTGGGCGCTCCAAGTCGCCACTTGGCTTTCCTGGCCTGTCGATGATCCAAGGCATTGGGGTGGGGGGAAGCGCGAAATCATCTGGAACAAATTTGCAGAAATCGCCGCCGCCATTTCACGCTATCAGCTCGTTCGGATCAACGCACCGGGCGATAATCACGGAGCGATCCACGCCGCATGCAATCAAGCCCGCGCAAATCTTTCCAACGTCCAGCTTTTCGATCATCCTAACAACGATGTCTGGTGCCGTGATCACGGGCCGATTTTTGTGAAAAATTCCAGCACCACAGAAATCGCGATCACCGATTGGGAGTTCAATGCATGGGGCGGAAAATTTGCACCATGGAATCTCGACAATTCCATCCCCGAACAAGTTGCTAACTCGCTCCACCTGCAGCGCTTCGAAGGCGGCATGATTCTAGAAGGCGGTGCCATCGAAGTCAACGGACGCGGCCAACTTATCACCACCGAGGCTGTTCTGCTTAATCCAAACCGTAACCCACATCTTTCTCGCGAACAAACCGAACAAAAACTCCGCGACACGCTTGGCGTTTCGGAAATTCTTTGGTTAGAAAAAGGCATCGAGGGAGATGATACGGATGGTCATATCGACGACCTTGCGCGCTTCACAGATGAAAACATCATCCTCGCCTGCGAAGAGCCTGATACTGCCTCGCCCAATCATCTGGTGCTCGCGAACAATATGTCGCGGCTCAAGAATTTTCTCACCCCATCCGGCAAACCTTACGAAATTATTCCCATTCATCTCCCACAAGCCTGTGAAATTCCCGGTTGGCGTCTTCCCGTTTTACCCGCTTCATACGTCAATTTCCTCATCCTCAATCACGCCGTCCTCGTCCCAACTTTCCGACAATCGAAAAATGACGACCGCGCCCTCGGTATCATCCACGAACTATTTCCAAACCGAGAAATCGTCCCCATCGACTGCCTAGATCTCGTCCAAGAAGGCGGAACCCTGCATTGCATTTCCCAACAACAGCCGGAGTGATTGCCGTAGTTTTTTATATCGTTTTCTCCATTCTTAAATCCAATCCTAATCCTGAAATGAACAACATCCTGCTTTTTGCCTCCACGCTGCTCCTCACCATCGGCACCGCATTTGCCAAACCACCTGCGGATACTTTCACCTATCTCGATAACGGAACGATTCGCATCGGTGTGGATAAGGGCCGTGGATCTGCGATCGGTTATTTCGCGCTCTCCAAAGAAAAACGCAATCTACTGAATCATCACGACGAAGGACGTTTCATACAGCAATCTTACTACGGAGATCCCGATGGATCGGTTTGGAGCAAGGCACCTTGGGTTTATAACCCGGTTCAAGGTGGTAGTTATAAAGGTGAGGATGCCAAAACGCTCGAGTTCCGCCAAACCGACAAAGAGATCTACGCGAAGGTCGAGCCCCTCCATTGGGCGAATGCAAAAACTTGTCCTGAAGCCATCATGCAAGAGCAAATCATCCTCGACGGTGCAGTCGCAAAAATTCGCATGCAACTCAACTATACCGGCCCGACTCAGCAGAGAAACGCGCATCAAGAAATGCCGGCGATGTTTGTCGACTTCGCGCTGCCGCACTTGATGTTTGAGCTCGATGAAAAGTTAGTGAAACACGCTCCAAAAATTCTCGGTAAAGATCTCAAACCAGAAAACATCAAATACACTGGCAACTGGTTGGCTTACGTAGATGACAACAATTTCGGCATCGGTATCTACACTCCGGGTACGAATGAAGCCGTCACTTATCGAGCTAAAGGGAAACCCGGTCCGGATGGATCTGGTTGCTCGTATGTGGCCCCCGTCCGGAAATTCCAACTTACCAAAGACTTGGTCTCAGAATATCACTTTTATCTCACCATCGGCACACTCGATGAAATCCGCGAGCGCTTCAATAAAATAGCGGAGAGCAAAGAGCCGGCAGCAAAGAGTGAAGAGAAAAAGTAGATTGTTATTTCACCCTTTACCAACCTCATGAAGTTCTTCCCCAAATCTCTCAATCTCTTTGTCTCCTTATTCCTCTTCCTCTGCGCTCTCAGCTCCACGCTCCATTCTGCTCCCCCCAATATCATCTACGTGCTCTTTGACGATATGGGCTACGGCGAACCCGGTTGCTACCGCAAGGATTCCAAACTCAAGACCCCGAACATGGATAAGCTTGCCGCCCAAGGCATGCGTTTCACTGATGCCCATTCGGCCTCTTCAGTCTGCACTCCCACTCGCTACGGACTGCTCACAGGACGCTACCCATCGCGCATCGGTCAGTTCGGAGTTCTAACATCTTACGATCCACCCATCATTCCGGAAACCCGAATCACCGTTGCTTCTTTCCTCAAACAAAATGGCTACGAAACCGCCTGCATCGGCAAATGGCACCTCGGCATGAAATGGGAAAACATCGGAAAAACCAAAGGCAGCCCACCTATCGGCTCTCGTATTTCAAGCGGCCCGAACCAACTCGGATTCGATTACTTTTACGGCTTCACCCATGCCCGTGACATCGGCACGATCATCGAGCAAGACCGGGTCGCCGAGCATGTTCAGGAAACACAGAATCAACCCAAGATGATCGCCAAAGCCATCGAGTGGATTGAAAAACGCGATCCTGAAAAACCATTCTTCCTCTACTTTCCGATGTGCCCGCCGCACACACCCATCGCTCCTTCTGCTGAATTTGAAGGAAAATCCGGGGCTGTGGACACGGTGAAAAAAGACCCCAAATACGGCGACTGGATGTTTCAAGGTGATCACATGCTCGGTCAGTTGCTAGACACGCTTGAGAAAAAAGGACTCTCAAAAAACACCCTCATCATCGCCACCGCGGACAACGGAGCTGCCAAGCGTTCCTACCCGCCGTTGCGTGATGAGAAGGCAAGTATCTATGAAGGAGGTCACCGCGTGCCATTCATCGCGAGGTGGCCCGATAAAATCAAAGCAGGTTCCGTTTCCAATCAAACCATCTGCCATAACGACTTAATCGCCACATGCGCGGAAATCATCGGCGCGAAACTTCCTGACAACGCAGGTGAAGATAGCTTCAGCATTTTGCCTGTGTTGTTAGAAAACGCCTTGCAACCCATCCGTGGGGCGACCATCCACCAATCCATCGGCCGAGACATCGCGATCCGCCAAGGTAAGTGGAAACTCATCGTTTTCAATAAAAGTGGCCAAGCGCTTTATGATCTCGATAAAGATCTCGGCGAAACCCAAAACGTCGTCGGTCAACATCCCGAAATCGTGGAGAAACTCTCCGCATTTTTAAGAATATATATCCTCAATGGTCGTAGCAGTTACGGAACCGTACAGCCCGTGGAATCGACAGCTTGGCAGTTTCCGACATCAGGCAGAGAGTAGGGAGTGAAGAGCAGAGAGTAACTTCGTCAAACATCATTTGATCCACGTCTTTATCATGAAAATCATCCATCTCCGCTCTTCGCTCCTCGCTCTCAGCTCCCTCCTCTTCGCTCTCAGCTCGCCGCTCTCAGCCCAAAAACCCAACGTTCTCTTCATCGCCATCGATGATCTCAACGACTGGGTCGGCTGCCTTGGCGGTCATCCTCAAACCAAAACCCCTAACATCGACCGGCTCGCCAAACGCGGCGTGCTTTTCACCAACGCACATTGCCAGGCACCTATCTGTAATCCCTCCCGCACCAGCATCATGTATGGACTGCGTCCGTCTAACAGTGGCATCTACGACAACCAAACTCCGCCATGGAATGTCGCCGCCCTCAAAAATCACATCACTCTCCCTCGCCACTTCGCTGCCAACGGCTACAGCACCCTCACCACCGGAAAAATCTATCACGACTCTGGCATGCCGGAGAAAGACTTCGATGTCATCGGCCCGATTCCCGGTCAGCGACTCAAACAAGACGCGCGCATCATTCCTGAAACTCCGGACGGCGCTCGCGGCCTTTGGGACTTTGGCCCGCAAACGCACGATGAAAAACTTTTCCAAGACCATGCCGATGCCACATGGGCGATAGCGCAGCTCCAACAACCAAGCGAAAAACCCTTTTTTCTAACCGTCGGTTTTTATCGTCCTCACGTTCCTCTCTACGCGCCCGCTCGATTTTTCGATGAGATCCCAGAAGATAAAATCCAACTTCCTATCGTTAAAGAAAACGACCGCGATGACATCCCGGCTATCACCAAAGAAATTGTCGTCTCACGCCACAGCCCGTCTCATGATTGGTTCGTCAAAACCAACAACTGGCGCAAAGCGGTTCAAGCCTACCTCGCCTGCATCCGTTTCACCGATGAACAGGTGGGTCGATTGTTAGATGCTCTTGATGCAAGTCCTCATGCCAAAAACACCATCGTCGTTCTTTATTCGGATCACGGGTTTTTTCTGGGCGAAAAAGACCACTGGGCAAAACAATCTCTCTGGGAGCGCGCCACCCGCGTGCCTCTCATTATTTCCGCCCCCGGCTACACCCAAGGCGCATCCTCGCTACGTCCCGCAGAACTCCTTTCCTTATATCCCACACTCATCGAGCTATGCGGCCTGACAAAAAATAACGACATAGACGGCACCAGCCTCGTTCCTTTGCTTAAAAATCCGCAGGCCGAGTGGAAACAACCCGCCCTTACCACCCACTACCAAAACAACCACTCCGTCCGCACGGAGCGCCACCGCTACACCCGCTATTCAGACGGCTCAGAAGAACTCTACGATCATCAAACCGATCCGAACGAGTGGGACAATCTTGCCTCCCTCCCCGAACACAACCCACTCAAAAAAGAACTCGCCGCATGGTTTCCGAAAACCAATGTCCCGCAAGCCGTAGCAGGTAAAAATGCCAAAAATAAAAAGCAATGACCTCAACCCCATTTAAATTTGCGTCTTTGCGCCTTTGCACGAACCTTTTTTTCCTCTCAGCTCTCAGCCCCCAGCTCTTTGCTGATAAACCCAACATCGTCTTCATCCTAGCAGATGATCTCGGCATCACGGACATCAATGCCTACGCGCGGCATTTCAACGATGTAAAACCTGAAGATCTATTCTACGAAACCCCGCATCTCGACAAACTCGTCGCGGACGGTATCGCGTTCTCCCAATCCTACGCCAACCAACTTTGCTCACCAACTCGTGCGGCAATTCTAACAGGACGGATCGCCTCAACCATCGGTGTCACCACCGCCACACCAAACACCCAAACCTATTTCAACCAAGGTCAGACACCTCCGGAAGGATTCAATCCTCACGATGTCCTGTCTCATAAAGATCCGATCAAAGGCAAACGCCCATGGATCAATGCGACATCTAATACCTCCGTCGATCCCGCATTGCCCACATGGCCGAAAGTTCTGAAAACCCACGACTGTGCGTTCCTCGGAAAATGGCATCTCGGCGGGCATGGCGTCGACGATCTGCAACCTGCCGCACATGGATTTGAAGAATTAGCCTATCACGATTCTGGCGCATCACCGTTTTTCAAATGGCAGGCTGCATGGAATAAATCCAAGCCTCATTTCCCAATCCAGCCGGGAAAATTCCGGGTCGGCAAAGCAGGGGAGTCAACGGGCGAAGATTATCTAACCAACGATGAAAAAGTCCGCGCAGTCCGTTACATCGAGAGTCGGAAAGATAATAAGAAACCTTTCGTTCTCTATTACGCGCCATTCGCGGTTCACTCGCCGTTCCAAGCGCCGGAGGCCGATGTGAAACATTTCGCTGATAAAAAGCAAATCGGCCACCTCGGCCGTAACAACGCTACCTATGCCGCGATGTTGAAAAATCTCGACGATGCCGTGGGTGCGATTCGTGCCTCGTTGGAGAAATCTGGTCTCGCTGAAAACACCATCCTCATCTTCACCTCGGACAACGGTGGCGTAACCTACACCGAACCCGCAGCCACAACTAATCCACCCTTCAAAGGAGGAAAAGCCATGCTCTACGAAGGCGGCGTGCGCGTCCCAACCATCGTCTATCAACCCGGCCGCTTCGCTGGCGGAAAATGGTCAAACGCCGTTATCGATTGCACCGATTTCCTACCCACCGTCGCCGAACTCACAGGAAATCCCGCTCCGGAAAAGATCGATGGTAAAAGCATGGTTCCGCTTTTAAAAGATCCATCATCTCCCGGCCCCGAGCGCACACTCATCTGGCATTATCCATTCAACGTCATCGTCAAACACCCGGACAACGGCCAACCGCTTTCCCCACATTCCGGAATCCGCGTCGGCGATCACAAACTCATCTGGGACTGGCATGGCAAACTTTCTCTCTACAACATCTCGAAAGATCCCTACGAAAAACAGGATCTCGCCGAGCAGATGCCCGACCTCACCACCAAGCTCCACACTCAACTCAAAACATGGCTCAAAGATAACGTCGCTCCACGCTACATGCCAAAACGCGATCAAACCGTCCCCGCGGAATCCGCTACGGATCCGTTTCCATTCAAGGACCTTCGTTAATCATCAGCTATTCCAAATCACCATGAAGCCCATCGCCCCATACAATCTCCGCTCTCAGCTCTTCGCTCTCTACTCCAGCCTCTTCGCTCTTTGCTCTCCGCTCTCCGCTCAAAAACCTAACATCATCGTCTTTTTCAGCGATGACCACGGCTACGCCGATCTCTCCTGCATGGGCATGGAAAAAGATGTGAAGACTCCAAAGATCGACCGCATGGCCGCCGAGGGTGCCCGCTTCACTGATGGCTACATCACCGCTCCTCAATGTTGCCCGTCACGCGCCGCTTTGATAACGGGTCGCGATCAAAACCGCTTCGGTTTTATCTCCAACGGCCACGGCCCGCTTCCTCTAACAGAAACCACCATCGCGGATCGTCTTGGAAAAGCCGGCTACACCACGGGCATGGTCGGCAAATGGCACCTCGAACCCAATCACAGCGATGCCGCGTTCATGGAGAAATACAAAGTCCCCGATCCTAAAAAAATCCCACCCACCCTCGAGTTCAAATTTCATCCTCAATCACGCGGCTTTCAGGAAACGTTCTTCGGTTATGTCAACCGCTACTCCGCCACCTACGATCTCGAAGGCAATCGTTTCCCAAAACCCAAAAACATCACGACCGAAGGCGATCGTATCGACCGCCAATCCGACGCCGCCGTGAAATTCATCGATCTCCATCACGACAAACCTTTCTTCCTCTACGTCGCCTATTATGCGCCGCACGTGCCGATGGCTTCATCGAAAAAATATCTCGACCGTTTCCCCGGCGATATGCCCGAGCGCCGCCGCTACGCCCTCGCCATGCTCTCCGCCATCGACGACGGTGTGGGTCGTGTGATGGACAAACTTCAGGAACACAAGATCGATGAAAATACTTTGATCTTCTTCATGGGGGACAATGGCGCACCGTTGAAACTCACCATGCCGGACGATCCGGTCAAACTCGACGGCGCTTACTGGAACGGATCGAAAAACACTCCGCTCAACGGCGAAAAAGGCATGCTCGCCGAAGGCGGAATTCGCGTGCCTTATGTCATGCGTTGGAAAGGAAAAATCCCCGCCGGACAAATCATCAAAACCCCGGTCACTTCGTTAGACGTTGCCGCCACCAGCACAGCAGCAGCCGGAATGAAAATCCCGGAAGAGTTCGATGGACTTAATCTCCTACCCATGCTCGCAAAAGGCGAACCGCTTCCCAAGCGAGCCCTCACCTGGCGTTTCTGGCGGCAATCCGCCATCCGCGAGGGCGATTGGAAACTTCTCAAGTTCAGCGACAAAGCCACCTACCTTTTCGATCTCTCCAAAGACCCTGGTGAAAAAACCAACCTGTTAGAGAAACAACCGGAAATTGCCAAGAAACTCGAAGCCCAACTCGCCGCATGGAACACCAAGCTCTGCGCTCCCGACCTCGGTAGTCCGCAGGAATTTGCTTTCTACAATCGCTATTTCAATCTGCCCATGCCAGAAAAGGCGAATAAATAGTTTCTACTTAACCCTCATCAACCCAGACACATGAAGCTCTCATTCCTCCTCATCTTTTCCTCACTACTCATTCAAATTCAAGCTACCACTTTCAACGTCACTAACTACGGCGCTGTCGCAGACGATAAAACGGACAACACTGCCGCATTCACCAAATGCATGGACGCAATCATCGCCGCCGGTGGCGGAAAAATGCTCATCCCGGAAGGTATTTATCAAGGACGCATTATCATCCCTCCTGTTTCAAAACCCGCCCCGAGTTGGATCACGGTTGAGATCGTTGGCGAGGGATCGCCGACTCCTGTGTTCGGCACCATTGGAAATTTTCCTCTGCATGATAAAGGCACCATTCTCAAATGCTTGGACAAAACAGGTTCGCCGGTGATTTCTGCTCAAGCCTCAAAAAATTCCCTCTACGGCGGATTCTCAGCTGTGCATGTCGTCATTGAAAATCTCGATGTTCGCACCTATGACGATCCCGCTATCGGCGGTATCGATTTGCTTTACGCCATGCAGTGCCGACTCGAAAACGTCTTCATCAACACCGGTGTTTATAATGTTCAGTCGGCTAAGCCCACCCACGGCACCAAAGGCCTCGTCACTCCGGCCATCAACAACGCGGCCCTCACCTTACTGCGCAACGTCGCCGTCACCGGCTACCACACCGGCATCGTGGTCAACGAACATACTGACGGCGATCACATCATCCTCGGCAGCAACATCCACGGCCTCGATTTCGCCACTGCCCACCACGCTTCCCGCTTCGACCGGGTAAGTTCCATGCGCAATACCCACCACGTCACCGTCACCGGCAAGCACGTTTTTTCCATCGAACAGTTGAACATCGAAAACGCAGGCCCGGGCCAAACTGACGCCAACAACGAGTGGCAGAAACTCGCCAGCGACCTCAACGATCCTCAAAACCTCGGCATCGGCGAAATCACCTACTGGGTCGTCCTCGGCGGTGTCGGCGCGGTGGAAGATTTTACTCGAAGTGGAGGAGCCAAGATCCGTGCCCGACGTATAGGAGATGAACCTTGAGTCGTTTATTTTTTCCCACATCTACAACAATTTTACACAAACCATATCATGAAATTCCCATCCCTTCTCTTTTGTTTCACGCTGCTCATTTCATCACTGAGTGCTCGCTCGATCATTGATGCTCAGGCATATACTCCCGTCGATGTTAGAGTTGCTCACCAATCCGCGGCTCAAGGTGTTGATGACGCGCAACCTCGTATCTCATGGCGAATTGAAGGGAATGGCCATTGCGACTATGAGATTCTCGCGGCTACCAATCCGAAACTTTTGGAACCCGGTAAAGCTGATCTCTGGGACAGCGGAAAAGTAAAGTCATCGACCACCACCGCCATCTATGCAGGAAAGCCTCTGCCATCATCTACATGGGTGCATTTAAAAATCCGCACATGGATGGGAGAAATTCCCTCACCATGGCACACCCCAGCTCCGTTCCTCACCGCCCTCATCGGAAAGCAACCCTCCCAATCCTTCATCTCTTTTAAAGACACCTCCGCCTTTCATAAAGATCAGAAGAAACTTTTTCTCCCACCCGCGCGCTACTACCGCAGTAATTTCTCGCCCAAGAAAAAAATCGTCCGCGCCATCGCTTACGCATCCGCACTCGGTATTTACGAACTCCACGTCAACGGCAAGCGCGTCGGCGATTCCTACTTCGCTCCCGGTTGGACGGATTACCGTCAGCGCGCTTACTACAACACCTACGACATCACATCGCTTCTAACAGCAGATAAAAACGCCATCGGCGCGATTGTTGCGGATGGTTGGTATGCGGGTTACGTCGGTTACGGAAAACTCGTCGGTTACGGCCCGCATAAAACCGGACGTAACATCTACGGCAAAACCCCCGCGTTGATGGTGGAGACTCACGTGTTCTACGACGACGGCACTGAGGAAATCATCGGCACCGACACCACTTGGAAAACCAGCACCGGCCCGGAACTAGAAGCCGATTTCCTGATGGGCGAAACCTACGACGCCCGCAAGGAACTCACCGGTTGGGCCACCGCCGCTTTCGACGACTCGAAGTGGGAGCCCGCCATCCTCGCCCAAGACAACGGCTCTGTCATCGAGCCTTTCAGCGATGCGTTTATCAAAAACGAAAAACGCGAGTTCGGTTTCATCCGTCCACCCATCATGCAGGCATATCCCGCACAACCTGTTAGAATTACCCAGGAGCTCGCTGCGAAATCCGTGAAAGAAATCAAACCCGGTACATGGATCTTCGACATGGGCCAGAACTTCGCTGGTAACGTGCGTCTCAAAATCAAAGCCGATGCCGGAAAAACTTTCGTCATTCGCTTCGCAGAAATGCTTCATCCCGATGGCAAACTCATGACCGAAAACCTCCGCCAAGCACGTTCGACGGATACCTACATCGCGAAAGGAGATTCCAACGGCGAAACATGGACCCCGCGTTTCACGTTCCACGGTTTCCAATTCGTCGAAGTCACTGGCTTCGATAAACAACCTCCTCTTGATGCGATCACTGGAGTCGTGATGCATTCGGATACCAAACTCACTTCCAGCTTCGAGTGCTCCGATCCTGTCGTGAACAAAATTTTCCAAAACGCTGTTTGGACCCAACGAGCGAACTGGATCGAGCTTCCCACCGATTGCCCACAGCGCGACGAACGCCTCGGCTGGACCGGCGATGCGCAGATCTACGCCGCCTCCGCCTCGATCCACGCGGATGTCGCCGCGTTTTTCCGCAAGTGGTTGCGCGAGCTCAATGAAGCTGTGACCAAAGAAGGTTATTATCCATCTTACGCACCGTATTGCTTCGGCCACGGTGGGGGAGTCCACGGTTCCGCATGGTCAGATGCGGGCATCATCGTTCCGCATGCGTTGTGGAAAGCCACAGGCGATCCATCATTTTTCACCGATCACTGGAAAACCATGTCCCGCTTCATGGAAGCTCGTAAAGCGAACGATCCCGAGCTCAAAGGCAAAGCTTTTGGCGCGCCATGGGGCGATTGGTTGAATCTCAACGACGCCACACCGCACGCGTATGTCGAGTTAGCTTATTTCACGAAGACCGCTCTCATGATGGAGGACATGGCCACGGCACAAGGTCTCAAAGAAGAGGCTGCGAAATATCACCAATGGGTGGAAACGATGCGCGGAAATTTCCGCAAGCAACACCTTCAGCACGATGGTTCGATCAAACCGACTTCGCAATCCGCTTATGTTCTCGCTCTCGATTGCAATCTTCTAACAGATATTGCGGAACGCAAAAAAGCGGGTGATCACCTCGCTGCTTT
>JANPMK010000037.1:0-4604 GCA_031422775.1 Akkermansiaceae bacterium | reverse complement strand
TAAACTTTCTTGGGAAAGGTAAATTCCTTTCTACCGCGACATGGTTTTTTGCAGGAACAGCTTTTATCTCAATGTGGATGAGCAACACCGCCACAACGGCCATGATGTTGCCCTTGGCTCTGGGTATGCTGAACCAGTTTAAAGCGCATGAGATGCACCCCAGAAATACCTATTTCTTGTTATTGGGATTGGCGTATGCGGCAAGTATTGGTGGCTTGGGGACAAAGGTAGGTAGCCCGCCAAACGGAATTGCGGCGGATAAGCTTGGGATCAGTTTTTCGGAGTGGATCGTTTTCGGTGTGCCCGCCGTTGCGGTTTTACTGCCAGCCATGATCGGTTTGCTGTGGTTGATTCTTAGGCCCGCGAATGTGGTGTTAGAGCAATCGGAAAACACCGAAGAAAAATTTGTTTTTAATAGCCGGCGATGGCTGACGTTATCTATTTTTGGATGCACCGCACTTGCATGGATGTTTGGAGCTCAGCTTGAGTCGTTACTCGGATTCAAGGAAATGGATACGTGGGTGGCGCTGTTAGCAGCATGCGCGGTGGTTTCGTTTAAGGTAGTCAGCTGGAAAGAGGTTCAGGAGAATACGGATTGGGGCGTGCTGTTTCTATTTGGGGGCGGGTTGGCATTGAGCGCGATTTTGGGAACATCCGGCGCGAGCTTGTTCATGGCTCGGTTGTTAGGCGCAACGCTTGAAGCATGGCCGCTCTGGGCCATCATCGCCGCCGTTGTTTGTTTCGTGATTTTCATGGGCGAGCTGACCAGCAATACTGCCAGCGCCGCTTTGCTGGTCCCCATCTTTTTTACGATGGCGACCGAGTTCAATCTACCTGCAAACCAATTGGTTTTACCTCTCGCACTGGCGACTTCATGTTCATTTATGTTACCCGTCGGCACTCCGCCGAACGCGATTGTCTTCGGGACGGGTTTGGTGCCGCAACGAGCGATGATGAAGGTCGGATTCTATCTGAACATGGTTTTCGTCGCCTTGATCACGGCGCTTTCGCTTCTTCTTTTTTGAAGATGGTTATCAGTTATCAGAAGGAACTTTGAGCACCGTGAAAAAATCGAAAATTTGAACAGAAGGTAACAAAGAGAACGAAGGATGTTCCAACACCTCATTCTCAAGTGTGACCTTCTTGGCTTTTGGCTAATAAATCATGACGATTCCTATCAACGTTAAATGCGCACACACTGGCGCGGTTGAAAGGCGTTGAATATGAAATAGAAGGGCTCATGGCCGGTTCGCGCGCGACGTCTTGTTGTATTGCCAGATTTTTAGCGCTTACCCTGCTTGTCAAGTTGCTGCATGGAATTCAATTCATCTTTCAAATCATTTTGTATCTTGTGGCTTGTCCCCCCAACAAAGTTTACGGAAAGATGAAGACATCCGCCCACCTCATCTTTCAGATCGACTCCCAAAACCTGTGGGTGAGTCACTGCAATCTTTTTTGCCACATCGATCCGTTCTTGCGACCATCCGGTCATGCAAATCTCGATATTGTTTGCGCTTCGAATACGGCGATAAATGTCTGAAACCGATGTCTCCCTTAACTTCCAGACCTCATTAATTTTCAGAAAATAGAGAATGATCTCTGTCTTGTTGCCTTGGGTGTCGATAAATTTACATTGAATGGAATAGTATGAACCCTTCTGCCGAACGGTAGATCCTGAAATGATTACTTCTTTTATCTCTTTTTTGAGCGCCTCACAAATCCTGCGGAATTCGGCACCTTCAATGGTTTCCCAGTCTTTAGGGTCTGCCACACCATCACCTAAGCGCCATCCAAAGTAACACAAGGATGCAGCATCGTCGTATTTGCTCGTTCGCACATTTTCCAGAAACTTGATCAGAATTTGCCGCGGCTTCTCATTGTTTTTATCACTTGGCGGCATCAATACGATAATAGGCCGAGCATACATAGGATTAACCTTCACGGAAAAATCCGCATCTTCCGACGAATTCAATTTAGTTGATCCCACGCTGCAATTCAGCAGCAGTGCGCATGTGACCAGGCTCAGTATTCGTATGAAGCGTCTCATGAATTCATTACGTTAGAGTGGAGGCACCGGCGAAACAAGTTCCGAATCGACTAGAGACATTATCGCCAGTTGCCTCAGTGGTTTGTTGGGCTCTTGGTCATTAGTGAGCGGACGAGTAGACGATTTCTAAGCCAAGCCCCTGCCTAACCAGAGATTCAATACTATCGGGAGGGAGGACAACACGAGCCTTAGTTGATACGAGCAGACGGATCGTGAAAGTGTATCCCATCCGTGCTAATAGCCTTCGCCCTTCTCTCTTGCGTGCAAGCATGGTGCACCAATGATCCAATTGTTGAATCACGGTTTTAGCTCGAAAGCTGGTTCCAATTGGTAGGTGCCAGTTGTCTGAATCAACTTCTCCCTTTAATTGAAGATGCTTTGCTATCATAGAAGGATCTATGGCTGGCGAATTAATATGGAGCTCGGAGAACATTGTTACATTTAGCGCTACTGTGGTGGCACGCCGGAGTGAAGCTCGAAATTCAAGTGATGCGCGGATCGGCGTTGCCACTCATGTTAGCCAAATTTATTCTGGTTTGTGATATAGCGCACGCTCACTCATTGCCTGAGATCGTCTGCGCTCTTGAAAGTAAGAACTGCGCGACTTGAAGCGCTGCAATAGTAACAGCCATCACCATGCAGAGAATATGGCCCCACTGCCCGTCAATTGTGATTCGCTCTGTGCTGAAGACCGTGTAGCTCCTATCCGGCAAATCGTAGGTCCCCGGCATCGACCAGAAATCGTATCCGACGAGGCCAAAAATCGAGAGGGAGAATAGGATCGAGAGAAAGGGTAGAAGGGCGATTCTCATCTGGGCTAACGTTAGATGTGGAGGCACTGGCGAAACAAGTTCCGAGTCGACTAGAGACGTTATCGCCGGTTGCCTCGCATGCCTTGTTCTCGCTGAATTCATCCCCGTGGAACAATCATCAAAAGCACAACGCCGATGGAACCAAAACACGATCACAGCGTGGAAATTTGCCAAAAATTACACGATATGAATTTGGAAATCTCGCACGATGACAATTTGGGATTTAGACCCTTTGCCCATTAGCGTCAATTTAAGGGGCGGAATCGATAGCCTTGGTGTTTGAGTGTCTTTCGCTTTCGTTTGCAGCGTTGGAGCTGTCTCGGATCAAATGACAGTTCCGACCAGAGGGTTTTGAGCATCCTCAGACGGATTGATAACCACCCGAAGAGTTTCTCGACACTTGTTTGGAGTCGTGGCTGCTGCGTCACGATGAGTCCGTTGATCCTGACCGCCATGGCTGAAAAGATCATCGCGGCGAGGATCAACGCATGAAGGTGAATGCGGCTGGTGATGCGGTGAAGCGCTTTGTGCATATGCAGCGATTGCTTCCAGGCGCGGAAATGGATTTCGATGTCCCAGCGTTGGCGGTAAAGCCGAATCAATTCGTCGGCGGAACACTTCTCCACAGGAATATTGGTCACTAGGATATTCCAGTCTTCACGGGCCAATGCCTGTTTGCTCGGCCGGGTGCCATTGCGTTTGCGCTTGTCCTTTTTTACCTGACGCCGACGGGCGGCAACCTCGGGGCTGGCCCGGACCGCAATGAGCCGTGCAGGATGTCCACGCTGGGTCAGCGTGACTTTCAACTCGAGAGTATCGGCTTTCGTCGACGCCAACCGCTTTTCAAGAGCGCTGCCGTCTTCCAATGCCACGCTGGCCTGGCCATGGAGGCGGCTGAGCCAGAACGCATTCTTGGCTTCAATCACGGCAAAGGCAGCGACGTCGAAATAGCCCATATCGCGCAACACCAGATCGTCTTGTTCCACCATCGGCAGCAAGCCCGGACCGAGAGTGCGATCTTGGACATGCCCCTCCACCTCACGCTGCATGAGCAGTTGTCCGCTGACGAGATCCATCACGACGTCCACCTTGGCACCGGCGGTGGCGCCGCTGTTGTTCGCCACCGCCCGGAACGATGGATGGTTCTTCGGGTGCATTCGGAACTGGGTCGCGTCCTCCAACAGAATGCGCTGGAAGGGGAGTTTGCCACCTCCTGGCGAGGTTCCAACACCAGAGTCCATGACACGTTGAAGGACGGATTGCAGGAAAGTGATGACGGAAGGATTCATCCGCTGGTGAAGCGCCTGCCGGGAAAGAGACCGGGCTTCACTCTGTCCGAGATAAGCGGCCATCTGGCCGAATGAGGCATGTCCGGTTGAAACGGACTTCAGCAAAGTAAGCAGGAATCCTTGAGCTGAAAATTTATGGGTCTGACGGACGATCAGGCCGCTTTGGCCCGCGAGGTGGTTGAGATCCGGAAGAATGTTTTCTAACGAAATGCTGGATGAGGATGAAAGAACAGAGGTCTTGAACATGCCAAGCCTGCCGACGACTCATTCATGTCAAGATTTATATTTCGTTATCAGCTTAATATTAATCACTTGTGACTTAAATTGACGCCAATGGGCAAAGGGTCTAACAACTTCCGCCTCTCTCGATCACGGCAGGAATCAGGGAAATTAAATTGGTGGGTGAGCAATCCGGCGTTGTACATGCGGCCGATTGCTTATCCTTCTTGATCCAGG
>JANPMK010000036.1:0-3398 GCA_031422775.1 Akkermansiaceae bacterium | reverse complement strand
GTCGAGGACGCGCTTGTGAGTGCGGATTTCGAATTGTTCAGCGGATTTTTTGTTCACGTGAACCGAACGGTTAACGCTGAATTTTTCGATGCGGGTTGGAAGCGGGATAGGACCAGCAACACGTGCGCCTGTGCGCTTTGCGGTCTCCACGATTTCAAGAGCCGAGCGATCGATTGCACGATGGTCGAAGGCACGCAGGCGGATCCGGATTTTCTGAGCTGACATGGGATTGAGGTGGTAGTTGGTTTGAGATGTTGGGTAGAGAATTAAGCAACGCGGTCGATGGCGATTTCCTCGACGATGTTGTTAGGAACTTGTTCGAAGTGGGAAGGAGTCATGGAATATGACGCGCGACCCGATGAAAGTGTGCGGACTGCTGTCGAGTAGCCGAACATTTCCTTGAGAGGAACGTTGGCACTGACGGTGGAGAATGCGCCTTGGGATTCCATGTGTTGGATTTGTCCGCGGCGGCGGTTGAGGTCGCCCATAACATCGCCTTGGTAGTCATCCGGAGTGGAGACTTCGACAGCCATGATGGGTTCGAGAAGGATAGGGCCGGCTTTTTTGAAAGCATCGCGCATCGCGAAGATGGCGGCCATGGTGAAAGCGTTTTCGTTGGAGTCGACGTCGTGGTAGGAGCCGTCGAGGATATCGACGTGGACATCGATGACCGGGTAACCGGCGATGACACCGTTGGTGGTTGCCTCGCGGCAGCCTTTGATGCAGGCGTTGATGAATTCTTTCGGAATGGAGCCGCCGACGGTTTTGTTTTCGACGGTGATCCCCTTCCCTGCCTCGTTGGGCTTGATGGAAAGAATGACGTGGCCGTATTGACCGCGGCCGCCGGATTGTTTGATGAGTTTGCCTTCACCGCCAGCTGGCTGGGTGATGGTTTCGCGGTAAGTGATTTGAGGTGCGCCGGTGTTGGCGTCGACCTTGAATTCGCGTTTGATGCGATCGACGATGATTTCGAGGTGAAGTTCGCCCATTCCGGAAATGATGGTTTGGCCGGTTTCTTCGTCGGTTTTGACCATGAAGGTCGGATCTTCGTCGGAGAGGCGTGCGAGGGCGAGGGCGAGTTTTTCCTGGTCGGCTTTGGTTCTTGGTTCGACGGCCATCGAGATAACTGGCTCAGGGAAAGTTGGTGGTTCGAGGACAACGTCGTGTCCTTCTGCGGCGAGGGTGTCACCGGTGGTGGCGTTTTTGAGGCCAACCATGGCAGCGATGTCGCCAGCGAAGCAGGCATCGATGTCTTTATGTTCGTCTGCTTGGATGCGGATCAAACGGCCGATGCGCTCGGATTTGCGGGTGCGTGGGTTATAAACCGTGTCGCCTTTGCGAATGACGCCGGAGTAGACGCGGAAGAAAACGAGTTTACCGACGAATTTGTCTGCCCAGAGTTTGAAGGCGAGCGCGGTGAATTTCGCGTTGTCGGTGGTTGGAATTTCGATGATGTGCTCGTGGTTATCTGGGTCCATTCCTTTGGTGAATGGGATGTCGAGAGGGGAAGGAAGGTAGTCGATGACGGCGTCGAGGAGGTATTGAACGCCTTTGTTCTTGAAAGCGGAACCGCCAGTAACTGGTATGAGCTTGTTGGCTATGGTGGCGCGGCGGATGGCCTGTTTGAGATCGGTAAGGGTGATTTCCTCTTCCATGAGGAATTTTTCACCGAGAATTTCATCGCAATCGGCGGTGGTAGAAACGAGTTCGGCGTAAGCGGCTTTGGCGACTACTTGTTGCTCGGCGTCGAGCTCTTTGACGGTGTAGGTGGAGCCGAACTGATCGTCGTCGGAATAGTAAACGGCTTTTTGGTTTACCACATCGATCTGACCTTTCAGGGAGTCTTCAGAACCGATGGGGATGAGAATGCGGACCGCGTTGGCACCGAGTTTCTCTTTGATTTGGGAAACGACTTTATCGAAGTCGGCTCCGGTGCGATCCATCTTGTTAACGAAGACGATGCGCGGGACGTTGTATTTGGTGGCTTGGCGCCAGACGGTTTCGGTTTGTGGCTGAACGCCGGCGACACCGCAGAAGACCACGATTGCACCGTCAAGAACCCGTAAGGAACGCTCGACTTCAGCAGTGAAGTCAACGTGACCAGGAGTATCGATGATGTTGATGCGTTGTTTCTCTTCGTTGAAAAGTTTGACCACGTTTTCCTCGTTGTGCTGCCACCACTCGGTGGTGACGGCTGCGGAGGTGATGGTGATTCCACGTTCACGCTCTTGTTCCATCCAGTCGGTGGTAGCGGCACCATCGTGCACTTCACCGATTTTGTGAATCATCCCGGTGTAGAAAAGAATCCGCTCGGTGAGAGTGGTCTTCCCTGCGTCGATATGCGCAGCGATCCCGATATTGCGGGTCCGCTCAAGCGTATAAGGACGATCTGGATGGTTTGGATTCAAAGTTACAAATTTCAAATTTCAACTCTCAAGGAAGAGTTGGATTCTCTAGGATATTTTAGAAGCGGAAGTGGGCGAAGGCGCGGTTGGCTTGTGCCATCTTGTGGACGTCGTCGCGTTTGCGAACGGCAGCACCTTGGTTGTTCGCTGCGTCTTTGATCTCGTTAGCGAGCGCAACGTGCATCGGTGTGCCTTTGCGGTTACGGGCGTAAGTGACGAGCCAGCGCATAGCGAGGGATTCGGAACGATCCGGATCAACTTCGAGAGGCACTTGGTAAGTTGCTCCACCGACGCGGCGGGACTTAACTTCAACACGTGGTTTGGAGTTTTCGACCGCACGGGTGATGACTTCGAGAGGATCGATGGTATCGGTCCCTTCGTTGGCGCGATCGATTGCTGCGTAAACGATACGTTGTGCGAGTGAGCGTTTGCCGTCCTGCATAACTTTCGTGATGAGGTGACCGACAACTGCGCTGTCGTAACGTGGATCGCGGCGATCCGGCTTGGTGAAGATTCTTTTGCGACGTGGCATAAAATGAAGAGGTTAGGGATTGGGAAAATTACTTTTTCTTCTTAGCTGGAGCTGCTACGGCACCGGCTTTCGGGCGTTTCGCACCATATTTGGAGCGAGCTTGGCGGCGTTTATCGATACCAAGGGTATCGAGTGAACCACGGACGATGTGATAACGAACACCTGGAAGGTCTTTCACCCGGCCACCACGAACGAGGACGATCGAGTGTTCTTGGAGGTTGTGACCTTCACCACCGATGTAGGCGATGACTTCGAAACCGTTGGTGAGGCGAACTTTGGCAACTTTACGAAGCGCGGAGTTCGGTTTCTTTGGCGTCCGAGTCATAACCTGGAGGCAAACGCCACGGCGTTGCGGGCAGTTTACGAGAGCAGGCGATTTCGACTTCTCGACTGGAACGTGGCGTCCTTTGCGAACGAGCTGATTAATGGTCGGCATGATTTCCTTCGTGTTTCTGGATTTG
>JANPMK010000035.1:0-19241 GCA_031422775.1 Akkermansiaceae bacterium | reverse complement strand
CCGGGAGAGATGGATGAATTCAAGGGCACCGTGGCCAACGTTTACACCCACAAGTTCTGGCCTGCCGACATCGAAGCGATCAAGGTTAAGCTGACCGCCGCCACAGCCGAATTGAACAAGCAGAGCCACGGTCTCAGGATGCGTGCCAAAAAGGGCGAGGACGTGAAGGAAGAGAGCGACAAACTAGCCGCCGAGATAAAAGAGGTCAGCGACAAGGCACTCAGCGAGGACGAGAAGCTCCTACTCAAAACCGGCAGCTCGAATCAGGGATTCCATTACCACGGTTCTGCAAAATTCTTCGCTCAAACCGGCCAAGCCTTCACGGAAGCTTTGGTGAATTTGAAGAAATAACTCGAGACTTATGAAATCCACATCCCACCCTATCATCTCACAATTCACTAACCAACATTGGCACTCGAGAGTCATTTTCGGAACGCTCGCTTATGGCTTGATGAACTTTACTACTCTATTAGCCAAGGTCCCGGACTTGACCGCGGGTGAGCCCGCCCCCTTCGGTGATGTATGGTTCAACCTTGGCCCGACCGGTGTGCAGGCATGGGTGTATCGGGGTGAGGATAAAGATCCTAACAACGCCAAACGCAAAATGCGGCCAACGGTGGAGACATCCGAATCCCGCCAGATTCTTGTCCAAACCATAGAAAAGGGCTCTCCCGCTGATGGCATTCTTAATGTGGGTGACATCATCCTCGGTGCCAATGGCACGGGTGCGAAGCCGACCCCATTTTCTGAAGATGCTCGGATCAGTTTTGGCAAAGCCATCGTTGATGCCGAGGCGCGCAATCCGGGATTATTAAAAATGATCGTCTGGAGAGCAGGTAAAACGAGCGAACTAACGATGACTTTGCGGACGATGGGCGCCTACAGTGCCACAGCTCCCTACAACTGTCCTAAATCCGCGAAAATTCTCGAGGAGAGCCTGGACTACATCATGACCCATGAGAGTGAGGGATTTGCCGGGATGTCGACCTTGGCGCTGTTAGCGGGAAATGATCCAAGCAACCCGAAGAACGCAGCTCGTCAGAAGAAAGCTCAAGAGTATGCCCACACTCAGATATTGAATCAAAACACGATCGATTTCATCAAGCTTGGCAATGTGGAAGCGGGTGCCAATATTGCATGGAACCGCGGTTTACGGCTGATTGTCTTGTCCGAGTATTATCTCAAAACGAAGGATCCAAAAGTTCTACCCAGCTTAGAAGCTGTCGCGCTTTCCATCGCCCGCGGTCAGGGAGCCAACGGTGCAGTGGGCCATCGATTCAACATCAGTCTAAGGGATGGAGTTTACAACGAGCCATTCACGATTGGTTACACCATGAATGCCTCAACCTTGCCGACTGCGTTGGGTTTGGTGCTAGCTCGTAAATGTGAAGTGAAACTTCCCGAACTTGAGCCTGCCATCGAGCGTGTGGTGCGCACGCTTTCCGCATCATCTGGCATGGGCACCTTTCATTACTATGTGGAAGGCGCGGCTCTGGAGAGCGCCAATGAGGACAATGGCAAGAGCGGCTTAGGCGCGCTTTGTTTCGCCATGCAGGATGATCGCACGCAAGAGACTCGGTTTTTCTCAAAGCTTTGTACAGGCGCGACAATCGACCGCGGCCACGGCCATATCATCAATTATTTCGGTTACATCTGGACGCCACTGGGCGCCAATATCGGAGGCGAACATGCTGCTGCCGCTTATTTCAATCAGATCAAGCCAGAGATGGATCTATGCCGCCACTGGGATGGCGGCTTTGAGTATGAACGTTCTAACAATGCCAGCAAAGAGCCAACCATGGCCTGCAGTAACATGTGGATGTCAACAGCAGCCATACTCACCTACGCGGCTCCACTGAAACAGATCGAGATCACAGGTCGGACTTTTTCAAAAAGGCCCGAACTCGTTTTGAACAAAGAGGAAGTTGCGGAAGCCTTGTTGTCAGACCGTTATGACGCCAAGCAACGCACCACCAAAGAGTTGCTGCAGGATCTTCAGTCAGACATCCCTAGGCTATCATCAAAATCAGCCATCGAACTCGCTGCTCGCCCCGAAGAAGCGAGCAAACTCGTCCAAGGGTTAGTCGATCATTTGAAGGTTGCCGAGCCATCGGAAACGATGGGTATTTGCCGATTTCTTGGTGAAATGAAGGCAGTAGAGGGAATTCCTTCACTGATTGATCTACTTTCACACAAGGATAAGACGATCCGATACCTAGCAGCTGAAGCTCTAACAAAATATCCCCCAGAAGCACTACGTGAGCAATTAAATCCTCTCTTGAAGATTGTGGCTGCCAATGCACGTCCAGCCTTTCCGCTAGATCGGGATGACCCCCAGCAACTTGCCAACCTGATGCTCAACAAAGTGGTGATTGGTAATTGGGGAACCTCAGGGCTAATCAACTTGAATATCACTGATTTGGACAGAAATTTGCTCTATCCGGCGTTGCGCGCATGGGCAACTCACCCTCATGCGGAGGCCCGAAATCGAGTCGCACTCGTTTTAAAGAAATTAACTCCTGCGGACGTCATCGCTCTTAGCGATACACTCATCGATTGTGCTGGCGAAACGAGCATCACGGGCGGGACGTCAGTGCCTGGTGACACAGCGATTGAATTGCTTCTTCGCGAAGGATTGGCCGAAGGCGTGGCACTAACCAAAACCCAAATCATTAACCTGAGGTTCAAAAGAATCGATAACACGCTCAAGCTGTTAGAAAAATATGGTGCTTCGGTCGCCACTGTTAAGCCAGATCCTCAAATCGCCGAATTTCTGCAAGACATGCTAGTTGGGAATTACAACGGCCAAGTTGGCGAACCATACAAAGAACAAATTGCACGAATCCAAAAATCATTGGTTACCACAGCCAATTCACCTGCTCTCAAGACTCTCAAACAGCTGATTTCCATCGATGCTTCCCCACCCATCATCAAGCTGCCGACAAAGCAAACCCAGTTGAAAGCAAACGTCACTGATCTTGCAGCTGGAAAAACGACTTACACTTGGCGAAAAGTGCACGGCCCGGGTGAAGTTACTTACAGCGTCAATGGCACCCGCGAGAGCGCATCGACGACCGTGAACTTTGATGGAACTCCTGGGCGCTATCTCTTTGAAGTCACTGCGGGAGATTCCCGGAATTTGACTCAGATCACTGGGAAAGTGCTGGTGGAGTTTAGAAATGCCAAAGATGCATTACCACCCAACAAACCGCCAATCGTCAGCGCGCAATCGGTGGCAGCCGCACAGGCGATTCCGACACCAGTGATTCTAACAGCAAAGGATCCCGAAAGTTATGCTCTAGTCTATGAGATCACCTCTCCGCCGGCTCATGGCACACTTTCTGGCTCCGCTCCGAATTTGACATACTTGTCCGAGTTTCAATTCACGGGTTCAGATAGCTTCTCTTACCGCGTGATGGATAGTGATGGCCAGTGGTCAACTCCAACACCCGTAAATCTTACGATCAAGCCGCGGGTCACTCCAGTGGGTTTGGCAGTGTATGAACCCTTCGACTATAAAGATGGCATGCTGAGAGGTGCAACGGGCAGTTCGGAAATTGGCTTCACTGGAGCATGGGAAGCGCATAAGACAAACATAGTTATCCCTAACAGCCTTTCATACGGCGGCATACCCGCAAAAGGAAAGACAATGAGCACAGGCAAGGGCGCGATGCGTCCCCTGGATCCTTCGGCATTGGCAGCAAATGGATTATTGAAAGACGACGCCGAACTATGGCTCTGCCTCCAAGTCCAATACCCAAATAATGGTGATAGAAAAAGTTTGGATATGATCTTAGCCAACAACGGCTATGACGAAGTCACAGGCTTGATCAAAAATGACGGCACCCAGTTAGGTCAAGGTGTTGGCGTGAATATCGGCATGGGGACTAAAGCAGCCGTATATGAGAGTGTGCCACCTGCTGAAAATGAATTTGGCAATGGAAACGGGATCAAGCTAGGCGAGACCGGTATCATCGTCGCAAAAATAAAATGGGGCAAGGATCTGGATGTGATGGAATTATACATCCCCAAAGCCAATATGACATTACTCAAACCAATATCAACATTGCATACGAAAGTGGATCAATCCACCTTCGACACCATGATCATTCGTGGTTCAGTCTTACTCGATGAGATCCGCATGGGACCCACACTGGAAAGTGTATTACTGGGCACTGTGCCAATGACTCAGAAGTGAATAAAATCGAGCGGCTCATTTGGTTTTCTCCCGTATCCATCGAGGATACTTGGCTGGGTAAGCATTCATCAGCACAAGGACGGCGTGAGCACCATGCGCTGTAGTTGAGTCAACACATGCTGGGGCCGTAACTTTATTCATTTCAGGATAGTAGTTCCGTAAATTCGTAAGCTTTCCCGCTTGAGAACCGCGGCTGGCCGAATAGGAATTCTGTAATCACAAAAGCAGTACATTCCATTCCCCCCTCCCCAGAACCAAGCATTCGATGAAGCAAAACAAACAATCCCCAAATGGTTTCGCTCTAATCGCCACGATCTTATTGATGGTTCTCTTGGCTATTATTACGGTCGGGACACTGAGCCTTTCGGTCGTAACCATGCGCAGTGGTAATCAAGATTCTGCACAAGCCCGCGCTCGCGCCAATGCCCGCATGGCGCTCATGATTGCCATCGGTGAACTCCAAAAGCAAATGGGACCCGATCAACGGATTTCAGCAAATAGCGCTATTCTTGATGCGTCCACGGTGCAGCACTCGCACTGGCTTGGCGTTTGGAATTCATGGAAAGCTGGAGTGGGTGAATCCAGCCAACATAGCACGATTCAGGGTATTACAGACAATATGGCTCCGACTTACCTGCCGAACCGCTCGGACTACTTCCGCAAATGGCTTGTTTCTCTCAACGAGGCTGAAATGTCTAACATCGAGTCTCCAAAAAATTTATCCCTGAACGCGTCACCCCTGCCGGGTCCTGATGACGATGCCATTTTGCTCGTGGCCGATGGCTCACTTGGCGAGGGAGTAGAAAAAGAACCAGACTACGTCGCTGCTCGTATTTTAGATGTTAAGGACAAAGGCACCTCGGAAGTCACTGGTCGCTATGGTTGGTGGATCGGGGACGAAAGTCAGAAGGCGCGACTGATGGATGATTCTTACTCACCCACTTCTACTGCCCCTGCTCTAACAGCTGCTGAAAAAATCTACCGCTCCGCAGCACCCGGCTCTATGGGAACCAAGACGATTAGTGGTCTTGAAAACATGACGGATGATTCCCAGCTCGCCGCGCTGCCTTCACTGGCAACACTCGATCTTGTAACTGGTGCAGCCGGCCGCCCAGCTCAGCAGAATTTTCACGATGCCACACCTTTTTCGTATAGTCTTCTAACAGACGTTCGCGAAGGTGGACTCAAGCGCGACCTCTCCACCATTCTTGAACAACCAATAAGCCGAACAAACAACGGTCCGGAATACATGCTTTATGAATTTGATGATGCGCGATTTCCACATCAAAATAATCCACTCGATGACCGCCGTGCCAACTCACGAGTGCCGATCCAAGACTTGGCGGCTTATTACCAAATGTATGATGATGAGCCGACTTTTAGCAACCAACGCAGGGAAGGAGTGAGATATACATCCACTGCTCGTGCGAATGCAATTCAGACAAGGGTCGCTGACCTCGATGGTGGAACCAGAGATAAGCAAAGATTCCTTCGTGAATATACCGCACAGTACAAACAGCCGGTGATTACGAAAATCCAGTTTCTGTTGGCCATGACATCCGAGCCCATCACGCCCGCAGATCGTTTAGCGATGATCGCTAGGTGGCCCGCTACCCCCAGCTTGCACATCAGAGCCACTGACACCCACAAGTTAAGGCTTGGCCTTACCCCCTTGGTCACCATGTGGAATCCAAATAATCTCCCCCTGGTCATGGATACTGCGCAAGTGTTCTATATGTATACACCACCCTTCGCCATGCAATTTTGCAAGTATCGTGACGGAGGCCCGACCGGAACCTATCTCAAATGGTTCAACTTGAGTGGTTCAACCTATAACGGCCCGAGTGGCGGCAACTCGGGTGGATACGAGCAATTCAAATTGCGCATTGCTAGGCAGACTATCCCAAGACAGACGTATGTTTTTGAGCCAGGCGAGGTCAAGGTGTTCTCCGTTCCCTCAACAAGTGGAGGACAACTCAACGATGCCAACAACACCATCGCCACTTTCGGCCAGGAAAATACACTAAACACCGTCAATACTTGGGATCCATTCGGTTTATTCCGAATCTATAGCTCATCTCCATCGGGCGGGTCGCCCGTCCAGGCGCCCGAGGTATATAATTTCACAACGGCCGGTGCACCAAGAGGGGAAATGCTGGTTTTTGGTCCGAATGATCGTATCTCACTGAGAATTGATACGGAAAGCCCTGCAGAATCTAGACGCGCTACTTCTGGCATTGGGGCTGATGGAAGAGCTGTTTCCAAGTGGTTGTCTCTTTATGGCGCAGGCTTCCATCATTTCATGATTGATGATCAATACGCTAACCCTTGGGGAAATATGGAGGATGCATGGAGACACAACGTCATGCTCAGCAGGCACGGCGGCAGCAGCGCGAATCTCCCTCTCGCAGAAGCCGCAGCTATTTTTAACAGAGACTTGCTTCTTCCAGGGTTTCCAAATGGCATCGCACCCATTGTAGAAGATACTAATATGAATGCAATTCCCGGGTCGCAGATCATTGCTGCAGGTAACGATGATGATGTCATCACCCTTCTAGAATTTTCACTAAGCAAAGGCTGTGAAACAGGCAACGCTGCTTCGGGTGGCTTTGGCGGAGGACGTCGCATCACCAGCCGCCCGTTTCTCCACTCCCCTCTGAGCGTGCCCCCCTTTATCGATCAAAATGATAAAGCCTCACTCTACAATAATGGTTGGGATTGGACGATTGGCAAAATCAATGCTCTCGAGGACTCCATCGTGACTGCCAAGCCGGGCACAGGAAATGGGTATTTTGGTGGCGGCTACTCTTTAGAGAACGGATCAACCCATGTCATACAAAGGGAAATTCCAGCATTGCCAGCCATATCGATCGCATCACTGAGTCATGCCGAGCTTGGAGGATTCAGTTTAGCATATTCGAAATGCATGGGAGATAATCCAGACACAGATACGTTTTGGTCGAAAACCGGAGGAACTCAACGCATTCAAAGGCCGATTGGTGTCGACTATCAAAGAGTCACTGCAACAGGCCAAGGAGGATTGGCTCCACACGTTCAGCAAGCCATTGGAAACTCCTACGCACATCCAAATATTCCAGCAAATAGAGCATCCACGACCGTTACTCGCCATTTTGATTTGGAAGAGGGACCCAAAGTAGTTCCATTCGTTGATCATTCATACCTTGCTAATAAAGCGCTGTGGGATGAGTTCTTCTTTTCCTCGATCGCGCCACAACCTTCCAAGGTGCAACTTTATGGGGCTTCGACTCGTACAGCGAAAAAAGTAGCTGAAGACTTTTTTAGATTCAACGATTCAACCGCCCCAACTCCATTGCCGAATCGCCGCATCGTGCCTTATAAGTCAAATCTTGATCAAGCCAAACTGGACACACTTTTCACGGAGGCGAATCTTTTCAGGAATGGCTTGGCAGACAAGATCGCCGCACATTTGCTGGTTGAGGGCGCTCTAAATATCAATTCCACTTCAGTGAACGCATGGAAAGTTTTCCTATCTAGTCTTAAAGGAAAACCGGTCGCATATCTGAATGGTGGTATCGCGCCACAAGAAGCGGCATCGGAAGGCACGGCAATCAACTTTAGCAATTTACCAAATGTCGCCCCTGTCAAAACAGCTGACATTACCAAATCCAATTCACCAGAAGAACAGTGGAAAACCGGCAGGGAGCTAACAGATGAAGAGATCGAGGAACTGTCGGTTGCCATCGTAAAACAGGTCAAACTGCGTGGTCCTTTCCTCGCTACTTCCGAATTCATTAACCGTCGTCTCGAGGGCAATGCCACTGCGGATGCAAGTGCTAGATCTTCAAAAGGTGCTTTGCAAGCCGCGCTGGACGATGAGAATGTCTCCATCAATGCGAACTTCCGCACTTCTGCTAGATTGATAGATGCAGAAACATCCGGTATCACGGGATTTCAATTCCCGGATGCGGCCAAAGGCCCGATCGGATATGGAAGCGCTCCTTATGTGGACCAAGCCGATGTCTTGCGTCATTTCTCAGAACAATTGACCCCACGCGGTGATACTTTTGTTATCCGGACCTATGGCGATGCTTTGGACTCAAATGGGAAAGTCATTGCGCGCGCTTGGTGTCAGGCGGTTGTTCAAAGGTTTCCTGATTATGTGGATGCCACGGATTCCGCCCATGAGGCACAATCTGCAATCACCGATACAAATCGAATTTTCGGACGCAAACTACAAATTGTTAACTTCCATTGGCTGAATCCTAATGAAATTTGACCTTTGTAATCCATCTGATTACCTTTGCTGCAATATTATGCCAATACGCCAACTTACGTTACTCAGCTTTTTTGCGCTCTCTCTGACAAGCTTCGCCCAAGAGCAGCAAGTCTCGCTGCAGTTCGTTTCTTTTCCGATATCCGCCAGTGCAAAGCCGGTTGAATTGATCATTGGTAAAGAAAAGACCATGAACGTCGAGCTGCCTACCAATGCTCTCTCGCCCGTATATAAAGTGAATCGTCTCAGTGAATGGGTGATCGGAAAATCATCTGTCGGAGCCGAAGGACAATTCGTATTTGATACCTATGGGAAAGCGCCTTCCCTTGCCTCCGAAAAGCAACTGATCCTCGTTGTTCGCAAAGGAGCCAATGATTCGGATGGCTTTGATTTGATCCCAATGGATAATCAACAAGATAAATTTGGGGGAGGGATGTATTTTTTTATGAACGCCGCAAAGGTCGATATAGCGGTGGAAATTGGTGATAAGAAATTTGCATTGAAGCCGCTTACACACAACTTGGTGAAACCATCGCCGTCTAAGACCGAAGGAGAAAGGCAATATCTCTACACCACCCTGCAGTTCCGCAAAGGAGAAGAAGCGGTGCCGTATTATTCCTCCACCTGGCGGTTCAGTGAAAAAGCCCGTTCTTTGGTATTCCTTTATCACGATTCCAATACCAATCAGCTGCGCACCCACACCATCCGGGATTATCCAGCAGAATGATATCTAACAAAAATTAACTCGTTTTCACATAAAATATATGATAATAACCCATCGATTGATATTAGCTAGTGCATTGGCATCCGCCTTGTTTGTGAACACTGGAACCTTATTGGCTGCGCCGAAGAAAGTGGAGGTTCCGCCGCTTTCACCTGAAGCTCAAAAGGCGCATGATGGATATGCGAGTATGCTTCAATCCCTGCGCAGCGAGTTGGAGCCGAAGCTTCCGAAAATCGATGCGGCTAAGTATGCGAAGATCACGGAGGCTTACGCTGCGAAAAAAGTTTCAAGCAAGGCATGCATGGAAGCGGCCAATCCGGTTTTGGCTGATGTCGAAGGATTTTTAGCGAGTGATGCCTTGGATGCAAAGCTGGTCAAAGCGGCGATCATTGCAGATGCCACACCACGTGGCTTGGCGGAATTCACCGCTCAAGGACCAGCGGAGAAAAAGATGATCGATGATCTGTTAGGTAGTCCGACCATGATGAAAGAGCTGCTGCTTGCCGGCGGTGCGAAGGCGGGCCGTTACGGTAAGTCAATGCAGATTTACACAGCGATCTTAGCCAAGCATCCTAAGGCAAAAGAAGGGCTACTCAATCGGCTGGCACTAGCTGTCTCCTTGGAGTTCGCAGCACCCGAGTTGTGCAGTTACACCACCGTCGACCCGATCAAGCGTTATGCGTTTTATGAGAAATCCTATTTGGAAAAGGAGCTGTCGCCCCATTTTGAAAAGCATTCCATCTGGCTTCTCAGGCACGTTGTCAATGACCCCCACCCGGAAGAAGATATGCTGTGGATGCGCGAGATGATCTGGAACTATCGTCCTGATCAAATCAATGCACCGGAAGAATACAACGCGCATGTCGTAGGATTGATGTATTCCGAGTTTGGGCACAGAAGAGCTGAAGAAGGCGAGACAGGCCCTCCTTACACCAAGAATCAGCAATTCATCGACAGAGGATCGATATGCGGGGGCAAAGGCGGCTTCGGGCGCTGCTTGGGACGTACTTTTGGAATTCCTGTTTGGGGTGCTCGACTCAGAAGTCATACCGCAATGACCTATTGGACATCGAAAGGTTGGGAGACCATCCTCGGTGTATCGTTTGAAAACGGATACTGGATTGTTGATCAAGTTGAGTCGATGCGTGGAACGTATTTCCTCGATATCGCCAAGTCGCGCAATTTTCCTCAGGAATACATCAAAGCATGTCGCGCCGATTGGGTCAGCAGCATCTTGGGTGAGGAAAAAGTGAAGGGCATGGAGCCAGACAAGGCTGCTGGAACCTGGAGCACTTTGGCGGTGAATAAAAGACGCGCGATCGTTGCGACCTTTGATCCACCACCAGCACCGGTTAAACCTGACCCAACCGCTCCTAAGCCAGTGAACAACCAAGGTTACCCCGAACGTCTCGTCAAAGCGGTGGTGCCGACGGAACTCAAAAAAAATCAGCACTGACGACAAAGGTATCCACATTCCTGCTGTTGCTTGCACCAGTCCTACCACCAACACCCAAAAGATCGTTTTCATGCCGACTCGTGATGGCGGAATGAATCTGCACTACAAGCGTTGGGAAATGCCCGAGCCTTTGGTTTATGAGGTAGAAGTGCCTGCTGCTGGCAATTACGCGCTCACCGCTGATGTTGTGACCGTGAACCGCGACCAGTTTTTCTTGGTGACGGCAAATGATGCGAAAGAGCCAGTTCGAATGGAAATACCCTACACGGTTGGCAAATGGGGAGCAACTGCCCCGGTCACGGTTTCCCTAACAAAGGGCGTGAACAAGCTAACCTTCAATCGCACCGTGATTCCGGATTTCATCAAGGAGGGATATAAATTCGCAGGACCTGAATATGGCGGCATCACCGTCAAGGAGTTTATCCTGAAGCCTTTGAAATAATTTCAATTAATGGGTCAATCGTCCCACCTTTGACGATCTTTGGTTAGCGTATAATCAACGGGGAAAGGTGGATTCCTAACTTGCTCAATTTCAGGATAGCTACTGAAATATTCGCACCATTTTTCTGTTTATGGGGACAGGGCAATTGAATACGGTGTGCCCTCAATTCGCACTGATTATCGCTTTCGACGATATCAAACCCACTATGAAATCATTGCAATATCCTCGGAAGCTATCGGCTTTATTTTTTGTATTCTCGGCTTTCACCACAACCGCCTTCGCAGCGCCGCCAGACTTGACGCAACCGGGGGTTATCGCCGGCATCAATCGCTCGGAGACTTACAATCTAGGTGCCACTGGAATGCGTGGATGGATCGCTGTCAGTAGCAATGGCGGTGGCGATACCGGACTGATCACCGATCAAAGCCGCCAGATTTTGGTCACTCACTGCGAGGCTCCAGCCAATGCGGTGCTTGCCGTGGATGACGTTATCCTCGGTGCGATGGCTGCCAGTAGCGGCACCGTTCCGGATTTCACCAGCGACTGCCGCAAGGCCTTTGCCACTGCCGTCGCCGATGCGGAAAAAACGGGTGCTGGCACTCTGCGGGTGAAACGTTGGCGCGCCGAATCCATCACTTACCAGAACATCCCCATCACCATTCTCGGCAACTACAACGCCACCGCACCATTCAATAGTTGTCCGAAATCCACAGCCATCCTCAACAACGTGCGCAACAAGATGGTCGCGGAGCTCCTTGCCGACCCGAGTTATCTCCCGAGCGGTTTCGGCGGTGCATGCAGGGGCCTTGCTCTGCTCTCCGGCGTCAAGCCGGGCGATCCGGACTACGACGAGGTTCAGACCCGCCTGCAAACCTTCGTCCGCGCCGAAGCCGCGAGGGGCGCTGTGGATGACGGCCTGGCGATTTGGAGTTGGTCTTACACGCTGATCTTTCTCTCGGAGTATTACCTGCTGACCAATGACGCGCAGGTCGTTTCAGGCATCCAAAACTTTACCCTCACTCTCGCGGGAGCGCAGAGCATTTATGGTACCTACGGCCACGGTCCTTCTGCCATTCGTCCGGATGGCACTGGCAGGCGTGTCTCCACCGGCTATGGACCCGTGAATGCCGTGGGCGGCACGGCGATGATTGCGCTGGCCTTGGGTAAAAAAGCCTTGGTTGCCGCCGGTCAGGCCATCGCCCCGGAAATCGATGCCGCCATCAACCGCAGCGCAGGGTTCTTTGCCTATTATGTGAACAAGGGCTCCGTCCAGTACGGCGAACATGAACCGGCAGCCTCCAGCCACGCCTCCAATGGCAAGGATGCGATGCCTGCGATTTTCTTCAGCTTACTGTCGGGTCGCGAGGCGGAAACCGAATACTTCGCCCGCATGTCCATCGCAGGATGGATCGGCCGCGAATACGGTCATACCGGCCAGGGTCTGAGTTATTATTGGACAACTTTAGGAGCGCTTATGGGTGGACCTAATGCCGCCAGCGAGCACCTCAAGCAAGTCCGTTGGCACCTCGACCTATCGCGGCGCACCGATGGCTCTTTCGCCTACGATGGCCGGGAGCAATTCGGCCCCGGCACCACCTCGGGCAATACCTATCTTGGCTATTCCGGCTACGACGGCATGTCAGCCAATGCCATGTATTTGCTCACCTACAGCATGCCGCTTAAACGCCTCTGGATCACCGGCAAAAGCGCCAATCCGGCCCACACGCTCGATAGCACGAAAATCGCCAATGCCGTTGCCGCTGGATCAAACCGGCTTGTGGTTGGTAGCAAAACCATCCCCGAACTCTTCGCGGCTCTTGGCGAGTATGATCCCTGCGTCCGCCACTTCACCGCCAAAGAACTCGCCACTCGCACCCTCTCTGAAGCCGATCTCACCAACCTCCGCAATCTTCTCACCAGTCCGGATCCCAACCTGCGCCAGAGCGCCTGCCAGATTCTGGGTTTGGTTCAGGATGCCACGACTCTGCCCACCCTCGTCGGCATGTTGAACGATAGCGATATGTGGCTGCGCAACAAGGCCGCCACAGCCATCCGCTCCTATTCATTCACCGAAGCTCAGGCCAACGCCCATTTGTTGCCAATGATGAATGCCTTCATCAACAACGCCACCGATCCCAACGTGGTTGATTGGAATGATCCCATCCAGTTCAGCAACGGCAACCTCTCCCAAGCACTCTTTGGCGACGGCGTGTTGGGAAGCGGTTATAACGTGGCCCAATACACCATTAATGCGAACAAACCGAGCCCCCTCTACGATGCAATCCGCATCGGCTTGCGCCAACCGGACTCCTACCCGCGCATGGGAGTAATCAAGTTCGTAAAAGCCCGCCTCGCCGTGGCCGATGTCCAGGCGCTCTATCCGGAATTTGTGGATACGGTCAAATACGACACCCCCGCCGACCGCATGTGGAGCCCCGGCTGCCGGGCCGAGGCCATCAGCTTCATGGCTCAAATGAAAATAAGTGAAGGCATCCCCCTTGCCCTCGACATGCTTAATGTGGACCAAAAATTCGCCCACTCAAGAGGCGAGTATTTGGTCCAGGCCGTCAACGGCATCGCCTCCTATGGCGATGCTGCCCGCTACACTCTTCCCATACTGAAAGGCTATCTGCAAAACCCGGATTTTTGGGCTGGAAGTGATCAATACATTGCACTCGTCAATGCCATCGCTACGCTCGAAAACTCCGTCACCGCACCCGCACAGAATCCGGGACTTTGTGTTGCCAGCCCTCAGGTTGTCACCACCACCGGCGTGAAGGCGATCACTCTCGGCGGTGCCTCACCGCGCGGAGCGTTTTCTTTCCTCAATGTGACCCAGCCCGCGCACGGCACTCTCACCGGCACCGCGCCCAATCTCACCTACACCCCCACTCCCGGCTACACGGGCCCGGACCAATTCACTTTTCAAACAGCGGACGCGCTCACCACTTCCGCCATCGCCACAGTAGGCATCGTTGTCGGTCCCTCCGGCAATGGCATTTCAGGCGAATACTTCAACAACGCGAATTTCACCAACTCCGTGCTCACCCGCACTGATCTACAAATCAACTTTGACTGGGGTAGCGGTTCACCGCACGCCTCGATCAGTCCGGACACCTTCAGCACGCGTTGGAGCGGAGTCCTTCTCGTCCCGGAAACCACCCTCTACACGTTCTCTTCTCTAACAAGCGATGGCGTTCGCGTTTACCTCAATGGCCAGATGATCATCGATCGATTCACCGATCAAAACAGCCGCTGGACCGATAGCACTCCAATCTACCTGACCGCAGGACAAATGGTGGACATCACCATGGAGTACTACGAAAACACTGGGAACGCCGTCGCCAAACTGAAATGGACGGGTCCGGCATTCGCTGGGCGGAATGGTGATATCATCCCACAGGCTTATCTCTTTCAAGGCGCCGCCAACCGCCCGTGTTATGCCTTTGGGCAAAATCTCACCACCATCCGCAATAGCGCACTGCCGCTCACTCTCGGTGGCAGCAGTGGCAGCGGCGGAGCCCTCAGCTATCACATTCTCAGCCCACCTGCCAACGGCACCCTGAGCGGCATGGCTCCGAATCTAACATACACGCCTAACAACAACTTCGCCGGCACGGATAGCTTCACCTACCTAGTTAACAACGGCACCAGCAATTCCCAGCCCGCCACCATTCTGATCAGCGTGGAAAGCGGCCCACTCACTTCATACGTTTGGACCAGCGCCGTAGATGGAAACTGGAATGACCCCGCGCGTTGGACGCCATCCGCTCCCGCCGCGTCCGGACAAACGAACTACGCACTCAACTTCTCCCCAACTGGCACCTACACCGCCACGCACAACCTCAACAACGGTTTCCAACTCAATCAACTCCATTTTTCCGGTACTACCACCCTCGCCGGCACCCAGAGCATCGCCTTCAATGCGAATGGCGGCACCTTGCCACGTTTGATGCAAAACAACTCCGGAACGGTGCTCATTAACACGCCACTCGCGCTCCAAAGCATGGTCACCCTCGCTGGATTCGGCGGCGGCCAAGTCACCCTCGCGGGCATCGTATCGGGCGCAGGCGGCATCATCAAAGACAGCCCCGGAAACCTACGGATCAGCCGGAACGACAACACCTACAGCGGTGGCACCACACTCAGTGCCGGACGTGTCATCATGCCCACCGGCTCAGGCGGCACCTCATTCGCTCTGGGCACCGGTCCCATCACCCTGAATTCCGGCGTAACCCTGCAATTGGACGCATCCCGTCTGGCAAACGCCATGAATCTCAATGGCGGCACCATCTTCCATGAAAATTCTTTTGACGCCGTCTTCAGCGGCCCCGTGACTCTGAACAACATTACTTTGATCGATTCCTGGGGAGGATTTGAAATCTCCGGCCCCATCAGCGGTAGCGGTGGCATCTCCTCCATTCACTGGTCTGGAGAATGGAGAATGTCGGGATCTAACACCTACACCGGTCCCACCACGATTGAGGTCGGATCGATCAAGTACGCAAGCGCGGCATCTGTCGCCCCCGGGCCTCTCGTCATCATCAGTCCCGGCAAAGCGGATTTGAACTATACGGGAAATCGTGTCATTGCCTCGCTTACCCTCGGCGGCGTGCTCATGGCTCCCGGCACCTACGGTTCATCGAACCAAGCCACGTATTTCAAGGGTACTGGCACAGTCACCGTGCTGCCATCCTCGACATGTTCCCTCAATCTCACCACCGGCAGCAGCCCCGCCACACCGGACACGGCACTCACTTTCACCGCCATAGTTACGGGCAATGCGCCCACCGGAAATGTCTCCTTCTACGCAGGCAGCACACTGCTCGGCACCAGTGCCTTGAATGGTGCGTTTCAAGCGAGTTTCACCACCAGCAGCCTTGCCGTTGGCGTTTATGAAATCACCGCCCGTTACGCAGGAAATTCTAACAACGCCACCTGCACATCAACGCCACTGCCCATCGAAATCGCAAGCAATCTTCCCGCCACACCTACCAACCCGATTGCCCAACCTAACAATAATCAAGTCCGCCTGCTCTGGACAGCACCGGCGGGTGCTACAGGCTACCGCGTTAAGCGCTCACTCACCAACGGTGGTCCCTACACGGAAATCGCAACGCCTGCCACTGCCAGCTACATCGATACCACGGTAGCAAACGGCACCACCTACTACTACGTCGTTGCCGCCAGCAATGCTTTTGGTAACAACGCCAATAGTTCGCAGGTCAGCGCCATGCCCGCCCTTCAACCCTCCGCCACGTATCTTTCCTCATCCGCCACCACCGCCATCCAAGGAACCGAAGTCACCTTCACCGCCACCGTCGCCGTCGCAGGTATTCCTCCGACAGGCACGATCGTTTTTAAAAATGCTGGTGCCGTGATCGGCACCAGCACCCTCAGCGGCGGTATGGCATTTTTCACCACCACCTCACTCGCCGTCGCGGGTCACATCATCACCGCTGAGTATTCGGGTGACACGAACTATTCTGCCAGCGTCTCCGCTCCCTGCGCCTACCTGGTCATGACCAATGTTGTCACCACCGGCACCACAGTCATCGATCTGGGAACGCGGGTGGCAGACGGCGGAACCTATTTCAACAGCGGCATTCTTTATCCAAAAATCCCTACGGGGACATTGCCCCCACGCTCCATCCTCAGAGGCGTTGCATGGAACGTAACGCTCACCAAGGGCGATCCTTATTTGGGCGACCTCACCGTCTATTTCGCCGACACTGATGGCAGCAATCCCGTTCTGCAAGTCGGCGGTGTCGGACCGTGGGTGGACGGCACCGCTCCATACACCGCTCCGATTCAACTGCCTTGGAACGCGGATCGCTTCTACAGCATCGGCACCACCGTAAGCACGAGCCTCACCGCAGCCAATGGCGTCCCAGCATTCGATCTCAACAACAAGGCAGTCTTTCTGGAAACAGCCTGGTCCGGCGGTTGGGGAGGATGGATCAGCCTCACGCATGATACCCCCGGCCCAATCCCTGCCAAGCCGCTCAATCTGCAAGCCACGCCAGGCAATAATCAGGTCAGTCTCACCTGGTCAGTCGCCTCCGGTGCCACGAGTTATTTTGTCAAACGCTCCCTGTATGCCGAAGGCCCGTTCACGGTCATCGCCAGCACTTCGTCACCGAGTCTAACCGATACCACCGGAATCTCTGGCAACACCTACTACTACGTGGTTTCCGGTATCAATGCCGATGGTGAATCTCTTAACTCGGATTCCGTGGCTGCGAACTATACCGGAACGGCCTACACGGTAAACTATCTTGCCAACTCCGCCAACTCCGGCACCGCACCCTCCAACCAGAGTAAAAATCATGGCGTTAGCGTGATCCTTGCCATCAACATCGGCAACCTTACTCGCACGGGTTTCACTTTCGCCGGATGGAACACCCAGGCCGACGGCCTCGGCACCGATTACCCCGTAGCCAGCACCTACACCGCCAACGCCAGCGTCACCCTTTACGCAAAATGGATCATGACTTTCAATACCTGGTCTGGTGGAAGCAGTTTCGGCACCGACCCTAACAGCGATGGCGTATATAATGGCATCGCATGGCTTCTCGGTGCAGCCAACAAGGATGCAAATGCGGCTTCTAGACTGCCTGTTGCGAGTTCAAGTGCCGGCAACTTGCAGTTGAACTTTACCTGCCTCAAGGTCGCCAATCGTGGAGGTGCAACGCTCCAAATCCAAGTGAGCGACGATCTGGGAATCACTGATCCATGGACGAGTCAAGAGGTGGTGGTGCCTGATTCAAGTGGGACGGTTAGCGGCATTCTCTTTACCATCAGCGCGAATGCGGATTCAAACCTCATCAACGTGCAGGCAAGTATTCCTGGGTCAGGAAGCAAGGTCTTCGCGCGCCTCATGGGTACTCCATAGTCTTGCATTGAAGCAGGGTCAGCTAGCTAGACCAAGATTATCATTTTCAACGTATAGCACATCCGCCGCTAGTATCGACGGCGGAAGTCTAAAACAGGATTGGGGTTGTGATTAAGGAAAATCATCGAAACAGGGCAGCTCCTAGCGGTTAAATGGTGCGAATTGTTCGGTTTCTTATATTCATTATTACCGAAATGTTATCGATTCGATTTTGGGAAAGTCGTTGTGCCACTCCCTTGCTCCCATATAAACCATCCCTTTCTCTGATAAATTTGGAATTGACCATTCTCGTTGTAAGAAAATCGGACTACCGTGAACCATGGCGTAACATTCTCTAAATGATTCTCTTCCTCATAAACCTCTAATTCTTGGCGATTCTCAGGCATCTTACTATGAGCTGTTGAGAATGAACTAACGTTTGAGGACAATGCCATCGACTTCTCAACGTATTCATTACTCACACCTGGCCACATGCAGCTACTTTGGGCTACGCATGTGGTGATAACGAATAGATATTTGAGATTCATATTTTTACCGAACGTTAGAGCGCATCCACGGCGGGATGGAAGCTCGAATTCAATTTGACGGCTTATTGCCGTTGGATGGCGCGGCTTGTTCGACTTCTCGTAGGCGATTCTCAAGCCACGTTTTTAGAGCCAATCGACATTCTGGACAATATTTAACCTTTGCCCAGCCAACTTTTGGATCCATCGATGATATAGTTCCATTATTATAATACGGAAATAATTTAGCGTATTCTTCAACGGATGCTTTAGGAAAGCAAGCATGTGATCTACCCGTATGTACTTTGACTTTCTCTATCTCGAGAGGTGCCTTGTGGATGGGGCACTCTTTGAGTCTTTTCATTGCCGGTGATAATCCAATTGTGGTCTTCCACAAATATCCCTCACGATATGCCATTATTCCACCAACAATGAATACAAGCAACACTCCCAATCCTGCCATGCAATGTTGCTTTTTCATTATTATTGTCGAACGTAAAGAGTGATGGCAACCCCACTAGCGAGAGCCAACGTCGATAGCGGGTTGAATTTTGAAATTACGTGAAAGCATCGAGAACAGAGGGGCTAGTAAGAGTTGCCATTCACGGCTTGTTTGCTGTTGGTTTGTGGTTTGAACGGGAACATAGGTAACAAATAAACCGACAACATAGGTTACACTTCTCAAGCTATCTTTCATCTGTTTTGGACGCAAGCTTCGACTCCCAACGCTCGGCGTAGGCCGTAGGCCGGAGCCGAGCGTTGGGAGTG
>JANPMK010000034.1:0-6595 GCA_031422775.1 Akkermansiaceae bacterium | reverse complement strand
CGTTAGCTCAAGAATATGGTCATCTACGGAAAGAGCGACAACCTGAAGTATCACACGATACTAGGGGACGTCTTGCCGACACTGCACGGCTACCACATTCCATTGACGTGGATGCTCACCGATCTGGATTGCAATTCCTTTCCTGAGATCTTCCAGGCTGACGAACCAATCATAATCTCCGGAGAGGACCTTGATGCACTGATTCAGAACAAGCCAGATTTGCAGATTATCTGGGGAGTGCTATCTGGGTTTCGTCTTCCGCCCGAAGAGATCGATCGTTCTATCCTCCCGAAGGCTGAAGTTCCCAACGTTTGGGAGCCGAGCTACCAGATCCAGCATCCTCAGGCGGAGTGCGAGCTTGTAGCGTGGGACAGCAGCGCCACGTTCTTTCGATCCAAGAATCAGAAGGCGATGAACATTTTTTGTCGTAAGTTCCCAAAGGCACAGACACTCGAATCATTCAACAAAAACAAGAGCTAACAAGTCGGCTCATCCAACGGCGAGTAACGTCTCTATTTGAATTCGGGCTTTCCACCCCGCCGTGGATGGCCTATTCGTTGTGCAAGAATAAGAAGAAAATATGAACGCGTCAGCAACCAAGACAACCAACATCGGCGCGACGAACAACTGCGCCCTGGCTTCGTTGATATTATCGATCGCATTCGTGATCCTTGGTCCTTTGGGCAGTATTCCCGGTATCGTATGCGGCAGTATCGCACTCAGAGAATACAAGAATGCCGGTGTTTCAGAAGGGCGTGGGATGGCGAAGGCAGGAATCGTCATTGGTTGGATTGGGCTAGTCTTATTTGTGATAGCGATATGCATCTGGTGGATAGCGATGAAGCGCGTGGATCAAGTTTTCGAGGCGATTCAATCTCTACCCCAAAACTGAATGCTATGTCGGAGACTCTACGGCCAAGCTCAATCTCTTCTGTCGAAACCGAGAAACACAACAAGCCGCATTGTGTCAACCACTACCAGCCGTTCTGTTGACATGATTTTTGGTATTTACAACCTTAACCCCGTGATGCACTTCCGCCCTCGCTCCTAGCGGTGGATGTGCTTTACGTTCTCCAAGACATAATGAAATCGCTTCGGCTTCGGACAATCAAGCTACTGCTCGTGGTGGTGTTAATTGTCACCACCGCAATTTTCGCTTGGAACGCCTACGATAGTCATCGCCATAGGATTTCTGTCCTACTGCCAGACGGGACACATGCGTCAAAGTTTTCTGTCATTCTCGATTACGACCCGATTTATGACTATCACCCTACAATCATTGATAGCAGAAATGGAATGGTCTACATATCACGCGCTAGAGCTTACGGGCAAGGCTGGGAGAGAATGAAGATTATTGCCAGTAGTCACGGTAAGAACTTTTACGCAGTGCGTTACCCTGATGAATGTTCATATCCAATGACAGTTACACTAGAGGAACTCCCACCACCACCACCACCGACATCCACGCTACAACAGGTGATAGGAATACTAGATATACTCAAGGGCACAGTGCGAGAAGCTCTCCGGAAAAACTAGAACGAGAACAAGATATGCTAGGCAACCGTAGACAGCTCTCAAATTCGCTTCGCCCTGGACAGTCCAGCGCGCGATTGCCTACACTTCAACGTAATAAAAGATGAACTGCTACTACCACCCAGAAAAAGCTGCAATCGGATTGTGCAAGTCATGTGGACGAGGTCTCTGCAAAGAATGTGCAACTGAATCAGAAACCTCCTTGGCATGTCGTGGCAGGTGTGAGGAGAGGACTCGACGGATTGATGAAATGTTCGAGGACACTCGTAGTATTTCCAAAAGGATTGCTCCCCAAATGCTAAGCACTTCCATTTTCGGTGTAATTTCTGGTCTAATATTTGTAGGAATGGGATATTCCTTAGATGGATTGAATGGCAATACTACGGGCTTAATGATTGGTATCCTCGGAATCGTATTTGTCGTCCGAGGTGTACTTTCGCTTATGAAAGCCAGTAGGAGTGACACCCAGAATTAATAATCCGAACAAGATGCTGAGTTCAAATCGCATGAGTAATCGTATCGAGCGACAACCCAATAGATTGACGATTGATGAGTGGCGATTGTTGATTTTAAAATGAAGATTTTCAACTCCCGCACTACTCAAAAACCTCTTGTCTTATGTCTTTCTACCAAAGCCCATACTTCCCATACGCCATCGCGTAAATCCCCATCAAAAAATTTGCAACTGCGTGCATGACCACACAAGCGCCTAGGTTCTTGCTCCAGATGCAAAGCAGATATGTCAGCGAACCATAAACCAGTGCTCCCGCCCAATCGATGGGCGCGTGGGCGAACATGAAAAGCAAGGTAACTATGAGATAGCTTTTCAGATGCGCGCGGCCAAATGGTTGCTTCCAGTAATTCCCTTCCCAATCCATGCAGAAGCGCATCACAAAACCTCGCCAAAAAATTTCTTCGACCAACGCAACGATCACCACCGCTCGCAAAAAACGCATGCTGAGCGACGCCCAATAAGCAGCAGGGTTTTCGAAAATTCCGGGATCGAACCCCTCATCGCGTTTGGCGATCCCTAACCATTTCATCCAACCTTCCGTTTCACCCGTTAGACCCCAGGCATCGTAGAGTGTGGTGGGTAATAGCCAGAATCCGATGCCGACTGCTCCGAACACCACACCGATCGCACTCCATTTCAGGCTCCATGCGAAAGTGAATGATTTCCAATAACGAATCAACAAACCGAGAACCACCAGCGTCTGGATAGGGTAAACCCACTGCGCGACATCCTGTTTCCACCATGGCGCCGCCGGATGATCCCAGCCGATCAAGCTTTCTGCCAACTGCAGGGCGATCAGAAAAACCATGAACACCGCGAACGGCACCACGTGTGCCCTCGTCAGTTGTTCTGGATGTTTCGGATCATTTTCCATCCAGAGAAATGGTTAGATTAAATTTTGGAAACGAAGCGTTGGATCGAATCCATCGCTTTGTGCAAATCTTCCATGCCGGTTGCATAACAACAACGCAGGAAGCCCTCACCGCTCGGACCGAACGCACCACCCGGAACCGCAGCGACGCTTTCCGCCTCTAACAAGCCCATCGCGAATTCTTTCGAACTCAGCCCAGTCTTGCGAATATCCGGAAACACATAGAACGCACCACCCGGCAAGTGACAATCCAAGCCAATCTCATTGAAACGTTTCACTAAGAAATCCCTACGCTGATGATAGCTTTCCTTCATCATTAACATCTGCGGCGCACCATTTTCCAACGCCTCAATCGCTGCGTTCTGACTCATGATCGGCGCGCAGAGCATCGAGTATTGGTGAATTTTCATCATCGCCTCAATAATCGGCTGCGGCGCACAAGCATAACCCAAGCGGAAACCCGTCATCGCAAACGCCTTCGAAAAACCATGCATCAAAATCGTGCGCTCCTTCATTCCGGGCAACGATGCGATCGAAACATGCTTGATACCATCGTAACGAAGCTCGCTGTAAATTTCATCGGTGAGAACAATCAGATCGTGCTCAATCGCGAGTTTCGCAATTCCCTCAAGATCCTCATTGCTCGCAACCGCACCCGTCGGATTCGTCGGGAAATTTAGCATCAAGATCCGACTCTTCGGAGTGATCGCTTTGGCGAGCGCCTCGGGCTTGAGAGAAAATCCATCTTCTTTCGTCGTCTCCACCGCCACCGCCACCCCGTGCGCCATCACGATGCTAGGCGAATAGGAAACGTAACACGGCTCGTGATAAATCACTTCCTCTCCCGGATTCAGCAAGGCCCGCAGCGCGATATCGATCGCCTCCGAAACACCCACCGTCACCAACACCTCTTTCGCAGGATCGTAATCCACATCGAAAAATCCCGATACATATTTGGAAATCGATTTCCGCAAGCTCAACAAACCGAGGTTCGAGGTATAGGTCGTCTGACCTTTTTCCAAAGAATAAATCGCCGCCTCACGGATGTGCCATGGCGTCACAAAGTCCGGCTCACCGACCCCCAATGAAATCACATCATCCCGACCTTGCACCAATTCAAAGAAATCCCGAATCCCCGATCTCGGGATCGATGCCACGTGGCGCGCTATTTTAGCTGTATAATCCATAAAAATATCCGCCAACTGCGGGGGACGAAGATCAAACCCTCCTTCCCTCTCGCCGTCAATCCAAACACTACCTATCCTCAAATCCCAAACACTTTGCCGATCGCACCGAAGATACCCTCCCAGAAACGGGCGATTGGATTTCGTTTACCGCCTGTGACTTGTTGTTGAATGACGGTTCCGGAGCCCTGGAAGTAATCGTCAAACAAGGCGTTTTTGCCCCAGAGATACGCAACAAAAGTTTCGGCCCTTCTTGGTGAATATTCTAACTGCGGACTGAAGGCGACGATGAGTCGGGTGTTGACTCTTCTGCCGAGCGCGCTCTCGGAAACGTTCTCAACATGGATTCCGCGCTGAGCGGAAAATACGAGTCGTGTCGGCCCATCAATAATCAGGTAGCGAAACTGCAAATTCACCCATGAGTGCAGTTTTCGGAACACCCACTTCGAGCGAATTCGGGGTGGATTATCTGCGGGATGGCATACAGCGATCAGAAAGTTGGGACGAAACACCAAAGACACGCCTGCTGGTATTTCAACGACGGAAAGTTCCTCAGTTGCATCTTCTTGAGTCGATATCGTGATATCTCCGATCTGTTCACCTGCGTTCTGAATCTTAGTTAAAACACACAATCCCGCAGCAAGACTTGAAAAAGGATAACGCCAATCCATCAGCCACTTCGTGCTTTTTTTAAAGTCCCCCATCGAGCCCTGCAAATAATCCACCCGCGTCAGCAACACTTCACCTTGATTCAAATTCATGCGCTGTGCCGGATGACTCGTAGTCACGGAAATCTTCTCCGTTTCTGTTAGACTTTCACCAAGAGTAATCGGCTTCGAACTCTGCACGATGGGCGCGAACAAATAGAACGCTGTTACTTTCCATAAAAGTGGAATCAACAGCAGCGCGAGCAAAATGAGAAACGCCTGAAACGCCAACTGCTTGAGCTGATTCTGCATTAAATCATCCATCGCGGCGCGAAGTTGCTGCATCTCGCTGAGTTGCTTCTGTTTCTCATCGAGAAGCAATTGACGACGCTCCAATTCTTCTTTGGTCTCCCCGCCTTGGATACGAATATCTCGACGCGAATTCGAGAGTTCGCTGACTTCTTGCCTCAATTTTTCCTGCTCGGCCTTGATCTTCTTTTGTTCGGCTAGCACTTCATCGCGGCGAAAAAGATCTTTGATCTTTTGAAAAAAATCATCGAGCTGTTTGTGCTTCTCTTCCAGCTCGCGAAGTTGCTGCCTTTTCTCATCCATCTGCTTGGTGATCTGTTCCACCTGCGCCGCTAGTTCCCCTACCAACTCTCGACTCTGGCTCAATTCCGCCACCGCTTTCTCCAGTTGGGCCTCGCGATGATCAACGATCATGGTCGGCAAAAACTTCACCAAAAATATCGCCAATAAAATCGCGAGAATCACCGCATACACGACCAGCTTCTTTGCCAGCCATGCGATGAGCTTTGTGATCAATCTAGCCATATTCTTAGTTAGATAATGAGCGGCATGCTGAAAACTTCCAGCAATCGTTTATAAGGAAACGTAAAACTAGCGGAGATATTTCACGACTCGATCATCGCGTAGGCGTTATGATGATGGATCGATTCGAAATTCTCCGCTTCCACCCGATACCAATGCACGAGCGGATGTTGTTTCAGACCCGCAGCGACATTTCTCGCGAGATCTTCAACAAAAACCGGTTGGTCATATGCTCTCTCGGTCACGGCTTTTTCATCCGATCGCTTCAAACCAGCATACAATTCACAACTCGCAGAACGCTCCGCGAGCTCGATCAGCTCCTCAAATGTCAGCTCCTCCGAGCCCTCAACCGAAATCGTCACCACACCGCGCTGATTGTGCGCACCGCGTTCACTGATCGCTTTCGAACACGGGCAAAGCGTCGCAACCGGAATCTGCACACTGTAAAACAGCTCGTGATCGCCATCCGCATAGAACCGACTCTCGATTCCTAGCTCATAATCCATCAAGCTTTTCATCCCGGAAACCGGTGCCTGTTTTTCGCGGAAAATCGTGAATTCGCAGCTTACTTGCGCACTTCTAGCATCCAAGCGCGAGGCTAGCTCTGCGGTCAGCCGACCCAATGAAGCACCTGAAAGCGGCTCTTTGTATTGATGCAACACGTCCACGAAGCGACTCATGTGCGTGCCTTTCAAATGCGCAGGCAATTCCACCGTCATCTCGTATTTCGCCACGGTCGATTGCACAGCGGCATCGCGGCCTAGATAGGTCGCGGGGTAGCGCAATTCTCTCACGCCCACTCGATCAATGACAATCTCGCGATGATCTTGTTCGTTCTGCGTATCTGGCAAAACCTGCATTATAATTCCTTTTAAGAGTAAACAAAAAGCCCGCCCGGTGATTCGGGCGGGCTTTTGAAATTTAGTTATCCATGCTGGGTGAAATCAACATCTGCCAGATTATGGCATCAGGTTGATCGCGCGGGACTGCTTGATCGCGTTGTTGATTATGCGAT
>JANPMK010000033.1:0-13314 GCA_031422775.1 Akkermansiaceae bacterium | reverse complement strand
CCGAGCGGAAGCCCGCTCGACCGCAAAGGGGCTCGCCCCTAAATCCCCATCCGGGGACTTCACCCCTCCCGTCCCCCCAGGGGAGCGGGGGGATGTCCTAACAACTTTGAATTGAAAGCCTGACATGAAAACCAACCCCATAAACAAATCGAGTTGAAGTGAACTTCAATTTTCTATTGACTGCCTTCTCATGGAAGTCGGCTCATCCAACGACGGGTAACGTCCTTCTTTGAATTCGGGCTTCCTTCCCCGCCGTAGATGGCCTATATCGTTAGACCAATAAAACCATGAGTAACCCAGTATCACTCCATGTCGAAGATCAAGCTGTCTGTCTTGCCGAGCTAGACGATCAGGACGTTCTTGATTGTGAGCGTGACCCGAATCTCCGCGATTACCTGAAAGACGCTAACTCCGACTTGTATACCTTTGAGCTTTCGGAGCTATACCGAAACAAGGGTCATGCACTGAAGTATCAACCATCGGACCGTATATTGAACATCATTCTATGGTCCTGGATCGATGAGAAACACAAAATATGTGACATCGACCCTGACATAGCAGATGAACTAGGACTCGATTTGGCCATAAGCCCTAAGACAGTAATGGAATTGGGATCTGCGATTAAGGGATTCAATGCGACTTCAGTGGCATCCCTGCTCTTCGGGCCGAATGAAATCTGGGACACAGAGGCAGATCTAGCACAATACCTGAACCTCTGGAGTCAGGCGTTTTTGGACGCGCTATCCGCAGGGAAAGGCCTGTATTACAAAATTTGGGTCTAACAAGATGCTGCGCTGAAATCACAAGAGTAGCTGCTAGTTAAGGAGTTAAAGTTTGAGATCTTCCATTGTCCGCTATCTCCGTTTGTTTCACACCCCGATAAAGTCGGGGCTGTAAAAACATTTCTGAACAGAAGGTCATTCGCTGGACAGACAATCTACATGTTTGTCCTGCTACGGCGTGGTAGTGCTCGCGACAGAAGTATCGCGACTCCCTATCGAGCAGCGATGAAGTAGGGATAGGCCTTATGGAACGCTCCGCCGACCCGGGATAGATTTGAAAGTATGACGAGTCGCGTACGAGCCACAGTCAACACGCCATATCCATCTGAGTTTATGAAAACTACCTTTATACATAGCATGAAATCGACACTTCCCATCCTAGCAGCCACCGCTCTCTCAAGCGTGCCACTCTCCGCCCAACAGTTAGAACCGGCCAAGCCTAATTCGCAAATGCAAGCGGTCCTCGATAAGCTCGCTACTCTGGGCGGCAAACCGATCGAAAACCTGACACCTGAAGAGGCTCGCAAACAGCCAAGCCCTGCGGATGCAGTCGTGGCGATTCTCAAGGATCAGAACAAAGAAACGCAGGAAAAAGTCGGTAAAGTCGAAGATGTCTCCATCGAACTCAGCAGCGGCAACATCAAGGGGCGGATTTACCAACCGGAAGGTGACGGCCCGTTTCCCATCATTCTATACATTCACGGCGGAGGCTGGGTGATCGCGGATCTCGACACCTATGATTCCACTCCGCGAGCTCTCGCAAATGGCGCCGGTGCCATCGTCATTTCCATTCACTATCGCCAGGCACCCGAGCACAAGTTTCCTGCGGCTCATGAAGACGCATTCGGTGCCTATCAATGGGTCCTGAAAAACGGCCAGCGCTGGGGAGGAAACACCAAGAACGTCGCAGTCGTGGGTGAAAGCGCCGGTGGCAACATGGCCGCCGCCGTTTGTATCATGGCGCAGGCCGAGGGCCTTCAGGCACCGGTTCATCAAGTGCTGATCTATCCCGTTGCCGATACGAAAATGGATACCCCGTCCTATGTCGAAAATGCGAAAGCAAAACCCCTGAATGCAGCGATGATGAAATGGTTTGCCGACCATACCTTTGCCAAGAAGGAGGACGCAAACGATCCGAAAGTAGCCTTGCTACAAGCGAAGACCTTGAAAGGACTACCGTCCGCCACCATCATCACCGCCCAGATCGATCCACTTCGTTCGGAAGGTGAGGCGCTTGCGCAAAAGCTCAAAGCAGATGGAGTGGAAGTGGCTTACAAAAATTACGACGGAGTCACCCACGAATTTTTCGGGATGGGTGCCGTCGTGAATGAGGCCAAGGAAGCCAATGAGTTTGTGTCGTCTCATTTGAAGACCGCATTCGCAAAGCTCAACACACCGGTCACCAAAAAATAGACTTTAGGGAGCTGGACAGACAATCTATGATCATATGGGGTGCGGGCTGCGGCGGAAATTGAGATGAAACGAAGGTGCTTGCTTGCCCGAAATATCTCCCGGTGTTGTGACCTAGGGCGTTGCCCTAGGCTGGCGTGGGTTGCCCTTTCAGGGCGGATATAGAATGGCTTAGCCGAAGCCATTCTAAGCTACAGACACATGAGTGGCACCTATTTCCCCTGCTGCTGCCTCTTCAGCTCCCGCTCGCGGAGTTCTTGTAAATACGCCTCATACTCTCTTTGCGCAGCTGCGGGGTCTTGGGTCGTGCCCGATGGACTTGATCCTGTGTTTGCCGCCTGCGTGCCGTATTTTTTCCATGGACCTTGTGGTACCTGACTATCCTCCACGAAGCGCCAATGAATTTTTGTTCCCGATTGAATCGCTAGGTAATCTCGGACCGATGGAGAAATATCGATCCCTGCCGCCCCGTTCTGTGTGGCTTTCGGCGCTTTGTTACCAAACACGTATGCCCAATCATCCGTGACCCACGGCCCGCAATCTTCCCACTGCGCGAAACAACTCTTCTGATTCACAAAAATCTGAATCCACCGCCCTTTCAGAACCGTCTTGCCCGGATCTGGGTTTAAGCTCGAAAACCATGGAATGACTTTGGCAGCCTCCGGTTTGTGCTGCTTCCATGAAATCAAGTCGTTATACGGCAAGGCGATGTAAAACGGATTCAACTTCGGCACAAAATCTTTAGGTCGAAACTCCCCCGTCGCATGATTCGCGATCCGCTGCCTGGGATCCGGATTGTCATATCCCCCGAAATTTTCCATCCACTTCGTATCCCAGGACGACTTGCAGTTCGGGGTCGGATTTCGATCCGTCGGTTGCTCCCCACACCAGAAAATTGTAGAAGTGACATAGGTTTTCCATGGATATTTCACAACCTTCGTGGACTGCATCGTGCGATTTTGAGGCACTGGTCGGTTACCAGTCGGGATCACCACCTTCGGCTCCGCCGCGCCCTGATTGGATTGTTGGCAAAACCCGGCATCCATTGCAAAAAACCACAATATAAGACTAAGATTTCTTAGAATTATTGGGCTGTAAGGGGGTAATATCAATCGATTGATTCAGGATTTGTTGAGCATTTTCTATCTTGCATCAAATCCGATATCAATCCCAAGATCGGTCACCAATCCGATGCATCGATTTGTCATTTCCATTTTTCTCATCATCTCCTCCCTAGCTGGAGCTGCTGAATACCGAACTTGGTCAAATCCTGACAAGACCAAAACCTTCGAGGCCGAATTTGTCAGCAGCAAAGACAATCGCGTGACGCTGCGCCTGAAAAGCTTCAAGACCATCACTGTGGAGATGGATAAACTCCACAGTGACGATCAACAGTGGATCAACCAGAATAAGCCCACTCAGAATGTCGCAACCGTAAGTAAAAATATCAAAAAAATCGATGAGAACGCGGTGTTCGACACTCTCGTTTTCGGTGACAACCGGGACACGGTTACCAAAAAACTTTACGCGAGCAAACTTGTCATCCCAACTGTCGAACTCACCCACATCGGACGGACTGGACTCAACAACGTCTTCAACACCCGTGAAAAAATCGCAGGGCTCACCTGCTCTTTAACCTTTAATTGGGGCGAAGAGGGCGAACTGATTGAGGTCACATTGCAGTCGGAAGACAAAACCGCCCAAGAATATTCAACCACTCTCAAAGGCTGCTGGAAGGAGATGGAGCAATTATTGATCTCCATCTACGGCAAGGCAAAAAACTCCACACAAATGGCACAAGTAAGCACGCTCAAAGACGATCAAATGCTCGCCAGCCATGTATGGGATCTTGATCAAGGCGGAAGCATTTTACTTGGTACCTCAAAATTGAACGGCAGCTATCAGACCGTCATAAGATTCACTAAACAAGTTTATCCATAAGCCTCCGAATATGCCGGAGTTACCTGAAGTCGAAACCACACGTTTAGGGATTTCACCTCATCTTATCGGTCATCAAATCCGTGAAATTATCATCCGGCGCTACGATCTCCGCTGGCCGGTTTCAGCCAACCTAACAGAACTCGAAGGCGCGACCTTTGTATCGGTCAAACGTCGATCCAAATATCTTCTACTAGAAACCAACACCCAGAACGTCATTCTGATCCACCTCGGGATGTCGGGAAGCCTGCGCATCATTTCTCCCGGCGATGATTGGAAAAAGCACGATCACATCGGGATCACCGTCGGGAAGAATTTACAACTCCGCTACCACGATCCACGAAGGTTTGGACTGGTCATGCGAATTGCTGCGTCGGAAGTTCAAACAAATCCGCTACTCGCAAGCCTCGGCCCCGAGCCACTGGAACCAGATTTCACGGCAGCTCATTTGCACGCGGCGCTTCGGGGTAAATCGATCCCTATCAAAGTTGCGATCATGGATGCGAAGATTGTGGTCGGCGTCGGAAACATCTATGCATCCGAGAGCTTGTTCCGTTCCGGGATTCATCCCCTGCTGCCATCGAACAAGCTCACCAAACCCCGCGCCGAAAAGCTTGTCTCCGCAATCCGCGATGTTCTAACAGAATCGATCACGCAAGGTGGCACAACCCTTCGGGATTTCCTAAAATCGGATGGCGAGCCCGGCTATTTCAAACAACGGCTTTTCGTTTACGATAGAAAAGGCGAACCTTGCCGAGTTTGTGGAACTCCCATTTCACATCAAGTGCTCGGACAACGAGCCACGTATTGGTGCAGCAAATGCCAAAGACGCTGAGCGACTTTGGCATTCGTTCCTGGTTCTTGGTTCTTAGTTCTTGGTTGCAGCTTCGCGCCTCTCCATATTCAAACCAAGAACCAAGAACCAAGAACCAAGAACCAAGAACCAAGAACCAAGAACCAAGAACCAAGAACCAAGAACTAGGAACTCTTAAAAACCCATCCTCTCATCCATCAACGCACTAAGTTCTTTAATAATCTCGGGTTTCGCTTCTGCTAGATTTTTTGTTTCACCTTCTGGACTTGTGTGATCGTAAAGCTCGTAGGCGAACTCATCCTTTTTTTGTGAATGCCTGATCAAGCGGTATTGAGCGGTGCGTATGGTCTCGGCTTTGGGCGAAAACGCCATAGCCAAATCGCCTGCTGCATCGGGTTGGGAAAGCTGGAGTTTAATAGACTTTCCGGAAAGCCCCTGCGGAACAGGAATCCCAGCGAGTTCACAGAGGGTCGGATAAATATCCACCGTCTCGACCACCGCATCGCTCGCGATTCCGGATTTTTCCATTCCAGGAAATCGAATGACCAACGGTGAGCGCAGTGATTCTTCAAACAAAGTATGTTTTCCCCACACACCATGTTCACCGAGATGCCAGCCGTGATCACCCCACAATACGACGATGGTATTTTCCGTGAGCTTCAACTCATCGAGCTTCTTTAAAATTTTCGCCACTTGAGCATCGGCATAAGACACGCAGGCCGCGTATGATTTTCTCATTTCATCGGCGCAAGCAGGATCGGTGCGGGGATCGCCGCTGACGTAGTTTCCGAGAAACTCACCGCTCGCATGCCAAGTGCTCAAGCCCGTGGGCTTATCCGGATGCGGGATAGCTGGAAGTTTCACATCCTTATAAATATCCAAATAGGATTTAGGACAAGCAAAGGGCAAGTGCGGTTTGATCAGACCCACTGCCAAAAAGAACGGCTCTTTCTTACCCGCCAGATCACCCAACTGCTCAACTGCCTCCCGACTAATCCAACCATCGTGATAACGAAAATCATCGCCCTCTTTGTGCTCATTCACCGGACAAGCCCCGGAAACTCGCGGCACTCCATCCGATAATCCATGCATCGCTTTCTGCGGAGTCTTCCACGGGCCGGTCGGCATTAAATTCAAATCCCATGAGCCTGGCATCTCCACTTTTTCAGGATCACTCCAATCCGTTCCGCCCAAACCTCCCGGATAATGCGAAATTTTCCCTATCGCGACAGTCCGATACCCCTGTGTCCGAAATTGCTTAGGCAATGAAAACGGCGCGGTGTCCGCCTGTCCAGCAACCGACATCAGCGCATCGTTGGTTCTGAGTTTCCCCGTGGCTCCATATTTCCCCGTCAACAACGCGTATCGCGAAGCCCCACAGGTTGGTGCCTGAACATAGTGCCGCTTAAACGCCCGCCCACTCGCCGCCAAAGAATCCATCGCCGGAGAATGGATATATTCCGCCCCAAACGATTTCAACTCAGGCCTCAAATCATCCACGCAGATCAAAAGCACATTCGGCTTCGCTCCATGAGCAGACAATCCAAAAACCATCAGCCATATCAGACATTTAAACATACTCTCTGATTCATCATCTCACCGAATACGGCAAGGCAATATCTCTAAACTTCATCTCTGCGATCCTCCGCGACCTTTGACTATGCTTCGCTCCGTCCAAGCAGTCACGGCTAGGCCGTTACGTAAAATTCGCTAACGCTCATTCTGCTTTGCGCCTCCTTGCCCCTCGTAGCCTTGGCGAAGTGGGGTGCGGTGAAACAGCATTTAACGGCCAGTTCTGGGTGATAGACCCATTCCACCCACCGCAATTTTAAAGAAAATCCCATTTCCATTTTCCCAAACCGCACCCATCATCCCCCTCGCATGCTACCGATTCTCATTACAGGAAAGTCCGGCCGAATGGGCTTGGCCGTCGCCGAAGCCACCGTTGCTAATCCCGGAACCGTCATCGCCGCGACTCACGATGCGGGTGAAGACCTCGACGCCGCCGTCAAAGCCGCGAAGTGCATCATCGATTTCACGGTCCATTCCTTTTCCACCACTCTGGTCGAAATCGCCCTGCGTCACAAATGCGCCATCGTCATGGGAACCACCGGCCACACCGATGCAGAACTCGCGACCATCCACGCCGCCGCGAAAGTCATCCCCATCGTCCACGCCCCGAACTTCTCCGTCGGCGTCAACACCCTATTCTGGCTCACCAGCCAAGCCGCTCGCATTTTAAAACAGGACACCTTCGATATCGAGGTAACGGAAATGCATCACCGCCACAAAATCGATGCCCCATCCGGAACGGCGCGTCGGTTGTTAGAAATTCTCAACGAGGAAACCGGAACTTCTTACCATGACGATATCGCCCATGGTCGTTTTGGAAACATCGGCCCCCGCAAACCACGTGAAATCGGCATGCACACCCTGCGCGGTGGCGATGTGGTCGGAGATCACACAGTCATGTTCGCCGCCGATGGCGAACGCGTGGAACTCACTCACAAAGCTTCATCCCGCATGACCTTCGCCTCCGGTGCCGTTCGCGCCGCGCTTTGGCTGCAAGACAAACCCGCTGGTCTTTATGACATGCAGGACGTGCTCGAACTCAAATAAGCCTTATTCTTTTTTTCATGAAACCATATATCATTCTTTTTCTCGGCCTTGCCCTTTGTAATTGCAGACGTGTAGAGCCTTACAAGGTACCTAAAGATTCATTGTCTGCGGAAGAAACTGTGATCAATCACATACCCGATGCAGCCGAGAACACCGAAACCGTTCGCTCCGCTGTCCGCGTCAATTCCACCAGTCAATCATGGAACCCTGCTCAGCCATGGGAAAAAAATCCACCGACCAGCCTGCGCTCACTCGGCGTGATCGTTAAGCCCGGCCAAGTTCTCACCAGTGCTGAAATGGTCGCAGATGCAACCTATCTCGAACTCGAACTCATCGATGGTTCAAAAACCGCCGAAGCCAAAACCATCGCGGTCGATTATGAGGCTAACCTCGCCCTGCTCTCCGTGAAGTCCGAAGAAGACGCTAAAGAGTTTTTCGCCGACACCACTCCTATTACCTTAGCCAGCCCACCCACCATCGGTGACGACCTTGGAATCCTTCAAGTCGAGGACAACGGCACTCCGCTCATGACCGCGGGTAAACTTCAATCCGTCGAAGTCAGCGCGAGTTTTCTAACAGGACAGTCGTTCCTCGGATACCAGGTGAAAGCCTCCATGCAAAGCGCAGCTAGCAGCTTCTCTCTTCCAGTCATTCGCAACGGCGAGCTCGCCGGCATCTTGCTGAGCTATGACAACGCAGACCAAATCTCCGATGTGCTTTCCGTGGATGTTATCCAACATTTCTTGGCCGACGCCTCGGATGGCGATTACGCAGGCTTCCCCTCACTCGGAATTTCCATCGCAGTGACGAACGATCCTTTATTCAGAAATTTCCTCAAACTCACCCCTGAACAAGGAGGCATTTATATCAGCAAAGTCCGCCCCGGCGGTTCTGCTGATCAAGCAGGTATCAAAAAAGGCGACGTCCTCCTCGCAGCCGATGGTTTCCCCATCGATCGTCTTGGATATTACAAACATCCAAACTACGGCTCCGTATTCTGGGGAAACCTCATCAAAGGCGAAAAATCCGCTGGCGAAACGATCAAACTTTCCATCCTGAGAAATGGTGAACCTTTGGAAATCACCGCCACCCTGAGCCGCGATGATCCAAAAGATATCCTAGTTCCTCATTATCAATTCGATCGCGCTCCAAACTTCCTCGTCAAAGGCGGTATGATCTTCCAAGAACTCAATCTCCCCTTGCTTCAAGCCTATGGCGAAGAATGGACCAGCCGCGCCCCACTTAACCTCCTCGATGCCTACGAGAACCCAGATAAATACGAAGAAAAATTCGACCGCATCATTTTCCTCAGCGGCTCCATCCCCAACCCCGCAACCATCGGCTACGAACCCCTCCGCAACCTCATCGTCAAAAAAGTCAACGGTGTGGAAATCAAGGACATGAAATCCCTTATCGAAGCTTTCAAAAAACCCAACGCCGATAAACTCCACTCCATCGAATTCCTGGACGAAGATTTCACCATTCACCTCGATGAATCTTTGTCCTCCATGGTCGATGCCGCCCTCCTAAAACGCGGCCTGAACACCCTCTCAAGAGCCGAGTGATTTCCTAACTCCATGGTTTTCCAAACAATCCTTTTATTTTAGCAACCTAAGCTTTGACTACACTTCGTTCCGTCCAAGCATTCAGAGCTTCACTTTCAAATATAATTCGCTAACGCTCATTCTGCTTTGCGTCCCTCTGCGACTTTGCGTTGAAAAGAAACCCCAACCGCTGTTTCACAAATGAAAACTTGCTTAATCATCGATCCCTCCACCCTCCCAGAGGAAGGCATGGCGTTTTCCGGCGAGCTCGACAGCTCCATTTTCGATCTCCCGAAAGGCGATGCCCGCGCCACCGGGCCACTATTTTTCGATCTTTGGGCCCAAAAATTCGAATCCGAACTCCTCCTCACCGGCTCCATTTCTGCTCCTTTCGAGTTCATCTGCGTCGTCACCCTGAAAAAATTCATCCAAACCATCAGCCTCCCATCGGCCGCAATCGCCATAGAAACAGGGAATTCCAGCCAAATGGACGTCACCGAAGCCCTGCGGGAAGAGATACTTTTGGAATTTCCCACCGCCCCCCGCTGCGACGAGGGAGACATCCCGGAACCCTGCGAAATAGATTCGCGATATTTAGCAGTAGACAAATCGTCCGATAATGATTTATCACCTGCGCCCCGCAACGAGGGTGCCGACCATTGGTCAGCCCTCGACGACCTAACGGGTCTCAACGATCAAACTTAACTTACTACCACCATGGCCGTACCAAAACGCCGTCAATCAAAAAGCCGCCAAAAAATGCGTCGCGGCGCAAACCGCTGGAAAGCTCCTATCTTCAGCGCATGCTCCGACTGTGGAGCAACGATTCCTTCACACATCGCTTGCCCTTCTTGCGGCACTTATCGCGGTCGTAAGGTAATCGAAGTTGAAAGTTTCTAATTTGAAACTCGCATGATTTCAACAAACCCACGCTAGATCTCTGGCGAGGGTTTTTTCTTCGTACTTCCACAAGCCAAATTCTCCGCTACATAGAGCTCTTATATGAAGATAGCACTCGATGCCATGGGTGGCGATCACGCCCCACAAATCAATATCGTTGGTGCCGTCCAGGCTCTGAAGCATTTAAAAAAGATCAAACACCTTTATCTCGTTGGCGATGAGGAAATCCTCAAAGCCGAGTGCGTGAAACATAACCTCGATCTCAACGACCCACGCGTCAGCATCGTTCACGCTCCTGAAGTCATCGGCATGGCGGAACCCGGTGCGAAAACCGTGCGCCGCAAAAAACTTTCTTCCATCAGCATTGCGATGGATCTCGTCAAAGACGGCACCGCAGATGCCTTCGTCTCCGCTGGCAACACCGGCGCAGCCGTCGCCGCTGCCACGCTGAAACTCCGTTGCCTCAAAGGCGTCGATCGCGCTGGCATCGCCTCTCCTCTTCCCAACGAACACGGCATCTGCAACATCCTCGATGCCGGTGCCAACCCCGAGGCTAAACCCCAGCACCTCGTCGCCTACGCCATCATGGGCTCGGCTTACGCAAAATACGTTCTCGGCGTTAAAGAACCTAAAGTCGGACTCATGTCCAATGGCGAAGAAGACGAGAAGGGCACGACCTTTACCAAAGAAACTTTCAAACTCCTCAAAGCAACTCCCGGCATCCATTTCGTCGGAAACGTTGAAGGCCACGACCTTTTCGAAACCAAACTCGACATCGTGCTCTGCGATGGCTTCGTCGGCAACATCGTCCTCAAAAGTGTCGAGGCCACCGCCAAAGCTGTTTCCAAATGGCTGAAAAATGAGATCAAGGAAACCCCCCTGCGCATGGCCGGAGCCGTGCTCGCCCAAGGCGCTTTCAAAGCCCTGAAAGCAAAAAGCAGCTACGAAACCTACGGCGGCAGCCCCCTTCTGGGCGTCAACGGCGTCGTCATCATCGCTCACGGTTCTTCCACCGGTGTCGCAGTGAAAAACGCCATCCGCGTCGCAGTCGAAACCGTGGACCACAAAATCAATCCACGTATCGAAGAAGCCATGGCCACTTTGCCCATAGCCGCTATCGATTCAGAAATCTAGATTTTCAACGTGATCTTCGCGGCTTTGCTTGTTAGGACTTACTTATGTCACAGCGAGTCAAAACCGTAGCTTCGATCACCGTTGAGAAATTCTTCGACTCCTATTCGGAAAGCTTGAAGCTCACTCTGCTCGGCGATCGTGTCGGCTTTGACCGCATCATCAGCGAACCCGCCGTCAACCGACCCGGCCTCGCCCTCGCAGGATTCTTTTCCTACTTCGCCAAGAAACGCGTGCAAGTCCTCGGTAACCTCGAAATGGCTTACCTTAGAAAATTACCCGACGAAATGCGGGTCGATCGCTTCCGCCGCATGTGCGAGCGCGACATTCCATGCATGATCGTTTCTCGTGGAGCTGTGCTAGGCCCTGAGCTCATGGCAGTCGCTAAAGAACATTCCATCCCCGTATTCGGCACTTCGCAAATCACGATGAAGTTCCTCAATGCTGCGACCATCAGCTTGGAACATGAATTTGCCCCCACTGTCACGATGCACGGTTGCATGGTCGACATGCGCGGCATCGGCGTATTGATCGTCGGTAAAAGCGGCTCAGGAAAATCCGAAACCGCCATCGGCCTTCTCGAACGCGGCGGCTCTCTCGTCGCAGACGATATGGTGCGCATCAAACACGTCGGCGGCGAACTCATCGCCACCGCCCCAGACCTTTCACGCGGCTACATGGAAATCCGCGGCATCGGTATCATCAACGTCGCCAACCTCTATGGCCTAGCCTCTATCCGCCCCGACAAACGCCTCGATCTCGTCATCACTCTTAAACCCGCATCCGATCTCAACGAAGTCGATCGCGTCGGCCTAGAATCCCGATCCTACGAACTCCTCGGCCAACAAGTCGCCCACGTAGAAATCCCCGTCGGCCCCGGCCGCGACACCGCCCGCATGGTCACCATCGCCGCCCTAGACCAACAACTCCGCCGCCTCGGTTATAATATGGCAGATGAGTTTAACCAAAAGCTTTTGAATCACATGTCAGTGAATAAGAGTAATCTCTAACAGAATATTCATACGAAGTAAATTAACAAGAAGCGGCTGTATTCTACAGTCGGCTTATTACTCTCTGTATTCTTCGCGCAGCGAACCAAAGACCGACTACCTCTGCAGACGTAGCTTTCGAGTAAAACACATCACACTACGGTCATTTTATCAAAATGACCCTACCAATACCGATCCCAGCAGGGATGAAAGGAAATATTAGCTTAGACCCGCTGCCCAATTTTATGGGGCTAACACCTCATAGACGCACCCATAAAAGGCACCAAGATTTTAGGGTCATGAAGAAACCACATAGGCCACAGAAAAAAGGGCTGCCTTCCCGTGCGTTTACAACAGCTATAGCCTTAACAGCTGCTGTGACTTTTATTCAACAGGATGCCAGTGCCGCCGTACTGGCCGTTGACCTTGGAACCGCAGCCAATTTTGCCATACTAGCGGGCACAGGAGTTACGATTAATGGCACACCCGCTACGATGCAAATCACCGGAGATATTGGCACGTATACTACCATCACCGTTACAGGGCTTGAGAACTCTCTGCACACTGGAGTCAATCATGCGGGAGATAGTGTGACGCAACAGGCAAAGATCGATCTTGCTGCGGCGATCGCAGATGCCTCGGGGCGGACACCGACTACGGTCGTGGGTCCTATTTATGATTTTGGTGGATACACACTTGCACCGGGTGTCTACAACGGCTCCAGCTCAATTTTTAACACGGGCACCTTAACGCTGGACGCCAGCGGCGATCCCAATGCTGTCTGGATTTTTCAAGCTGGCTCCACCCTCAACACCAGTGCAAATAGCAGTGTATTACTGATCGGCGGAGCCCAAGCCAGCAATGTCTTCTGGCAAGTGGGAACCTCGGTAACGCTTGGCACAGATTCCACTTTCTTTGGCACAATGTTAGCCTCCGACTCCATCACATTAAATAGTGGGGCTGACTTGATTGGACGCGCCTTGGCTCAAAATGGCTCGGTGACTTTAAACTCCAACATCATTGTAATCCCGGAACCTAGCAGCACCTTGCTCTTTGCAACTGGTTTACTTGCATTAGTTACAGTTAGAAGCCGGAGCGGTAAGTAAATTTACAAGGAGGGGCTGCATTCTGCTGCCCTTCTTAAATATATCCTGGTTAGTCGGGCAGCAGAATGCAGCCCCTCCTTG
>JANPMK010000032.1:0-17655 GCA_031422775.1 Akkermansiaceae bacterium | reverse complement strand
CGCGGTGCCTCCCGCGAAGTTTCAATGGGTTAGCTAACATAACTGCAACACTCGGTAGTTTCTACTGGCTAGGTTTTGAAACATCAGGTCTTTCACCTGACAAGAAGCGCCTTGCTTTGCTCGGCGCACAACAGTCTTATTGAGCCGCATGTGGTATTTGTCCTGCAAATGCTGCACGCTGTATAATACCTGCAAATGCCGCACGGAATTGCGTAGCTCTGGGTTGTCTTTTCATTGGATGAATTTCTATCATCACAAGGAGGATAGGCAAGAATGATATTGGTGAAGAGATGCCGACGAGGGCGTCGGCGCTCCTAACCAAGTGCCGAAGGTTTTATAATTCAGGTTGTCTGTCCCTTAGGGCATTAAAATCCAATGTCTAACAGTCATAGATCATTCATTCGGGTCGTAGGGTTAGGCCTCATATCAACGGGCCGCTGGATCGCCTAGTATCCGCTGTCATCCCCACCGCGGGAGAACGTCAGCCGTCACGAAGACGGCCCGAATCAAACACCAATTATGAACATACTCGAAATCAAGGGCGACTGGAACATCGCCAAGGGTAAATTGAAACAGAAGTGGGCCAAGCTCACCGACGACGATCTCCAATACATCGCAGGCCGGCAGGAAGAAATGCTGGGCCGCATCCAGAAGCGCACCGGCGAAACCCGCGAGGCAGTTAAGAAAGCCATTAACGAGGCACTCTAAGGTTCCGGCCAGCAAGAAATAATCCCCGGTCCCGCGCACAACTACCGCCCATGAAATCTGAATCGCAGCCAAAAGACTTTCCGGTGGTCTGCGTGGGCGGCTCGGCGGGCGGGCTCGATGCCTATACCCGCCTGCTTAAAAATTTACCGGCCGACATGGGTGTCGCCATTGTCATCGTCAATCATGTGAGAAAGGTGATTACCTATCTCCACGAGATTCTGCCACGCTTCACCTCGATGCCGGTCGAACTCATCACCGAGCGGCTGGATATCCGACCCAACCACGTTTTCATCATTCCGTCGCAGTGCGACCTCCATGTGCGCGACGGCGAATTCCGCCTGATGCCCGTTTCCAAACCGCAAGGCTGGCCCGACGTGATCACAGTTTTCCTGCGCTCCCTGACCGATCACTGGGACGGAAAGTTGATAGCTGTCATCGTCTCTGGGTATGACGGCGACGGAGCGGACGCGCTCTGCGGCATCAAGGAGGTCGCCGGCATCACGATCGCACAGAAACTCGACACGGCGGCGCAGCCCGACATGCCAGAAAGCGCCATCGCCAGCGGCTGCGTGGACTTCGTGCTATCACCCGAGGACATCGCCAAAAAAATCATCGAGATCGCGCAGGGTTGTAAATTATAATCCTAATTTATTTTCCCAGACAAACTGAATTCGAGATGTCGAATCAAGATGAACTCTAACAAAAAAATGGGTAGTTGTCATTCAGATTGTCTGTACCTTGGAATAGTTTCATCTAACCACAGTCAAGGTAAACTAGAAAGCGACCATCGCCGACTCTCTCCTGCAGATCTAGAACGGGCGATCCAACTGATTCGTAAGTGACTTCCCACGCTAAAATTTGATCTGAAGCTGTCTCTATCTCACAAGCCCACTTGCCTTCTTGAGAAATCCGTTCAGCGCGATACAGCTGATGTAAAATACCCCCAAAGTTTTTACTCTTAATAAGCTCTGACTGTTCGAGGAAATTGGTTACCATCGCAGTGGGAACCCCAATTCGGGCTACCTCGAATTCAACCGGACGGACTGGCCTTCTTCTAAGATGCTTTGGTACGTCGAGCCAGCATATCAACCAGTAGACAAGGATGAGTATGAGGGAACTGCTGAACCAAATGATGAATGACTTTAGAGTGGGGGCATTCGCGAACGCGAGAATCGCGCCGACTATGGAGGCCCCCATGAAGCAAAGGAAAATCAGTGTATGTCTCTGTTTCCGGATCATCGTCTTTTTTTCACCGAACGTCAAAGAGCAAGCTGTTAGGCGTTGTCTCCACTGCCTTGTTCGATATTTCCGTTTGTAAATGTGTTCTTTACACGAACAGACTTCAGAAAATAGGGAATCCATATCGCAGCTCCAATGATCACTCTAATCAACTCCTTCATGGAGCTTGGATCTGGTTCAGCTGCAACTGCAGGAATTAGATCTGCTACGAAAAAGTCGGTTACTACAAAGGCTACATTCAAGGCAAGATACCAGATCATCAATTTTGGAAACCGATGATGCTTCTGAAATAGAAAAACCAGAAGAACAATTGCTGCTATTAGAAAAGCAGAATTACAAATGATCTCGAAAATTATTAACGGTGCCCACATCGCATGGTATACTTCGCTTCCAGGAGTCGTTATAGCCTCCCAAGAACCTTCCGTAAAAAGTGGATAAAAAGTTGTTGCCAACATGGCTCCAACTTTAATGGGCGTGAATATCAGCCCCAACATCGGGAGAATGAGCCAGCCGCCAAGGCCTGAGGGTTCTATTTTTTGATTCATATTTTTATCTTTCTATCGAATGTTTGAGTGCTTGCTACCCGCTACCGGGGAGCAGCCTTCGACTCAGGTTGAGTTTTATCTTTGCCCTCCGACTTCGACTCGTGGGCGTTAGCGGGTTGGTCAGCGCCGCCTTGTTCGTCAATTTGAATACCGAGCGGCTTAGCAGCTTGATAGTCGTCAATCTCACCGTCTAGAGCAGCTATGTAGCCTCCGTCCTTCGCAGAATTCAAATATAGGAGAAACAACTTGTCGTCTTGTAACGAAAATCTATGCACGTAGTGAGGATCGACAACCTTTGCTTCGTCGATTATGGAATATGTGACCGAGATCGCCTTTACTTTTGCCTTCACTCTTAATTCATCTGTATCCTTCTGCAAATCATCACCCTTGATCACTTCAACCACACGCACCTTCGCAGTATAGAAGACAGTTGGAAGAATTCTTCCACCCCCTAGCTGAATGCTACCTTTCTTTCCGGTAGCCTCGATCTCGAAGGCCTGGCCGATAATCACGATCTCAGATCGCTCAAAGAGTTCATTTGGCTTCCATGTTCTCACCGGACCAGCGTGAGCTGGAAATATCGCAAGTTGAAGAGCGATGATCAGAATTGACGCGATTCGATGGTTCATTGCATTAATTTTTTATTTCTTGCAGAACGATGAGCGCGTGCACCCCTACCAGCGGCGGCGCACGTCGATCACGGGGTTGAGGGTGTAGTCAGGAGAAATCATCGAAACTGAACGGCTGGTAGGGGTTGTCACGGCGCGTCTTGTTCTGCTTCTTTCTTAGAAAATAGCGCTTCAAGCCCGGGCTTCTTACCTTCGTAACCTTTGGTGTAAACGTAACCGCTGATCCTACCGGCGTTATCCAAATCTCCACGCCAAAGAAACGTCCCCTCAAACTCTTTGCCATTCTCGACAAATCGAACACGGAAAACAGGGATCTTGTCCGGAGTGGCGAACTCGACCTTGCCACTACCAATGATCTCCTTTCCATCGATAATACGCGTCACGATAAATACATTTGGGTTGGTCTCAACAATGGTGATCGTCCCCGCAAATAGTAATCCCGATTCGCACTTTCTTCCGATCACCTCATATTGTCCCGCAATCAAAGGATAGTCACTCTCCCTCTCATTGGCGGCTGAATAGATCGAGCTAATGGCGATAAAAGTCAGTGAATAGAATAACGATTTCATTTTTCGCATAACTTGTTGTGCTTGGAGTTTAGACGTAGGGGCGGCATTTTTGGGAGTGTGAAGAATCGTATCAACACACAAACGAGCACGATTAAGGCGACCACGGAAAACGCCAATCCGGCCGCCGTAGAGACCAGCGCCGTCGAAATATTGTCAGACAATGCCTTTAAGTCGCTGATGTTGTTCTCATTCGCTGACAGTTCACCAAATGCTTGCGTCATTCCGAACACTGTCCCAACCAACCCGATCATCGGTGGGACAATCACACCTATCATCGATATCCAGATGGCACGGAACCAGAAGCTCCGACGACGTCTCAATGGATCAGCAGGCTCGCAAGCATCCGGGAGGTTTTGTGGTGTTTCGTAAGGTTCGGTCATTTTTTGCAGCGTTAGAGCGCATCCACGGCGGGATGGAAGCTCGAATTCAATTTGACGGCTTATCGCCGTTGGATGGCGCGGCTTGTTCGCCTTCCGTTTTCAACATAGATGCCGCTTCCTGATGGTCTATATGTCCACAAGCAAAGGATACTGAAGCAGACCATTCCGCATTCTCTGGCTCTGTAAAATGGAGACCTGTGCAGACCACCTCCACCTGATATGCCCCCTTCCTGTTAACACTGCCCTTAAGCCTAAAACGCGAATTAGTGGACTCTAGTTCAAATCGTCCCTTGAGGCTCCTCTGAGCATCATCAAGCTGCGCGAAGAAGCATATTAGACTGCGGCGTGTGAACATCACCTCTGGAGTGCAATTAAGACCAGACATCCTCACCATAGCCTTCCCGATGAAGATGTCGCTATTCCCGAGTCGCCTGCTTGGCAAGACGATCCGCACATGCTCTGCGGCTCCTATTTGGAATTGTAATTTTCCCATTTTTCTGGCGAACAGTGTTATTGAGCCGCATGCGGTATTTGTCCTGCAAATGCTGCACGCTGTATAATACCTGCAAATGCCGCACGGAAGTGCGTAGCTCTGGGTTGTCCTTTCATTGGATGAATTTCTATCATCACAAGGAGGATGGGCAAGAATGATATTGGTGAAGAGATGCCGACGAGGGCGTCGGCGCTCCTTTCGTTTACAACTCGCCTTCGATGAGGTCGTCTAGGGTCTGGCGTTTGCGGACGACGGTGGCGTCTGTGCCTTCGACTAGGATTTCTGCGGGGAGGGCGCGTGAGTTGTAGTTGGATGCCATGACGAAGCCGTAGGCTCCGGCGGACATAAGGGCGACGTGGTCGCCGGGGTTGAAATCGGGGAGGGGGCGGTCTTGGCAGAAGAAGTCGCCGCTTTCACAGATCGGGCCGACGACGTCGACTTTGATGAGCTCTGTGGATTTCGGTTGGGTGAGAGGAACGATGTCGTGATGGCCTTCGTAAAGGGCAGGACGGATCAGGTCGTTCATCCCGGCATCGACGATTTTGAAGGTTTTGGCGGAGCCTTTTTTCTCGTAGAGGCAGCGGGTGAGAAGAACACCGGCGTTGCCGACGATGTAGCGACCCGGTTCTAACAAAATTTTCAACCCGAGGTCTTTAAGGCGGGGAACGAGTTCTTCGCCGTATTTCTCGATGGTGAGGGGACGTTCGGATTCGGATTTGGAGATCCACCAATCGGCTGGGCCGGATTGGAGGGAATCATGATAAACGATGCCGATCCCGCCACCGATGGACCAGAATTCGATGCCGTGTTTTTGTTTGAGAGCGGTGACGAGAGGGATGACTTTTTCGACGGCCTCGATGAAGGGATCGATGGAAGTGAGCTGTGAGCCGATGTGCATTTGCAAGCCGCGGAGCTTGATGTTTTTTAGCTCGGCAGCGGCGCGGTCGTAAAGATCAGCGATTTTACCGAAATCGACTCCAAACTTGTTTTCGCTTTTTCCGGTGGAAATGTATTTGTGAGTTTTCGCATCAACGTTTGGATTCACGCGAACGGCGGCAGGGGCGATTTTCCCAAGTTCGCCAGCGATCTGGTTGAGGTAGCGGAGTTCTTCTTCGCTCTCGACGTTGAAGGAGTAGATGCCTTTTTCGAGGGCGAAAACGATTTCCTCACGGGTTTTGCCAACGCCTGCAAAGGTGCAGTGGGCTGGATCGCCACCAGCTTTGATGACTCGGAAAAGTTCGCCGCCAGAAACGATGTCGAAGCCAGCGCCTTTGGTGGCGAGCAGGCGGAGGACGGAAAGATTGGAATTTGCTTTTACGGCGTAAGCGACTTCGTGATCGACGCCAGAGAGCGCTTTATCGAGACGCTTGAAATGATCCGTGATCGTTCCCGCCGAGTAAACGTAGAGAGGAGTGCCGTGTTGCTCTGCAAGAGATTGCAGGGAAACGTCTTCGCAGAAAAGCTCCCCGTCTTTGTAGGAAAAGCCGTGCATGGCAGCTTACTTAACGAGTCCCGCTTTTTTCAGGGTCACGTAAGCACCATTTTTGTTGATGGTCTTAAGTGCGCGGCAGCTCAGTTTGATACGAACGAATTGATCGAGTTCAGGAACCCAGATGCGTTTGTTCTGAAGGTTCGGTGAAACCGAGCGTTTGGTGACTTTGGTGACGTGACGACCGATACCGCCCTTTTTCTTGGCCAAGCCAGAACGATGGATTTTGCCGCCGGAGCGGACGCGGGTGCCTCTGATGCTACAAATACGTGCCATGATGAAAAATTGGTTATCGGGGGGCGAAGAATGCCTTGGGTTTCCGATGCGTCAAGACGAAATCTTGCAGAAAATGAAGAAAAACGGGAAAAGCGCACTGGGGTGTAATTTTTCAACGCAAAGCAGCAAAGGTCGCAGAGGGTCGCAAAGTAGAATAAGGGATAGTGAAATGGTGAAATATCCCTAATTTCCAAGCTCTTAAGGGGCTTAGGTCTGATGATTTTTGCCAATAACTACCTACTTCTCAATACGAGTGATGCGGTAACCTGCTTTTTCCAAGTGGCTGCGGATGCTGGGGTCTCCAGTGAAATGAGCGGTTCCGGCGGCGAAGAAATGCACGGTGTCGGGCGAGGCTTTGAGTTTCTCGGCGATGGTGGCCGCCATGCTTTTATCGCGTTGGGTAAGAAGCTTATCGAAGAATTTTTCGCCAAGTTCTTTGTGCGGGCCTTCGAGCATTTCTTTAAAGGACTTTTCGATCAGCTTTTTGATCAAATCCGCATCGCCTTGGATATAGGCATCGGTGAGTTCTTTGACGCTGTTTTTTCCCTCTGCGCGATCTTTGCGCATGTAGCGCAAAGTTTCAGACAAGAAAATGATTTGCTCTTCCTCGGTGAGTGAACCGAACACGCCCACTTGGAAATCGGCAGTCTCCATCGCATCGGTTTTCTTGCCTTGTTTGACGGCCGCATCCCAGAGTTTTTTGTCAACCGCCGTTGCGCCGGTGAGCTGCGATTCCAACATGGGCAATGAAGCAGCGATCGCCCATGTGCACATCGGTTGGAAAGGTTTTGAGCTGAGAGCGGGATTGATCGCGCGGAGTTCATCGTCGAGTTGCTTATTCAGATCTGGACCGATTGATTCCGTGAGAGTTTTGCCATCTTTGCGCATCAATTTGATCATCATGCCAAGCTGGGTTTTAGCATCCATTGGGATTTCCGTGAGCAATACCTGAGATTCTTCGAATGCCTTTTCAGCAGTGGGATGAAGTTTATTCAGCGCTCCGCCACCAAGGTGGATCGTGCCGAAGAGATAGGATGGCTTTTTAAGATCGTTGCCCTCGATTTTCCAGAGCAAGGGCTTGACCGGATGTTGGGGCGCTTCTTGAGCTTGAACAGAAAGAGGAGCGATGGCGAACAGCAGTGTGATGGTGGGAACGAGGTGTTTCATGGGAATGAGTGGAAATTAGTTTGGAATGAGAAGTGGAATGACTTTTCTGCGGGATTTTCGATACACCACAAAATCTGAGTCCAACGTCATGACTTTGGAGTTTTCATGAAGCTCCGACATTCGGACGAGGCAGGCATCGGCGAGCGACATCGGGATATTACGATAGGTTTTCATGAGTTGCTGAATCGTTGCGATTTCATCCGATAAACGGAAAGTAGGAATCAAAAGACCTCGCTGGATTAAATGAAGCAAACCATCCGGGTCGATACCACCGCGTCGTAGAAGAAAAAGAGCTTCAGCGATCACCGCTTCACAGGTCAGCAGTGGGCGGGTGATTTGAATAAAGTTGTCCTTGGCCCACGCATGATCCTTATCGCTACGATCCAGATAAGCGACAAGCGGACCAGTATCGGCGATGATTTCAATCATGAACCAAATCCTTCTAGGTGCTTCGGATTAGATGCGAGATCTTCGATTCCGCTATTACCTTTTCCGCAAAGATCGGTGCTTTGCTCGTAAAGACTGAGCGGAGTTTTGCGGGCAGTGGCTTTGAGCTTTTCCTCTAAAGCCTCTCGTAACAGCGCTGAACGACTAGTGCGCTTGGCGCGCGCAACAGCATCCATGCGGGAAACGAGTTCATCTGGAATTTTGAGGGAGACCGTTGTCATGATGTGAAAGTAATACCAGAATTGCAGAACAGCAATACCGAAATTGGATATTCACGGCCTCAATCATTCCGCTCCATCCTTCTCTTTATCAATCCCGAAGAAACGCTTCGCTTTTTCGGATGCTGCGTCGAGGAGTTGATCGGATTTTTTGGAGAGGCGGTCGGTGTCGATTTTATCAATCGATTGTTTTGTAATATCTGCTCCAGCGGAAACTACAGGTTGCACTTCGTCTGCGAATGATTGGAAACGCTGATCCACGCGTTCCGTGCTTTGGGCAACGCGCTCGCTGCTGCGAGAGATGCGCTCCAATTTGGGCAGGAGTCCGACAATGAGAGCCGCTGCAGCAATCGCCATAAAAATGAGATTAGCGATCAGAAGATTGGCAATGCGATCGAGCTTCTTGGTGGTTTCAGGATGATCCATGAAGCTAGAGTAGTCTGGTTTGTGTGGGGGATGGAAGGATGAATTCGGCTCAGTAAGAATTACAATTGGTATGTTTTTGCGCTCCGATATCCTTTTAATGCAGCCTTAGCAGTCACCACGCCGAGATATGTTAAAACAATGTTAAACTGAGATTTTTTTTGCCCAGTTGATCAATTTTCCAATCTTTATAAGCGAGCAAAGCCCAATCAAAAAAAGTGCGATTCCAGCAACAAACCACGGGAAAACGTCGGATAGACCCGCTCCTCGGGATGCTCCGTCACCCCAGCCGGAAAACATAGCTACTAGTATTCCCCAACCGAACACAAGCGGGCTTTGAATGAGAAAAACGATAGAAATGATAATGATACCGGCACGCGATGCGGTGATTACGATAAAGCTATAGGCCAGTAATTGTAGGATCATGCATAGAAACAATTCTTGGTTGGCGGGCGAGTTTTCTCGAAATAGAAAATACAAACTTGCCGGATATAGAATGAGCGACAACAGGCTGATATATTTATTCATAGGTATGGTTATTGATCATTCGAATTGAATGACGATCCACCGTCGCCGAGGCTATGGCGGACAAGTTGATGATTGTTTAGGTTTGATCCATCTTCGCCAAGGCTACGACGGACAGGTTTTTGAATGTAGGGCAAAGCGATGTATTTTAGAATACTCTTCCAAATCAAAAATCAAAAATCGTCAATCAGCAATCGTCAATCATTTCTCGCCTACGCGAGTAGCTCTTTCACCACATGCCCATGCACATCTGTTAGGCGGAAGCGGCGGCCTTGGAAGGTGTGGGAAAGGCGGGTGTGGTCGATGCCGAGTTGGTTGAGGATGGTGGCGTGGAAATCGTGGACGTGCACGGCACCGGGGATGAATTTTTCTTTGGATGGATCGATCGCTTGTCCGTCAGGACCGACGATGTTGTAGCCGTAATCATCGGTCGCACCGTAGGTCATGCCGGGTTTGACTCCGCCGCCCGCCATCCATGCGGTGAAGCAGCGTGGATGGTGATCGCGGCCGTAGTTGTCTTTGGTGAGTTTGCCTTGCGAATAAGCGGTGCGACCAAACTCGCCGCCCCAGACGACGAGGGTGTCTTCTAACATGCCGCGTTGTTTGAGATCGGTGATGAGTGCGGCGCAGCCTTGATCGGTTTCTTGGGTTTGTTTGCGGATCGCTCCGGGAAGGTTGTTATGCTGATCCCAACCCGGATGATAAAGCTGGATGAAACGCACACCCTTTTCCGCGAGTCGGCGGGCGAGCAGGCAGTTGGCGGCAAAGGTGCCGGGTTTCTCTGCGTCGGGTCCGTAGAGTTCTTTGATCGATTTCGGCTCGCCGCTGATGTCGGTGACTTCCGGAACGCTGGTCTGCATCCGATACGCCATTTCGTATTGAGCGATGCGGGTTTCGATCTCGGGATCGATCTCATTTTGGAAATCGATTTTGTTCAGGGCGGAGAGTTTATCTAACAACGCGCGCCGACCCGACTGACAAACGCCATCAGGGTTAGTGAGGTAGAAAACGGCATCTTTCCCGGAGGAGAAACGCACGCCTTGGTAACGGGAGTCGAGGAAGCCGGTGCCCCAGAGTCGGGCGGCGAGGGGTTGGTCCGTGGCTTTTTTCGTGACGAGCACGACGAAGCCGGGAAGGTTTTCATTTTCTGAGCCAAGGCCGTAGCTGACCCATGAGCCGAGCGAGGGTCGACCCGCGATCTGGGAGCCGGTTTGGAAAAAGGTCATCGCGGGGTCGTGGTTGATCGCCTCGGTCCAGAGGGATTTCACGAAGCAGAGATCATCCGCAACTTTGGCGGTGTGTGGCAGAAGCTCGCTGACCCATGCTCCGGATTTTCCGTGCTGGGCAAATTTGAATTGTGAGCCCGCGAGTGGCAGGACTGCTTGGTTGCCGGACATGCCGGTGAGGCGCTGGCCGCGGCGGACTGAGTCGGGGAGTTGCTGGCCGTTGAGCTCGTTGAGCTTGGGTTTGTAATCGAAAAGATCCATGTGCGCGGGACCGCCGGACATGAAGAGATAGATCACGCGCTTCGCCTTCGGTGCGTGGTCTGTTAGAAGTTTTTCTCCAAACGCGGATGCGCCAGAAAGCCGCTGCGGCAGCATCGACGCAAGCGCGGCTCCACCAATCCCGGTGGAGAGTTTGGAGAGGAAATGGCGGCGGGTGATTTCGAACATGGTATTAAGTGCCGAGTGTGAAGTGAGCGGTGATCAGTGGAAAAACTTCACCGCAGCGTGATGTTGGAGTCTAGGTTGAGGAGGGCTTGGGCGAGGGTGGTGAAGGTGGCGAGTTCGGTTTTGTCTAGGGCGGGGTCGGCGGGTGCGTCGCCGATTTTTAGGAGGGCGTCGGCATTAGAGGATTTGGAGGTGAAGAAACCGCGTTGTTCGGTGATAAGTTCTGTTAGAAGCGTGACTTGCTCTTGGCTTGGTGCGGCTCCGATGACTTCGCGGTAGGCCCATGTTGCGCGGGCTTCATCGGTGGTGCCGCCTTGCTTGATGATGCGTTCACTGAGTTTGCGGGCGGCTTCGACGAACTGCGGATCGTTGAGCATGACGAGGGCTTGGAGGGGAGTGTTGGTGGCCATGCGGCGGGTGGAGCAGACCTCGCGGGTGGAGGTGTCGAACAAGGTCATATTGGGTGGGGTGGTGGTGCGTCTCCAGAAAGTGTATAGCGAGCGACGGTAGAGGCCTTCGCCTTTTTCGGGTTTGTATTCGGGGAGGAAATTGTTGATCTCTTTCCACATCGAGCCGGGAGCTTGGTAGGGATGTACGGGCGGGCCGCCGATGGTTGCGGCGAGCAGACCGGATTGGGCGAGTGCGGAGTCGCGTAGCATTTCGGCACTGAGGCGTCGTGCGGGGCCACGGGCGTGGAGAGTGTTAGCGGGATCGCGTTCGCGGAGAGCTGGTGAGGCTTTGGAGTCTTGGCCGTAGGTGGCGGAGAGAACCATTTGTTTGATCGCTCGTTTGTGATCCCAACCGTGATTCATCAGATCCCGGGCGAGCCAGTCTAATAATTCTGGATGGCTTGGCTGTGCACCTTGTAGGCCAAAATTGTCAGAGGTTTCTACAATGCCGACACCGAAAATTTCCTGCCAAACACGATTGATCATGACACGGGCAGTGAGCGGATGATCTGGCGAGGTTAGCCATTTGGCGAAGCCAAGGCGATTGCGCGGTTGGTCCTCGGGAAACGGTGGGAGCCAATCGGGTGTCTCGCGTTCGACTTTTTCGGTGGGATGCGTGTAATCTCCGCGGGCGAGGATGTAAGCAGGAATGGGTTTCTCGGACTCGCGCATGGTGACGATTTCACGCACGGGTTTTTCCGCATCGCGATAAGCGGCGCGGGCGGCGAATAATTTGTTAGAAATCTCGCGGGCTTTCGGATCGACAGCGGAAAAGTAAAACTCGCGGAGTTGTTCGGGCGTGGCGGCGATTTCGGATGCGGATTTTCCTGAGTGAATAGCGGCGACTTCAAGCGCGGGGATTGCGCGGGTATGAATTTGGATTTCATCGACCATTCCACCTCGTATTCCGATGTCGCGACCACGGGCAGTGAAGTCCAGGCCATTGCCGATGTTGTAATCTCGAGTGAGGTTGTCGCGGACGGTGGTGGTTTCGGCGGGTTTGCCGTTGATGAAAATTCTCAGTCCGGCGGCTTTGCGTGAGCCATCGTTGGTGACGGTGACGTGGGTCCATTCTCCGGTGGGAATGGTTTGTTTGGTGGTGATGGAAGCGGCGCAGCCGGGGAGTTCGCGGGCAAGGTTCCAAGTCAAACGGCCTTCTTCAATGAGGAGTTCGTATCCGGAGAACGGAACATCGAAGGATGAGGTGTTAGAAAAAACGACGGCGCGTTTGTAGTCTTCACCGGGTTTCAGCCAGAGGGAGATGGAGAGCGGTTGATCCGCGTGTTTGATGCCGAAGTCTGGAAATGATGTTTGACTATCGCCATCGGCGAGGATGCCGTTGCCTGCTTTTCCGGGGGCGAGTTTGTTGCCGCCGGTTTTGGCGGATTTTTTCGGATCGGCTTCGTTGATGAGTTCTCCTTTGTTTTCAGTCTCGAAGGAAAATTTTCCGATGAGTTCGGGAGAAGGAAAACTTTTGTTAGAGGATAGCCAGGATTGGAAAGCGGGTTCTGCGGATTGAAGGTAAGTGGTGAGTTCGTTAGCGGCAGCTTCGATATTTTTTTGTAAGCTGGCGAGTTGTGTCTCTTGTTCCGGGGTAGGGAGCAGCAAGGCGGGTTGTGGCAGGACATCGCCGCGAGTGGAGCCGCCTTGGATGAGGCCGAATTCATCGACGCTGTTGAAAAACGCGCCCATGGAGTAATAGTCTTTGGCGGAGATGGGATCGTATTTGTGATCGTGGCAACGGGCGCATTCCATGGTGAGTGCCATGAAGGCGGTGCCGGCGGTGTGGATGCGGTCGGAAATGCCTTCGATGCGAAATTCCTCTGGAACAGAACCGCCTTCGTTGGTTTTGCGGTGGATGCGATTGAAGGCGGTGGCGAGTTTTTGATCGCGGGTGGGGTTGGGTAAGAGATCTCCGGCGAGTTGTTGGATGATAAATTGATCGAGCGGTAAGTTTTCGTTAAATGATTTGATCACCCAATCGCGATAAGGCCAGGCATTGGTGTTGATATCTGCCTGGTAACCAAATGAATCCGCATAGCGCGCGACATCGAGCCATGGGATGGCTACGCGTTCGCCGAAACGTGGCGAGGCAAGCAGGCGATCGACGGCGGTTTCTTTTGCGGTAGGGGATTTATCTGTTAGGAAACTATCGATCTCAGCTTGGGTTGGGGGCATGCCCGTAAGATCGTAAGTGACGCGGCGCAGCCAACGCTCGGGGGTGGCTTGTGGGCTGGGCTTGAGTTTTTCTTTTTCGAGGCGGGCGAGGATGAAGGAATCGATGGGATTTTTCGCCCAGGTTTGGTCGGTGGTTTTCGGAATGGGAATTTCTTTGGGCGGTGGGACGAAGGCCCAGTGAGCTTCATATTCCGCACCTTGCTCGACCCAGGTTTTGATCAAGTTCTTTTCCTTTTCCGTGAGGGTGAGATGAGATTTTGGCAGAGGCATGATCTCCTTGGGATCTTTGGAAAAAATCCGGATCAGAGCTTCGGAATTTGCTGGGTCTTTCGGATCCCATGCCATGGCTTTGATTGCTTCGGCGCGGATGTCGAGGCGGAGGTCGGCTTCTTGTTTTTCCTTGTCCGGGCCGTGGCAGTAGAAGCATTTGTCAGAAAGGATGGGCAGGATCTCGCGGGCGTAGGAGATTTTTCCCTCAGCCGCAAAGCTTGGCTGAATGGAGAGAAATAAGATGATTGGAAAATAGCCCTTCATGATGGAGTATGAATGATTCCCAAGGAGGGAAGTCTGGATCATACGGCCGCTGGCGGGTTTATCTATCTCAAAAGTGGGGCGGGCGGAGCCTACCAATGAGCCGACCAAGCGCGGTGGCTGCTTAAATCCAGCAAGCGCATCCAATATCCTTTTTCAGAGTTCGGTTTGGTGAATGTTCCGGAGAGCAAGAGGCATTGTTTATTTTCTCCGACACGCTCGACGGTATTGAGTTGCCGCATGTGCTCTTCTCCGGTGGTGAAAAGATCCGCGTGAGCGACGATTTCATCCAGTGCATGTTCATCGTGGAATTGGTCGATACTGGAAATAGCGAGCCGGTATTGGCGTTGGCCGGGGGTGGTCTCGGTAAAAGTGAGAAAAGGATGCCCACCATTTTGGATTTTCTTTTCGGGATAGATGCTGTGCTCTTTTTCTTTTTCAGAAACGAGTTGCCAGGTTTCCGGGGAGGGCCAGATGCCGAGATCTTTCCATTTCAGGTTTGGCGTCGCGAGTTGTTTTGCGGTGGTAGTGGCAGTCTCGATGCTGACCGGTGCTTCTTGCGGTTTGATGTGATAGCCCGCCTCTACTTTTCTCCAAAGGAATTTCCAGCGATTCTGCGCTACATAGGATGGTTCATTGGGGAAATAAATTCTTTCTGTAGGCCCTACACGGAGTGTCTTCGGGGTCGCATAGCTCACGGTGGTGAAGCTTTTTCCTGCTTGCAGGTCAAAAACATAAAGTGAGGTTGGAGGCTTGGTGGAGGTGCTGTAAGCGTTGCTGTCATTCCAATCATCAATGGGAGCAGCGACTCCTGAGGTGATGACATAGCGATCCGTGAACCATGTCGCAGCAGTTGGCCATGGGCCGTATAATCCGGAGACGTAGAGGTGATGGCTTTTGTTGGTGCGTCTATCATCAAGGTAGATGTTGATCCCGTCATCGCTATCCTCGGGATACCAACCCTGTGCTCCCAGCTGACCGACGGTAATGGAAAATAGGTTGTTAGGGGATCGAACCGCTCCGCGCGGCAGTTCGGGGAGTTGCAGTTTCGGGTCAGGAACGGGATGATGAACCGCATCCAGAAGTTTGAATGGAGCTTTCTGGAAATCATATTCTTCCCAACCAAAAAGCCGTGTCATGCCGCCACGCTGAATCGTATTTCCGGCTTCCAGAGCGGGATTATCGTTCAGGTAATGATCCATCCAGAGCGGAACCTGGGAACCAGCTACAGGTGCCATCAGCCACTTCACTCTGGGAGCAATTTTACTCTCTCTTTCCTGAGTATGACGATAGGTGGTGTGTTGGATGGCGGGGCCTTTGTCGATGGGTAAAATGTTCCATTCCATGCCGGTGGATCCCGAGTGAATCCAATGCAGCACGGGAATACGCGCAGCGATTCCATTTATGGCGGGAATTTCATGTTGCAAGGTCGCCGGTCTGATGCAGGCGAGTCCTGTTACGGCACTCGGTGCTTGTTCGTAATGGACATTGTTCCTGGGCAAGAGCCAATCCTGCTCATGGGACAGGTTCAGTTCCGGATCGATCAGAAAGACGACCTCTCCTCGTCTCTTTATCATTTGTTCGCGGACTTGAAATTTGGCGAGCGAGTCCCGCTCATCTTCATCGTTTCTGGGGCCGTGGTAGAGATGTTTGCTTTCGGTTGACGAAATCCACACCAGATGAGGACTTTGATTTTCCTTTTTTCCAATAATCTGGAGGGTGCTCGTATCGACGTAAGCCGCAAGTGGGTTGATTGGAACTCCGCATTTCTCTCCGTCCTTGGTGCGTTGGGTTTTATCCAAAACCTTGGGTTTGTTTTCCAAACTCCGAATTTTATCTGCGAAGGAGCATGGAGAATATGACACCACCAGATTGGGTTTCAATTCGTTGAGCAAATCAATGATCTGTATGATTTCTTCCTCATTCCAATCAAGATCGGGCAGGTATATCATTGACCAAGAGCTTGAATTAGCTGCTGGAGGAGGGGTGGTTAGAGTCGAGGTTGGTGCTTCTTGCGCAGAGGCGCCAAGAGTCAGGGCAGTCAATAAACTCACGAGGGGGTGAAGAGTTTTCATAGGTGGGAGAACTATAAGTTTAGATCATGTGTGTCGAGAGATTTGATGTGAAAATTGTTAGGTAATGGATTTACTGCGGTATACGAATGGTCTGTCCCTGGTGATTACGAAGACCGATTCTTGACGAAAAGCGGTTGCAGTCGCGATTGAAAATCGCGGTTCCTATTTGCATGAGAACATCGGTCGTCGCGGCGCGACGACCCTACCTTTTTATTTCTGCCTTGCGACGGCTTTTAGGCGTAGCGCATTCAGAGCGATGAAGCCGGTGGCGTCGTCTTGGTTGTAGGCTTGTTCTTGGCCGCCTTCCATGGTGGCGATGGCTTCGGAGTACATGCTGTGAGGGGAGCGACGGCCGGCTTGCATGACGTTGCCTTTGTAGAGTTTCATGCGGACTTCACCGGAAACTTTTTTCTGGGTTTCGGTGACGAGGGCTTGGATGGCTTCGCGTTCTGGGGCGAACCAGAAACCGTTGTAGACGAGTTGAGCGTATTTCGGGATGAGGGAATCGCGGATGTGCATGGCTTCGCGATCGACGACGAGGGTTTCGAGGTCGCGGTGGGCGGCGAGCAGGATGGTGCCGCCTGGGGTTTCGTAGATGCCGCGGGATTTCATGCCGACGAAGCGGTTCTCGACGATATCGACGCGGCCGATGCCGTTGCGTCCGCCTAACAGGTTGAGCACGCGCATGACGCCGTAGGCATTGAGGAGGGTGAAGCCGTCTTGTTGGCCGGTGGCTTTGACATCGCCGAGCTCGTTGAGGAGGGCATCGATGTTGGCGTGTTTCAAACCGATGGCGTTGCCTTTTTCAAAAAGGATTTCGATGTATTCGGCGGCGTCGGGTGCGTCTTCTGGTGAAACGGAAAGCACATACATATCGGTGTCCGCTGGGGTGGTGGCGTCGTACCAAGGATCCTCCATGGCACCGGCTTCGAAGGAGATGTGGAGAAGGTTGCGATCCATGGAGTAAGGCTTTTTCATGGAAGCTTTGATCGGGATGTTGTTGGCCTCGGCGAAGGCGATCATTTCGGCACGGCCGGGGAATTGTTTGCGGAATTCGGCATCGCGCCATGGGGCGATGCATTTGATGTTAGGCGCGAGGGCTGCGGCGGAGAGTTCGAAGCGAACTTGGTCGTTGCCTTTTCCAGTGGCGCCGTGGGCGATGGCATCAGCACCTTCGGCGATGGCGATTTTGATCATGTCTGCGGTGATGCAGGGACGGGCGATGGAAGTTCCTAACAGGTAGCGGCCTTCATAGATCGCGCCAGCTTGGATCATGGGGAAGATGTAGTTTTGAGCGAAGTCTTGTTTGAGATCGCCGATGTAGCATTTCGAAGCGCCGGTGGAGAGGGCTTTGGCTTCGAGGCCGTCGAGTTCGTCGCCTTGGCCGACATCTGCGCAATAGGCGATAATTTCCGCGTTGTATTTTTCTTTGAGCCAGAGGAGGAGGACTGAGGTATCAAGACCTCCGGAGTATGCGACGACGATTTTCATAAAAATTCAAATTTCAACTATCAAGGAAGAGCTGGTTCTTCGGGGCGGAGACTAATGTGGGAGATGTGGGAGGGAAGCGGAAATTTTCGTTGGGTAAGAAAAAAGCCGGCTTCCTTGTGGGAGAGCCGGCTTGGTTGATGGGATGTAGAAAGT
>JANPMK010000031.1:0-5268 GCA_031422775.1 Akkermansiaceae bacterium | reverse complement strand
TGGGCGAAGAAATCGTCCTGCAGGTCCTGGACATCGATGCCTTTGTTTTTCGCACGGGAGATTTCGGTGAGAACTGTCTCGGCTTTAACTTTCTCATCGGTGCCGCCTTTGCGGACGAGGAGTTGTTTCATGATGCCGACCTGATCTGAGTAGGCAGTGATGGAGAAATTCTTTTTGTAACCGAGCTTATCGATACCACCGCGAAGAAGTCGGACGCATAGCGAGTGGAACGTGCAGACGGTCATTTGTTCCGCCGCGTGTTTGGAAACCATGCCGCCGATGCGCTCGCGCATTTCCGCTGCGGCTTTGTTGGTGAAAGTCACCGCGAGGATTTCAGAGGGCGGAATTTTGCGCTCAAGCATGTGCGCGATGCGGCAAGTGACCGTGCGTGTTTTACCGGTTCCCGCACCGGCAAGGATCATGACTGGGCCATCTAAATTAGCGACTGCCTCGCGCTGTGCGGGATTGAGAGATTCGAATGCGAAGTCGTTTGCCATGAACAACGCGAATCAATATGGGGAGGCTGGCTTTGGCAATCGGATTAAAAATTAATGAATGAATGCCTGGGATTTTTGTTTTGCCGGTTTGAGGCACTCACGATACCCCCGTAACCCTTCTCAGGATCTGCTCCCAATCACCCCACCAAAAGTGAACCGTTTGAAACGATATTCGATCGGTCACACCATGCTCAAAATCATAATCCGTGATTACCACAAAGGGTGATGGGCTCCATGAACGAAATTGATAATTTGGAAAGCCCGCATCTGGGTTCTTCGCACGATCATTCCACTCGGAAATAGGATGCTCGTCAGTCCACTCCTTAGAAAGGCTTCCTGTATACTCATCAAAAAACCTGTGTTTGACTTGCGATACTCCAAGCGTGGCAGTCAGCAACCAGAGTAATACCGGAAACGCGAGAGGAACATAGAAAATCGGCTTCTTGTAACGTCGGGCCAGCCACATGAACGCGACCATCACGAGCAGAAAAGCGGTTGGCAGAAACGTCCGAAGCTGGAAAAGATAAGCATCAGCATAGATATAGTACAGTCTTCCAATCTCTGGGGAATTCTTCTGAAGCGACACAATCTCATCATATCTCGCAGACGCATCCAAAAAATACCGAGACTGCACCAACAACTCTCCAACAATCAAACAAGGGAGAAGCGCTAAAATGATGAATACTAGCTTTCTCATGATCGTATCAACATGGGTAATTGCTGCACCATCGATATCAAAATACTAGGATTCCGTATTTCCATTAGCGCGGAGAATGCACTGAAGGACTGGTCTTTGGAAGGGGAAAAGGGGGGATGGCCAGCGCTATGGGCGGTAAGTCACCTTCCACAGCGGTTCATCCACTCAAGAATTCCCGCTCTCTCTGTTTATTGGCGCGCCGGAATTCCGTCGGGGATGCTTACTTCACCATTTCGATGCCTGACAAGCGACTGGTGTCGTTGCGGTCCGTGACAGTGAGTTTGAGCAGTCCGTTCGTTGAATCCGCGATTACGACGGTCTTGAGCGTGTCCGCCTCATCTACCCGCCAGTTCGAAAAGTTTTCCAGCTTGCCACCACCGTCGATGAAGGAGGAAGAAAACTGGGTGATGAAGGCATCCCGAAATCCTTTCTGATCTGCCTCCATTTTGTAGGTGACATACTCGGCTCCGACATTGACGCCGAAGGATTGAAGTGTCTTCCAATCGATCTTCGGATCGACTTTGGCGTCACCCCCCGCAAGCATTTCAAACGCCTCCTTGGCGAATGCAATATCCGCGACTCCGGTATTGCCTTTCGTGCCGGCATGTTTCCCCTCACACGAGGTTAGGGCGAGTAAAGCGGTGATTCCCGCGAAGATGAGAGCTACTGTTTTCATGGTTGTGTTTCTGTTTTTGTCGAAATCGTATCTATTCAAGCAGGAGTGAATGGTCTCGGGGCTGAACTCGCTGAGTTCGTGCGGGTAGAATGGGTTGTTGTGATGATGAGAGTTCCGTTGAACAGAGTGGCCGCGATTGCGTTCCTAGCTTTTTTATAAGGCACATTTTCGCTAAAGGGCGGCTACGCTGCTATGGGGTCTAACCCTACGAAATCGCCAGTCCACGTCTGGATTTGGCGGGCGTCGCATGAATATGATAACGTTCCAAAGAAAAAAGGATAAAAGATGGATAAATAATATTGAAAATAGGGGAATAAAGGGTAATATACCTACATGAAACTGACAGTTGAAATTGACGATGAAATTTTGGCCAACGCCATGAAATTGACGGGCGAGACCAAGAAAAGTCCAGCGCTGGCAAAGGCCGCCACGGAATATGTGAAGCGGGAGATGGTCAGAAAATTCTCGGCAATGGTGATGGAAGGTCAGTTTGAGGATTATCCTATGACCAATGATGAACTGGAGGCGGTGGATCGCTGAATATGGTGATAATTGATACCAGTGCGTGGGTGGATTTTTTCCGCAGGGATGGCGATCTGCGTGTGAAGATGGCGGTAAAAGGACTGTTGGATGAATACGAGGGCGCGCTATGCGGGCCAGTGGAGATGGAATTTCTGGGTGGGGCGCGTGAAAACGAAATGCCGCGAATCAAGGCGTGGTTTGATCTGATCCCTTACGTTCGCAATGATCTAAAGATCTGGCGCGAGGCGGCGGAAAATTTCGCGAAGCTGAAAGCGAAGGGATTCACGGTTCCGTGGAATGACATTCTGATTGGAACGATCGCGAAAAGCCAATTGATGAGGGTTTATGCGAATGACAAGCATTTCGATGTGATGGCGGAGGTGCTTGGGGTGATGCTCTATCAGCCGGGGTATAACGGGATGTTTAATCCGGAGGGGTGATGGTTCTGGTATGCGCAGTTAGAATTGTGAATTTCGGATAAATTCGCTTTGACGGATCTGTCATATCTGACGGATAAGACCGATCGTATGAATTCCCCCCACAAAAAGTTCCGCCCTAGCGGCGGTTATAGGAAGACCGCCAGTTTTCAAACTACCACATTGATCTATGATGCTACGGTTTGGTTTTGTGAGAAATTTTTAGACTCACGATCACGGACGGTTGATCAAATGGTGCAAGCAGCACGTTCGGGCCGACAGAACATAGCAGAAGGCAGTCGCGCATCTGCAACAAGTTCGCAAACGGAGTTGCGTTTAGTGAATGTGGCTCGCGCGAGTTTGGAAGAGCTGTTGCTTGATTATGAGGATTATCTGAGGCACCGGCGGCTGCCGCAATGGGAGATGGGCAGTGAAGAAGCATCTATAGTAAAAGCGGTTCCACGGAATTTTAAAAAAGATCAGTCAGATCGGACGGATCCGTCGGATCTGACTGATCTAACAGATGCAGAGCGCTGGGCTTTATATTCGCGCTGGCTGGATACGCCGGATGCGGCTGTGCGTGCGAATGCGGTGATATGCCTTATTCACCAAGCGAACTTTCTTCTGGATCGCCAGATTACCGCGCTGGAGGCAGCGTTTATTGAGGGCGGCGGATACTCTGAGCAACTAGCCACGGCGCGCATGGCAGAGCGGAGAAAGAAAGATCAGTCTAATCGGACGGATCTGTCGGATCAGACCGATCTGAAAAAGATTCCCATGTGCAGACTCTGTGGAGGACTCATGTCCTTACGCACCGCAAAAGGTGGAAAAAATCCCGGGAGTCAGTTTTGGGGTTGCACAGGTTATCCTGCTTGTATGGGGACTCTGGCGCTCTAGGTCCCGCAGAACGTGTTTTGAACACGCTCGTTCGGAAGCGGTGCGAGCTCCAAATTCGCATACTCAGGATTCTCCTCAAAGGGTTTTGTTAGGGCTTCGGCGAGGCGATGAAAGTAGGAAAAGTCATTTTGATAGGCGGCTTGGATCGCTTCTTCGATGCGGTGGTTGCGCGGGATGAGGATGGGGTTGGTGGATTTCATCTTCGAGATGTGATCGGCAGATTTTGTTAGGGATTTCCAATCGTTGATCCATTTTACGGCGGCTTGAGGATCTGAGAAAAGCGATGCTAGATCTGCTCGCGTGTCATCGGCCGCAAGCAAGGTGAGGTGGCGGAAGAAGAGGGTGAAATCGACTTTATTCTGTGCGAGTGTGCCGAGGGTGGCTTTGATAAACGCGGCGCTCGCATCGAGATCGGTAACAGTTGATAAACCGAGTTTCTCGCGGAAATGGTTGAGGTAGGCGGGTTGGAAATGCTGGATGAACTGATCGAGTGCAGCGGTGGCGATTTCTTTGGCGCGTTCCGGTGAGGGATCGAGGATAGGTAGTAACGTTTCAGCAAGACGTGTTAGATTCCAATGCGCGATGGTGGGTTGGTTGCCCCATGCGTAGCGGCCATTGCGATCGATGAAGCTGAAGACTGTATCAGGATGAAAGGTATCGATAAACGCGCACGGACCGTAGTCGATCGTTTCTCCCGAGATCGCGCAGTTGTCGGTATTCATCACACCGTGGATAAAACCTAGCGGCAACCATTTCGCGACTAACAAGGCTTGAGAGCGAATGACGCTTTCAAGAAATGCGAGCGCAGGATTTTCTGCATCGGCTGCTTGTGGGTAATGGCGAGCGATGCAGTGATCGGTTAGAATTTGAATGGCTTCGGTATCTTGGCGCGCGGCGAAGTATTGAAACGTGCCGACGCGGATGTGGCTGGCGGCGACGCGGGTGAAAACGCCGCCGGGTGCAGGTTCTTCGCGCTCGACGATTTCTCCGGTGTAAACCGCGGCGAGCGCGCGAGTGGTGGGAATGCCATATGTGTGCATGGCTTCGCTGACGAGGTATTCACGCAGCACGGGACCGAGAGCAGATTTGCCATCGCCGCCACGTGAGAACACCGTGCGGCCGGAGCCTTTGAGTTGGATGTCGCGGCGTTTGCCATGAATGTCGATGACTTCGCCGAGTAGAATTGCGCGGCCATCACCGAGTTGGGGAACGAAGCCACCGAACTGGTGGCCGGCGTAGGCTTGTGCGATGGGTTCTGCGCCGCTTGGGATTTCATTTCCGGAAAAAGTTGCGAGAGCGGCGGGGGAGCCCATCCACGTGGAATCGATCCCGAGTTCGGTGGCGAGAGTCGGGTTGGTGCGGATGAGAAATGGTTCTGGAGCACGTGCGGGTTGTTGTTTGGAAAAGAACCGCTCTGGGAGGTGTGCGTAAGTGTTTTGGAAAGGAATTCCCATGCCGGAGGGTCGCTTAGGAGAGCGTGTTTGCAAAGCAATTCAAGGAGGGGCTGCATTCTGCTGCCCGGTGCGATAGGAAATGACTGTAATTGCTGGGCAGCAGAATGCA
>JANPMK010000030.1:0-74722 GCA_031422775.1 Akkermansiaceae bacterium | reverse complement strand
AGTTCCGGATATGAGAGCAATCTGGATCGCTCTTTACTACCCTGAGCAAGCTCAAGGTAACTGATTGGAACCGCCCTGTACGGAGCCGTACGCAGGGTGGTGTGGGACTCGGGAGCTAATCACTCCCGAGGACCCGATTCGGTCTGCTTGGTTCTATCCATGCTCGGGAATGTAGTAGACGAAAGAGTCATGAAATCTCCGCCTAATGAGAAGATTCTCTTCACTTTTGTCGCTAGGCACTACACCAAAAATCGTGAGCTGATCACCTTCCTCATCGAAAACCGTCTTAAGCTCCAAGTACGAGCGAGCTGAGAATCGTAAGCACTCTCGCCAATCCCCAGAAGTCGCATCATCCTTATTCGCCTTGTAGTAAATGTGTAGTTTAAATGTATTACCGTAGCTATTCGGTGTGGAATATTGAACGACTGCTATTGGAACCCCCTTGAAAGATCGTTGCTCGATCGAGGCGGATAAAGGCCATTTCTTCCATTTGTCAATTGGAAGACCGCTCTTGTAAGTATCTTCGAAAACCCACAAAGTGCCAACCTCTTCATCGGAAACCCACAAAGCGCCAGCCTCTTCCTCGGATTGTAATGCCCCCGCCTCGGGATGTAACGACTCAGACTTGCACCCTGCCAACGCAAAACTACCTATGGTAAGGACAGTAAAAAGGTCTCTATTTTTCATCGCTAACGTTAGAGCTCATCCACGCCGGGATGGAAGCTCAAATTCAATTTGACGGCTTATCGCCGTTCGATGGCGCGGTTTGTTTGGATTTCTTGTTTTTGACCTCGGCTCCGACTGATCCATCAAGATGAACGATGAGTCTGCCTGTGCCCTGGCCGAGATCGATCGCCAAAAGGGCGTCAGAACCTCTTCGAGCTGTAGGAAAGTATTCGGGCCTTTGTAGTGAACCATCCAGACGGGAAATAAGAAGTTCCTCAGTCGTTAGCGCCCGCTCTCCAACTAGATCCGTAAGATTGTTCGGAAAATGCCCATATTCTAATTCATATGAAGTGAGTGCGCTATAGATCTTCATCATCCCTTCAGGACGAGAGGGGATTTCGGCACTTCGATAATCATTCGATACACTACACGAGACGGCCATTAACACGATCGATGCAATTATGAGAGCAGGTAGAGTCATCTTTATTTCTTTCCGAACATAGTTGCTTATTCGTATGACGTCGGGACCGTATATCCAGCGACTGTCATTTCTAAATCTGATAGAAAATTCCTTGATTTGAAAAGGTATTTTTAATCTCACGCGTGTATATCAGGTTCTCTTCGTTCGGTGTTAGCGGCAGCGTTTGGATTTCTGATATACACGCGTGTGGAGGCAGATATGGGTGGTTGAGCCGGGATTATTTTTCACAAAGTGTTCTAGTGAACACTTTGTGATTGACAAATTCGTCGATAGTTGCTTTCAAAGTTACATGTCCCCCACAAAAACGCGCAGTTGTTGGCGAAAAGATCTCTCGGAGTTCCGTGGTTTGAATGATCGAGAGCGAGCTGGGTTTCTCCTCGTTCTAGAATGGTTTGAGAATTTTCGACTTCGCAACGAGCTGGAAGCAGGTCGGGCTTCCGCCAAAGCGTTCTGGCGGCATGAGGTTTTACGGGAGGATAGGCCACGCGAGACTTGGCAATTGGAGCAATGGGCGGATGCAATTCAGTGGTATTTGAAATGGCTAGATGCGTGTGCGGAAACTGGTGCGGATCACCGAAGCTTGGCGGAGCGTGTTCGGGCTGCGGTGCGGTCGGCTTGTGCTCGGCGGGGTTTAGCACTGCGAACCAAGCAGTGCTACGGTGCGTGGGCCGCGCGTTATGCGGTATTTGCCAAAGATGAGCGGGAGGTGATGAGAGTGTTAGATCATCCGGTTTTATTGACGATTGATGATTGTTAATTTTTTATTTTTGATTTGAAAGAAAAGAATATGAAACCTCAGGAACTAGAAGATAGGCTGATAGATTTTGCTGTGATGGTAATTGGCGTGGTTGAAGATTTGCCTGTCTCGAAGGCAGGTAATCATATCGCTGGGCAGTTGGTTCGTTCAGGAACTTCGCCAGCACCTAATTACGGTGAAGCTCGCAGCGCGGAATCTAGAAAGGATTTCATTCACAAGATGAAAATCTCGCTCAAGGAGCTGCGGGAAACGGTGATTTGGCTTAAAATTATTGCACGCAAACGACTTGCAGGTGAAGCGCTGACATCCGGCGCAATCAAAGAATGCGGCGAGTTGATCGCAATTTTCATATCGAGCACAAAAACCGCAGATAGTGAATCGGTATCCTCTAAAATCAAAAATTAAAAATAAACAATCATCAATCCCGCCACAAGATTCAATAATTCGTCAATCATCAACGCTTTGTGAGCGCTAGCGAACTTTCATAATAAGACGAAGTCCTTGTCGCTTGGACGGAACGCAGTGGAGTCAATCGTCAATAAAACCGAATCATCTAACACTACGATAAACTCATGCGCTGCAAGATTGATTGATGATTGATGATTGATGATTGATGATTGATGATTGATGATTGATGATTGATGATTTTTGATTTGGAAGAGACAGATATAAAACCCCAAGAACTTCCAAATTAAAAGTCGCTATCTGGATGGAGCTGATGATACTTGATTGCTTCCACCGCGACGGCGGCGGTGGTGCCGAAAATGGTTTCGACGCTGGCGGTTCGGGGGACTTGAGCGGCTGGGCGGGAGAGGCCGAGGATGATTTGGCCGTAGTTTTGGGCGCCGGCGAGGTGTTGCAAAAGTTTCAGGGAGATATGTGCGGCATCCAGGTTGGGGAAAACTAACACATCGGCACTGAGTCGGCTGACGGCGTCGGGGAGTTTGGTTTCGGCTGCGACTGGATCCATGGCTACATCGGCTTGTAGTTCACCATCGATATTGAGATCTAACAATTCCTCTTTCGCTCGACTTTGCGCGAGAGCTGTTGCGGCGGCAACTTTCTGAGCTTCTTGAGTGCTTGAAGTGCCTTTGGTGGAATGGCTGAGCAGGGCGATCTGAGGCGTTCTGCCTAGGAAGTGGAGAGCGAGTTTTCCAGTTTCGATGGCGATGGTGGAAAGTTGAGTGACGTCTGGCTGAGGAATCAGGCCGGTATCAGCGAGGAACAAGGGACGATCGCCGAGAAGGGGGAAATGTGGTGCGACCAGCATAGTGACTCCAAAGATCCGCGAGACATTGGCATCCGGTTTGATGTTTTGCATCAAGGCTCGGAAATAGTAGGCAGGAATCGCTTGGTTACCGCCGACGATGGCGTCCGCGTGTCCGTATTGCACCATCATAGCGCCGAAGTGATGGGGGCGGGTGATGGTTTCTTCATTTACTAGCTGTGGATTATCGCGGTAGCGCGCCATGTTTTCCGCCCGTTTCATGAACAGCGGAAGGTCTGAAGAAGTTTTCGGATTAATCACCCGGATGAAGTTCATCGGGATATTGTGCTCCGCGGCTAACGCTTTGATACGCTGGGAATCGCCAAGGAGGATGGGAGAAACCGCTTCAAGCGCGACAAAGCGCGCGGCGGCTTTGATCACTCGAATGTCCTCTCCCTCTGTGAAAACAATGCGTTTTGGATGATTGCGCAGTTGTTCAATTAAGCGCCGTGTCACGTCGTTGAGGTCGGCTGGGGAGGTATCTGGCATGAGATTTCGGTAAGATGAAGAGTGCTAGATTGAACGTTGTCGAGAGGGAATCAACACCTGAGATCGCAGAAATGAGGATTTCAGCGCTGGTTGAACCGTGACATCTCGCGCTGAGCTTCACGTAGCTCGACCTTTTTCTTCAGGTCATGGCGCTGGTCGGAATGGGTTTTGCCTTTGCCGACCCCAATCTCGACTTTAACCCGGCGGTTTTTCCAATAGATCCGCAGCAGTGGGAGGGAACAGCCTTTGATGGCGGTTTCGGCGGCGAGCTTGAGGATTTCGCGTTTGTTCAGCAACAAGCGCCGGGGGCGTTTAGCTTGGTGGTTGAACCATTCGCCTGCGGTTTGCCATGGCTGGATATCACAGCCATAGAGGAAAACCTGATGGCCTTCCACGCGTGCGAAGGCATCGGAAATATTGATTTTCCCGGCACGGATCGATTTGACCTCAGTGCCCTTTAGTTCCAGCCCAGCTTCGTATTTATCGAGGATGGTGAAATCTCGACCGGCCTTGCGGTTGGTGGCGATTTCAGTACTCATTAGCTAGAAGAATCAACCCAAGAGGGCGATCCCAATCAGATCGCCATGGGCTTGTACACGTGTTTGATCTTACCTTCGATGATTTCGGTAAGAGCAATATCGGCAGCGCCCATGCTTGGAACGGTTGGAATCAGAGGTGAGCGCCCGCTGTTGAGCTGGCGAACCCTTTGGGATACGAGGTTAATAAGGACCAGTGGGTCAGTAACAATTTCTGCAGCTTGGTCGACAAGTTCGCTTTTCATAGTGGAGCCGGGTAATTGCGAGTTTGGCCGTGCTTGTTCAAAAGATACGAGGCTCTCAGGATCAGGTGACATGGCTTTTTCGCTCAAAACAGTTTGGTTAAGTCGGAGACGGGCTGGGTGTGAAACCAGAGAAGGGGCTTCTTTGCAAGGGTAAACTCTCTTGTGAGCAGGAAATTCCCTTATTTTTTGGTAAAATGAGGATTTACGGGCTCGGTGAGGCTGCGGGGGGGAGATTTGAGTAAGTTTAAGTCATGGATTATTTTCCTTGTTTTCAATACTTTCTGAAAGTATTGTTTAGTCGAAAGGAAAAAACCATATGAACGAAACAGTAATTACCTATGCCATATATCTTGCCATCGCAGTCCCAGTAACGATTTGGGTTGCGCGAACGCTTCATAAGAACGGGAGGATATTTTTAGTGAGTTGTTTTAAAGAGAATGAGGAATTGGCCGATAGTGTGAATCATTTGCTGTTGGTTGGGTTTTATTTGGTAAATCTGGGATTCGTTATTCTTTTTCTGAAATTAGACAAGTTGGTGACGGGGACGACGGGGATTTTTGAGGCCCTGAGCAGCAAGATAGGAGTGGTGCTGTTGGTGCTGGGGGGGATGCACTTTTTGAACATGGTGATCTTCGCGAAGCTCAAAGAGCGGGGCGAGAAGCCTTTTGAAACGCATCTTCCGCCGGCGTTGCCTGCAGGGAATCCACATCCGACATGGAGGGGTGAGCTTAAAAAATAGTGGAGCAGTAAGTTCTTTTAGGCGAATTTCTAGGTTGGACGAATCGCCGCTGTCGGTCAACCTACCTGCACATGCGCATACTTCGGATCCTCACAAGAAAGGAACTCAATACCTACTTCCTAAATCCCTTTGGCTGGGTGGTGCTCGCATTTGTGGTGCTGATGCAGGGGCTTTCCCTGTCCTCGGCCATGAAGGGGTTTCGGGATACGCCGGTGAAAGACAGCTTGGTTTATGTGGTGTTTCATACCCCGTTATTTTGGTTTTATTTCCTTTTTATCTTCCCGCTGATCACGATGCGATTGTTCGCAGATGAGGAGCGGAGCGGGACTTTGGAAACTTTGCTAACAGCACCGGTGCGGACGTGGCAGGTGGTTTTGTCCAAGTATTTCGCGGCGATGATTTTTTATGTAATCCTGTGGATTCCGGCATTTTTGCAGATCAAGGCCTTTTCCTGGCTCACAGATATTCCACCTGCATATTCAGAGGGAGCGTTGTGGGGGAGTTTCTTGATCCTATTATTGATGGGCTGTGCCTTTACTGCGATTGGCTGTTTGGCATCAGCTCTTACATCCAGCCAGATTGTAGCAGGAATTGTCACCATAACGGCTTTGGTAATCATATATTTCCTCGGCTTTGTGACGATTATCTGGGGCGAGTCGTTTGCAGGGGCTGGAATGTTTCATTATATTTCCTCACAAAAGCATTTGCACTATTTTGCTAACGGTTTGCTCGATACGCGGCCGGCGGTTTATTATCTTTCCCTCACAGTTTTCACCCTGTTTCTCACTCATCAAGTGATTGATCTGCGCCGTTGGCGTCCATAAACGCGAACTTCATATTGTCATGGCATCATCTTCCAACCGCTCTTCGCGCCCTAACCGATTTGGCATGGGCTTTTTGTCCGTCCTGCAGATCAGCCTACTGTTATTTGCGGTGATTTGTATGAACTACATTTCATCGCATAATTATAATCGATGGGATCATTCGCGCGCGGCGGATTACAGCCTCTCGGGTTGGTCGGTAAATTATTTAAAAAGCGAGGAAGTAACCAAGCGCGAACGACCCGTGAAATGGATCATGGTTGTTCGTAGATCCTCGCCAATGTATGAGAGAGTTCGGGTTCTGGCAGAGGAGTATAAGAGAAAATCAGGCGGGAAAATTGTATTAGAAGTGATTGATCCGATCCGCGCGACAGATCGGGCGCAACAGTTTGCGGCTGAATACCATTTAAAATTGGTTCGTGATATGATTTTAATCGATGCGAGACCAACGGATGACGCGCCGGTAAATCGCGAAACGCAGACAGGAACTGCCGCGTTAAATCCTCATATCACATTGGCGCTGGTAGAGGAGATGATTACTTACGCAGTAGATGAAAAAGGTCAGCGTAGACCGGAAAATTTTCGTGGTGAAGATTTACTTACCGCGCGATTAGTTGAGAGCATTGAGGGTAAACCAAAAACTTTGCTGTTCCTTGCGGACAAATCTCGCGTTGACTCGGATGGAGAGGATTCACCATGGAGTAATCTTACTACGATTCTACGTTATCAGAATATTCAAATTAAGCCGGTCAATTTGGCGGGTTTGAAGGAGATTCCTACTGGCGTGAATGGTGTAGCACTGATTGCACCAAAATATGATTTCACGGAAGAAGAAATCGTAACTTTGGAAGCTTACTGGAATACACCACGATCCGCTTTATTGATTTTGTTAGAATCGGGAGATTGCCCGCCGAGGTTGAAAACATTTTTACGATCAAAAGGTGTGACGCCGCGGAATGATCGTGTCATCACGAAAGACGCGACACGTGTGATCACGGCTGCACGAGGAAACTTCACTCCGGGAATTTCCTTTCTCAAAGACCTTGAGGGCCAATCCGCTGTATTTGAAGGAGCTTCATCTTCTATCGATGTCCGCGAGAATGCCGATGATTTAATGGTTCGGAAACTTTCACCGATGCCATTGATTCAAGTGATGGAAGGCTATTGGGGTGAATCTGATTTTGGGAATCAAACAGGGGACGGCAATGCGGGTAAGACTTTTGATTCGATCCGAGACAACGCGGCGCCGCTTTACATTGCTGCAGCGGTGACACGTGGAGCAGCTAACGTCGATCACTTGGCAGCTGAGACCTCACGTATGGTGTTGATCGCAAATACTGACTTTTTGGAAAGCAATCGCCAACGCGCGGAAAATATGGATTTCCTCGCTGCTTCCTCAAATTGGTTAGTGATGCGTGAATCTTTGGTTGGCTTGTTACCTCGTCATATTGGCACATACAAATTGCCCTTACTTGAAGCACAGGTGTCTTTCATCAATCGCCTGAATTTGATTTTTGCGCCATTGGCATTTCTGTTGATTGGTGGCTTGGTGTATTCATCCAGACGTTCATAGAATTCTAACATTTTTATCGTGCGCTCTATTTTTTTAACATTAACCATCGCAATCAGTGCACTAGCCTTGGGTGCAGTCGCATTATGGCAGCTTCGTGATGGTAATTTGCATCGCATGCTAGGTCAGCCTCCTACAGTGATAGGTAAGAAAATTTTCCCTGAATTTGATCCTAATGAAGCCATGTCGATCAGGCTGAAATCTGGAGGTGTCGAAGCCGCTTTTATCAAAACGGCACATGGTTGGCAGGCAAGTAAGCCATGGGATGATAGGATGGATGCCCGGGCGGCTATTGCGATCATTGGTTTCACAAGTAGCACTATAGCTGAGGATCTCGTAGATCGTGACAAACTCGACCCCGATCTATCTGGGCTGGGTGCTACGTCTCATGATGTCCGTATCATGAATGCGAAAGGTGAAACCCTAGCGTATTATCGCTTAGGTCGCAAGACACCATGGGAGTATTTATCGCAGGCTGAAGGCGCGAAGCCTGCGCCGACGATTTATTTATTGCCCTTAGAGCGTGGCAAGAAATCTCATGTTTATGCAGCAACGGGCGACATATTGCCGTTGTTCAAAGATAACTTCAAATATCTGCGTGATCATCGCCCATTTTATTTTAATCCGCTTAATCTCCAGAAAATTCGCATTAAGACATCAGAAGGCGAGCTGACTTTAGGGAGAGAAAAGCTCGATTCTCCGTGGCGCATTGTAAAGCCGATCGATCTAGCGACTGATCCGACGACTATGAAGAATCTGTTAGAAAGATTATTTGAGCTACAAGCGCTTAAGATAAGTGATCGCTCCGAAGTGACTATGTCAACTGAGAGAGCGAATCCAAATAAGATAGAAATTTCGATAACGAACTATGGATCGAATGTGGAGACGATTCTCGAAATATTCCCTGCAGAAAGCACAACTGCACGCACCGCGCTAGCGATTGTAAATGATCGTCCTGATGCCGTTTTTGATTTGCCGCTAAAATCCGAGCCTGACTTGATTTCGATTTCCGATTTGCCGCTGACGGTTAATGAACTGCGAGAAGCGACACTTACGAATCTTAATATCGCTTCGATTAGGGGGATTGCGATTGAATCCGTTGCGGCACCAACGATTTTGGTTTCCAGAGAGCCACCTGCACCATGGATTGTTACAGTGGATAAAAGAGAACAAATAGCTAACGAGCAGCGTCTTTTTGAATTGTTAAAAGCAGTGACCGAAACTCGCGCGCTAGCATTCGTTACAGATTCAGCACCTGAAGATCTGAGTCCTTGGGGCTTAGATCGCCCAATCCTCAAGCTGGTATTCTTGGCAGGAAGTCATCAATCACTGACGATACGCTTCGGCCTAGACAAGAGAGGTAATCTTTATGCGATGCGTAAAGGGAGCACGAGCATCATGTCTTTGGATGTTGAATTTTTAGAAAAGATTGCGGTGCGACAGCATGAGTGGAGGCATGCAAGATTGGGTTCATTTAATCGGGTCGATCTTATGAGTTTAAAACGACAAGACATGCAAGCTGAGCCATTGGAGCTGAGTTATGAAATTAAAGATGATACATGGAAAGCGAAACGAGGGGGCAATGATGTATCCGCAAATTTAGATCCGCTTAAAGCGAATTTCTTGATGGGAGTTATTGAAAACCTAGAGGTCAAAAATTGGCTTTCTGAAGATGATGAGGAAGCTGCCTCAGCTCTAGAAAATCCATTTCTGAAGTTTGAAATTCAGCAGCATTTGGTAGATGACTTTGGCGATAATACAGGTGAAGTAACTGAAATGATTTCTATTGGGGTAAATAAAACTAATGGTAAAATTTTCGGAAAAAAATCATCTGAGAATTTATATTTTAGTCTCTCAGACGAGACAGTTCTTAAGCTGAGTATTCCATTGTTGGATGAGTAGAACGAGTATGATTCAACGACTGCCTTTTTATTATGAGGGGATTGATGGAGATATCTGGCGTCTCGGAGATTTATTGAAAAATTCATTCTCGGCAGTTGATATGAATCTTGATGGGAAAATTTCAGTTCTCAATCTTGCCTGTGGGCGCGCGGATGAAACTGGCGTCTTGGTAGAGGCGATAGCTCCATTAAGTGTTGGATTCTATCTAGGAATCGATCTTCGAGGAGATGCAATCCAAGAGGCGACGCGTCGCTGGATATCAGCAGATTGTGAGATTCATTTCATGGAAGGAAATGCCGCAATGCTTGGGCGGATGAAGACTTTACCAGAGTTCGATTTGATTTTTATCCGTCATCAAAACTACTGGCACGAGCCCATGGTGTGGGAGGGAATTTTGGATGAGGCAATTGCAGTTATGAAGCCAAACGCTCATTTGGTGTGCACTTCCTATTTTGATTTGGAACATGATCTTTTTATGGCGAGCATGCGAGAGCGAGGAGCTAAATTGATACTTAATCTTAGAAATCCACAATCCCGAGTGCTTCCAGATGCAGAGGGGAAAAGTGTGGACCGTTGGCTTGGAATTTGGCGGAAAGCCTAGAATTTAGTGATTCACACGTGCGTGATAAGTGCGTCTTCAGAGAATCGGGCTTTTTTGGCCTTAGCATAAGCATCCTCATCGGAGCGATAGCCTAGTGCGCAGGCGACCGCAGTTGTGTATCCAGAGTTTTTGATTCCGAGGATATCGTCGTAATCGCTCGGAGAGATTCCTTCAAGTGGGCAAGTATCAATGCCAATTACAGCTGCTGCAGTCATGAGTTGCCCCAGCGCAATGTAGACTTGGCGAGTATTCCATGCCTGCTTTTCCCCTACGCTCATATTGTTAGAAAACGAGGAGATCATACCTGCGTAGCCCGCGAGTTTTTCCAGAGGAGTGCCTTGCACCTCGGACAGACGAGCGATCCACCTATCAATGTCTTGTTGGGTGAGATCTGTGCGTGCGGTAAGAACCACGAGATGGGAAGCATCGGTTATCTGGGGTTGCCCCCATGAGGCGGCTTTGAGTTTTTCGCGGATTTCCGGTGAATCGACGACGATGAATTTCCATGGCTGCAAGCCAAATGATGAGGGTGTTAAAGCGAGAGTTGTTTTCAGCGCTGACCATGTCTCTGGCGCAATGATGCGTGAGGGATCGAATGCTTTGGTGGCATATCTAAAATTTAGCGCTTCTAATAGTTCGTTTGGTGAAATAGGCATGATATCAATTCTAGTTTTGGCCGAAACTTAGTGGAAGAGATGCGGATGGGAAGCTTTTCAGCGTTAGGCTAAATATGATTCCAAATTCGTCTTCAAAGCGATTATCCATGTGGCTGAGACCTACGCCAGCTATCCAGTCACCGAGTTCTCTTTGGACAGTGTATTGCTGGATTTCCATGGTGCCGTCATCCATTTCAAAGATATGTTTTGATCCAATGCCCCAGTTTTCGCTAAGTCGAATGTATGTTCCAAGGTCGATGCGATTGGAGTCTAAGAGAACTGGGTGATTATTGAGTTGACGGTAAGCTACGGAAAATTCCCAGTTTTCATTGGGCATGAATCGAACTCTGGTGCTCAACTCTGAGAACCCAGATCCTTTATCAAAGACGGGAAGCTGAGTTTCTAGATCGATTCCTAGCCAAGGTAGTGGCTGCCAGCGGATATCATTGTAGAGATTAGAGAAATCCCGATTTCCCTCTGGATCATTGACGTATGAATCCATGTAGGTATCGAGATAGAGCCATTCGTAAGATTGATCATCTCGGTGGGTGATAAGTTGATGGCGTCCACCCATCCTGATGATGTTCCAACTCTCGAACTCATCGATTGCGGTGTAGCGCATAGGATCGAGTGAGCGCGGTCGGGTGGTGAATGTGAGCCGGTCAATTTTTGGATAATCTGGATCTAACTCGTCCGCCGATGTAACCGACCAATTTACATAAGGTTGGAAGACGTGAAGCAGGCCGTCCACGCCAAGGTCTCTATTTCGGATGTCTCCGTAGTTTTTGGAGAATTTTAGTGCTGCCTCTGCACCGCCGTGGAGCATGAAGCGTGCATCTGAAGCAGCTGGACCTTGAACTCCGGAGTAATGAGTATATGCGCCACCTATGTGGGGAGTGAAAGTGAACCAATCTTGGTAAGCAAATGGCGCGGAGAATGAATGGTTGGTATGAAATCGTTGGTATCCAGTGTCTAACAGTTGTGCTTTTAGTAATGGAATGCGTGGGTCGCCTGGAGCTAACGATCGGATTTGCTCAACGAGATTTCTTTCATATCCATTAAGCTGCACAAGCAAGCCAGGGACTTGAGGATTTCCAAGTGGCAGGGTAAGTAAGGGAGTTAGGATATTTCGACGGGTAATATCTGCGGCCTCTACACCACGAATCGAAAACGATGTTTGTCCTTCGTGTAAGATAGGACTGCCAAGAATGGGCTTGCGTGTCTGATCGAAAGCAATTTCTGGAGATTGGGTATCTGTGCGATAGAAGTCGTTCACACGGAAGCGGCCAAAGATAGAGAGTAAGGAATCATCATCCCTGCGATAGATGCCAATGGTATTATCTGGGGCAGGGTTGGTTCGATAGAGGCGTGGATCAAAATCTTCGAGGTAGTATTTGTCTGAAAGATAATTGAGGTTGGTGTCTAATCTCCAATTTGCGTCTTGTTCTAGGTCTAACTCGTAACGCGTTTTTAGGGAGATATCAAGGCGGCTCTCATTTACCGAGGTGCGGCGTATGCCTGTGCGAGAATCTTGAGGCTCCAAATCGTGCGCGTAGTAGAAACTAAATCCACTGATCTCATCTTTGTATTCCTGACGGGTATCGACGAGGTCTACGCCAAAGGCTACACCGCGCATGCTACGGAGATCGAGTTTCCATCTAGAAAGAAGCCATGCGTCCTCTTTTTCGCCGGTGATGGGGTTGGGTTCGCCACCGAGCATGATGCCGTATGTGTTGAGTAAAAATAGCCCCCAGTTGGTGCGCGCTCCTGGAGTGAAGTGGTATCCGAGTTCGCCATCCAGAGGCTGATTCAAATACGGAAACCAGAAGACGGGGGTGTCTCCTGCATAGAGTTTGAGATTTTTAAATGTGACACGTTCACCTGGGTAAACAGTGGTCTTATCGGACCTGATCCAGAAATTAGGATTTTGGACATCTTGGGTCGTTATCCCGGCGTTTTCACCTATGAATACACGATCGGAGCCAGAGCCTTTACTGGTGAATTTTCCGGATTCCAGAAGTATGGAATCCATGGAGATACGGAGTTCTGTGGCGTCGAGTACCCCAGTTTCGTAAAAGTAAACCGCACGCTTTCCGCGTTGCAGGATGCTGCCTTGGTAGACTGATACTTCTTCATCGAAAGTAACTGATTTGGCTTTAAGGTCGACATTTGCGCGTCTGGAAAAAATTTCTAATCCATTATCTCCTATGACATGGACTGGGCCGCCTAGGCGAATACCTTCTTCAAGATTTCCCTCGATCGTTCCGCCGTGGTTATTGATTTTGAGATTTTCAGGTAGAGCTGGAGCCTCTTGTAATTCACCGATAGGAATTTCTGGTGCTGGAACAGGTTGGATGCGTTCGACGGGAGGCGGCACTGCTCCATTATCAGGAAGTATGGTGTTTTCTTGAGCCTCAAGGTTTAAAACCAAGAAACAGAGCGATGACAAAGTGGTTAAAGAGAAACGGAAGTGCGACATCACCGCAGAGTGAACAGGATTCTATGTGGGTAAGTAAAGGCGCAAGATGGGATGTTACTGACTGATCTGCGGACTTCAAAAAGAGAATTATTTGATGCCGAGCGCTTTTTTGACCATGGGATCGTTGATGGCTTCTGTGAGCAATGGATGGCGCAGCAGGGTGCTAAAGCGGCCCTTTTTTGCGAGGGAGACTAGTTCTGGGTTATCAACGATCTTTGTGTGGGGAATGGGCTGGCCGGTTTTGGGGTCGATTTCCGGCGGGGAGGGCTTTCCCAAGTTGCCGGCGATTATTTTGGCCAGCTGGATCCGGTGTTCAGAAGCCAGAGGATCGAGCTTATCCATGAGCGAGGCAGGTATGGCACTCGTAAGGGAATTTTTAAGGCGCACGGCGAAGTTGTTTTCAGTAGCTCCGTTTTTGGCGTGATCTCGGATTTCAGCCACAGAGGTGATGTGATGTAGTACGGCAGCTGAGATCAAACAGAACACTGATGCAAAAATGAAGGTCACAAATAATTTGCCCGTGAATGAGCGAGAGGGAGGTGGGGAATCGTCGGATTCCTCGGGATGAGTGGAGATAGGAGTGAAGAAAAATTTAAGAATTTTTCGAATGAGGATGAACGACAGAATAAATGTTAGAATCGGTAATCCGGTGGTGATGAGGGGGGAGGTTTGGTTGGTCCACTGGAAGGCGAGGGCAGGGGCTTTTTGCCATGTTACGAAACCGATCCAAATACTCAGTCCAAGGACAGAGAGATTGGTAATGGTTCTGAGCAGTCCGCGGATCAGCATGTAGACGGCACAGACTGCGAATATGAGCAGTACGGCGGCTCCGAGAGAGATCTGCGATAAAGCCTCCATGTTCTAACAGATCGGACTGGATGCGCGTTGGAGCAGCACGTGGTCAATTAGGACGAGAGTTGCCATGGCCTCAACGATAGGCACAGCGCGTGGAAGTACGCAGGCATCGTGGCGGCCTTTTCCTTGTAGGGTGGTGTTTTCGCCTTTGCTGGTAACGGTTTCCTGAGTGGAAATGATGGTGGCGGTTGGCTTGAAAGCGACACGGAAGAAAATATTTTCCCCATTGGAAATACCGCCTTGGACACCACCGGAGCGGTTGGTGGTGGTGCGGATTTTACCATCGCGCATTTCGAAAGGGTCATTGTGCTCTTTGCCGGTGAGAAGAGTTCCCGAGAATCCGGAACCGATTTCAAAACCTTTTGTCGCTGGGATAGAAAGCATGGCTTTCGCGAGTTCCGCCTCAAGTTTATCAAAAATGGGTTCTCCGAGGCCAGGAGGGCAGTTGCGAATGACGCATTCAATCACGCCGCCAACGGAGTTGCCATCAGAGCGGATGGATTTGATGTGCGAAATCATTTCATCTGCGATTGATGGATCACCGGTGCGCACAATATTAGATTCGATCATCTCGCTGGTCACTGAGTTGGGATCGACGTTTGCTTGGATGTGTTGGATAGATTTGACCCATGCGAGGATTTCGATGCCGGGGCAGAATTGATCGAGAACTTGTTTTCCGATAGCGGCTGCAGCGACCCGACCGATGGTTTCACGAGCCGAAGCACGACCGCCACCCGAAGCCGCGCGGATGCCGTATTTCGCATCGTAGGTGTAATCAGCGTGGGACGGGCGATATTTCTCCGCCATTTCGTCATAGGCGGAAGGTCGTTGGTCTGTGTTGCGGACCATGATGGAAATCGGCGTTCCCAAAGTTTGGCCGTCTTGGACGCCGGATAAAATCTCAGCGGTATCGGGTTCTTTGCGAGGGGTCACGATCTCTGATTGTCCGGGGCGGCGGCGATCGAGTTCTTTCTGAATGATTTCTGTGGTGACTTTGACGCGGGCTGGGCAGCCATCGATCACGACGCCGACAGCGCCGCCGTGTGATTCTCCATAGGTGTGGATGCGAAAAAGTTTACCAAAGGTCGATGACATGAATGGAAATAGTGTTAATGAAAGATCGGACGCCGGAAATATGGAGTTATTCCATGTGTTTGGCGAGCTTGAAGGGAATGAGGAAACTGAGAGTGGCATTTTTTGATGGTGGAAACACCTCCACGCAGGTGAGTGAGCCTTTGCGGATTTCCACAGAATCGGCGGTGGAGCCGAGAAGATATTGAACGAGCTGAGAAAAATCAGGCTCGTGGCCGACGATCATGACGTTTTTGAAATCAGAAAATCCACTTAGTTCGGAGAGGGCTGTTTCGGGGTTCATGCCACAAGCCAGCCAGGTTTGGATGACAGGTCCTGGCATGTTGGCTGCTTGGGTGAAGGATTCTGCGGTTTCGCGAGCGCGAACCAATGGGCTGCACAAAACGATGTCCGGTAACATAGCAGAAGCGGATAACAGTCGTGCGGCGTTGCGCGCTTGTTCGTGTCCCTTTTCTACCAGAGCGCGCGAAAAATCGTCGGGAGTGATCGCATTCCGATCTTCGGCTTTTCCGTGACGGAGGAGGATGAGCTGCATGAGATTAAAAGTTATTTGTTAGAAGTGATTCGGAGAGTTAGGTTTATGGAAACTTAAACAAAAAACTTTGATCATGCGCATCACATCGTCATGCCGCCGTCGACGGCTAGCACTTGTCCAGTGATGTAACGCGCCTCGCGGCTGGCGATGAAGAGCACGGCTTTGGAAATGTCCTCGGTGGTGCCAAAGCTTGAGAGAGGAATTTTTGCGATGACTGCCTCTTTAACATTTTCCGGAAGTTCGTCGGTCATGTCGGTGGTGATGAAACCTGGCGCGATGGCGTTGCAGGTAACAGCGCGGCCAGCGAGTTCACGAGCCACGGCTTTGGTGAAACCGATGAGCCCCGCCTTACTTGCGGAGTAGTTCGCTTGGCCGGCGTTTCCGATGAGGCCGATAACAGAAGCGATGTTGATGATGCGCGAATGTTCGCCTTTCATCATGGGGCGCATGAAGGCTTTGACGGTGTTGAATGCTCCTTTGAGATTGGTATCTAGAACCGTGTCCCAATCGTCTTCTTTCATCCGCATCAACAAACCGTCGCGAGTGATGCCAGCGTTGTTGACCAAGATTGATACAGCGCCGATTTCATCGCCGATGCGCTTGGCGACTTCTTGCACGGCATCGTGGTTAGAAACATCGACAGCGTATGCGGTGCAAGAACCCGGGAAGGTTTGATTAATCTCATTCGCCGCGCTTCCGCAGCTCGATTCACTGCGGCTGATCAAAGCAACTTTCGCGCCCTCGGCAGCGAAGGCTCTGGCGATTTCTTGGCCGATTCCTCTTCCGGCTCCGGTGACGACAACGATTTGGTCTTTGAACTGCATGGTGATGTGTTGGATGAATTAAAGGCTCAGATCTGGGACTCTAGCAATCTTTTGAATTGGCCGAGCGCGGATGCGTAACTGGATGCTAAATGGGTATCGGGCTCGATGCGAGAATCAGGCGATGGTTTGCAGAAAATGGCTTGGAGTTTCACGAGGTCCTTTCCAGCAGCAGTTGCGGCGATGAGCGCGGCTCCTAATGCAGCGGAGTTAGCGACTTCTAAACGTTCGACCGGTGCTTGGAATACGTCGGCAACAATCTGAGCGATACCGTTGTTTTTGGATGCTCCGCCCGTGAGGAGGATACGTTGGGGTGCGATTCCCATCCATTGCGAATGCAAACGCATGTTGAGGAACTGACCTTCTAACAAAGAGCGGATGCGGAGTGCGTCAGTTGGGTCTCCTGAAAATTCCGTGATCGGCTTTTCGAAGTCGTGACGAGGTGTGATTTCGGCACCGTAGAATGGCAGGGTGAGATTTTTCCCGGCAGAAGCTTTAGATGCGGAAAGTGCCGCTTGATCGAAAGCGCTCCAATCCACGCCGAGTTCATCGCGCAATGCCTCGCGGGCGAGGGAGCCGTTGCGGAAACAAATCAGCGACATGAATCCACCCGCTGGATTTCCAAACACGTGACCGAAGCCCTGCGGATCGGTTTTTGGTTCAGTCATCGCAGCGAAAAACGTATCGCTGGTGCCAAGAGAAATGACGACTTGGCCGGGAGTTGTTGCGCCCATGCCGACCAGTGAAGCGGGGTTGTCTCCGGTGAACGGGCAAACTTGGCAAGTTTCAGTGAAACCATATTTCTCCACAAAATAGGAGCTAATCGTCGCCTCTGGTTTCAGGCAAGAGGCTGCGGGCAATAGTTTATCTGAAAGCTCGGGCGCGGTCGCTTCCATCAAATCTTGATCCCATGTTAGACTTTTCAGATTGAGAAGGTTCATGCCCGCACCATCGCCAAAGTCGATGGGTAGAGATTTGCCCGCGAGAACCGATGCGATGAATGAGCTCACCAAATGAACGTGGTCGGTGGTAGAGTAAGCTGCGGGTGATTGTTTGAAAAACTTACGAATTTGTGAACCTGTAAAACGTTCGATCGCTACCGAACCAGAGCGTGCGCAAACTTCAGCATCGCCGCCGATCGCATTCGCGATTTCTGCACACTCCGCTCCAGTTGAAGTATCCATCCAGATCGGCGCAGTGGAGCGGGTCAGTGAACTAGAAAGCTGTGTTTTGAGAGAGCTAGCAGGATTGAGATTCGCGATGATGGAGTCGAAGGTCTCATTCACATAAACCGATCCGTGTTGCTGGCCCGAGCCCGCGATCATCGTGATTTTCGATAAATCGATCTGGGCGGAGAGTTTTCCTAAAACCAAGTCGAGTGCTTCCAACCACATCATGGGATCGGTGTGAACTTCGCCAGCAACGCCGCCGGGGATAAAGCCGCTGGGCGCTGCGTAATGTGGAAGATCGTTGCCAAAGTTTACCGATGCCTCGGCAATGATTTTGTTTTGATCGATATCAAGAACGATCGCGCTGAAGGATTGGGTGGAGGAGTCGAAGCCAAGGAACATGACGGGAGTTTTCGGTTTATTCCCCGACGTTCAAGTATGAAACAAAAAAAGAGCGGCTGCCGAAGCAACCGCTCTTAAGTTAATCAGTTTACGTAAACTTCAAATTAGAAGCTAACGGAAAGCATGGTGCCTGCGATGAACTCTTCATCAGCAGCGCTGTGAGTTGTTCCGGCATCGTTAGCAAGACCCCAAGAAGCAGCAACGAAAGGCGAGATGGTCGCTGTTTCGCTGTATGCGTAGTCGAGAGCGACTTTTGCAGTCAGGTGCGCGAATTCGCTTTGCTCGAGGAGGTAGGCGAGAGCAGCACTGGTGCTGAGGGTAAGGCATGGGCTGAGCTCGAAGCCTTTGCTTGCAGCGAGTTCGGTGTAACCATCGTTGTCGCTTTCTACACCCCAGTAGTAAGCAAGGGAGAAATCAACACCGTAGAACGACTTAGCAAGCGAGAAGTAAACTTCTTGTGCATCTTGGACACCAAGAGCATTGGTTTTGTCGTTGATGTACTTGATGTAACCGACTGCTGCAGTGGCGAAACCAAGGTCTTTGGAAACTTCACCGTAAAGGTCAAGTTCAGTTGTGCTGGAAGCGCCACCGAGTCCGGTTGGTGCGTCGAATGATCCGTACCAAGCACCTGCACTCAGGCCAAGGCCGTTGTATTCAGTTGCGACGTCAACACCTGCTTCGACGAGGTTTGAACCAAGGTCAAGTCCGCGGAAGAGATACTCGTTAGAGTATCCAACGTGGACTTCGGATTCGATTTCAGCCGAAGCGTTGCCAGCCGCGAAAGCGGAAGCTACGACGAGGGCGCCAATAGTTTTGTAGTAATTTTGCATAGTTTTGTTGTTGTTGGTTTCGATTGCTTTAAACATCCCAAACTGCCCCGTTAGGGAACAGACATGGTCTACAGAAGTTAGCATTCTGCGTACCAAGGAGAGGCGTAGGCGAACCGTTACAGCGGGGTATTTAATCAATCCTTATGATCTGTCCAGAAAAAAATGACATTTTGGCGCTACCAATAGTGGACTTTCTGAGAGTATTCTTGGGGGTTAAGGTCTAATCTGGGTTAGTATGCTCGCTAGTAGCCCTTAGGCCCGTTGCCAGAAATCCTTACCGAAACGGTAAGATAGGAAGGTTTGAGAAAATGCGGTTGTGCGGAATGTTGGCCTGGAGTTCCGGCCAGCGAGCCATGATCCCGTCCTTGCTCCTCGGTTGCGGATGTAATCTGCGGCTTTAAATAAGGGGAAAATGATGAGTCCGTATTTTTGGCACGGCCATTGCTTAGGGATGACACTGCTGTGTTCCATGCACTCAATCCGCAAGGAAACAGCCCAACATCCGACAACCCTGACTCATATGATAAGAAGACATCCAATAACAATGCGAGCTCTAGCCCTTGCGGCGGTAGCTTGTTTCGCTATACCTCTCATGCCCGCGACTGCTCTCGGTCAGGATGAGGTTACACCTCCAGCACCCACAGCGGTGGCTGAACCGGCTGCTGCGCCTGAAGCAGAGGCCGCTCTCGCTGCTGCAACCACAGAACAACGTCTCGCCGACCTGGAGAGTTATTTCAATAACGTCGGTGTCGGCGCTGCAGGCGAAGTCGCATGGGATTCCAAGATTAAGGAAATTTCCGGACCAGGTCATAACAGCTGGTTGATGACTTGCGCGGCGTTGGTTCTTTTCATGACCCTTCCCGGTCTTGCGCTGTTCTACGGTGGCTTGGTTCGTAAGAAAAACGTTCTCAGCGTCCTGGCCCAGTGCCTTGGTTGCGCTGGTATGGTCACCGTAATCTGGTGGGCTGTCGGCTACAGTTTGATTTTCGGTAAAAGCTTTACAGAGACTGCTCCTGGTATTTCTGCTTTCCTAGGTGGAACGGAGTTCTTCTTCCTCAAGAACGTAACTAGTGCGCCAAACGGTGACTATTGCTACTGGGTTTCACAAAACGTTTTTGCGATGTATCAGTTGATGTTCGCGATCATCACTCCCGCACTCATCATCGGTGCAACCGCAGAGCGCATGAAGTTTTCTGCGATCATGGCATTCATCTTCATCTGGATGTTCGTGGTCTATATCCCAATGGCTCATATGGTCTGGGGCTTCTCTGGTTATATGAACGGTGTTTGGAACGATGCTGCTGTCATCAGATCCATCGACTTCGCTGGTGGAACGGTCGTTCACATGACTTCTGGTTGGAGTGCCCTTGTGCTCTGCATCATCCTTGGTAAGCGCCTTGGATTCGGTAAGGAAAAAATGTCCCCGCACAGCATGGTTCTGTGTATGGTCGGCACCGGCATGCTCTGGGTTGGCTGGTATGGTTTCAACGCTGGTTCGGCACTCGCAGCTGACGGTGTTGCTGCCAACGCTTTTATGACCACCACGCTTGCTGCGGCAACCGCAGGTTTCGTCTGGGCCATCTTGGAGAAAATGCTCAAAGGTCACGCTTCCATCCTCGGAATTTGCTCCGGTATCGTCGCTGGTCTTGTGGTTATCACTCCTGCTTGCGGATTCGTTGACGCCACAGGTGCAATGATTATCGGTGTGCTTGCCGCAATCGTCCCTTACATCTTCGTGATGTATGTCAAAAAAGCCATCGGTTACGATGACGCGCTTGATACCTTCGGCATCCACGCGGTGGGCGGCACTTTGGGTGCGATCTTGACCGGTGTGCTTGCAACTAGCGAAGTCAACGGCAACCTTGCAATCACTGATCCTGCAAACTATGCGACCACTAACGGCCTCGCAAAAATGGTTGCTGAAGGCGGTCTTCTTCTCGAGCAGTTCAAGGCTATCGGCATCACACTCGCTCTATCCATCGTCGGAACCATCATCATAGCTTACGTGGTGAAATTGGTGATCGGCCTCCGCCCAGCACCTGAATCTGAGACCGCTGGTCTCGATATCACGGATCACGGCGAAGAAGGTTACGACTACTAATTCTTTAAGAATTTAAAATCATCCTACGGGCGAGCTGGTAACAGCTCGCCCGTTTTCATTTGCGGGAATATGAAGTTGAGTTAGGAATGGGGCATGAAACGTCAGGCGTTACAGTTTTTGATGGCGGTGGGTTTGGTGGGATCCACGATGTTTTTGGGAATGTTGTGGGTAAAGAAATATGAGTCCTCCCCCGATCCGAAAGCTCGCTTTGAAGTGCAGGCGGTTCGTTTGAAGCGTGACAAAGGATATGTTTGGCTAGAAGCGCATTTGAAAAAAAGCGGAGAACAGGAGCATGATCTCAAGCAGCAAGTGCGCTTAGTGACGGCAGATGGCGAACAACATGCCCCGGGGGATACGACTTTTGCAGGCACTGCGGAAACGGGCTTCACCGAAATCTGGTATAAATTCTGGTTAGATCGAGAAGCGCTCAAAGGCGAGATGGATCTCAAAATGAACGGCGGCACGCTGAAAATTAAAAGTTCAAAGCCGGCGCCTGCGGTTGGTAGTGAAAAGGAAACTGTATTTAAATCCTCTAACTGGGAAACATCATGGCTTGGCTTTTGATCGATAACTCGAATTCGCGTACCAAGTTTCGCTTGGCGGATGCGAATGGTTTGCTGGAATGGAATGCGGTGGTACCGACGCCGGATCTAGAAGCTGCAGCGATCCGAGCTTTGGTTGATGGCTTGGATTTCTCGGCAGTGGTGGTGGCTTCGGTCGTTCCGGAAAAGGAGGTCTTGTTGCGGAAGGTTTTTGAAAACGCCGCCGCCTATCACAAGCTGACGCATGAAAGTTCGTTGGGCTATGGATTTGAACTCGATGCTCCGGAGCAAATCGGTCATGACCGCTTAGCGAATGTCGTCGCTTTAAAAGAACGTTACGGCGCGCCAAGCATCGCGATCGATTTCGGAACTGCCGTCACGTTCAGTGTGATTTCTGCGAATGGAAATTTTGCGGGCGGAGTGATCGCGCCGGGAATGGGCTGCATGACAGAATACCTTGCATCGAAAACCGCGCAGCTGCCGCGAGTGAATCCAGAGAAATATCCCTCCGCTATTGGCAAAACAACGCTGGAAGCGTTGCGGGTCGGGGTAGTCGCCGGGCATCGCGGGATGGTTAGGGAAATTTTACGTGAGATCGTTTCAGAAATCGGCGGTGATGTCGCAGTGGTCGCTACGGGTGGGGGAGCGACATTCGCGGCACAGGGTTTGCCGGAAATTTCCTCAGTGGATCTGGATCTCACATTAGAGGGATTGCGACTTGTTGCGGGGCGAGTATTTTAAATTTAATGTAGATATTTTCCCCGATGCTCATTAGGCAGGGCGCGGCAATGAGTGAACATCCTTTAGCAATCGGCATCGATTTCGGTGGCACCAGTATAAAAACCGGGGTCGTGCGTGGTTCGGAAATATTAGATCACGCTCCACCGATCGCGACCCAAGATTTTGAGGGACCCGAGCCGCTGATCGCGATGATCGTGCGCACGGTTGAGGATCTTCGTTTGAGACATCCGGAAATTGCGGCAGTTGGAATTGGGATGCCGGGATTTGTCCATTTTGAAAAAGGTATCGTCTTCAATCTAACCAATGTCCGAGGTTGGCAGAATGTAGCTCTGAAAGAGATGCTGGAGGCGAAATTGAAACTACCGGTGGTAGCGGATAATGATGCGAACTGCATGGCGTTTGCAGAATGGAAACTCGGGGCGGGTAGAGGATTTAATCACCTCGTTTGCGCTTCGTTGGGAACAGGCGTTGGTGGAGGAGTGATTGCAAATGGTCAGATGGTGCGCGGCGCGAATTACGGCGCGGGCGAGATCGGCCAGACATCGATTGATTTTCAAGGTCGCCGTGGTCACTACGGAAATTTGGGTGCGTTAGAAGATTACATCGGAAATCAAGAGATCGCGCGCGATGCACAGCAAGCCTATCGCGCTGCGGGGATTTTATCCAAAGACATCGAAGACTGTTCACCAGCTGCGCTTGCTGAGGCCGCGCAGCACGGCGATGAAATTGCTCTAGAGCGTTGGAACATCACTGGTCGCATGCTCGCTACTGCGATGATGAATGCGTGTTGGTTGTTGAATCCTGAGGCTGTGATCATCGGCGGTGGCGTCGCGCGGGCGGGTGAGTTGCTTTTCAAGCCGTTCCGCGAGCATCTGCTTTCACAACTCTCTGGCCCGTTCAAAGACAACCTCGCAATTCTACCCGCGCAGTTCGGTCACGAGGCGGGCACCATCGGCGCGGCGGCGGTTGCGCTTGAAGTGGCTGGATATTAACGAACGGATGCGATCTCGAAATCGGGCGATTCAACCTTCGCCCCGACGGTTTTGCCGACCAGTTTCGCGTAAAGCGGACTCTCCGGGCTGAGCAGGGTGATCTCGTTTTTTTGAAACAGGATCTCAAGTCCACCAGCCGCTGGTGCGAGGAGAAAATGGATTTTTTGGGATTTGCCGGGCTTTTGCAATGCAACCAGTGCCCCGGCATCGATGGGTTCGCTTTGGTTAAAATCCCTAAGCTTTAGATTTTCAAAAGACCGCAAGGTTTCGCCTAACTCTTTGACCTGACGCGCTTGGCCTGTGGCGAGATACGATTCCTCCAAACTACGTGTATCATATTTGCTCTCGGCCTTTGAGCCCGGATCGGTTGCCGCCTCATGGGCAGCGATGGCCGCTTTCGCCAAACGCTCCAGACGTGCCCGCAACTCGCTACATATCAGTTCGACCAATTCAGATTTCATGTTTTCGGGGGAGTAAGTATCTATATCTTTTGTTTGGATCGTATTTGGAAAAGAGATTTGAACCACGGATGAAGGGGATTAACTCAGATCTGGTTTAGTTAAAAATCTTTTTTGAACTAAAAGATGAGTAAATTCCCGCATGTTCGGGGTTATGGGGTTTGAATGATTTTATTCATCTGCGTCCATCCTGTTCATCTGTGGTTGGATTTCCTCGAATGTGAATACTCTGCAAGTGGAGGCTTGACCCCGCGTGGACAGATAGGCAGTTTGTGCGCCCTGTCGGTGCCTTGGTGGCAACCGGCCGGCACAAACGAACTCACAAATCGATTAGGTATGGCTGCGAAGATTTATACAAACAAAGACGCGAATCTCAAATCGCTTAAAAAGAAGACACTCGCCGTGATTGGCTTTGGCTCACAAGGCCACGCCCACGCGCTTAACCTCAAGGACAGCGGATTCAAGGTCATCATCGGCCTTTACAAGAAATCTAAATCCCGTGAAGTCGCTAAGAAGCTTGGCTTCGAAGTGATGGACACTGCGGATGCTGTGAAAGCTGCTGACGTCATTTTCGTCGCAACTCCAGACACCGTCATCCCTGCGGTTTACAACAAGGACATCGCGCCAAACATCGCCAAAGGCAAAACCCTGCTTTTCTCCCACGGCTTCGCGGTTCATTTCAAAACCATCAAGCTTCCTAAAGACATCGATGTGATTCTCGTCGCACCAAAAGGCCCTGGCCACACGGTGCGCTCGCAGTTCGTCGCTGGAAAAGGCGTTCCTGGCCTCATCGCCATCCATCAAGATGTCACTGGCAAAGCCAAAGAAACCGCGCTCGCATGGGCCGCCGGAATCGGTAGCGGACGCGCCGGTATTTTCGAAACCAACTTCCGTGAAGAAACCGTTACCGATCTCTTCGGTGAACAAGTCGTCCTCTGCGGCGGTGCATCAGCACTCGTCAAAGCAGGCTTCGAAGTTCTCGTTGAAGCAGGTTACCAACCAGAGATGGCCTACTTCGAGTGCCTTCATGAGCTCAAGCTCATCGTCGACCTCATGAACGAGCAAGGCATCGCCGGTATGCGTTTCTCCATCTCCGAAACCGCTGAGTGGGGCGACGTTTCCGTCGGACCAAAAATCATTGATGCTTCCGTCAAGAAGCGCATGAAGCAGCAGCTTAAAGAAATCGAGAACGGCAAATTCGCTAAAGAGTGGATTGCTGAATACGAAGGCGGCTACAAAAAGTTCAACGTGCTTCGTAAAGAAGGCGCGAATCACCAGATCGAAAAAGTGGGTGAGAAACTCCGCTCCACCATGAGCTGGATCAAACACAGCAAGATCAAAAAAGGCGCAAGCCAAGCGAGCCTCATCTCGAGCTCCAAGTAATTCATTACTATCTAACAAACGCCCGATCTCTTCGCGAGGTCGGGCGTTTTTTGTGTGGTGGAGACGTATGGACCGCGCGAGTCCACTCGCGCTCTGGAAAATAGCGGAATGGAGCGCGACTGGAGTCACGCGGTCCGTCAGAACACAAACGCCACGATAACTTACCGAGTCGCAGCCGGCAACCATGCTCTAGCGCCGGTGCTGCGGCGTTCGTAGTCTTTGAAAAACCCCGTAAGACCCCGACGCGTTTCGAGATCCTCGATGGCCTCGGCTGCTTTCGGGTAGCGCCAGCGGAAACCTGCTTCGCGTAGTCTCAACGGATCTGCCCAACGGCTTTTGAGAATCAACTCAGTTTCTGTGCCCATGAACAACGCGCCGATTTTTAGCATCCACTCATTTGCTGGAAGCCCGAAAGGCATGCCAGTGGTATCGCGGAAATGTTTCATCAACTCGCGGTTGGTAGGGAAATTAGGCGCGGTTATATTGATCAAGCCTTCGAGAAAGGGATCGCGCATCACAAAATCCACAGCGCGCAGCAAATCCTCCATGTGAATCCAGCTGATGCGTTGTGTGCCTTTTCCCATGGTTCCGCCGAGCGCTTTTTTTGTTAGGTCGGTGAGCACATCGTAAACCGTTTCTGGTTCGTTGGCTAAAACCATGCCGATCCGCATTGCCACCTTGCGAGTTTCTGCCGGCACTTTAGCCGAGAAGAACGCGTCTTCCCAAGCAGATGCGACATCGCAGGAAAATCCTTTACCCACGGTGCCGTGCCATTCGTTTTGAGCCTTGTCCTCGGCGTGGCGATACCATGTCGCGGTGCTGGAGTTGATCCACAACTTCGGCGGAACGCGGCAGGCTGCAATCGCTTTTCCGACGACTTGAGTGGATTTGACGCGGCTGGTGAGAATTTCCGCACGATTTTTTGCGTTGTAGCGGCAGTTCACACTGCGTCCGGAAAGGTTGATGACAAGCTCGGCACCTTCGAGTGCAAGTGCCCATGGTCCAAGGGTTTCTCCATCCCATTCGAGAAACATTCCATCTCCGCTCCAGCCTTTGCGGTTTCTGGCAATGGCGACAACCTCGCGTCCGTTTCTTGAAAAATGACGGCATAGATAACGTCCGAGAAATCCGTTCGCGCCGATGATGACAACTGTCGTGTTCATATGTTTATCCGAGTAATTTTGTGGCGATCTGCAGGGCGAAGCTGTGTTTCATTGCTGCGACCCGATCTGATAAGTGAGAGGCGAGACCGACGAATTCTTGCAGCTCGCTGACTTGTTGATGAAAGGCTTTTGCGTCATCGCCTTTGAGGTTTTTGGTTTCTTCTGCGCATTTGCTCAATAGTGCCAGAGCGGGTTCGATTTCGCGGCGTTTGCGCTCACGAGCGATGATGCGGAAAATCTGCCACACATCCTTCTCTGCCTCGTAGAAATCGCGACGATCTCCTTTGATAACCACCATCCTCACGAGTCCCCATGCAACGAGTTCTTTGAGGTTGGTATGGGCGTTGCCGCGGCTGACCTCCAGCTCCTCCATCACTTCATCTGTGCACATCGACTGAGGGGAAATCATCAGCAAGGCATGGATCTGCGCCATGGTGCGGTTGATTCCCCACTGGGTCCCCAGAGCTCCCCATTGCGCGATGAATTCCTCTTTGGATTCTTTCAATTTATCACTGCTGGCGTTCATGATTTTCATAATATACTGAAAATTCAGAAGAGCAAGTGGAGATTTGAAATCTCAATAAACAAAAAAGCCGCTCTCCAGAAGGGAGAGCGGCTTTTGATTAAGATAGGTAAAATTAAAGCGAAGCTTTGATCGTATTGAATTGGGCGCGCTTGGCGTTCAAATCGCGCTCAAGTTTTTCGATTTCTTTGCCGAGTGAGAGCAAGGTGCTCAATTTCTTCTGCATGCTGCCGGTGTTGGAAGCGGCTTTGCTAGCGGACTTAGCAGCAGTTTTCTTGGTTGCTTTCACAGCAGCTTTGCCAGAGGTCTTACCTCCAGATTTCTTGAGCCATGAGGCGATAGTGATTTGGGAAATGCCGAATTTTTTTGCGGCTGTGAGTTGTCCACCGCGCTTGTTCTTGGCGTTGTGCTCAGTCACGAATGCGACGATTTTACTTTTTTCTTCGGTGCTATAGCGCTTACCGCGAATTACTTTTTTGGTGCTCATTGTGGGCGCAAGCTAGTTTGATATATTTAATGTGCAAGTAAGAATATCATATAAAATAGATATCAAACTTCAGATGATAATTCTTCAAATAATAATAAATCATCCAATTGAGTGATCCATGTGCCAGCGCCTTGTTTCACTTTGTCGCGTGAAACAACCCCGCCGAAGCCTATCATCAAATCGACATCTGGTTGGGTTTCGAGATCCGATGTGCCATCGCCAATCATGATCACTTTTTCAGGAAGCATCGCGCGCTTCCATTGTTGGATAATTTCGTTTTTTCCTAAGTTGCGCGTGGTTGGGTAATCTTCGCCGTAGCCCGCGTAGTTGCCTGAAGCATCGAAATAAAGCGGCACAGCCTCGACGTGTTCGATGCCAAGCTGATCTGCGAACGGGCGAATGATGGGTTCAAATCCACCCGATAAAATAATCGGAGTCCAGCCTTGCTCGCGGGCATGTTGAATGAGTTTCTCTGCACCTGAGACAATGTGATCCAAGTAGCACTGACTGACGATGCGAACCATCTCGAGACTCGGACGAATGATCTCCATCCGTTTTTTGAAAACCTGATTCAGCGGGACATCTCCGTTCATCGCCGCGTTGGTGAGATTCACCACTTCATCAAAAATCGCAGGATCGGAGAGTCGTGCCAATTCATCAATTCCCTCAATGGCGCTGAGCGTGGAGTCGCAATCGAGGAATAATAATTTTCCTTTGGTTTGTTTCATGGGATGTATGAAAACTTGGGTTTGATTTGGGATGATATCGAAGAGTTCGAACATATCATCATTGCTAAGTCGGATGCAGCCGTGGCTTGCTGGTTGACCTATCTTGTCTTCGTGATTGGTGCCGTGGATATAGATAAATCGATCGTAAGTATTTTGGTTTTCGGGATCTTTGCCGGTGAGTCGGAGAATGCGTGTGAGCACGAGATCTTCATCATAGGTGATTTCGTGATTCCAAATTCCATCGGGTTTTCTTGCTTTGAATATGGTTCCGATAGGTGCATCAGCGCCAATTTTCTCGCAGATCTCAAAATTTCCGGTCGGTGTGCGATAGCTGCCTTCGATAAAGCCCATGCCTTTGGAGCTGGAGGAAATGCGAAACGTTTTCAGGGTCGATTCGTCAGCGATCACGCGCAGGGTTTGATCGTCTAAGGAAATTTCGATGCGGGGGTTACCGTTCATGGGATGGCGTGAAAAACGGCCAGAGCATTGTGTCCGCCCATGCCATGAGCAAGTTTGAACACTGGGCCTTTGAGGGATATGGATTGCGATGGCGCGGAAAGTTCACCCAAGCTGGATGTGCCAGGTAAATTTTTCGGAAGCTCATTCTGTTTCATGAAGGCTAACAGGATCGCGCTTTCGATGAGTCCGCTCGCGCCGACCGTGTGACCGATGTAGGGTTTAAGCAAGTGAAGCGTGGGTTGCGATCCGAGGTTGGCGGCGGCTAGAAAGAGACTTTCGGCGCGAGATTGGGTTTGTGTGCCAGTTGCATGAGGGCAGATCGCGCTCGGCTTTCCGCAAAGCTCGATGGCTTTTTTCAAAAGCTCCGAAGTGCGTCCGCCATTTTTCGGGATTCCAACGGGATCGGCTCCGTCTGAGTTGTTAGAAAAATAGGCAAATCGTAATTTTCCGACAGGCGCCGCACTGAGTGCGATGGCCGCCGCGCCTTCGCTGGGGAGAAACCCATCGCTTGTTGGCGAGTAAGGATTGAGAATGGCTGCATTTCCAAGAAGGCCGGATGCGGCGTAATTATCTAGCAACAATGGAACTAGCGGAAGATCGACACCGACCACCAGCGCGCGCTCGGCTTGGCCGGAATCGATGAGAAGTTTCGCGATGCCGAGTGCATCGAGCCCGGCGGAGCAACCGCTGGCGACAACGTGGTTGGGTCCGTAAATGCCGAGCTCGATCGAGATGGCGGTGGCGGGTTCACTGTGGATCGTGTTGCTTGCCGCCATCAATTTGAACGGGCGACGGTTGGGCCATTCGCCCAGCCAGCCAGCGGCATTGCCGCGACTCGTGCCGACAACTAACGCAGCATTCGTAAGTTCATCTTTACTCCAGCCAGCATCTGTCGCTGCTTGTTTCGCAACATGCAGAGCGGCCATGGTTACAGGACTCCATTTGCGATGGTTGAGAAGTTCTCTCGGCTGAATCCATGCGCCATGAAGATGGGCATGCGGGCTGTTATTTCCGAGTAATTCACCGAGCGGTCGAATACCAGAAACACCAGAGGAAATAGCATTTAGATGCGAGGCGACATCATGGCCAAGTGCCGAGAGTGTGCCGATGCCTGCGATGGAAAGTGCGGAAGTGATGCACTTGGGTTAAACGGGTTATTCATTCCCGTCAACTGAACGAAACTTTTTATGTGCATCCTAAAGCGACAACAGAAATTAGCGCGGGGTTGAGTGGATGCATCCCAGAGGGATGAAAGACATTAGCGCGGGGTTGAGCGGAGCGATACCCCGGGGAGAATATCCAATAGAATTCACGACCCCAGCGGGGTCGTAGAGATGCATGCAAACCTCAAGGTTGTTTCTTATAATCTATATGCAGCACTGATAAATCGCGCTTTGCACGGGTCACTTTCAGGCCTAGTTTCTCGATAGCTGGGATGGCTGTTTCAGGCTTCCAATGATCCATTGAAAGGACGAATTTATAATAACCTTCAAGGCCCGTTTCATCGAATACGATCCCGCCTTCAAGATACTCTCCTAAGACATCTGTCAGCTTTTCCGTGGAGGCGGCTTGATATATATAGCCAAAGCCTTCTGGTGTCTGCGCTGTTCCCCCCATGGAATGTTGGCTCTCGACTGATTCCATGCTGAGCGGCTTTGCTTGATCCCGTTCGAGGATCCAAACATCAGTGGATTCTACGCTCTCTATATAACTCAATCCAAAAGTTGTCTCAAAAGCCAATCTTGCCATTTCAGCAAAAGTTTTACCCTCAGGAGCATTTATTTCGATATCGTAGGTGTCTTCCGGTAGCTCTGCATCGATAAAAATCAATCCCTCGAACTCCGTCAATTTATAGATGATTTTCTCCAATTGTGAGTTGCTCGCGGTTGCCGTGCGGCCTCCATTGCCATCGGAACTAATGGACCACCCATTTGTCTGACCCGGTTTACGAATAATGCTCACACCTTCCGTCTTGGATAACTCAGTATCATAAGAAAGCTGCTGGATATGTTCGGGAACCGCAGATGATACTGTGCCTTTATCATCAGAGTTGGAGTCTCCGCCATTGCAGCAGAAAAGAAACATGGGGAGAAAACAGGCAAACGCTAGGTTAGGAATAGAGCTGATCGAATGAATCATGAATGGAATATTGGCAATCAGGTTCAGATATGATCAATCGTTTTCTCGGATATTTTGAAGGAACGCTCTCTTAATAAGAAAGCTAAAATAACGAATGCTCGATGAACATTATCTGGCAGATTTAGTTTTGCGTGAGGCGTGAACTTACTCCATAAGCGGCGTGGCGGATGAAGTCAGTTCTTGAAACGATCAATGGTGGAGCGAGTTACCTCGAAAAGCGGGGGATAGAAGACGCGCGGCGCAACATGGAGCACTTGCTTGCCAACGTTCTGGAATGCTCACGCATGCAGCTCTACACACAGTTTGACCGACCGCTGGAGGAAGAGGTTTTGGCTCCCCTGCGTGAACTGTTGAAAAAGCGCGGCGAGGGAATCCCGTTGCAACACCTGCTCGGCGAGGTGCATTTTCATGGCCGGGATTTTACATGCGATGGTCGTGGCCTCATCCCAAGGCCTGAGACAGAGGAGTTGGTGGAAATGATTCTCAAGCAGTTGCCGGGGGAAAACTTGCGAATTCTTGATGTCGGTTGCGGATCTGGTGTGATTGGGCTTTCACTCGCGGCGGGAAAGCCAAGTAGCCATGTTACTTTAGTGGATATTTCGGAAGACGCGCTGGAGCTTACCCGGGAGAACGCGAAGAAACTTGGGTTGGGTAATGTGGATATTTCTCACAGCAATCTGCTTGATCAGGTCACGGGAAGTTTTGACCTCATCGTCGCAAATTTGCCCTACGTGCCAGAAGGTGAAGCCACGACGATGGCTCGCGAACTGGCTTACGATCCTGCACTGGCGTTGTTTTCTGGGGCCGACGGGATGGATTTGCTCAGGCGGTTCATTCCGGTGGCGGTTGGTTTCTTGAAACCCGGCGGTTGGCTGGCGCTTGAGATTGGTTACGATCAGGCTTCACAGGTGCGCTTGTGTTTGGAAAGGTCTGGCTTCACGGAAATCGAGGTCCGCAAAGACCTCAGCGGGATCGCCCGCTTTCCATTCGCGCAACATCAATAAAGACACTCATCGAAAATGGATAAACTTGTCGTCCACGGCGGCTCTGTCATCAAGGGCTCAATCAATATTTCTGGATCCAAAAATGCATCGCTGCCAATTCTTGCCGCAACGATTCTAACAGGAGAAGACTGCATCATTCGTCGCGTGCCGGATGTTTCTGATACGAACTACATGATCCAAATTCTCAGCGCACTCGGTGCGGATGTGGAGAGATCATCAGGAACCGTTCGGATTTCGTGTGCGGATATTTCGGATGAAGCTCCCTATGAATTGGTGCGCCGGATGCGTGCATCGATTTGCGTGATGGGTCCATTGCTCGCGAGAAAAGGTCGCGCAGTGGTTTCTTTGCCAGGCGGTTGCGTGATCGGCGACAGACCAGTCGATCTCCATCTCAAAGGGATGCAGGCTCTTGGTGCGAAGATTGAATTTGAAGGAGGAAATATCATCCTCACTGCACCTGATGGATTACGTGGAGCGGAAATCAACTTGCGTGGTGAAAGTGGACCGACGGTTCTCGGAACCGATAACGTGATGATGGCTGCGACTTTAGCCGAAGGTATCACCGTAATCGAATCCGCAGCTGCTGAACCTGAGGTGTTAGATTTGGCTAACTTCCTTAACGGCATGGGCGCAAAAATTACTGGAGCTGGCACGCGTCGTATCGTGATCGAGGGCGTGAAAGAACTCAAAGGTGTCGAGCACACGGTCATCCCGGATCGGATTGAAGCGGGAACATTTATGGCCGCCGCGGCTTTGGCTGGCGAGGGAGTTAGGCTCAATCGCATTAACCGTGATCACCTCAAAGCTATTACCGAAGCGATCATTAAATCCGGTCACAAGGTGGAGTTCAACGATGATGGAACTTCTTGTTTCGTGGAGCGTGGCGAGGTGCTGCAAGGAGTCGATCTCAATACTTCTCCTTTCCCGGGTTATCCAACTGACATGCAAGCGCAGATGACCGCATTGTTAGTGACGACTCCAGGCATCAGCGTGGTGAAAGACAGTATTTTCCCGCAACGCTTCATGCATTGTGCTGAGTTGAAACGGATGGGTGCGGATATCAAATTGGATCACGGCACCGCAATTGTTAGAGGTGTTGAAAAACTTTCCGCTGCGCCAGTGATGGCATCAGATTTGCGTGCATCAGCTGCGCTTGTTCTCGCCGCGCTGCGTGCAAAGGGAACGACAGAGATTTCCCGTCTCTATCATATCGATCGTGGCTACGAGCATATCGATGAGAAGCTCCTCATGCTAGGGGCGGATGTTGAGCGGGTGAGGGTTTAAAAATGGTGAAAGAAGGTAGGGTGCCATCGCCGAGGGCACCGCGCGGAGCGAGATGTATTTGATGCTCCCTTAAAACATCATGTGCTTCCTCATTTCATGCGGCGCCCTCGGCGATGGCGCCCTACCTAAAAACCGCCAAATTCATTCCTCAGATCACTCGCAGCACTTCTGGAGGATTCCTCGGGGATGGAGAGGAAGTCGAAATCATCTGTGGCATCGAGATCGACGTTGGGATTGATGAGGAGAGGACGGGTGGTTTTGTCGATGATTTCGAGGTCAGGAAGGGAAATGCCTTCGGGAGCGGCTTTGAGGTCTTCGAATTTCCGTGCGGTGGTCATCACGCGGGTTTCGTAGGAGCCGATGGCTTTGTTGTAATGATCGACGGCGTTGTTGAGTGATCCTCCGAGTTTGGAAAAATGTTCAGCGAGTTTTCCTAACCGTTCATGCATCGTGCGGCCGAGTGCGGAAATTTCCTTCGCGTTGAGTGCGAGAGCTTCTTGTCTCCATCCATAAGCGACGGCTTTGAGCAATGCGATCAAGGTGGTGGGAGTGGCTAGGATGACGCCTTCGTTGACTCCACTTTCAATCAGGCCGGGATCGGAGTTGAGCGCGGCGGAGAAAAACGATTCGCTTGGAAGAAACAACACGGTGAACTCCGGGCTGTGCTCAAACTGCTCGGTGTATTTTTTCGAGGAAAGTTGCTTGATGTGAGTGCGAACTTGTTGGGCGTGTTGGTTGAGGAAACGCTCGCGCTCGGTTTCATCGGTCGCTTCGAGCGCGTTAAGGTAGGCATCCATCGGCGTCTTGGAATCGACCACGATGGTTTTTCCGCCGGGAAGTTTAACGACAAGGTCGGGGCGCAGGCGCTTGCCTTCGTCCGTGGTGGTTGTGGTTTGTAGTGTGAAATCGCAATGCTCCTGCATGCCGGCGAGCTCGACCACGCGACGGAGTTGCATTTCGCCCCACTGGCCGCGACCGGTCGGTTGACGCAGGGCTTTCACCAAAGAAGCGGTTTCTCTCTGTAAACCGAGCTGGCCTTCGCCGAGCGCACGGACTTGTTCTTTCAATTCCGAATACGCGCCCTCGCGGATTTTTTCGATCTCACCTATCCTCATCTCGAATTTCCCGAGCGAGTCTGCGACGGGCTTCACTAAAGTCTCGATCGCGGTTTTGCGTTTTTCGATTTCGCCTTTGGCTTCCTCGGTTTGTGAGGCGAGGGTGGATTTGGCGAGATGGAGAAATTGTTCGGAGGCACCTTTCAAGGCATCGACCGAAAGAGCCTTGAACGTATCGGAGAGCCGGGCTTCGGCGCGTTCGAGCAGGGCTTGCTTTTCAGCGGCGGCTATACGCTCGGCATCGAGGCGGCTGGTGGCTTCGCCGAGTTGGTTACGGTAGTTTTGGGCTTCGGTCTCGTGCTGCTGGGCCTCGGCAGAGGTGGAAGCAAGGCGGGCTTCAAGCTCGGTGGCGCGGCGTTCCTCGGCTTTCAAACGCTCGGCCAGAGAGGATTTTCCGCTGGCGGCGGCGAGGTAAGTGATCAACACACCGACAAATAATGCGATGAAACCGGTGATGATGAGCGGAAGATATGACTGAAGTTCTGGTGGCATGGGAGATTTCTACTTGCGGGAGGGCTTTTACTGGCGTTGATGTAAGGCGTTGCCGCAATCATGCTTTTCTCCGAGAGGCGCGACAACTCAAACTTCAATCAACCTTTTAAAAATTATGGCACATACCCTACCTGAACTTGGCTACGCACTGAATGCTCTTGAGCCGCACATCGATGCGCTCACGATGGAAATCCATCACGGCAAACATCATCAAGCCTACATCACCAATCTCAATGCAGCGATTGCCGGAAAAGCCGATCTTGAGGCAAAATCCGCGCTCGAGCTGATCACCAACCTCGGCGCTGTGCCGGAAGACATTCGCGGTGCTGTTCGCAACAACGGCGGCGGACACGTGAATCACAGTTTCTTCTGGAAAGTTATCGCTCCAGGCGGAGCAAAAGCACCATCAGGTGATCTCGCGGCTGCGATCGACAAAGCCTTCGGTTCCTTCGATGCGTTTAAAGAAGCTTTCGCAAAAGCGGGCACAACCCGTTTCGGCTCCGGCTGGGCATGGCTCTGCAAAAAAGCCGACGGCACGGTTGCCGTTTGCTCCACCGCCAACCAAGACAACCCACTCATGGGCCCCGACTTCGGCGGCTGCGGCAGCACTCCTATCCTCGGCCTCGATGTTTGGGAGCACGCATATTACCTGAACTATCAGAACAAACGCCCCGCCTACATCGATGCCTTCTGGAATATCGTGAACTGGGACGAAGTCGCGAAAAACTTCGCGGCGTAAACAACTCTAACACCTTCCAACCGCTCTCAGTCATCTGTGCTGGGAGCGGTTTTTTCGTTTCATTATTTTCCAACTGCAGCCGTCTGCACGAGATTGTGGACACGGAAAATATGTTCCTGTTTGATTTTATCTGCGACAAGCTCGACCGCACCATTCTGGAAACGTCCGAGTTCGAGTGCGGCAAGTTGTTTCAACGAACTCTCAGGTGTGCCGGGTTGCGTTAGCATCTGTTCGAGTTGTTTTTCAGCAGAGGGCGAGAGGATTTCGTAGCGGGCGACGAATACCCGTTCGATTTTTTTCGGTTCCGGGGTGATGCCGAGCGGAAGAACACTGTCCACCCATGTGCGATCAACGATGGTGAAAACCCGCTGACCGGGTTCCGCGAACCAAGTGTGGTTCCATGTATCGATCATCGCCTGTGCTTCGTCTTTGGTGAGACCGTGGCTGGTGAGTTCTGTTAGAAAAAGGGCCCGTAGCTCTTTATCGGCTTGTTTGAGAGAAATGGTTTCCTCGGGAAAGGTGATGCTGGCAGAGCGATTGGCATCTTTTGAGGGGCCCTCGGTGTTTGGCAGTTGTTTCCATGAAGCTTTACCGTCTTTCACGCGCAGGGCGACCTGGAACGTGTTGGCCGACTGGCTGTAGTTATCAAACGTCACGGACTGGTCATCCGACATCGAGACCCGATACGGAATATGCGCTTCACCTGCACCGCGATAGAAAATGAATTTTTCAACGGGTTCGATATTGGGGTAAAAGCCTCGCGTATCAGAGCGAAAGATCCATGCGTCCGGGACATTGCGAGCGGCGGCGTAATTTTCTCCACCTTTGGCAGGATTCACGGCGGGAATGAGTTTTGCATCGGCGTGATCGGGTGGAAGAAGTTTTCCAGTCCAGCGGGTGACGGTGGGTTGGCGTATGGTCGTAAATTCTTTTAGGCGCTGGTCGAAAATTCGCTCGCTGGACGGTGGTATCGCGACACAGGTAAGAAGCTCGCTTTGCGGGAACGAACTGATTGTCATGGTTCCTAGCGGAGAAAATGGTTCGTTCGTAGAAGCGGGAAATCGCTCGGTGATCATCCCATCTGAAAATCCCACCCTAACAGAAATGGGTGTTTCCTGCTCAGGATAAAAATAAATGACCGGCGTTTCCATGCGCAAACTGGCGGCGCGGATGTTGCTTTTCATTTGCATGATATCTCCCTGAACGAAGGGTGGGAGCTTGGCGATATCGGAGTAGGGTTGATACCAGCTAACCTTTTGCCCTGATGAAGAGACGAGGACGGTGAAAGTCCCCCATTCATGGACTTCAAGAGCTTGAAGCGAAGTGGGGAGGGCAAAGCTGGTGAGCAGCGCGATGGATCGGATGAGTGGTTTGGTTTTCATAACAACTCCATGTTGCCCGATTCCGAAAGATGTTGTGTAAAGGATAGGTAAAATATCAGACCAACCCTCAACAAGTGAAAACACCTATGAATCTTCGAATCGACCTCTCATTTCTCGCAGTGCTCTCGCTGGTGTTTTCCTTCACATCGTTGAGCGTGCGTTCGCAAGAGACGGCTCCGAAATTTTTGGATCCGATACCGCCATCTTCCAGCACCAAGGCACCAGAGCAGATTCAGGATGCTTATTGGAAAAGTGAATTTGAGCGAGTCAACAAGGAGGTCTCCAAGGCGGACGGTTCACAGGTTGTTTTCTTTGGCGACTCCATCACACTTGCTTGGTCGATAGGGAAGGCCGAAGGCAAAGCGGTTTGGGAAAAGCAGTTTTCGAAATACAAGCCGATCAACATGGGCAATTCCGGAGACATCACACCGGTGATGCTTTATCGAGCGACGAAGGGTAATCTCAACTTTGCGGAAGGCCAGGCACCACGTGTTGCCGTCTTGCTGTGCGGCACGAACAATTACGTAGTCAAGCAGAGCGATGGTGGAAAAGAGAAGTGGGATCTTGGAATCGATACGCCACCTGGTGAAGTTGCGGACGGTGTGCGTGCAGTGGCGCAAGCGTTTCGCCAAAAGCTGCCGAAGACGCGTGTGATCGTGCTTGGTATTTTACCGGTGAAGGATCAGACCAAGTGGGAGAAGTGCCGCGAGACGAACCGCATTCTCGCCAGTTACCAGTATCCAAAAGATGAAGTCGTCTTTATGAATCTCGAGGATCGCTTTCTCAACGCAGAAGGCACGATCAAACCCGATTTATTCACCGACGGCACGCACCTCACGCCAGCAGGCTATGAAGTCATGGCAGATGCTCTTGTTCCCCATATCGAGCGATTGATTAAGATGGGGCCAGTTAAGTCGGATGACTGATACAACGGCTGCGGTCTCCCAAGCTATTGCGCTTACGAGGTCGCGATTTTGAAATCGCGGGTCCTTTCCGCTTCTTTTGGTGAAACACATTGCGCATTATTTACGTAGCGTGCTGCGATGAAAATATTTGCTTTGTTTTTGATGTCTTTGGTTTCCGTGAAGGCGGCCGAGGTGGGTTTGGGTGTAAAGCCGGTTGAGGGGGCAGAGGTGATTTTTGATGGAACCCGAGAGATGTTGGATGCGAAATGGAAATATTGGGAGGGGCCGCGTTTCGCATCCGCGATGCCGATCAAGTGGAAGATTGTCGAGGATACGGTGGACAAGGGGACCGCCATGCAAACGGATGATCCTGCGGCAGCGGGAGGCAAGTTCGGATCGGCGGATATTGTGACGAAGAAGGAGTATCGCGATTTCCGTTTGCATGTGGAATTTCTGGTCAACAACAAGGGCGGAAACAGCGGGGTTTATTTGCAGAACCGCTATGAAATCCAAATCAAGGATGGCGACAAGACCAAGCACGGGATGGCAGCGGTCATCAACGAGACGGAATCGCCGTATCATTTGTATAAAGGAATCGGGCAGTGGAATTCTTATGATATCGTGTTTCGTGCGGCACGTTTCAGCGAAGGTAAGTTAACGGAGCGGGCGAAAGTCACGGTGTATTTCAACGGTGAAAAAGTGCATCAGGATGTCACCATTAACCAAGTGTGGGGCGGTGCGAATTCTGGTATCGACGGAGGAAACGATGGCGGCAAAGGGATCACCGATGTGCCCGGTGGAATCAAACTCCAATGCGAGGGGCATGATGTCCGGTATCGGAACATCTGGATCAAGGAGCTGGATCTTGGCGACAAGGGAACGGATTTTTGAGATGCCTGAATTTTCATCCGCCTCATCAACATCTCGTCCTTATCTTTGTTAAAAAGGACAGTAGTATCAAGAAGTGGTGAATGCCGCGCCGGAAGATTGATGACTATAAATTAAAAGATCCCAGACTAATTTTCTAGTCTGCTTACTTCTTCCCAAGTCCGAACAACTCGGAAAGCTGCCTTGTGAGTATCCCACCATGCGATCCATTGCTCCGCATGCCGTTTTTTTCCTGCGGTGTCATTTGAGGAGAAGCCTTCGCTCATCCAAGGCTCAGTAGGCAAGTTCGAGCGCTTAATAAGTGTGACTAAGTTTTCAGGATAGTGCTCTACATAAGGATTTCGAATATGATAGAATATTGGTTCGAATGCGCTCTCATCTCCCAGTCGAGCCAAGGTCCTTGCGAACGAATGCCCCGCATATCCCTTGTACATGAGTTGCTTCAAGACAGGCACTACTTTCGGATCGTTGTGTTTGCGTGTAGCCTGTCCAAGGGCATAGATTAAATTATCCATATCCCGATCGTGCGTCGGTAATTCACGCGAAACATACGGAGGGAGAAATTCAACTGCCGATCTGATCGAGTCGATTGAGCTAGAGTCCCTTGCGTATCCGAGGATCATTGCAGCTTGTGCCTTCACTTTTTTATCTGGATATGTAATCATGCTGTTGGCGATTTGAATGGCTTCCGGATCCATCATTTTAGCCAATGCGCCGAAGGCTGCCGTTACAACACCCACATCTTTTGACTCGAGTTGCTTATGCAGGAAAGTAGCGGCGTCTTGGAAGGAAAGCTCCCCCACTTTTCCCGGTCCATAGGTATCCACAATAACGGAGAATGTAGGTGGTAGTTTCGTTTTCGATGTCTTTTGCAATCTCTCGACAACTCCGAAAGCAGCCATCTTGCGAATGAAATCGGCCAATACACCTTGAGCCACGAGAGGCTCCATTTGGAGCATCGGCTGGCGGGATTCCTCATAGGTGAACTGCATGGTCAAGCGAGTGCGTTGCCATGGCACTTCATCGGGGATTTCGCGATGTTTTGCCATGTAATGCTCCAATTCGGGAATGGCAGGAGCAATCACACGTAAAGCGAAAAACCTCTCACCGAGCAGAAATATCAGATCCAAGTCTCCCGCGTATTTCATTTCCCTAACAAAAGGCGCGAGATCCATGGTCATTGCAATAACCTCCGACACCCGTTGCTTTTCAGCCTCATTTAGAATGCAGGCCGGATGAAATGTTCTAAAGTGATCATCTCGATCTTTACGAAGAAAGAAAATCCGACGGTTGGATGGAATCAAATCGGTGAGTTTTACTCTCGTATCACTACCGAAATAGGAAAATTCTGAAACTTTTCCATCTGCTGGATCGATGGCGAGGCTACCTGAAAACTCAAATCCTTCAGGCAGTTTGCCTTTGAGAATCGTTTCCACTCTGGCATTGAGTTTATCTTGAGAAGGTTTCAGCTCGGCGATAATGATCAAGTCTGCGGCTTCGACCATTTCGCCGAGTCCCAAGTGGCAGTAGTCTGTGGCATGAATCATGCGGAATGGCAGCAGCCAAAGGAACACGATTGCGAGAATAGCGAGAAGGGAATGGCAGTTGGAGAAATAGGATTTTCCATCTGCGGCATTGATGCTGGGGGAGGATCGTTGTGGGGTCATACTTTTGGAAGAGGTAATGCAACTGTTTCGCTTCGGAGAATTTCCGCACACGTTATCAACTCCATATATCAAAGAGAATACGACTGGAACAATAATTTCTGCCAAGAATTGCTTTTGGCTTAATTGGCTACAAGATTTTCCAGACAAATTATAAACTTATAAGATCAATAAGACTCACCATGAAACCCCTCCTTCTTCTCCTCGCTCTTTGCACGCCTCTGCTTGCCGAAGGGAAAAAATTCATTTTGACCGCGCGCGCATCGGAGATCGATTCTCGCGCCAAAGAGCATCCGGAGATCGACTATGTTTTTAACCGCAAAGGCAAGCCAGCCGATACCCAGCTCGCTTCGGTCGATACCCGCGTGAAGCCCAGCGGCTATCTGGTCATTTGGTTGATGGAGCCGAAACAACCGCTTTTCGATGTTGTGAATTCCTATGGCCATCACGCGATCCAAGTCACTTACCCGCGTGAGTGGTTTGCGAAAATGGACAAGGTCCGCAAAGAGGGCGATTCCGATCATTTTTCCGGCATCCGCCTCGAAGCGGCGACCGGTGAGGATCATACCAAACTCATCGATATCCCCAAACCCGATGGCTTGATGGAGCGGTCGTATCAGTTTGTGAAATACCTCGATGCAAAACATCCCGAGGGAAACTGGAAGCAGTTTCTATCACGTGATGGCAAGGGATTGGATTGGGAGAAAGTAATCCTCTGCGGCGCATCGCACGGTTCAACTACAGCGGCGCGGTTAGCGAAGGAAATCAAAGTCGCACGCGTGGTGATGTTATCCGGTCCGCGCGACCAAACAGAAAAATGGCAGAGCCTCCGCTCCGCCACACCGCCCGAGCGATTTTTCGGATTCACCCACACCCTCGACGATGGTTGGAAAAATCATCACTACTGCCGCTCATGGCTGATGTTGGATTTACTAAAATACGGCCCCATCGTGAATGTCGATGAAGCCAAACCGCCTTATGGCAACACCCGTCGCCTCATCTCCAACGCAGATGTAGGAAACGACCCCAAGCGCGCCCACGGTGTCAGCACGCCAGGAAATGGAAGCTCACCGAAAGACAAAGACGGCAAGTTTCTCTACGAGGATGTTTGGAAATATCTGTTCACTCACCCCGTGAACGAAACCGGAAACGCCGTGAAGCCAGAGGAACGTTGCAAGGCAGATTTTTGAGTGGGCTGGGGCCGCCAATCGTAGCTCAGCCTATACGCGCGAAGTGATAGGACATGGACTATTCGGTGTCTCCCGCTGCTTACAAGACAGCAATATTGTCTTAGTTCTGAACGTCACATTATCAGAGAGCATTAAGACCGACTATTTGCCTATTTCGCACCTTACAAGCCCACAAGTGGCTGGACAAAAAAGCCATTCTTCTTCAACTTAGGTTCGAAGAAGTAACTCACACACCTGCTATGAAACAAGTCATTTTGACCATCCTACTTTTCCCTTTGTTAGGATGCTTAAGTTACGGAGAGAGTGATAAGAAGCACACTTGCCGAGTTCTGTTTCTTGATCGGCCAGTCTCGATGCCGAAGACTCTCCATCTTTTCGACGGAGTTACATCCCGCGAGGTGGATCTGCCGTCGTGGAACCTCTCGCCGATCTACGAACTGCCGCCAGGTAACTTGGAGCTGACGATGCTTTCTTCCCCGCTTGATGATCCGAAGGAAATACCGGCCGGCGCTCCGACGGCCACTGTTCCAGAAGGTGCCGTCGATTTTTATCTTCTTGTTAGACACGATCCCGAGAACAAAGTTGTTCCGGTGAAAATCATAGTCATCCAAGCAGGAGTCGTGGATCTAAGTCTTGGTCAGATGCTTTGGGTGAATCTAACTGATCTAAAGGTGGAGGGGAAGCTTGGAACAGAAACGCTAATCGTCGAGTCACAATCACAAGTGATCATGGGTTCGCCCGTCAGTGGAAGTGCCGACTATCCCGTTAGTTTGACCTACCGCATTTCAGACAAGGAGGAGGCTTATCCTATTTGCGAGACCAGATGGGCTCACAATTCCCAAAGCCGTGCCATCGCATTCATCTTCCCTAAAGTGGATAGCCCAGTCCCGCGTGTATCTGTTTTCCTAGATTTCCGAGAGGATAAGGAGCGAAAATCATCGCAGCCTGTTCCGTGAAATACCTGCGGGCCTTATCTACTCTACAGTGACAGATTTTGCCAAATTGCGAGGTTGGTCGATTTCACAGCCGCGAATGCGAGCCACATGATACGCAAAAAGCTGCAAGGCCACCGCGCTCGGGATCGTCGCGACCAACGGATGGCATCGCGGCACTTCAATAAAGTCATCCATAACGGCCATGGCCTCCTTGTCTCCTTCGGTGACAATGCCCAAGATTCGTGCGCCACGGGCACGACATTCCTCTACATTTCCCAGAGTCTTTTCCTTACCCGGTGTATCGTTACAGAGCGCCACTACCGGCGTGCCTTTTACCAACAAGGCGATCGGTCCGTGCTTCAGTTCTGCTGCATGATATCCCTCGGCGTGGATATATGAAATTTCCTTGAGCTTGAGAGCTCCCTCCAGAGCCACAGGATACTGTGGTCCACGGCCGATGAAAAACGCATGCTCATGTCCGGCATACGATTCTGCGATTGCCGCGATCCGATCGCTTTGCGCAATCGTTCGCTCAACCAGAGAGGGGATGGCTTCAATCTCGCGTGCGAATTGAATACCTTCTTCTCGAGAAAATCTCCGCCCGCGTCCAAGCTTGAGCGCGATCATCAATAACACCGCCACCTGACACGTGAACGCCTTGGTCGAGGCTACGGAAATCTCAGGACCTGCATGCAAATAGACACCGCGCCCGGTTTCACGAGCGATGGTTGATCCCACCACGTTGCACAGTCCCATAACAAACGCGCCTTTCTGATTCGCCTCTCGCACAGCTGCCAACGTATCCGCTGTCTCGCCGGATTGTGAAATCGCTATTACAAGGTCCTCGCGCTCGATCAATGGGTTCCGATATCGGAACTCCGCCGCCTGCTGCACCTCGGCATGGATACCAGCTAAATCCTCGACCGCATACTCGCCCACCAAACCTGCGTGAAGAGAAGTTCCACATCCTAACAGAACAACCCGACGGATCTCGGCAAGATCACGCGGAGACGTTCCCATACCTGACAAAACCGAAGATCCCAATTGAAAATCCAATCGACCACGGATTGCATTGCGCAAGGAATCCGGCTGCTCGTGAATCTCTTTGAGCATGAAATGCTCGAACCCTCCCTTTTCCGCCGAATCCGCCTCGAAACCAAGTTCTGACACGCCGCGTACCACTGGCACACGGTTTAAATCGCGGATCTCAACATGCTCTGGCGTTACCACAGCGATGTCGTTGTCCTCCAAATATATTACCTGCCGCGTGTGCGAAATGATTGCGGCTGCGTCCGAAGCGATGATTGTTTCTCCGTCGCCCACTCCAATCACAATCGGGCTACCCCTGCGAGCTGTTACGATCTTACCTGGCTCCCTCGCCGAGATCACAGCGATCCCGAACGTGCCCTGCACCTGATGCAGGGCGTCGCATACCGCTTGGAACAGATCGTCCTGCCAAGTTTCACCGATCAAATGCGCGAGCACCTCGGTATCAGTGTCGGATAGAAATAGGTGCCCCTTTGCTTCGAGGCGCTGACGCAGCGAGCGATAGTTTTCGATGATTCCATTGTGCACCAGTGCTACATGGCCGTTTTGATCCAGATGCGGATGAGCATTGTTCTCTGTCGGCGGTCCATGGGTTGCCCATCGCGTATGAGCGATGCCTACCGAAGCGCTGGCGATCCTTTGTTCTGACCACTCATTGCGGATTTTCTCCTGTAGTGCTGAAACTTTACCAACAGCTCTACCTACTACGATGCCGCCGTTTTCTAATACGGCCAAGCCTGCTGAATCATAACCGCGATACTCAAGCCGCCGTAAGCCGCTGATCAAAACTGATGTCGCGGAGGCCGCGCCGACGTATCCTACAATGCCACACATAATATTATAATTCTTTTGTTAGATCATTTTTCACCACGGCACCTGGCCGCGTGGATGTGCCGGGAAATAGTTTCCTGCCCGGATAAATCGCTGTTTGAATACCGGTGTGCACATCATCACCGATGATTGTTCCAAATTTCCGTCGCTCAGTATCCACTAGTCTGCCTTCAACCAGCGTGCGGTGGTTCTTGCCATCATGCCGCAAATTGGAAGTCACGGTGCCCGCGCCGAAGTTCACGCGCTCCCCGAGAATGGAATCTCCCACGTAGGATAAGTGACCAACATTGGTCTTAGAGAGTAGGATCGAGTTTTTGATCTCTACGGCATTGCCTACATGACAATAATCGCCAATGGAAGTGTAGCCGCGCAGATAGCAGTTAGGGCCAATCTTGCAGTTCTTACCGATCACCACATTCCCTTCAATCACAACACCCGGCAGGACTCTCGTGCCCTCGCCGATCCTTACTACGCCTTCGATTACGGCCAGCGGATGTATTTCTCCTAGAACCTCGGATTCCAGTAAGCTGCCCACATATTGCTCATTCGCCCGCAGCAGATCCCAACTATGCCGAATTAAAAATGAATCTTTTGCCACCACTCGCAAGCTATCGCCTACTTTGTTGCCACGCTGCGCTAGAAATTCTCCATCACTATCTAACAAAACGGATTGTTCTTCTATTCCTACTAGATCACTTAGTGCAATCCATGCGTGAGCTGTTGCCGTCCATCCGGCAGGAAGTATGGCATGGTGATTGCGTAGTGAAATGTTTCCGATAGGAAAATCCGGAATCGATCGTGTGAGTAGGACGGGCATGTTAGACAAAATACTTTAAATGAGTTATCCCAGTTCTTCAGTGATCGCTCTAGAAAATCGCTCGATCCAGTGATCCACAGCATCTTGCTCACGGTGTTCGACAAGAATCCTTATTTTATTCTCGGTGCCTGAGTAGCGGATCAGATGCCGACCCTCCACGCCAAACGCCACATCCGCCTCGGCCATTACAGCTTGCAGGCCGTGAAGACTTTCAATGGGTGGCTTGGCGGATACCGGTAAGTTCACTAGTTTTTGAGGAAACTCATTCATACATAGGGATAGTTGGGCGAGCGTGGCGTTGCTACGCTTCATCATGCCTAACACCTGCAGTGCCGAGAGAATTCCGTCGCCTGTCGTGGCATGATCTGCAAAAATTAAATGTCCCGAGTTTTCGCCGCCGAACGAATAGTTCTGCTCGCGAAGAGCCTCGATGACGTGACGATCCCCAACCCCTGTAGTAATCACTCGGATGCCGCTTTTACGCATCGCTTCGTGCAGGCCTAGGTTGCTCATCACCGTGACAGCAATCGTTTCTCCGCGCAGTCGCCCCTGTTGCTGCAAGGCTAGCGCACACAAGGCTAGAATTCTATCTCCTGAAACCGGAATACCATCCGCATCTGTGAAAATCACTCGGTCGGCATCTCCATCAAAGGAAATCCCTATGTCAGCCCCATGCTGACGCACCAACTCACCTGCATGCTCTGGATGTATGGCGCCGCATCCAGCATTGATGTTCAAACCGTTCGGATCGCACCCAGTCTTGATTACTTCTGCACCCAGTTCCCTAAAAATCAAAGGCGCAATCGACCACGCCGCGCCATGGCCGCAGTCCACTACAATCTTAAAACCGTGCAGGCTGATGTTGTCCGCTGTATGTTTGGCAAACTCAATATAACGTCCGCGCGCATCATCAATCCGGTGTGCCTTGCCGATATGCTGAGGCGCGATTGGAGCGGGCGTTGGCTCCTGTCCCAGAATGTGGCGTTCAATCACAGTTTCTAATTCGTCTGATAATTTGAAACCATCTGGTCCGAAAATTTTCAGGCCGTTGTCTTCGAAGGGATTGTGTGATGCGGTAAGCATGATGCCAGCCGCGCATCCCATCGACTTCGTGAGATGGGCGATCGCCGGCGTAGGCAACGGACCTGGTAAATACACGTCCATCCCTGACGAAACTAAACCTGCCGTCAGCGCCGTTTCTAACATGTATCCCGAAATCCGCGTATCCTTGCCAATCACCACGCGATTGCGGTTAGGTCCCGAAGAGCGCAATACCTGTGCCACTGCTTGTCCCACTTTCATCGCCACCTCGGGCGTAATCGGAAACTCGTTCGCTCGGCCCCGAATGCCATCTGTTCCAAATAATTGCATATATAAATTTTATTGATTGTAAGAGGGGAGGTAAGCACAAAACAGATTATACAATTGGCGGTGTATGTTGAATCCGTAAGAAATACATGGAGTCATGGCTCAGTTGTTTTCTCAGGTTCGGATAAACGGAAATCGGAAAAGCCCATCACTCGCGGCACTTTTTCGTCGCCCTCGTTGAAGACGAATAGCACCATTCGCGTGGCTGGATTGTGTTGCCACTGAGTTTCACAGATCGGTCTCAGCACCTTTTCATCGGGGATGACATAGCCGATTTTTACATGGTATGATGTGGCGGAAGGGGCGGGAGCATTCAGGATCTTTCGTGAATTGGGGGTCATGCGCAAAGATTCGGTTCCGATAAGCCCGCCGATATCGTTGGTGGTTAAGTTGAACCAAAGCATTTGGCCATTTTTAAAGTGATCCGTTCCTGCATTGACCGCCTGAATACGTACCGGAGCCACCTTGTTGGTGGGGTCGCTAGTCAGGATTAAATAACAATCTTCAGTGGTTTCAGTTATAACCGCCTGAGGAGCATCAGTGGGTATCTCCTCCGGATTGAGAACTGGCGCGGGAAGCATACGAACACGGGTGTTTCCTCCGGCGATTTCATACACTTGGGAGAAATTCATACGCGGTAATTCGACCTCTTGGTATGTCGTTCCGTCGAAGAGAAAAAGTTTCTGCGGGGCTGATTGAGGGGCCTCGAGGAAAAGAATACGACAGGTGCGTTTTGCAACCTTCTCGGCTGTAGCGGTCAAAGGCAGTAGGCAGCAGATGAGGATAAAGATACGCATGGAGATAGATGGTGGTGGGGATGTTTATCGCTTGTGATTAGATCTCATTAGCATTCAACCAACGGAAGGAAATAATTTCAAAATGCCGCCCTAATGTTTGGTTAATTGAACTTGTCGGCAGAGTGGTGATATCCGCATCATCCACTGGATCCACATAGTCACGAGTCCGGCGCACGACAGCTTCACAAGTCGCCCTTACTTTAATGGTTCCCTTGGCGTCACGGGCATCTCCGTATGCTCGAATTGTGAATGTATCATCTCTTGCGGATAGCACGGGCGCCAGCGGGCGCAATACATCGGCCTGTCGGGTCCAGCCGGGCAGGCCATAAGCATTGTAGCCGATAGCGGCGTTGGGGAAGTTGTAGCCGGCAATTGCAACTGAAGGCGGAGTTGCGGTGGCCGCGGTTCCCGGGCTTTGCAGACCTGCGTAGATATTTGTGGCGCTGCTATTTTTTGCGACGCTATCGAGAGCCACTTGTATGGCGCCACCTATAGCCAAAGTCTCGTCGCTTGAGAGTTGTCGGTTTACGAACTCAGCCAACGACAGAAATGGACCGCGTCGGCGGACCTGATTGACGATTTCCTCTGCCAAGAGGTTCAGGAAAGCATCATCGAGTGTGCGGTATCCGGAAAATTCCGCAGCACCCGGAAAAGTCCCTGAGATTGCCGTTGGAGATGAGGCCTCGACATCGCCGGAGATAGAGAAGCGGGTGAACGCGTAATCCTTCGTTGAGGAAAGAACAGGAGTGGCAGCGGCATCGTAATACGGGACTCTCTGTCCACGAGCATGTCCAAGCAAAGCTCTCCAAGCCTTCACGGAAGTGGAATTGACATTAAACATTCCCTCCACCTCAAGCCGCGAGGCGATAGTTTTCCATGAATCTACCTGATCGATGTGTTTGGAGAATAGCGTGTCGATATCGGCGGCTGACGAGGTATCCGGCGTGATGGCTTTATAGGCGCGGTTAGCTAGAGGGGCAGTTCCATTGATGAAATCCGTGTAGGTTTTCTTCAAGGTATCCAGCGGTCCGGGTGCGCCTAGACCTGCGGCACTTGGGGCCAAGGATGAGAAAAACCAATCGTCAAAAAGGAGGTGATTTGTGCAGTAGGAATCATCATGCTGGAGACTTAGTTGTCCAACAGGCGCGGTTGCTGTGTTCCAAACAGCGTGTTTTGGGAATAACGGAGATGCATCGCTATTGCCAATGATATTGAAGGAAAATGGCGGTGCCGGATTATCATGGCGTGCATCCCAATTTGTAAGTTCTGTTAGGGATTGTAATGGACGCGTCGGAAGCTCGGCAAGAATGCAGCGCGACAAGCCTTCGGCGGCATTGAATCCGGTGACGATGTAACTGCAATTATTCGGTCCCGAGTTAGGCGTGAAACTGTCTCCAGTGGCAAGCGCCTTGAAACTGTAATCAGATAGAGAGTTAACTGGATGGTCAGCTCCAGGATATTTTAAACCTGCAGGGTGCCCGATAGATTTAGCCATTTCCGAGTAACTGCCCATCGGGCTCGTTTGTATGAGTCCCTTGCTCGCAAGGTGGGAGTTACTGCCAGTGCGAGGGCCACAAATGCTGGTCAGAAACGGTTGCGGCTGAAGCTTGGCCTCGGCCAATGAGGTGGAACTTAGATTAGCAAGCGGAGGATACAAGGTCGATGCTACTGATCTCTGGGTGTTCATTCGGTGGGCTAGAATGCGAGCTTTCCAATTGTTATTTTGGTCTATCCAGCTCGGCTTCGTGATCATGTCCATATAAATCCCCACGCCGCCTGTCGCCATCTCGGCATCGAACCTTGCATCCGCCCTCATGGTGGCGGATGAGGGTGCGATGATCCTCGTGCCGTTGTCGTCGAGCAGGGTGAAATAGTGACCGCCAGTCGGCCGATAGCCGGGCCGCAATTCCACATCGGTGACGGGCCTGGCAGGATTACCGACCGGGCTGAACAAAAGGGTTTGACCAGGTTTAAGGGTAAAGCTGCTTCTGATACTGTAAGCCAGTGTTCCCCTCCAGCCTGCTGCTCCAGCAAGACGGGAATCCGGGAAGGACTGCATCAGGTGGGGACTATTGTAGTTCTGACTTCTTAGTAAACTATTGTATTTGTTGTTGGCAGTTCCTCCGACGGTGTAGCGAAAGGCGTTGGGTAAGGTACCCCGCAGCCAGAACGTCAGGAATTGTTGTTCGTTGGGTGCAGGGTTGCAGGTATAAGTGAGTTCAACATTGTAGGGATTCCAAATGGTGAACACGGGGGTCACCAGCAAACGCGCTTCCAGCGTCCCGGTCGGCGAGCCTGCCGGTGGATCCGCTGCCCAATGCGAGAAGACCCACTGAGTCCGTGCCAACAGCGGAAGGATGCGTGGTTTGTGGTGATAATCGTAAGTATTAACATAAGGTCCAGTGGTCGAGTATTGGAGATCGTGCAAGGCACCATCGTTCTTCATGGATTTGTAAGTGGTGGCGAAGTTGGCTAGGCATTCCCAGCTTCTGACCGCTCCCACCTCGAAGATGGCACCGACATTGAAGCCGATGTTGCGGTAAGTGGACCATGGATAAATCATGGCACGGACTGGTAAATTATCGCCCGTCCTGATCGGCATGTTGTATAAAAGATCTTCGCCGGGTTTCACGCGAAAAAATGGAAGGCCGGTTTTCGGTTGGCGGCTCCAGTTTTCGGTAAGTAGGGAGAGATCTTTGCGCCATCCGCCGGTGGCGGTATTGGTAAGCAGCCCTGATGAATTCGCGGAGAAATCATGAAAAAACTCACGCGATACCTTCATCGTGCTGGCTGTGGCAATCAGATCGCTCTGGTCGCGAGTGATCACTTTGTCCACAAGAGCGGGATTCGCGATGATGGCCTCCATACGGAATGGTTTAGGATCTGCAACCGAATGTCCTTTCATCTGAGTCGCCCATCCGGCGGGGGTGTTTTGCTCTGGCTCATAGGGTTCGGAGATCCTAGCCTTTTGGTTTTCACCGCAGATCCACCAAGCATATCCATCTTTAACATCGTTGTTATTGACGAATGTTGGTGTCAGGTGGACTTGCAGTTTTTCCCGGTCTGCGCCTGACCCCACAGTGCCTGGACCAACAAGAGCGACAGTGTCTGTAGTTTTTGATGTGCTGGGTGGTGTGTCTGGCGTTCCGGGATTGGAAGTCAACCAAGCAAGGAATCTGGCTTTTTTTTCGTAATCATAATTACCGGGGGAAAGTGGCCGCCCGGAGAAATTACCACTAGATTCATGATTGGCTCCCTGCCAGCTCTCCCAGACGCCAAGTACAGGTGGAAAATTCTGATCGAGAGTTTTATTAAGAACCTCCGCATTGGCGGTGACTCTCGTATCGGGTCCAGCGTTCTTTTGAAGCTCTCCAAGAGCAATTTGCAACGCGAACCGCGCGTTGCACCTCGCTCTCGAAAGCTCTGAGTCAGAAGATGAAGATCGCAGCGATATGGAAGATAGCGTGAGTAATCCGAATGCGATAATCACAATTAAAACCATCAGGCAAAGGGTAGCTACTAGGGCGAATCCGCTTTTGTATAAGCTACTAAATTTTCGTAAATAGAAGATTTTCATATGGGTTTATGAACTACAATCTAGCTGATTTTTTTTGGGTTGAAATGAAATAGAGATCATCAGCGGCATCATTCCTTAAATCCTTTCTCGGAAGAGCTCCGTTTGCCATCATCTTTTAAAGTTCCTTGTTTCCAGTTTCGTGCAATCTCGATGTCCTCGGCGACTTTTTTTGTCAATTCTGTCACATTCACATAACCGACACGGTTGTAGAGTGCTGGGAAATAGTGGGCGTCGCGCACAGCTGCGTATTGCTTCCAGTGAGCGAGGGCGTCACCTAGATGGCGGAGCGCGGCCTCATGTTCTAAGTTGTCACCGTTCATATCAAAAATGGCGAGCTTACAAGCGCCTCGGATCTTGGCTGCATAGTAGTGACCAAGCCAGACTAGGGCTTCGCAATCAGTGATGATTTTTCGAAGTTCGGAATCGTTTTCCGCCGAGCTGCGTAGTGCGCCGAGCGAAGTGAATGTCTCCGCTGCGGCACGGTCGAGTGCAGCAGCGATTTCGAGAGGTGTGGTTTGCTCCTTGGATTTGTCTTCGGTTAGATTCTTTCTCCAGTCGCGGATACAAATCACATTCGCACCCGGCATGGTGGCGCCCTCCATGAAGTGGCGCACTGTGTAAAAACCCTTACTCTTGGGATGGCTCAAGCAGGCCTCGGGATACCACTTGAGATCGATGTCGCCCCAAAAAAAGCGTGTGGTTAGCGGCATGACTTGCGAAGCACTTTGAAGAGCTTTGAAGAGCATCTGGGAAGAGGCCTTGGGGTGGCGAGCTGCGAGAGCATTCTCGAAATGAGAATCCGGCAGTGAAGGATCGTATGCAAGCTGCCCCCAGAGCATGAATGAATACCATTGTTTCTCCATAACCAGCGGGCGTTTGCCTCCGCCGGGATTGCGATCTAGGAAATCCCTGCCCCAGGTGTATCCGTCTGGACCCATGTAAAATCCGGCGATCTTGTCTGCGGGAGGAATGTTAAGAATATACTCTCTGGCATAAGTAGGATCACCGAAGCGGAAGGTGTAAATGTCGTCATTGCGGACAGTGAGCCATGTTCTCATTCCTGGCCTGATTCCGTCTAACAGTGGCTGGATAAATGGTGGCTTGGTGATGGAATACATGTGCGCAACAGAATATTTGAAGCTGAAATCAAAAGTCCCCGGGTAATCTTTGAATGCGTCTAGAATTTCGCTCTGTGAAGTCCAGTGAAAGCGATGGATCATATTAAACTTGCGGTTTGGTTCATTCTTCAAGGCATCACGCACGCCCTCGCCGTAAGTGTCCCACAGCCACGCTTCCTTAGTTTTTGGACTCATATTATGCGGCATGCCCTCACCTGCTGTGATACCCATCCCAGCTAGCAGAGGATAGGTTTTCACTGTCTCACGAACGCTGGCGCGGAAGTATTTTTTGGTAACCTCATTATTGACATCATCTGTGATTCCATACTTGCCCTCTGCTCCGAAAGTGAAAACATTCCATGTGAAAATGTATACCTGTATGCCACGATCGGCTGCCTGCTGCATGACCCACCGCCAAAACTCGATTTTTTGATCGATAGTCATGCGCTTTACCACTTCATGATCGGCGAGCATATTGGGCCGGACGTAATCCACACCGGAAAAGCTAAAGTTATCATCAAGCTTGGCGCGGGTGCGCCAGACATCTTCAAGCGCGACATCGGAGTATTCAGGAACCTTCACTAATGAAGGGAAAGGATGGAGGCTCCAAAGTGAAAGCACATTGTAGCGATGACGCGCCATCGCGTCTAGGTATTCGATCCAGAAATCTTTCTCCCACACCTCGGGAATGTTCGCTTGGCCGGAGTCAGATATGTCGGTGTAACTTGGTGTGCGCAGATCGAGTGGGATATTGAACTTGATACCGCGCTTCGCGATATGTGGTTTGTGGTCGGCGTCTTTAATCGATTCGAACGTGCCCGTTCGGATCGCTTCTGCGATATCTAGGCCGCCATACATCGCACCTGTGGCATCGGCTCCGGTTACGTTGATGAGGTGCTGATCGCCGTTGCGCTGCACGCGAATTTTATAACTCTGAGCAGTTTGATCGGCATCTTTTTTGACAGTGATAGAAATACGAGACGTATTCGCTTCATTGTCTATCGTCATGCCTTTTTTTAGGGCTTCGCGGTGGATTTCTGAGGCAGCAAACTTACCCTGCTCTTCCGCCGCGGCTTCCACCGATAATCCAAGGCTGCCCGCCATAACTGGAGCGGCAGAAAAGAAGCATAAAGCAGCGACGCATCCGTTGAGTGAGGCGATAAGCTGAGGAATGAATTGTTTAGGTTTCATGAGGAAGATGTCATCACCAGTTAGAGTTGTTATTCCTTCGCGATGACTGCAAGCCAGTCATCGGCAGAAGGAGACGTGAGTATTGCCTTGCTGCCACCGTCAATGGTAGCCCGACCACTGACCTTCAATGCGCCGCCTTCGCGTGGGTTAAACCACTTGATGCTGAATTTTCCTTTGATTCCTAAAAGGTCGATCTGGGTTTCTCCGCCTTTAGGTAAGTAAACGAGGTAACATTCGCCTGCTTTTGCGAGACAGTACTTGGAGTTATCATTCTGCGTATTGCCGATCAGGGCATTCGCATTTTTCATCTCCCAAAACGGGATCTGGTTGTCTCGGAAAAAATCGAGTGCAATGCGGCCATAGTCCCACGATTTTTCGCGGCTGCGCCAGTCTTCAGCGATAAGGTCGTTCTGCGCTAGTTGGTAGCCGAAGTAGTATTCCACGCCTGCTCCGCCAGCCATTAGATTACCCCAGAGTGTGAGTTGGCGGATATCGTCTGTGGTTTGCACGGACTTTCCGTCCTTTTTCTTTCCTTTGTAGTCGTTGTAGCCGATGTCAGGTGGGACACCCGTGTCTGCGCCATTTTGTTCATCGTTTGCCACGATCCACGGCTTGCCTGCAACCGCTGATGCGGTCACCCAGTTGAGCGTGCGCTGGTGCGCTACATTCCACGCATTTTGCAGTGACGCTCCGGTGAGCTTAGATTTTTCACCAAGCAAGGGTGTATAGACTTTATCTTGCTGGTTGGGGAACGTATGGATCACGACCAGATGCTTATAGGGATCGTTCGCGTTGATGTAATTGATCATGTCGTTGATCTCACCAGTGCTTTGAGTGCTCTCTTCGCAGATGTTCCAGTTTAACGCGAGGTTGTGAGCGTAACGGGCTATGACCTCTCGGCAGTATAACTTGCGCTGCGGCCCGAGCTTGCCGCCATCGAGTGACTCGAGAATATCCGAGGTGTTGCCGTTTTCGCCGCGTCGGTTATCGTCGATTTCGTTTTCCTGGAGTTTGAAATGCAGATAAAGCCCCTTGGCGGTGGCGTGATCTAACACAATTCCCCACTGATCCAGCTTTGAACAATCGTAATGCAATTTCGCGTCACGTTCGACAAAAGGCCAGATGTTGTTACCGTCGCCACCTGCGTTGTATGTCAAGAAGCTGACAGCATTCACTCCCTTAGCTGATAGATAATTCAGCGCGCCGATGAGTCCCTGGCCTTTGTCGTTCTTCCATGTCGGATCGCCCTTATGGAAATCTTGAACATGTGCTTTCCATGTCTTAAGCGGCACGTTTTTCTTGAGTGCCTGTGTGTTATCGAAGTCTGCGTATGCTAACAAGGTCTCCGGAGAGTCCGCTCCCACTTTTAGAAAAAACTGCTTAGAGCCCGCGAACTGGAGATGATGTTTGCCGATATATTGTAGGCGGCCATGGGCACGGAAATCACGGCCTTTCTTATTCGTGTCGGCGATTTTGAAATTTCCGCTCAGACCATCGAAAGGCTTTACTACGGTTCCTCCGCCGTCGAGCGCGGCGTGTTTGCCTTTTGTGAATGAAACGGAATAATTCCAGGTGCCAGATTTATCTGGTGCAAGGTGGGCGCGCCATTTTGTGCCTGACTCGGCAGAGCTCTCACTCGCGTTGCCGTCCGTCGCAAAATAGCCGGGCACTTTGTAAATAGGTGCCCCGGACTCGTGGGTGAAAGTTACCGTGAGATTAATATCCGTGAAGGGATTTGGTTCGTTATCTAGTTCGTGTGCATAGGGACCGTCGAGTGTGAGAGTGACCTTGTGCCATGCTCTCAACTCACCGGAGATCGCTACGGTTCCCTTGCCGTCCGCCATCCGTGGCAAGACGATAGGTGCGAGAGCGTCTCCTTTGTCTTTCGCCGGCGTCACGGGATTCACTTGAGGGATGGGTGGGGTCTTCACCAGCAGTAGTCGCTCTGGCACTTTGTAATGAAGGCTGTCGTCGAAGGCGGGGCTATCGAACTTCATGTCATTCAGAGCCGCCTGCCCTGGATTCTGGCCAATACCGATAAAGCCCAGTGGATGCCATCCGCCGCGAAAGTAGTTTTCGATCGCAAAACGTACACTCGGCATCATGCCACCCTGACGATCTAAGATAGCGAGGGCGAGGATATATTTGCCGGGTGTTAGATCTGCTGGTAGTGCGCCATGACCTTCGTGCTGATAGGTTGCGGCGGGGACGCGATAAACGAATTTCTCGCTATCCCAATCCTCGCCGGGTAGCCACTTGCGGATGTCAATGCCCGCCAGAGGGGAGGACCAAATTAGCTTCTTTGTTTCGGGATCTAGTAGTCCGACAGCCACGGGCCAGTCGAGATAGAACGGAGCGCTGCCGGTGTTTCGCGCAGTGAGTTTCACCGTCAGGTTTTCTCCGGGGCTTGCTTCGAATGGATAACTGACAGAATCTAACACATAGCGATAGCCAAAGGCTTTTTGAATCTCGTCAGCTCCCGCTAGCACTTCACTGTTTGAATCGTTGTAGTTGTGTATCCAGCCGAGGTAACTCGCATGGTAGCGGCGAATTTTATCGATCATGTAATGGCGATAGGCAGGCACTGTCATCGTCTCATCAGGACTGCGTCCGAAGGTTTCGTTGGGCTTGGAGTTTTCGCGCTGCTGCTGCCAGTTGTATTCCACCTCACCTTCGATGGGGGCAAGTTTCCAGATATCGCGATACACATTGGTGGCCTGCCAGGGGAACTGATCCTTGGGGCCAGCAGGGGGCTCGCGAGTGAGGTTGGCAAAGGTGTCGTAATAGATACCGAATCCTGCCTGCATAAACTCAGCGTCATTATGCCGAACTAGCACGGGCTTGTTCTTGAAGGCTTTCTGAAATGCCTCCGCGAGTAATTTCCGTTGCTCAATGGTTGGAGCTGGATTGTGGTGCTCGCCGAAGTGGCCTATGAGTCCCATCTGTACGGCAAAGATACGCGGGTCATCATCCCATGCCTCGCCAAGCTTTGCCACCAGACGCTCCAGTCTTTGTTGAAAGGCGGGACTGTCATAATCGAATGTATGCATGTCGGCAGGCCAGTACTGCTTTCCAGCAGATCCATCCCAGTCGAGATACACACGCGGCACGAGTTTGATATTCAGATCCTCGAATCGCTTGCCCTTGATTTCGGTGATTTTTCGTGTGTGGGCGATGATGCGATCCACGGTGTCACCTTCGCAGACCTCGATGTCGCTCCACTTGATGTAGGTGCGCTTCAGGAGTCCGTAGCCATCTTTCTTGTAATCGCGGAAACCTTTGAGCGGATTGTTGATCGCGCCGTTAAATTCGGACGGGGCGACCGTCACCCAGCCTTCGCTGACGGAAGTTTTACTGGCAGATTGAGCGCTCGCAGATTGAGCAAACACCAAAACGACCCCGATTGTAGCGAGTATATTTTTCATTGGCAGTGCCGGATGGTTGTTCTCATATTAAGGCGCGAATTTGGGATTTGCGTGTTGGTTAGAATCGAAATACTGCTTGAAATTCTCTTGGGTGAGTTTCACCGGGGGCTTGCCGTCTTGGTGGTCGAAGGTGACGTTTTTGAAGATGGGGGAGTCGTTCCAAGGCGTCTTCTCCGTTCCAATGATCTTGTTTCGGATCGCCGGATTCACTGGGAGATAACATGAGATGTTTTCAAACGTCAGACCTGTGTAGCTGACACCCGCTTCACCTGCTGTGGAATCCAAATCAAAGATCGCCATGTTAGATAACTTATCATGGAAACGAACATCCTTGATGGTCACATTCACATGAATCACGCGATCCTTCGGTCCGGTATTGCTAATGATGAAAACCTTGCCATTGCTGCCGTTCTGAATGCGGAGGCGGTTGTAGATAAAATCGCAGTCCTCCATTTTCACGTTCATCCCGTCTCTCCAGTTTTTGAGGCGGACGATCCTCGCGTTCGAGTCTTTCCAAAATGTGCAGCGCAGACGGTTGCCATTGAGAACGGTGGTGTCATCGCCGGTTCTCAAAAAACAATCTTCGACCGCTAGGTCGCCGCCTAAGCCGTCGCCATTGGTTCGCCAAGAGATCGCCTTCGTCCAAACGATCTTGCTGTTGCCTACGCCTCCCTTGCCGGCGAGGACAAATGCAGCAAATGTAGCCGGATCCACGATCGTGATTCCATAGATGGTAGTGTTCTTGGTATTTTTGAAGTGTAGTGCTTGCGATCCATCTGCATCGGAGGGGTAGCTCGGATTTTTTACCTCGCTGGTTGACGCGTATTGATAGTGAGGGTTGTAGAAACCGGAGAGAGTTCCGTAGCCATAAATCGTGATTTCTTTGGCATCACCACAATTGAAATTTCCATACAATATTGCGTCACCGGGTATGAAATACTTTTTCCCTGAGCTGAGTTCGAGCGACCCAATATAATGAACGCCGGGACTAAATACCATGGTTTCGTAATCCGCGGAATCTTTGGAAATTTTGTCCCCGGCTTTCACTAATCGAATGGAGGGCCCAGTGGTGAGCGGCTTTTCTAAAATGGGATTCGCGAAAAATGCCACCGAGTGAACCGGCCCGATCTGCTTATGCTCCGGGAATGCCGCGTTGTGATCATCCATTTGACCATTGGGATCGATGACTAACTGACAAGGTTTTTTTATTTTGAAATAGACCTTTCCGTTTAGCACCTGCTTGTCAAACAGTTTGTGAGATGGATGGACTGCAGATTTTTCAATCATTTCGATTCCGTCCAGCAAAGCATTACCTATCTTACTGATCTCCACTTCGATAATGGAGTCATCACTCATTTCAATATTGGCATACGCTTGCGACCATCCGCCGGTGTGATGTTGGTAACCTTGCCTCACCGCTGGATTGGTGTTTCCGTGAGTGGCATTTATCTTGGGTAATTCCTCGGCCCGATTGTAAGTATGGTGGGCAAAACACTGCACCCATTCCATGTCCGTCGCCCGCGAGCGCACACGGATTTCGTAGATAGGTGATTTAGCGCGTGGATCGATGTTATGAAACTTCGTCTCGTGACCCGGCACATCGGTATAAACCACAAGTTTCGCAGCGCCTGTCTGATAGACCTTCATGGAAGGCGTGGACAATGCAGTATCTAACTTTGCTTGCATGACTTGCATGCCCAAGAGAAGGCATAACAGAGAAATGAAAATACGGCGTTTTAACATGGAGAGCTGTGTTTTATTAAAGGGTATATTGCGAGCGAAGGCATTAATTTTCCGTGATCGCAACTCGGAAGAATTTCGGGTTTTCAGAGCTACCTCCTTGGATTGGAACCGTCGAGGGGAATGGCACGCTCACCACTTCTACATCACCGGAGCTACTTGGATGGGTCACTACGACGAGTCCGGTTTCACTGGCTGTCCATACTTTCATGTCGGCACTGAATTGTGTGCTGTATGCAATACCTGCAGTTACATGATTCTTGCGACGTGCAAAGATCGCGCTGTAGGTGGCGGGTTGACCTTGTGAAATGGAAAGCAAAGGTGAGCCGGGAGATGTCATATTTCCGTCAGGCACAAAGCTGAGAACCCCCGCTGCGGAATGAGTCGGATCGGTTCCGAAGGCGAATTCGAGGATATTTTCGTTTCCGTCTCCATCAGCATCTTCCATCGCGTCGGAGAGTTCTAATGGTAGGGTGAAGGAGCCGTTTGCCCAGGTTTGGTAGGGCGTAAGGTTGCCCGCTTGAATGATGATGTCGTCCGTAGCTTGCAAAACACCATCGCTTACCGTCAGACGCATCGTGTAGGTTCCCGCTACATTCGTGATCAATCTTGCATTGGGCGAACTCGCGTTATGAATCACATAATCGGCAGGGCCGCTTACCACGCTCCAGTTGGAAGTAAGCGCGTCGTTGTTGGCGTCACTGACATTTCCGTTGAGATTAATGCTGGCATAATTGGGTGGTAGTAATTTGTATGGATGACCGGTTGGTAAGTTGGATGTCATGCCCCATTTGTGGCCGAAATAGCCCTCAAGTCTCTGGCGGTTCTCGGTGGTTACAACTCCGTTGATGATCACGACTTCGCCCATCGTGCAATTGTCGAAATCATCCGCTCCATTGTTTCCCAACGCGATGCCTGAATCAGTGGTTACCAAGTGTCCGGTCGTATCTCCTTTGATTAGTTTGCCAGATTCCCAGATTTGCTGAACGTTGTCAGCTGCAGAGTTATAGAATCCAACTAGCTTGTTTTGGTTCGCACTCCAGCCGGAAGCGATTTGCAATCGATTGGCACCACTCGTTCCCGCACAATCAAAATAGATGTTTCCATCGCTAAACGGGGCGTGCGTTTGCCAGCGTTTGCCCGCATCGATAGTAGTTCCACTTAGCGAAAATAGTGTGGAGTTAGAAATTGTACCAATATTAATGACACCCATGAACATGGCATTCTGGATAGCGCTACCAAAGGGGTTCGTCGCGGTCTTGAGCGCATCGTCCGTGCCATCGAATGCGATCGCATTGCGTCCATTAATCTGCTTGGTTCCTGTTGCTGGTCGTTTGCTTGAGATATTTTGCAACATGTGACTGGTGCCTACTTTACTGCGCCATTCGGAAACAGAACCACCACTTTGAGAAATCGTCGACGCATCTGTCGCGTCATACCATGCCACCGGAGTGATAGCTTCGGGCGTCCAATTGGTCATCGCTACCGCTTGATTCGGTCCTGCACTCACCATGGGAGCTGCGTTTTGTTCTACATGTATGACGATATCTGCACTCGTCTGCGAATAACCATCGCTCACAGTGAGACGCAGATTGTAGGTGCCAAGCGCACTGAAAAACAGTGAAGGATTCAGCGAACTTGGATTTGAGATGATGACGCCAGTTGGCGCGCCGATCACCGTCCAAGTGTAAGTGAGTGTTTCAGCATCGGGGTCGCTGGAAGTAATACCGCTGAGATTGAGAACGGTTCCAGCACCCGGAGGCGCGACTTTGTAGGGATGGTCAGTTGGCAGGGTGGCTGCGAATCCCCACTTATGAGCCAGATAACCTTCAAGCACTTGGCGGTTCTGATTGCTTACCACACCGTTGAGAATGACGATTTCGCCCATTGTGCAATTGTCGAAATCATCCGCTCCATTGTGTCCCAACGCGATACCTGAATCAGTGGTTATCACATGTCCGGTCGTATCTCCTTTGATTAATTTTCCGGATTCCCAGATTTGTTGGACATTGTCAGTTGTTGAGCAATAGAACCCGAGGAGTTTATTCTGGTTCGCACTCCAACCGGAAGCGATTTGCAATCGATTACCACCACTCGCTCCCGCGCAATCGAAATAGATGTTTCCATCGCTATAGGGGGCGTGTGTTTGCCAGCGTTTGGTCGCATCGACAGCTGTTCCACTTAAGGAAAAAAGGGTGGAAGCTGAAATCGTGCCGATATTGATAGCACCCATGATCATAGCATTTTGGATTGAGCTGCCAAAGGGGCTGATGGCGGTCTTTAGCGCATCGTCTGTTCCGTCGAATGCGATCGTGTTGAGTCCGTTAATTTGCTTGATTCCTGTAATGGGTTGCTTGGTAGAGGTGGCTTGCAACATGTGACTGGTGCCTATTTTGCTTTTCCATTCGGAAACATTGCCACTTGACTGTAAAATGGTCGCAACGTCCGTGGCGTCATACCATGCCACTGGATTAAGTATGTCCGGAGTCCAAGGTGAAGGATTAAACGTAACTCTGCGAGTTGCTCCGGCATTTATGATCGGCGGCGCACTCACACGCAGACTGACACTACGAGTCGTATTGCCAAAGCCATTGGTGGTGTTATTGAAAACAATGGTATCGGGGTGAGTTCCTACGCCGAGTGCGTTCGCATTTGAATTGATGGATGCGATTACGTTGACAGACGCTCCTGCGGCTAAAGTGCCGCTGCTTGGGTTGAGGGTCAGCCATGAATTCGACTTGGTTGCCGTCCAATTGATCGCGGTAAGTCCGGGGTTATTGAGCGTGTAGGTCGTTGTGGTTGTAGGAAAAGGCCCATTGGGTGGCATAACGAGGGCGAATGTTGTCGTTGGAGTGGTAGACAAACACCCCACTCCGTTAATGACATTCAAAGCGAATGGAACCTTTTGCATCGCACCGGTGCTGTCGGTCACTTTGATGACTAATTGCCATGCTTTTGGCAAATTGGTGACGGCTCCGCTCAAAACTCCTTGGGGCGATAATGTCAGTCCAGTAGGCAAGCCTGTGGAAGACGACTCTGTCCAAGTATATGGTGCCGTTCCACCCGTCGCAGTGAAAGTGTGTGAAAACGTTTCCCAACGAGATTTTTCAAGCGGTGCAGGCGGAACAATAGCAAGTGACGACTCCGGGGTGAAAGCCATGGTTTCTGAGAGGAAAGCTAATTCTTTGACAGTCTTCACACCGAGATTGAAAGCTGTTAGATCAGTGGCATTAGCAAGGACCGCCGCTGGGGGAGTAGGATCTTTACCAAGGGCAGACGTGTATATCATCGCCGCCATCATGTTGTAGTGCGAACCTGACATGTGTTGGTCGTCGTGCGAGAAAACAATATTAGGGTCAACGAACGCAAGCCTTGCGGATGCAAGATGTACGGGAATAACCCTCCAGCTATAATATTTATGAGTGTAGAGATTCGCTTCGCATCCATCATAAAGACAATTGAGCATTTGGTCGACACTCCTCAAACCCGCGGCAATTCTAGTGTTATCATGCTTATCAAATGCTATCGGCATTATATTTGCTTGATTATAGTTAATAACGTCCCGAGCTTGGACCTGGATAGTCCATGGATAAGATAATTCCAGTCTCCAATAGGTGATCAGATACTCATTTTGATTCGCAGCAAAGTGAGGTTTTAATGCATCAAAAGTGGAAGGGGGAAAAGTCTGCGCATTGGTAGGTTTATTGGGAGCGCTAACGTGACCCGAAGCAGTAATGATCGGGCCTAACTTGTCATGAAAACCTCCTTCCGTACTCGTTCCCCCAAACAGATAGCGGACTGTATTATTCGGTGGAGTTATGGTACGGTAGCGAACCGCACCTGAGTTGTGGCGGGATGTTGTGTAGTGATTCGGCGTGGCATGGGTATTTACGGCAGTGACCGCTTTTCCGGCTAAGGTGGACACATCCAGGGCTGAGCCGACATCATCCGTTGGGATATAGGTGGTACTGCTGGCTGCGTTGAGACCTGTTATCTTTGTGTAAAGCGTTGCCGCCAGCAAGTAAGCTTGACGTCTTGTATCACGAGTGGTCGTAGGTGAACTGAGACCGGATTGACTATCCACGGCATATCCGCCGGGCGCGACTTCAATGCCGCATCCATTAGCAATGCGATAGGAATTTTCGCCCATAGTAGCAATGGGTAATGTAGTTCCGCGAGGCATCAGGAGCAGAGGCGTGGAGCCGGCATTCAACGCCATTCGACTCATCTGGAGCACTCCATCAAATGTCACTTCTGGTAAATATTCATAATACCCTAACTCAGGCAGAATCACGAGGTAATCATACTTAGTGCTGAGGATGCCCCGAAGCCACGAGCGGTTGCTTGGTGAATAGAAAGCTTCGACAAGCGAACGTCCTGGAGAAACACTGGCAGTTGCAGAGGAACCACTGTAGCCGGAGCTTGCCTTAAGCATTGCGTCAAGGTCTACCGCTATGGTTGCGATATCGTGTGAAGTTTGGGCGGTATCGTTCCCTACAATTTTCACTTTAATCGCCGCCGCTGAAAGCGCTGACGTCGTGAGCACCAGAGATGATAGTAAAATCGCTCCATAGCCTCGTGATAAATAATTCATAATAAGGGCATCGTGGGTTTAGAATGCAAAACAGCGGACTTCCAATGCCGTGGAAATACGTAGTGAAAAATTTTAAAAATCAGAAACGAGTCAAAGAACGTCTGTTGAGCAGGATGCGGTTTTTACAATCAGAGTAGCGTACCGCTGGATAGATCGGCGGATACATTCATTCAATCTGGATAGGGTTTAGTTCCGGCGGCGGCGCAAGAGGGTGAGTATCCCGAGGCCACAGAGCAGAGCTGAGGACGGCTCAGGGATGTTGGTCAGGGCATTCATGATGTTGACGGTGGATTCTCCGGATGTAAACGTGACGATCCGGGCTTCGTCCAAGTGGCCATCAAAGTTAGCATTGGCAGCATTGCCTGGTGCTTGAGAAAGATACGGTGCGCCGATGACCGGAGCAGTTGCAAAGTTGCCGCCTTGTTGAACACCATTGACGAAAAAGCCCGTTTGGCCATTGTTGCGAATCAATGCAAGATGCACCCAAGTATTTGTGGAGTATGCGGCGGTGTTTCCAATGTAACTGATGTTAGCCGAACTTGCCCTCCAGCCGGTACTTTCAAGAGACAACTTGTAGGTATTATTTACGTTGGCTCCAAGCTGAAAGACATCGCCCGCTGCCGTAGTGGCGGAAGCTCCGGTTCCACCGCGGGCATAGACGCCGAAGGCAAAGTTGTCGGTGCCAAGTGCTGTGAACTGGGAGTTATCACCAAAGAAAAATCCTTGGTTCCCAGCCATGGAGGTATCCAAGTAAACTGTCGAGCCAGGTGCGGAAACGCCAGTCGTTTGAGTTAACGCAGTGGTACCACCAATCTCGGCCACAAAGTGCCGTGCATTGCCCGAGCTGTCTTGGGGCAATTTGTTCGTGCCCAAGCTCCCGGCTTCACCGAGGTGGTATTCGGCATAGAGGATGACGGCGGCTTGGGAGGAAGCCAGACCAAGTAGGGAGATAGACAAAAGTAAATACTTCAGTTTCATAATGGGTTTTAATGGGTAACTGTTCTTGCATCTGAGATAGGGAAGGTGATCGAACAAATAACTTGTGGCTATAAACCAGAATTTGTGACGCGATAACAAGTCACTGCGTATGACAATTCTAGACAAGCGCATGACGATCTCGGACGTCGAGCTTCGGGGTTGGTTGCTGCCAGTGATGCTTACCTATTCCTCTTCACATCAAAGTGCGGAAATGGGATGGGGGATGCCCAAATTCCCTCTGAAAGAGGCGGGACATCGTCTCTGGTGACTTGAATCCAGAAACCTGCGCGATGTCCGAAAGTTTGCGGTCGGATTTTTTGATCAGCCGCAGGGCATGCTGCACCCGCCGTTCGACAAGTTCCTCATGGATCGAGCGGCCGATATGCAGGACGAATGCGTCGTGCAGTCGCCGGTCCGACATGGGGATCTTCGAAGCGATGATGCCGGGTGTTAGATCAGGATCGGTGAAATGATCCGCGATTTGACGCATGGCGGCGGCGACGTGAGGGTGCTTTGCGGCAATGATATCGGTGGATTGGCGCGGGTGGAGCGCGCCTCTTGTAATGAGAAGCGGTTCCTGCGGTGGCGGGTCTCCCTCCAGCAGGCGGTGAAGCAAACTTGCTCCCTCGTAGCCATGCTGGAAGGCATTGTTGCCAATGCTGCTAAGAGGAATCGGTCCGAGTTCACAAAACTCCCTGGAGTTGTCGACACCGAGCAGGGCGATGTCATTAGGGATGGAAAGATTCGCGATTTCGCAGGCCTGAACGACCCACCGCGACAGGTAGTCCGCCGCCATCATGATACCGAGTGTCCCCATTTCTCCGACGGGTAGCCGCCGGAGTAACCAACTAGCATCATGCGCCCCACTTTTCAGGTTCTTCGGTGCCCGATGTAGGGACAGTCCGAGCCTAAGTTCCTTGGCGGCTTGCTTGAAGCCTTCGTAACGTTCCGAGTGAAAGTGATTGCTTCCCTGCATGACGAAACCGAGATGGCGACATCCCAGTGAAGCAAGATGCTCCGCGCCCGCCTTACCGATGCCTCTATTGTCCTGAAGCACCCTCGGCAGCTCTACCGAGGAATCGTTGCAGGACAAATCGACAACCGCACAGTGGATGTGAGAGCGGATGAAGGCTGTGAGCTTCGGGTTGCGGTTGGGCGCATGAAGCATGCAGATGATGCCATCTCCCTCCCAAGAGTCTGGAAGCAGACCGGTGTGGTAATAGTGGGTATCGAGAATCCAATTGGCCTCGGCTGCAAACCGGCAAATCCCGTCCAACATCCTATCGTCGCGGTAGCACGGCAAAAACAAAACCTGCCGCCGGGCCAGGGGTGAGGCACGACCTTTTGTCGGAGATGAAGTGCGTATGGCGGCAGACATAATTTAAATTGCCATTGAAATCGCTCTGTTAGCAAGCCAGAGAAAAAATAAACGTCATTATCTGTCATGCGCTTGTCATGAAACGTCATGCAAATTAAGTTTCATAAAAGGTAATTCCGGTGGTTTATCCCGGCTAAGCAGCGATCCCGTCTGATAACAGCATGATTCAAAATCCGATTTTACCAGGTTTTTACCCCGACCCCTCGATTTGCCGAGTGGGCGATGATTTCTATCTCGCGACTTCTACTTTCGAGTGGTTTCCCGGAGTGGCAATCCACCACTCGCGGGATCTGGTGCACTGGAGATTATTAACTCATGCGCTGCGTGAAAATAGGCTGTTAGATTTGCGTGGTGTGCCGAGTTCGGGTGGTGTGTGGGCGCCTGCGCTGTCTCATCACGACGGACAATTTTATCTCTGCTACACAGTCGTTCGTCAGCACGAGGCGGCGACCAAGGATACACCGAATTTCCTAGTGACTGCGCCATCGATCGAGGGTCCGTGGTCCGATCCGGTATTCGTAAATTCATCGGGCTTTGATCCATCGATTTTCCACGAGGACGATGGCCGCAAGTATTGGCTGAACATGGTATGGGACCACCGCCCCGGGCGACATCCATTCCATGGCATCGCGCTGCAGGAATATGATATGGAAACCCAGTGTCTTGTTGGTTCGCCGGAGATTATTTTCGGCGGCAGTCCGCTCCGGTGCACCGAAGGCCCGCACCTCTACAAACGCGGGGGTTGGTATTATCTCATGACGGCCGAGGGCGGCACGGGGTATGAGCACGCGGTGACTCTCGCCCGGTCTCGCGAGTTACGCGGAGAATACGAAATTCACCCGGAGAATCCGATTCTAACATCAGAGGGTCATCCCGGGCTGTCTTTGCAGAAGGCTGGTCACGGCAGCCTCGTGGAGACGCCCGGCGGCGAATGGTATCTCGCTCACCTCTGCGCGCGCCCTTTACCAGATACGCAGCTCTGCAGTCTGGGACGCGAAACCGCACTCCAGAAAGTTGAGTGGCACGACGATGACTGGCTTTATCTAACAGGAGGTGGCAACACGCCACACGTCAATGTGCCAAAACCCAACCTAACGCCGCATCCATGGCCTACAATCTCGGCAAAACTACCTTTTGATTCTCCTCACTACATGACACCCCGAATGTCGTCTCCGCGAGTTATCCGCGAGCCAGAGAAACTCACCCTCATCGGAGCCGAGTCGCTGGAATCAAACTTCGAGCAAGCCATGCTCGCGCGGCGGCTCACAAGCCACCGCGCCACCGCCACCACACGGTTGCACTTCACATCGGAGTCGTTTCAGCAGATGGCAGGCTTGGCCGCTTACTACAACACTTGGCTGTTTCATTATCTCTACCTTTCCCACGATGAAAATCTCGGCCCTTGCCTGCAGATTCACAGTTGCGACGATGGTAGATCGAGTTTCCCGCTTGGGGACATGCCTGTCCCGGTGCCCGAGGGGGCAATATTTCTACGGGTCGAGTTTTCCGATTCGAAATTGCTATTTTCCTGGTCAGTGGACGGAGTTGCTTTCCTACCCATCGGTCCGGCGCTCGATGCCTCGCTTCTCTCCGACGATCACGGCGATCACTGGGGCTTCACCGGCACCGTCGTCGCTCTCGCCTGCCAAGATCTATCCGGTGCGGGCTGCACTGCCGAGTTTGACTTCTTGGAAATAATCCTGAAAAACCAATTGAACCTATGTCCTCCCAACGCCTCAAACCCATCGAAAAAGTCGGCTACGGTCTCGGAGACTTCGCATCGAACGTTGTCTTCCAAACTATCCTGATACTGCTGCCGGCGTTTTACACCGATGTCTTCGGGCTTACTCCCGCGGTCATGGGCACGATGTTTCTCGTCGTCCGAGTGCTCGACGCCGTGATCGATCCAGTGATGGGCGTCGTGGCCGACCACACGAACACCCGCTGGGGAAAATTCCGCCCGTGGCTGTTGTGGGGTGCGGTTCCTTTCGCAATTCTTTTCGTGCTCACCTACACCACGCCGAACTTCGGTGGAACCGGCAAGATCGTCTATGCCTACGTGACCTACTCGTTGCTGATGATCCTCTACACCATCGTCAACATTCCGTATTGCGCGCTCGGTGCGGCAATCACCTCCGACTCTCAGGAGCGCGTATCGGCAAATTCCTACCGCTTCTTCCTCGCGACTTCGGCGGGCGTACTGATTGCCTTCTTTGGTCCCAAACTCATTTTGTTCTTCGGTCGCGGCAATGAACAAGCTGGCTACCCATGGGCGATGGCAGTCTTTGGCCTACTTGCCATCGCGGCCTTCATCGGTTGTTTTTTTCTAACAAAAGAACGCGTCGTCCAAGCCACCCCTTCGAAGGGGGCTTTCGGCCACGATTTCAAGAGCCTGCTCCGCAACGACCAGTGGCTCGTCGTCGCGATTCTCTTCCTCGTCCTGTTAGTTCCCATTGTCTTGCGCGGTGCCTCGCAGGTGTATTACATGAAATGGTTCGCCGGACGCGCTGACTTAGTTGCCGCATTCCTCACCACCGGCACCATCTGCCAGATGATCGGAGCTGCGTTCGCCTCGCCGTTGACTCGTAAAATGGGCAAGGTCCCGACCTACATCCTTGTGCAGGTGGTCATCGTCGCCGGTTCGGTGGCGCTCTATTTCATCCCCTCCAGTAATCTCGCACTCATCTTCGTGCTCTTCGGATTGGTGAATTTCTTCGTTCAAATGGGTGCGCCGATTCTTTTTGCGATGGCAGCCGACACGGTGGAATACGGCGAATTAAAGACCGGACGACGCGTCAGCGGACTCGTGTTTTCCGGTGCGCTTTTCTTTCTCAAACTCGGCGTCGCTGTCGGCGGATGGCTCGTGGGCATCGTCCTCACTTCCTACGGCTACGACGGGCAGGCCAAAGCCCAGTCGCCCGAGGCGATACGCGGCATCGTCCTTTCTCTCACGCTTTTCCCGGCGATCGGACATTTCCTTCTCATTCCAATCGTTTCCTTTTACCGTCTCAATAAATCCCGCTGCGACGAGATCCGTATTCAACTCGACCAACTCGCCAAGAAATCTCAACCCTTACTAGATCCCCCATGAAATCTCTAACAATCGTTATCCTCGCCTGCACCGCAGCGCTCGCAACACCCGTTCAGGCCCAGAAAGAAATCACCGCGCGCTTCGCTCCACCTGCCGGCAAGGTGCTCGTTTTCATTGGCCAAGACAACGCCTCCGTCGGCGGCACCGCAAAATATAAAGACGGTTACGTCGACCATGTCGGCGTGCCCGCTGGCATCACCCACTACGTCTATTTCTCCGAAGGTTGGACCAATAAAAGCAAGCGCAGCTTTGCCAACGGCAGTGTCGCCGGCCTCAATACCGAGACCGAATGGGCTGCGGGACCCATGAATCAGAAGGCTTACGTCGATTCACCAGCGCTCGATCCCTGCATCATGCATATCTCGATTTCGATGGAAGGAAACAGGGAGGACAAAGTGGCAGACGGTTCTCTCGATCACCTCATTGCCGAGTTCGTGACATTCATCGCAGACCATCCAGAGCACCCGTTCCTCATCCGCATCGGTTATGAGTTCGATGGCCCTTGGAACCGTTACGACCCCGAAAATTTCAAAAAGGCGTTTTGTCGAATTGTCGATGCTCTGCGGGCGAAGAAGCTTACCAACTTCGCCACCGTGATGGCCTCCAGTGGCATGGAAAAGCCGGGGCAGTGGGAAAAATATTGGCCCGGTGACGAGTATGTCGACTGGGTGGGCTACTCCTACTGGGGGAATCATGGAGCGCAAGCGCTGGCATTCGCCCGCAAAGTCGGCAAACCGGTATTCATCGCTGAATCCACCCCGAAGAAGAGTTTCTTCGACAAACAAGACCACGAGAAAATCTGGAACAGCTGGTTCGAGAAGTATTTCAAACACATCAACGACAACATTGATGTTATCCGCGCGGTTTCTTATATCAATGCTGATTGGGACTCGCAGGACATGTGGAAAAACTGGGGCCGGACTCAGATTGAAAAAGCTCCGCTGATCAAGGAGCGCTGGCTTAAAAAAATGGCAGAGGAACGATACGTGAACGCCGACGATAATCCCTTCAAAATAATCGGTTTCACAAATCCTAAGACTGGGGATGAGAAATGACTCTTAACTCGAGAGCAATCGATCGCCGTGAGGCCAGAGGAGCGTTGCAGGGGAGATTTTTGATTCAGTTGGGACCGTGAATCGAAGCGTAGCGTAGATAGCCGACCTATTTTCTTCTAATATGTCGGCAATCTCCAGACTCGCTTGTTAAAGTAGCCAGTAACACATCTCATTTAGCTTATTGGCTAACGTTAAAGCAATGGCGGCGCCGGTGTGAAGCTCCGAATTCAATCAGACGGATTCCTCGGCGTCGCCATGTGCGGGTTGTTCGCCTTTTGCAGTTCTGTATGGAGCTTCGTCCAAGTGTTGATTATCTTCAGTTTCTCGTCCTTGTCATCCGCGTATCGATCCGGATTCGCTAGCACGAACGATGCTAAAGAATTGATCTCTACAAGCATGATTTGTGATCTCCGGAATCCTTCAAATTGGTAGTTGATCGCATAACCCAAAATGTCCGCCTCTGTGCCGCAGCTATTCTCGTCATACGCAACTTCGCGCATGTATCGATCAACTATCGGGAAATAGTAAAAAAATGCAGCGGGTCCCATGAACATGAAATCCTCCTGATAAATCTCGGGGCGTTCAATGAACAGCGCGTAGGCTTGATCGAGCGACAAATTCCCAAAATTTTTCCAAGCACACTGACAGTCCAAACATCCGTTATAAGGATCGAAATCGGATTCAGTTGGTAATGGTGCAACCCTGCGCTTCCAAGAAAACACCTGTGGCTTATCTGTCATTTTTTTGTGGCGAACAGTATTATTAACCGACCCGTCAGGTTTGGGGGCTGTTACACGACCGGTCGTGTAACACGTGCAAAGGCGAGCCGGTTGGATACATTTCTTCCGCCTTTTTCATGAAGGGTTTCTAAATCACTTATCAACGGATTGCCAATCATGAAATTCTTGTTAGCGGGGTTTGTGATGAGTCGCTAGCGAGATCGCGATTTTAAAATCGCGGCTCCTTTCTGGAGCGCGACTGGAGTCACGCGGTCCATGATGCAGCTACTTCCAGTCTTGTGTCTGATTCACATCCCTGAAGCGAATTTCAGAAGGGAGGGAGAGATGCCTTTGGCTTCGGAATCGTGCATGGAGGCGATGACGGCGGTGGGATCGAGATGGTTGAGGAAGCGTTTCAAATATCCGCCGCCGATTTCGACGCCGTTGCTTTGGCGGATTTCGAAGTGGAGGTGTGCGGGGTAATATCCGTTTGCGGTGCCGACTGTGCCGATGATTTCACCGCGTGCGACTAGGGAGCCTAACAAAACTTTCGATTGATCGAGGTGGGCATACATGGTTTGGAGCGGTTGATCATTTGGGCCGCGATGAGCGAGGATGATGATGTTTCCCCAACCCGGTGAAGGTTCTCCGGCGTAGATGACCAATCCATCCGCAGCGGCGAAAACAGGATCACCGAGGTCGGTGTTCATGCCGCCGATCCCGTTGAGATCGTCTCCGGTGTGGTGGCCGCCGCGTCGATCGTTCATTTCCCAAAACGGTTGTGCATTGTAAACCAGCGCACCGTTTTCAGATCCCATGGGCGTATTCATTTGAGAAATGTTAGGAATTTGGTTTGCCTGCCATGCGGAAAGCATGTGGAAACGCATGTCCAGCTCGCCGGATTTCGGCATGATGGGTGGAACATCGGATTTTTGGAAACCTACCAGTTTCACCGGCGCGACTTTTGTTTGTGAACTTTTCCACACAAAGTATCCAACCATGCCAAAAGCGATCGCGAGGGTGATGAGGAGGCGGGTGGATTTCATATAGCGGAGAGCGGAGAGCTTAGAGTGGAGAGTGGAGAGTGGAGAGTGGAGAGTGGAGAGTGAGAAGTTTTTCTTAACTCTTAACTCTAGGCTCTCCGCTCCTAGCTCTCCGTTTTAAGAAGCTCACGAACAAGAGCTGGGCCTTGGTAGATGAAGGAGGTATAGATTTGAATGAGGTCGGCGCCGAGTTTGAATTTGGTTTCGGCATCTTCTTTGGAGGCGATGCCGCCGACACCGATGATGGGGATTTTTCCCGAAAAGGCGGCGGCGAAGGCGGCGAGGGTGTGGTTCGATTTTTCGAGCACGGGTTTTCCGGAAAGCCCGCCCGCTTCGTTCGCCCATTTATGATCGGCGACATTTTCGCGATCCAGGGTGGTGTTGGTCGCGATCAGGCCATCGAGTCCGCCATCGAGGAAAGCTTTGGCGAGATCGGCGATCTGCGGTTCGGTGAGATCGGGAGCGACTTTGAAAAGGATGGGAACGTGTTTGCCGTGGATGACGGCGAGTTTTTGTTGCTCGACTTTGAGGAGTTCTAACAACCGTGCCGATGAATCGGCGGCTTGCAGATCGCGTAGGCCTGGGGTGTTGGGGGAGGAGAGATTGACCGCGATGTAATCGGCGACGGGATACGCTTTTTCCAAACAAGCGAGGTAATCATCCGCTGCATTTTCGTTGGGCGTGTCTTTGTTTTTCCCGATGTTGAAACCGATGATGCCGTTGTAAGAATGATGCGAACGGACGTTGGCGACACCGGCGTCGATTCCGGGATTATTGAAACCCATGCGGTTGATGATGGCTTCGTGTGGGATAAGGCGGAACAAGCGGGGTTTCGGATTTCCTGCTTGGGGACGCGGAGTGATCGTGCCGATCTCGATGAAGCCGAAACCGAGCCGGCCAAGTGCATCGATGGTATTGCCTTCCTTATCGAGTCCAGCGGCGAGGCCGATGCGGTTTGGGAATTTTAGGCCCATGAGTTCGATCGGCTCCGCTTGCGGCAGGGGATCGGAAAGCATTTCAAGCAGGCCAGTTTTTTCAGCGAGACGCAGCCCGACCATGCTGGTGTGGTGGGCGGTTTCGGCATCAAGGGCGAAAAGTAATTTGCGGGCGATTGGATAGGCGGCGTCGATCACGGCTCTTTTATTGAGCATTGGGGCGGATTCGTCCAACCTTGATCGTGAAATACTCGGTTAAGGTTGAAATTTTCAACGCAAAGCCGCGAAGGGCGCAAAGGTGCGCAAAGGAGAGTATGAGATAGGAAGGCTAGAGGCTATTGAGTAAATAAAGTAGCGTGAGTAAAACGGGAAAATGCTTTTCGTGTAACTCAGGGAGCGGATTTGGAGGCGTCGTATTCTTTGAGTCTGGCGTAAAAATAAGCGCTGGTGGTGACTAGGGTGCCGTCGGGTTTGCGGATTTGGTAGGGTTTTCCGGAGGTCGAAGACTTCGCTGCGATGCCATCGATGAAATTCTCGGCGGTTTTGACTTTGTCGCCGCCCTTTTCGAGTTTCATGCGGAGATGGGCTCCTGCTTTATCGGGGTTATACTCCGTGCCGTTGCGGATGAATTTGGCTCCGCTGAGTTTTTCGATGGAACTGATCAAATGTTCAATCCGTGCGTTTTCCTTGGCTTCGCGGGCATGGGCAGTCAGCGGGATGAGGCAGAGAGCCAAAAAGCAGAGAGTGCCAAGAGTGCGACTTATTTTTTGAGCTAAAGAATTTTGCATGTTTCCAATCTACTGAGCCAGCTCGGCGGCACAAGTCAGTTGTTCTGCGTAGATGATCGAAATCATTTTGCTTCCGGCGGCTAGGGATGGCTAACTGCGCGGGAAGCCTATGCACAACCGCCCGCCCAAGAAATTTGTCCCGACTCCTTTTACCTATCATCAAGAGATTGATGTGCGGATCGATTCTCTGACGAATCTAGGTTCTGGGGTGGGTCGGGTGGATGGTTGGGTGGTGTTTGTGCCGTATGCTTTGCCGGGCGAGTTGGTGCGGACGCGGATTTTCCGAAACGATAAGAATCACTCGCAGGGAGATTTGGTGGAGATTTTGGAGAAATCGCCGGATCGGGTGGAGCCGGCTTGCGCGCTGTTTGGTGAGTGCGGCGGTTGTCAGTATCAGCATCTCGCCTACGACAAGCAACTGGCGTGGAAAACGCGACAGATTCGTGAGTTGCTCAAGCACATGGCGGGCGAGGAACGTGAGGTGAATTTCTGTGAATCGTCTGAACAGATTTGGAACTATCGTTCGAAGATCACTCCGCATTTCGAGAAGCCCATCAATGACTTAGTGAAGGAAATTGGTTTCCTAAAAGTGGGTCGGCGCAACGAATTGTTAGATGTGGTGAACTGCCCGATCGCAATGCGTGAGATCAACGAAGCATTGCCAGAAGTGCATGCGGATATCCGAGCGAACGGAAAGCGTTTCAAACGCGGCGCGACAATCTTACTGAGAGCAACGAATGGTCGGGTCGAACGCGATCCAAAGGCGATCGCGCGGGAAGAGATCGGCGGCGTGAAATTTGATTTCGTGGCGGGAGAGTTTTTCCAAAACAATCCGTTCATCTTGAAGAAATTCACCGGATATGTCGGCGAAAAAGCGCTGGCGGGGGGAGCGAAATATTTGGTCGATGCCTATTGCGGCGCTGGGCTGTTTGGTCTGTGCCTTGCGGAACGTTTCGAAAAAGTGATGGGCGTGGAGGTGAACGAAGCGGGCGCGCAATGGGCGAAAAACAACGTCGCGCTCAACGGTTTTAGTAATGTCAGTATTCTGCAAGCAGATGCGGAAGCGATCTTTGAAAAAATCGATACTCCAGCAAACGAAACCGTGGTCGTGATTGATCCTCCACGAAAAGGTTGCACTCCGGAATTTTTAGCGCAGCTCGTGGCTTTTGGGCCGGAGCGAGTGGTTTACGTTTCCTGTGATCCTGCGACCCAAGTGCGGGATTACAAAATCCTCCGCGAGGCGGGATATGTGTTAGAAGAAGTTCAGCCGTTTGATCTTTTTCCTCACACTCGCCACGTGGAAAACGTGATGGTGCTGACGCGGAAGGCTGGCTGATCAGTTAGGACGGGCTTTTTCTCACAGGGAGAGAGGAGGAATGGGAGGAGAGGATAATTTTTAATCGAATTTAACTCCTCGTTCTCCTGATTCTCCTCTCTCCCTGTTAATAAAATGCTTGAACAACACCATCGTGCTCATTGCAGCCTTGTTACAACTCAGCAGCGATCAGGAAATCCTTATAGTGAATGAGTTCCATGCGTCCGTCGTGGTGTTCGACGATGGCAGTTAAGCTTTCCACCCAATCGCCGGAGTTGAGGTAATGCACCTCGCCAACTTTTTTATCTTCCGGGGTATGGATGTGGCCGCAAATGATGCCATTGCACTCTTTGTGGAGAGCGAGCTCTTGGAGAAGGACTTCGTATTTATCGACGAAACTGACGGCGGATTTCACCTTGGCTTTCACTCGTTTGCTCAGGGAAAAGTATTCTTTGCCCCGCCATGCGCGCCAGTAGTTGTAGTAGCGGTTCACGGTGAGCAGGCTGTCATAGCCCACGGCACCGAGAGCTGCGAGCCACTTGTGATTGGTGGAAACACTATCGAAGCCATCTCCGTGAACCACGAGGTAGCGGAGACCATTCGCGGCAGTGTGGATGTATTCTTTGGTGAAACTGATTTTCCCAAAAACGAGTGGGAGGAAACGTTCGAGAATTTCGTCGTGATTGCC
>JANPMK010000029.1:0-35281 GCA_031422775.1 Akkermansiaceae bacterium | reverse complement strand
CGGTGCGTTTTTTGTCGCGCAGGTTGTCAATTTCTTCTTGGTCATCATTGTTCTCAAGAAATTCGCTTTCGGCCCGATTCAAGCCATGCTCGAGCAACGTCGCGAGCGCATCGTCGCCGGCGAAGAGAAATTGAAGCGCATCGAGAAGCAACTCGCTGACTCCGAAGCCACCACCGCTGCCGCAATTGCTAAAGCAAACGAAGATGCAGTCCGTCTAGTTGCTGAGGCCAAACAAGGTGCAGCTGCTTTCACCGAGCAAAAAGCTCAAGAGGCCATCGCCCAAGCCCAGCAAATCCTTGTGAAAGCTGAAGCCGCTGCGAACGCCGACCGCGAGCGCATCTCCGCCGAGCTCAAACGCGAATTCGGCCGTCTCGTCGCCGACACAACATCGCAGGTCACCGGTAAAGTGCTCACCGCAGCCGACCAAAGCCGCATCAACGATGAGGCCCTCGCTAAAGTCGGTAACTAATCCCTCGATTTCTTTCCTAACCAGACAACGATGAAAATCTCCAAAATCGCCGCTGCCACCGCTCGCCGCCTGTTCGGCTTGTGCCAAGTGAACGGCCAGCTTGACGACAACAAGCTGCGGGATCTGGTTTCCAAACTCATCGCTGCAAAACCACGCGATTTTCAAGCGATCCTAGCTTCGATCCAACGCCTTGTGCGCCTCGAAGAAGCTCGTCGTGCGGTCACCGTCGAGAGCGCAGTCGCACTCGATGCCGCAGAGCGCCAGAAAGTTGAAGCCGGCCTCGCCAAAGACCACGGCAGCAACCTCACCATCGAATACAAAATCAACCCGGAGCTCCTCGGCGGGCTTCGTATCAAAGTCGGCGACGACGTTTTGGACGGCTCTGTTCAAGGCCGCCTCGACCGCCTCTCCAAAGCATTCTAACATTTCCTTTTTCACCATTCACTACTCACTCCTCACCCTTATTTTATGAGCAGCATCCTCCAGGACATCGAAAAACAAATCGCCGGCATCAGCTCGAGCGTTGAGAAAACCAATACCGGCACCGTCCGCAAAGTCGGTGACGGCGTCGCCATCGTCGAAGGCCTTTCCGACGTCATGCTCAATGAAATGATTGAGTTCGATGGCGGTGTGACCGGTATGGCACTCAACCTTGAGGAAAGCGAAGTAGGTGTCGTTCTACTTGGTGACTACGCAGCAGTGACCCAAGGCGCAACTTGCCGCACCTCCGGTAAACTCCTTTCCATTCCTGTCGGTGAAGCCCTCCTCGGTCGTGTGGTCAACGCACTCGGTGCCCCAATCGACGGCAAAGGTGAGATCGCTGCATCTGCTCAATACCCGATGGAGAAAATCGCTCCTGGTATCATCAAACGGAAATCCGTTTCGGTTCCAGTGCAGACCGGTATTATGGCGATCGATGCCATGGTGCCAATCGGCCGCGGCCAACGCGAGCTGATCATCGGTGACCGTGCCACCGGCAAAACCACCATCGCTGTGGACACCATCATTTCTCAAGCCCAGCAAAACAAAGCTGCTGAGCAAGGCAAGCTGCAGAACTACAAGCCGATGTTTTGTATCTACGTCGCCATCGGCCAAAAACTCTCCAACGTCGCTCGTATCCAGAAAATCCTCGAAGACGCCGGCGCGATGGAATACACCACCATCGTTTCCGCTTCCGCTTCCGATGCGGCTGCCATGCAGTTCCTCGCTCCATACGCGGGTTGCGCGATTGCCGAATACCTCATGGATAAAGGTCAAGACTGCTTGATCGTATTCGATGACCTTTCCAAACACGCTGTGGCATATCGCCAAGTTTCCCTCATCCTTCGCCGCCCATCCGGTCGTGAGGCTTATCCGGGTGACGTTTTCTACCTTCACTCCCGTTTGCTCGAGCGTTCCGCTCGTCTTACCGATGCAGCTGGTGGCGGTTCACTCACCGCTCTGCCTATCATCGAAACCCAAGCAGGCGACGTTTCCGCATACATCCCGACCAACGTGATCTCGATTACCGACGGCCAGATCTATCTTGAAACCGACCTTTTCTACCAAGGTATCCGCCCCGCGATCTCGGTCGGCCTCTCGGTTTCCCGCGTCGGATCCGCTGCTCAAACCAAGACCATCAAATCGGTTGCAGGAACCACGAAACTCGACCTCGCTCAATACCGCGAGCTTCAAGCCTTCGCTCAGTTCGGTTCCGATCTCGATGCTCAAACCAAGAGAAAACTTGAGCGTGGTGCTCGTATCGTTGAGCTCTTCAAACAAAACCAATACTCCCCACTCGCGATGGAGATGGAGTCGATCTACCTCTTCGCAATGCAGAACGGTTACTTCGACGACGTGGCAGTGAAAGACATCGGTCGTTGCCAAGACGCAATGGGCGAGTTTTTCAACACCCGCAAAGCCGACATCCTCGACAAGATCCGTAACGAAAAACCAGATCTCAAGAAAGACGCAGCCATGGTCGACACCGTCAAACAAGCCATCGACGACTTCAAGAAGTCCTGGAAATAAACTCTTTTCTCTAAGCTCCTAGCTCTTAGCTCTTAGCTCCAACCTCTCCGCTAAAAAATGGCCAACCTCCGAGACATCCGCCGCCGAATTAAATCGGTTAAGAACACCGCCCAGATCACCCGGGCGATGCAGCTCGTTGCGGCCGCGAAGATGAAGAAAGCCCAAGACCAAGCAATGGCGGGTCGGGATTATTCATCCCAGCTCAACGCCGTCCTGAGTGACATCTCCGCAAACTTCGCAGATGAGGTTTCACATCCGCTCCTCGAAGCTCGGGAAGGTAACCGCGAACTCGTCCTTGTTGTTTCAACCGACAAAGGCCTCTGCGGTCCGCTCAACACCAACCTTGCCAAAAAACTCCGCGCCGAAACTTCTGCCACTGCCGACTACGTCACCGTTGGTCGTAAACTCCGCATCATGTTGGAGAAACTGGGCAAGAAAATCCTCGCCGACTACTCGGTGAAAGATCCAGTTCCGTTTGCAGATGCTCGCGCGATCGCTGCTCTCCTCACCAAACAATTCACCGAAGGAAATTACGATAAGGTTTCCATCGTCTACACCCGTTTCGTGAACACCTTGACTCAAGTTCCTGAGGTCAAACAACTCCTGCCCGTGCTTCCGCCCGTTCTGACGGAGGATTCAGGTGCCATCGATGGTGACAGCAAGGATTCGCTCTTCGAGCCTTCGGTTGACGAAGTCCTTGCATCCATCCTTCCGCTTTACGTCAATTTCCAAGTCTATCAGGCACTCCTCGAATCCCGCGCCACCGAGCACTCCGCACGTATGGTCGCGATGAAAGCCGCTACCGATAACGCCAAAAAATTCATCAAAGAGCTCACCCTCGAATACAACAAGGTCCGCCAAGGCGCGATCACCGCCGAACTCCTAGAAATCACCACCGCCATGAAGGCGATGGAATAACACTAAGTTTGCTAGTTACTAGTTTTCAGTGTTCAGAAAATACCGAAAACAAAACTAGCGCCCGATAAAATCTCTTCCCTGAACACTGAACACTTCAAACTAGCAACCTCCTAATGAGCAACCAAGGAACCATCGTCCAAATCATCGGCGCCGTCATCGACGCTGATTTCTCCAAAGCCAGCAAACTGCCGGAAATCTACAACGCACTTGAGATCAAATACGTTCTCAACGGTGTCGATACCAAGCTGGTTCTCGAAGTTCAACAACACCTTGGCGACGGCTGGGTGCGCGCAGTTGCGATGTCCACCACAGACGGTCTCAAGCGCGGCATGAGCCTCACCGATACCGGTAAAGCCATCGCTGTCCCAGTTGGCAAACAAGTGCTCGGCCGTATCTTCAACGTCACCGGTGACCTCGTGGACGAAAACGTTCCTCTTGCTGATGACAACCATCGTTCTCCTATCCATCGCCCAGCTCCTTCCCTAACAGATCAATCCGCTGCGACCGAAGTTCTCGTCACCGGTATCAAAGTCATCGACCTCATCTGCCCGCTGCTCAAGGGTGGTAAAGGCGGTATGTTCGGTGGTGCAGGTGTGGGTAAAACCGTTGTTATCATGGAGCTCATCAACAACATCGCGAAAGCACACGGTGGTTTCTCCGTCTTCGCTGGTGTGGGTGAACGGACCCGTGAAGGTAACGACCTCTACTGGGAAATGATCGAGTCCGGCGTTATCGCCACTGAGAAGGACGAAAAAGGTCATCCAAAACTCGATGCCAAAGGCAATCCAGTGCTCGCCGCTGAAGGTTCCAAAGTGGCTCTTTGCTACGGCCAGATGAACGAGCCTCCAGGTGCTCGTCTCCGCGTTGCTCTTTCCGCTCTCACCATGGCGGAATACTTCCGTGACGAAGAAGGCCAAGACGTTCTTCTGTTCGTCGATAACATCTTCCGTTTCTCCCAAGCGGGTTCCGAAGTTTCCGCGCTTCTCGGCCGGACTCCTTCCGCTGTGGGTTACCAGCCAACTCTTTCCGAGGAAATGTCCGTTCTCCAAGAGCGCATCACCTCCACCAACAAAGGATCGATCACCTCGATTCAAGCCGTTTACGTTCCTGCGGACGACTTGACCGACCCAGCTCCTGCTAACACCTTCGCTCACCTTGACGCAACGGTGGTTCTTGAGCGTTCGCTCGCAGAACAAGCGCTCTTCCCAGCGGTTGACCCTCTTGCCTCAACTTCCAAAGCACTCGCTCCAGAAGTCGTCGGTGCAGAACATTACAAAGTCGCTCGTGGCGTTCAGCTCGTGCTTCAGCGTTACAAGGACCTTCAGGACATCATCGCGATTCTTGGTATGGACGAGCTCAACGACGAAGACAAGATGACCGTTTTCCGCGCTCGTAAAATTCAGCGTTTCCTCACTCAGCCTTTCCACGTTGCAGAGATCTTCACCAACGTTCCCGGCGCCCTCGTTTCCCTCGAAGACACCGTAAAAGGCTTCGGAGAAATCCTCGACGGCAAATGGGACGACGTTTCCGAAGGTAACTTTTATATGAAAGCCGGCATCGACACCGTCTCCCGCGACTAATCGGACTTAAGTCTCAAATTTCAAATCTCAAATTTCAAATGTCCCTTCATCTCGAAATCGTCACACCTGAGAAAAAGATTTTCTCGGACACCGTCGAAAACGTCTATCTGCCAGGTGCAGATGGAGAGATGGGGATTTTACCAAGCCACGCCGGCTTGGTAACTGCCCTTCAGCCAGGTGAGCTTCGCTACCTGCGTGAAGGCAAGGTCATCACTTTGGCGATTGGTTCCGGCTTCGCCGAAATCGGCCATGACAAAGCGGTCGTCTTGACCGACATGGCACTTGGCGAATCTGAAATCGACGAGCACGCCACTGAGGAAGCGATCAAGCGCGCCGAGGAAAAACTGCAAACCATCGATCACAACATGGACGCAGAAGAAGTCGCTTACCTCCAAGGTATCATCTCCAAGCAATCCGCCGCACTCCGCTTCAAGCGCAAGTATCAGCATTGAGTTGAGCTCCATAGGTGATTCCGACTTCCTTTTACAAGGAGAGAAGAGAAGCGGGAGAAGAGGAGGAAGAATGGCAGAAAGTTGGGCTATCTGTGCACAGGTTGGATAACAATTGCTCCCCAATTTTTATACCTATTGATTTCCTCCTCATCTCCTTAACCTCCTCCCTCCTGTTAGAAAAAAGCCTGAGCGCCTATCGGCTTAGTTTTCCGCTCTACGTCACCACCTGATTCAAAACCGTGATGTTCATCGATAACGCACAGGCTATATCTAGGTAATCAGGGGGAGGTCGGGTTTTTCGATTTCCCTTCAGAAACCGGCCCAATTGTGCCTTTCTCGACAAATTTCGCTTTGGTAAAATTCCGACGTCTGTCGGCTTTGCCATTTGCTACATTGCCGACCCAATCGACAACACGGTTTACCCATGGGCGGCTTTGCCACTGGATGCAACAGACCGGAGTCTCGCACCACTCGAAGGTCGGATCATCATCTGAAATCAATGAGATGTCACGAGGCGCAAAAATACCACGTTTAGCAAGATACAGCTGAGCTGCGATCAACTCGTTGGGCCGATCCATAATGAGAGCAGTCGGCGGACTTACCGCGAAAAGGGCATCAAGTCGCTTCCGGAGTCCTTCCGGACTCTGCTCCCAGTCCGGAATGTTATATGGCCCCGTCTTAATTCCGTTTGCTTCCATTTCTTCCAAGGATTCACGCACCAGAAGCGCGGGGATCGGCAGGCGATTGTGTTTGGGCTGCAGCAGCACAATACGCTGGTGTCCCAACTCCGCGAGTCGACGAATCGCAGAGCGGAAGGCCGGCGATTTGTCCAAGCCAATGCCCGCAATTTCCAGTCTTCGAAATCGCCCAAACAAAGCAAAACTCGGTTTGGATTGCGTGGCGAACCATTCGAGAATGTCTTGCGGTGCTGAGAAAACCACCCAAGCATCCGTTTTTGTCTTATTCGCCAATCGCGCGATCTGGCTGACGCTCAAACGCATGTCCATCAGGCTCTTTTCCGCAACATGCACATCATGACCCGCCTCCCTCAGTCTTTGCTGGATTTCCACCACATAGTCCAACTGGATATCGGCGCGTTCGTAGGGGAGGAGAGTGACTCGGAAAGACGGGCGCACAAAATCATCCGGGAAAACGATTTGGCTTCGTCGACCATGACCTTGCGGCTTGAGATAGCCTTCGCGCTCAAGTTGTTCAACGGCAGCGGTGACGGTGTTGGAGCTTACCCCCAAGGAGGTCGCCAAAGCCCGAATCCCGGGCATATACCCGCTCAATTCGCCTTTCGATATGGCATCACGCAAATGCGCGACGAGCTGTTCTGTCACAGTGAGCGGTTTGAAAAACTCCATGGCCATAACTGTTTCTTTTAGGAAGACAGTTGGCAAGGGCATTTCTTATCGACATCTGGGCACCCGTCATCTCTTGATATGACAAATGTAAATACATTCAGCAATCAGAAACCCATTTGCGAACCATGAAAACCCTCCCATCCAAGCGCCAACCCAGCAATGGCTTCGCACTGATCGCCACGATTTTGCTGATGGTGTTGTTGGCTATCATTACGGTTGGGTCGCTCAGCCTTTCCGCAGTGTCCCTGCGCAGCGGCTCCCACGAGCAAGCGCGCTTGGAAGCCCGCGCCAACGCACGGCTGGGGCTGATGTTGGCCATCAGTCAATTGCAGACCGAACTCGGCCCGGACCAGCGGATCAACGCCCCGGCCGATTTGGCGAATCAGACACTCAGCGGAGGCCGTCAGAAATGGGTGGGCACTTGGGACAGTTGGCCGGCGACTGCCACGAAACGTCCCGCGCCTCAATTCCGCCGCTGGCTGGTTTCAGGTGCTCCGCAGGACCTCGGCAGAGATTCCTTTCCATCTGAGGCTTCGAATCTCGTTTCACTGATGCGCGGGAAGGGATCCGACCTGATGGCGGCACCCAAGGTTGCGCTGCCGAATGGCGCTTTCGCTTACGCGGTTGCCGATGAAAATAGCAAGGCACGTCTTGGGCCATCCTTGCCCTATGCAAGTCTCGAAGACCTGGCCGGCCATCTGACCAACTATCAATCTCCACCCGTCGGCCACGAGCTGCTGCCAGGCCTCGAAGCAGTGACCCGTGACGAAGCTCACCTCGACAGCCTTATCTCAGTGAAAACCGCCGATCTTCTCCCCGGCAGCCAAACCGTAAGCGAGAATGACACTACCTCATTCACCGTCTGGTCCGAGGGCCTTCTCACCGATGTCCGCAATGGCGGCTTCCGCAAGGATCTGAGCCTCTATTTCCAAGATCCCAACTCGGGCAGCATGACCAATGCTCTCTACAAGAATGGTGCCAGCAACGGGATCAATTTCCAAGAACTGCGCAACTTCCATGAGGTCAGCTCCAAGCTCACTTATAACGCCTCGAGCTTCACTCACGCCGACGGCGGCAAGCTGAATCCGGATGTTCCATGCCTGGTTGGACCATCTAGCCAAGTCGGTGTCATTAACGATCCGTATTTCAGTTATCTGCGGCCCATGATGATCCGTGTCGGATGGAATTTTTCAGCCTACTCCATACTCGATCCAGCAACCGGAAGATACAGGATCTGCATCGTCGTTGACCCCCTCGTCTGGCTTTGGAACCCCTTTGACGTCAATCTAGTGGTGAACCCGGGCGGCCACTTCGGAATCCGATGCTGGGGCGTCCCGTATAGTTTCACCATTCGGGTGAATAGCGGCGGCGCCATAACCAGGACATTTAGACAAATGGACCCAAGCTTGGGCGGGACCTTCGTCGGGTTGAACGTCGGGGCGACCGTACCGCTTGTCATGCGTCCTGGCGAGGTGCTGATTTACGGCCGGGGACGCCTCGATACCAACCCCATAGATTACAGAACTGCGTTCAACAGGCTGCACACCGAAGCCAAGCTGGGCTGGTCGAACAAAGGTGGCTATTGGATCGACACTGGTGTTCAGGCCAATCCCTCCGATCAGGTCAGCATCTCGATGGATCCCAACACGGAGGGCCAGACGTCCTCAAGGAGAAGCATTTTGGGATTCGGCCTTACTGTGGGCAGACTCCCATCGAGCGGTGGGTCCCCATACACTTATGGTGGTCTGTCGATGGGGACTTCCGACGGCTTGCTGAACTACACCAGATTCCCGTCGGCAATGTTCAAGAGTGTGCCAGTTAAGACCTTCAATGCCTCAAACCTTACCACCCAACAGCCGCTCGGGCTCTTCTCCTATCTCGCGCGAACCGAGACTGAGGGCACGCTAAAGTCCCGTTATCTGGCGCGGCTCAATCCCGCAGCGATGAACTACGGTCATCAGGCGGCCGATGCCAACACCCTGCAATCACTGCCTTTTGAACCGTTAATGCAGCCTATAAGCGGCGGCCTCGACACGGGCATTGAATCCGACAACGGCAAAGGCTTCTTCGGCCCGTCCTACAAGGCTCTTTCCGGGCAATCCTACCTGGTCACCCATTCCGTGCCAAGGGAACCGCCGATCTCCCTCGGCGGCTTCCAACACGCACTGGCCAATGGCTTAGGCTTGAGCGTCGTCGGTGGCAGGATAGTGGTCTCGGGCCCCCTCCAGCCCAGCATCACCCATGCCATCGGTAACTCCTTCGCACCCCCTTGCATCGCGCCGGATCAAACCACCGGCACCTTCAATAATAACGTGCCCGCCGTCGATCATTCGTGGCTCGCCAATGACGCCCTCTGGGACCAATGGTTCGTTTCCTCGCTGGCCACGCGCAATTCCCCGTATTTAAGCGCGGATCAGCGCGGAACGGCGCGCAGCCAGTTCGAGAAATTTGCCGGGACAAATGTTCAGTCGGTCCCTCTCCGGAACCGCCACTATCTCTACGCCGGTAATAACCCGGCAAGCGATGTGACCGACTTGTTCAGCAGTGCCACACCGAAAAGCGATGCCTACCTCAAAGTGGCTTCGCTGATGCGGGTTCAAGGGGCTTTTAACATCAACTCAACCGATTCCGCCGCCTGGTTGGCGATGTTCCATTCCACCAGCGGCCTCAAAGTTCCCGTCGAGGCCGGCGATGGCACGGCCCGGCAGTGGCAAACGGCCAACAACCCGATTGCCGACTTGCTCATTCCCAAGGGTTCCGCCGTCGATTCCAATCAACTCACCGACCCGTCTACCGAAAATCAATGGATCGGATACCGGGATCCGACCAATGACGAGCTCAAGGAACTTGCCGATGCGATGGTGGGGGAGGTGAGAAAACGCGGCCCCTTCCTTTCCCTAGCGGATTTCGTGAACCGACGCCTCGACAGCGACCCGGGACTCGCCTCGCGCGGTGCCTTGCAGGCCGCGCTGGATGCCAGCCTCAACAAAACGCTCGAATCCGGAGCCCGCAGCTCCAGCGTTGCAGCGAGTGGGGTCGCCTTCCCCAAGGCGGATGCCGGTTCGCAAATGACCCATGTCCCGGGCCATGTGAAACAAGGCGACATTCTCACCACCTTGGGGACCAAGTTCACGCCGCGCTCCGACACCTTCACTATTCGCGCCTACGGCGAGTCCCGCAGCGCGAACGGAACGCTGCCGGCAAAGGCCCGCTGCGAGGCCGTGGTCCAACGCAATGCCGACTACATCGATCCTGCCGACCAACGCCACACCCTGCCTGCCAGCCTCACCAGCGAGGCCAACAAACGATTTGGTAGGAAATTCACCATCGTGTCTTTCCGCTGGCTCTCCGAACTCGAATCTTGAATGCCCATGAAAAACCTTTTTGTCGCTTGCCTCGCCTGCCTTACCCCTTTCGCTGCCGCTCAGGAAAAACCATCCTCTAAGGACACGCTGATCCGTTTCACCTCGTTCGGATCGGCGGATAGTGGCACCGAATACATCCTGGCCTCGGGAACAACTAAGACCGCTCCCTTTGTGATTCCCGGTAATGGTTTTTCCACTCCGGTGGCCACTCCGGCCTCCGCAACCCTCGTCGCTCTAGGTAATGCCAAGGATGAGCCCTTTCGCAGCCTCGCCACGATCAAACTTCCCGACACTGGCAAGCGCTTTCTGGTGATTCTCTTACCCGACAAGGACCAGACGCTCCGCCCCATCGTGGTGCGCGCCGACGATCCAGCATTCCTCCCGGGCCAGATCATGATCATGAATTTCGCCCCGGAAACCCTCGCCGCCGAACTCGGGGACCAAAAACTTACCTTCGCACCCGGCAGTCGCACCATCTTCCAACCTCAACGGACCGACAATCTCTCCAATTACCAAGTTCGTTTCTTCTACCTCAAGAACGACAAGCCCAAACTCTTCGCTGCCACCCTTTGGCCCTACTTCGACGACAAGCGCGCCTTCGTCTTTCTCTACAAAGATCCAGCCGCTGGCACGCCCACCTTCCGGTCCATCGACGAATTCACCGACTGGCTGAAATAGGGAAAAACCCGTCGCCTATCTCGACGGTGGCAAGGCCCCCAAGGAGGCCGCCACGGGCGACCAAGCGCCGGTTGGCATGAGCACACTGCCCAACGGACTGCCCGCAGCCACGGCGGACACGAAGGATCCACGCGACCCGCAACAATGGAAAGGCCTGCGCGTCATCACCGAAGACGAAATCAATGCCCTTGCTCAATCGCACCACAACCTGGACGCGCAAACGCCGCTACGTAATTTTCGACTGGATCTCCGCACGTGCGAGAGATACGATCGAAACGAAACGGGAAATGTCCGATCTCCACGTCCGCGCCAAAGCATGGCGCCACACCCTGCCCGCCAGTCTCACCAGCGAGATCAACAAACGATTTGGCAGGAAATTCACCATCTTGTCTTTCCGCTGGCTCTCCGAACTCGAATCTTGAATGCCATGATCCGCCTTTTTGCCGCTTGCCTCGCCTGCCTCGCCCCTTTCGCTGCCGCTCAGGAAAAGCCATCCTCCAAGGACACGCTGATCCGTTTCACCTCGTTCGGACTGCCGGATGACAGCGGCGAATACGTCCTTGCTTCGGGAGAAACCAAGAGCGATCCCTTTGCGATACCTTCCAATGGATTTTCCCTTCCGGTTACTTCTCCGGCTGGGAGCAAAACCTTCACTCTCGGAAATGCCAAAGACGCCTCTTTTAGCAGCCTCGCCACCGTCAAGCTTCCGGATACCGGAGAGCGCTTCCTCGTGATTCTCCTTCCGGAAAAGGACCAGACGCTCCGCGCCATCGTGGTGCGCGCCGACGATCCGGAGTTCCGCCCCGGCCAGATCATGATCATGAACCTCGCTCCGGAAACCTTCACCGCCGACCTCGGGGACCAAAAACTTACCTTCGCACCCGACAGTCGCACCATCTTCCACCCTCAACGGACCGACAATCTCTCCAATTACCAAGTCCGTTTCTTCTATATCAAGGACGACAAGCCCAAACGCTTCGCCGCCAGCCTTTGGCCCTACTTCGACGACAAGCGCACCTTTGTCTTTCTTTACATGGATAAAGCCACGGGCTCGCCCACCTTACGGTCCATCGATGAATTCACCGACTGGCTGAAATAGGGGAAAACCCGTCGCCTATCTCGACACGGGAAAAGTTCCTCAGGAAGCCGCAACCGGCAACACGGTGCCAATCGGCATGAGCGCACTACCCAACAGTCTTCCCGCATCCACGGCGGACACCGAAGATCCACGCGATCCCGCCCAATGGAAAGGCCTGCGCGGGATCTCGGAAGATGAAATCGACGCACTCGCCCAAGCCATGGTGTTTTTCTATCACGACACCCAAAACGATCGTCTCCGCATGCACACGATCCGCGATTACATTCCATAAACCGCGATGAGATCAAACAAGTGAGGTGCTATTCTCCCACATCCCAACGGGATGACAGACCTTAGCCCGGGGTCGAGGAGCCACAGCGACGACCACCCTGGGTTTTGATACCCAAAAATCCGCACCCTGAAAGGCGTGCCAGACGTGCTCGTGAAAACGCCTGGGACCTCCCGCACCGCAAGCCTAGGAATGCAGACGCAAGATGTTTATACCGAATCACATCTTCGACTTTAAGACTTCAGACCTTAGACTCTTCTAAACTGTAACTTTTCGAGAGACACTTGCTCAATCAGATTTCCCATTTCGCGAGTGAGAATTGCCCACGCGCCCCTGTAATAACCTCATGCTATTAAGCTGACATCCAACCACTTTAACCCAAGAACATCGATAACCCATATGAACCCACGAACCTACACGCCCGCCATTCTATTGGCAGTCGGACTTCTCTCCTCATTCACCTATGCTGCCCCGCAGAAGGGGAAAACGTCCGTGCCCGAGGTGGCTTTGACCGAATCCGGCAAGGCTATGGAAACGAAGTTCGTTGCGATGCATGCATCCCTCAAAGCGGAAATCGAAGCAGCCCTGCCGAAACGTGACGATGCGAAAGTCGCCGCGTGGCTTGAAGCCATCAAAGCAGAAGAGACCACAAGCAAAGATGCCGCAGCAAAGGCCGGAGAGCTTAATAAATTGCAATCGGCAGCGGACAAGCTCAAGCAGCTTCAAGAGAATTCAAAACAGGCACCAAAGACCTTTGCGGAAGCAAAGGAAGAAATGGTGCAGACCCTGGCAACTGGCGGAACGAATCCGGAGCTCGAGAAACTGTTAGAATCTGAGGACGCATTCAACGCTCACATCAAAAAGCAGCAAGAACAGCTGGCTGGCCAAATCGAACAGGCGACAGTAGCGGTAAAGGATGCCGAAGCGAAACTGCCCGAAGCCATCAAGGCTGCCGAAGCGGCGAAACAGGCAAATGAAAAAGCCATGACAACCACTTGGTCGGCAATGGATGCCATGGGTATGAATGGAATCCTCGGAAGCGACAAACTGGATGGCAAACTCGCCCAATATACGATCATCCAACACGCAACTCCATTTGGCCTTGCGCAATTCGCCGAGAAAAGCCCGGCGAATGAAAAGCTAATCCAAGAGCTATTCTCTAATCAAACCCTGATGATCCAGATGCTTGTCGCCGACGGCCCGGTTGGCGGAAAATACGGTGAGGCCATGAAAATCTACACCGACATTCAGAAAGCCAGCACAAAGGCGAAGGATGGAGTTTTCCAGAAGCTCGCATTGGCCGTAAGCCTCGGGCACGCGGTGCCGATTGAAAAATCGGCGAGCGTGGGAGGCGATTCGAAGGAGGGCGATGAACCGGTTGCTGGAAGCAATGGCTCCGCCAACACGATCGATCCGGTGAAGAGATATCTGAGCTACGAAAAGTGGTATGAAAATGGAGAGCTTGACCCGGGCTTCAAGGATCTGTGCGTCTGGAACATGGTCATGGCAGTGAATGCGAGCGATCCCGACGAGATCCTTGCTTGGGGACGCGAGGCGCTGCGCAACCTGCGGCCGGATTGCATTCCTAACAATGGGGATACATCCGTCTACGTCGATGTGGTCGACAAGGAAATCGCCTATACCAGTTCGATGGTGAAAGACGATCTTCCTGAACTTGCTGTCATGCAAAACATCCTGTCCAACGGCGGGATCTGTGGGCGTCGCGCGTTTTACGGACGCTTTACTTTGCAAGCGTTTGGCATACCTACCACTGCTCGCAAAGAACCTGGACACGCCACGCTCGCACACTGGCATCCTGACGGTTGGGCAACCAGATTGGGCGGCACATCCAAACCGGGTGAAGATTGGCGTCCCGGAGGTCGCGGATTTTATGCGGCCATGAACGATGCAAGATCCAGACCCTATGGTGCGGATGTCAATTTCCATGCCAGCAGCAAAGCACGTGAAGATGCAACCGCTTTCATGAGGGTCAAGAGAGCCCAATGGATCGGCGCGCTGTTAGATGAGCAGTCGAAGCCGGGTCTCATCACATGGAGCGGCAAGACCAAGGGCCCCGCGCCGTTGAAAAAGGGAGAGATTGTGAAGCCGATCTTCTGGAACGAATTGGCGCTGCATGAGCAAAGGCGCATCATCGCCGGACTGAAAAAATCAGCCGCAAGCGCGTTATCTAACAGTACTGCCATCGCGGCGACGGCACCCGCGGCAACCGGAAAGATCACAGTCGATGAGAAAGGCGTCATCACCATTCCCTCCGCCGCCACCAGCAAGCCTACCCAGAGCACCACGAAAGAATCCCGAAGCGGCGTGAAAGACCTCATTGTTTTCGTCAAAAACAAAGCGGGTGAAACGAATCTGCATCTCTCACGCTATGCCACCGAACCCGACTCGTTTGAATATACCTTCGACGCGCCCAAGGCAGGGAAATACAAACTCGCTGCCGATGTGGTGACGCCCAAGCCAAAACAAATCGTCTTTGCGTCAGCCAATGGCGGCGCTGAAGTCGAATGGGCGCTGCCTTACACGATTGGCAAGTGGGACAAGGCTGCACCGGTCGAGGTCGAGCTCAAAGCAGGCAGCAACGTCCTGAAATTCCGCGGTCCGGGCAGGGCCACCTTCGGCCAATTCACGCTGACGCCAAAAAACTAACAGTTGTTAGAAATTTAACCCGAACCGATCTTTTACATGACCATCAAACCCTCCATCATCGCCGTCCTCGTACTCGCCGCCCCATTGACGGCATTCGCCGAAGCCAAACCCAAGCCCATGAAGGTCTATGTCTTCGCAGGTCAATCCAACATGACCGGCATGGCGCGCACCCGCACGCTGGAGCACATCAAGATGTCTCCCGAGTTCGCCAAGGAATACTCGGATGTCTTCGACAAGGACGGCAAACCCACGACCCTCGACGCAGTATACGTCACGCAATGGAAGGACAAGGAAGGCGGCAGGCTCGAACCCAGATACGGCGCCACCGTGAAAGGCCAAACATCAATCGGGCCCGAGTATGGCTGCGGGATTTACTTTAACAAGGAACTCAACGAGCCGTTTCTCATTATCAAGACTTCGCAGGGTGGAAAATCGCTCAACTACCATTTCCGCTCGCCGAGTTCCGACAAGTGGACACCACCTCCGGGACATCCCGATCTGATCAAGCCGGATACAGGGGAAGCGAAGGCGCCCGTCATCGCCGTGCCTAGCAAGCTCGAACTTGCGAACGATTGGACACCTGAAAAGCCGCATGCCCTCCGCAGGCGACATCTCGGATTCGATGGGTTCAAGGGCGCGGAAGTCGGCAAGATCGGTGATGTCTATCCGATTTACATCCTCAGTGCGACTGCAGGTAAACTCAAAGGCGACCCTTTCCAGGCAGGCGACCTCATCCTCGCGGTGGACGGTGCCGGCTTGGGTGAGATTCCCGTCGAACAATGGCGCGCCGCGTTTTATGACTCAAAGACCATCGATGGCGACTGGATGATCAAGATCACCCGCTGGCGCGCGGGAAAAATCGAGACCTTTGATTTCGACATTTGCGATAGCCTTGAGGGCGGACGCGCCAATCTGCCGAAAGAAATCGAGAACATGAAACAGGAGGCCATCGATTATGAAAAACAACAGGGTGCCTTCTACCACGACATGATCACCCACGTGAAGTCGGTGCTGAGCGATGTGAAGAAACATCATCCCGCTTACGATCCGGCTGCCGGTTACGAACTCGCAGGTTTCGTCTGGTTTCAAGGATGGAACGACATGATCGATACCGGTACCTACCCGAACCGTGACAAACCCGACGGCTATGACCAATACACCTGGTTGTTAGAAAATCTCATCCGCGACGTGCGCAAGGACCTAAACGCACCTAACATGCCTGCCGTGATCGGTGTGATGGGAATCGGTGGCGTGAATACAGAAGGAAACATCGGTAACTTCCAGAAGGCGCAATTGGCCGTTGCGGAGAAACCCGAATTCAAAGGCAATGTCATCGCGGTCGAGACCGGCAAATAATGGGACCACAAACTCGCCGCCCTTACCGCGAAGTCAAACGAGGTCAATCAGCACATGAACGTGTTCAGATATGACCAAGGTCTCGAAGGCGACGCACTGAAAAAAGCCTGTGCCGATTATCGTGCAAAGAACATCACACCGGAAGAGGAACTGATCCTCAAAACGGGCGTGTCGGACGGCGATTTCCATTACATGGGATCAGGAAAAATCATGGTCGGGATCGGCCGTGGTTTCGCCGAGGCGATGATTGAGTTGCAGAAGAAGGAGAAGAAGTGAATCGAAGAAGAACTCAATACACGCCGCTGATGTCATCCAGGAAGACTGTCTGCTGAGCCCAGGTGAAAGACGGCAGCCAACCCCATAAGATCATCATAACCCTAACAACTCTAACAATCGCATACCATCTATTATGAAACACCAACGCTACCTCGCCGCAGCATTCAGCAGCGTCATCCTCATATCTGGATATGCCAATGCCCAGAATCCAAGTGTCTACAGTCCGAAGAAAACAGATCCCCCTGTGGTCCTCACCGATGCCGGAAAGTCACTTGAATCCAAATACGCCACTGCCCTAACCACTCTCCAGGCGGAACTCGAAAAGGCACTGCCCAAGCTCGACGAGGCGAAAGTCGCCGCATGGAAGCAAGCAATCCAGGCCGAGGTAGAACCGGAAAAAGAGGCGGTCGCCAAGGCAAAGGAAGTCGAAAAACTGCAGGGAGCGGAGGGCAAACTCCGCGAGTTGGAGGAACAGTTGAAATACGCCCCTCAAACCCTTGATGACGCCAAAGAAGATCTGACACGGGCGAGGGCAAAAGGCGAAGAGGATCCGGAGAAAATGAAAGCGCTTCAGACTGCGGAAAGTTTCCTCGCAAGCCGGCAAAAGGACATCGATAAACTCAATGCCGCTATTGCAAGCGCCAAAAAGGACATCGAGGATGCCAAACTCCAATTGCCCGATGCGATCAAGGCCGCGCAGTCCGCCAAGCAGGCACATGACAGCGCCTTGGCCGCGACCTACAAGGCGATGGATGCACTCGGTGCCGGCACCATCCTTTCCAGCAATGCGCTCGATGCCAAGCTAACCCAATACGTGATCCTCAAGGACGCAACCCCAACGGGTCTTGCGGATTTCGCCCAGCAGAGCCCAGAGAACCAAAAACTCGTCGACCAACTTCTCGCCGACAAGGATCTCATGTTGCAAATGCTCGTCAACGACGGTGCGTCCGGCGGCAAATACGGTCAGGCGATGAAGATCTACACCGACATCCAGAAAGCCAGTCCCAAGGCAAAAGAGGGAATCTTCCAACGACTCGCCATGGCGGTTTGCCTCACTCATGCGGATCCGATCGTGAATCGGAATCGTCCATCAGGCGCTGACGGCTTGGAGGCCTCGGACTCGGACACCGCCGACAATAGTTCCAAGTTCCTCGATCCGGTGCAGCGCTACCTGAGCTACGAAAAATGGTATGAAGCCGGCGAACTCCAAAAGGGCTTCAAGGATCTGAATGTCTGGAACCTGAGAAGAGTCGTGGATTGCACCGATCCCGATGAGATTCTTACCTGGGGTCGCCAGATGCTTCACACCCTGCGTCCGGATTGCATTCCCGACAATGACGATACCCTGGTTTTCGTCAACGTGACTGACAATGAGATCGGGTATGGCAGCGGCGGTTTGGTCAACGATCTGATGGACAAGCACTTCATGCAAAACATCCTCGCCAACGGCGGAATCTGCGGTCGCCGCGGGTTTTTCACCCGCTTCATCCTTCAATCATTCGGCGTGCCCGCCATTGAACGCGTTGAACCCGGTCACTCGACCGTCGCGCTTTGGCATCCCACCGGATGGAAAACCGTGCTCGGTGGCAATTTCGGCAGGTCCAACCGCGGTTATTATTCCAAAATGGGTCAGGGCGGCAACGGTTATGGCGCCGATGTCAATTTCGTGAGAAGCAGCGAGGCCCGTGAAGATGAGGCCGCCTATATCAAGGTCAAGCGAGCCCAATGGATCGCCTCACTCGTGAGTGAGCCATGGAAGCCAGGGCTAATCACCTACAGCGGCAAGAGCACAGGTCCAGCACCGCTCAAACCCGGTGAGGTCGCGAAACCCAGCGCCTGGAGCGATCTGGCACTCTATGAACAACAGCGCATCATCGCCGGATTGCAGGCTTCGAAACCTAAACCCTCCCCCGCTCCGACCGTCGCCAAGGCAGAACCTTCCGCCACCGGCAAGGCCAGCGTGGATACCAAAGGCGTCATCACCATCCCATCGGCCGCGTGCAGCAGTCCAACAGAGAGCATGAAAAATCTCTATCGGGGAAGGAATGTCGATCGGGTCGTTTTCCTGAAGAACAAGGACGGCAAAACAGTCCTGCACTACGGGCGTTACGCCAAGGAAACCGATACCTTCGAATACACCTTCGATGCGCCGAAGGCTGGAAAATACCAACTCGTCGCCGACATCGCGACGCCGATGCCTAATCGAAAGCTGATTGCCACAGCCAATGGCGGAACACCCGTCGAAATGGCACTGCCTTACACGATCGGCATCTGGGGCAAAACCGAGCCGGTCGAAGTCGAGTTGAAAGAAGGCAGCAATGTCCTGAAATTCAGCGGCCCGGCAAGAGCCACGTTTGATCAGTTCGCGCTGACACCGAAGAAGTGAAGCCTTGAACGGCTGCAAACAAAACGGATCCTGAAAAGACAGACGAATGCTAATGATCCATGTCCGCCTTCATGCAAGAAGCCTGGACAGAACCCTGTAGCTAGGAGTCGAATCGTAACTACGCCAGCCGCGAGGAAGGTGAATCAACATCTATATTTCCCAACCGTGAACAAACCAACTCCCATCTATATCACGCTCTCACTATTCGCCTTTCTCGCCGCCACCTTGCACGCGGAGATCAAGCCAAACCCGCTGTTCTCCGATGGCGCCGTTCTCCAACGTGGCCAGAAAATTCCCGTCTGGGGCGCTGCCCGTGATGGAGAAAAAATCACGGTCGAATTTCAAAATCAGAAAGTCAGCACGACTGCGGCGAAAGGAAAGTGGAGTGTGCATCTTGATCCTCTAACAGAAGGAGGCCCGTTCACCATGACTCTTACTGGCGATAACACGGTCACCATCAAAGACCTGTTAGTCGGTGAGGTCTGGCTGGCTTCGGGTCAATCGAACATGAACTTGACGCTCGCGCAGTTGCCAACCCTCTCCGAAGAAGCCCCGAAGGCTAACTACCCACAGATCCGCACGTTCAAAGTGAAGACAACCGCTTCCGTTTCACCGCTCGGCGAAGCGGTCGGAAGTTGGATGACTTGTTCTCCCGAAACAGCGAAAGACTTCTCCGCCGTCGGCTACTATTTCGCACGCGATCTCCATCGCCAACTCGGCGTGCCGATCGGTTTCATTCACTCCGCCTTGGGCGCCACACCCGCTGAATCATGGACGAGTCTTGAGGGCTTGGAATCGCAACCCGAACTCAAAGATCACGCCGATGCCGTGAAAGGCAAGATCGCCAGTTACGATGCGGATGTTGCGGCCTATCCCGCAAAACTCGCGGAGCACCAAGCCAAGCTAGCCGATTGGATGGCAACCGTTGGAAAAGAGCATGAGGAAAAACTCAAGGCATGGAACGAGGCGGTGGAGAAAGCGAAAGCCGCAGGCGAAACCCCGCCGAAGCAGCCGCGCCCCTCATCGCGCCGACCCAATGAGCCGCACCCACCCGAAGGTCCACCTACTTCTCCCGCCGTGCTGTTCAATGGCATGATCTATCCGCTCATTCCCTACGGCATCAAGGGTGTCATTTGGTATCAGGGCGAATCTAACATAGATAAATCCGTTCAATATCGCACGCTCTTTCCCTCCATGATCACCGACTGGCGCGCGCGTTGGAAACAAGGCGACATCCCGTTTCTCTACGTTCAGGTCGCACCGTGGGGTGGGATGTTTCCGGAAATCCGTGAAGCGCAGTTTCTAACATTGGACAAAGTCAAAAATACCGCGATGACCGTCACCACGGATTTCGGCGATGCCGAGGATATCCACCCGAGAAAAAAGGAACCCGTCGGCCAGCGCCTCGCTCTCGCCGCCCGCGCCCTGGCTTACGGTGAGAACATCGAATACTCCGGCCCGCTCTATGAATCGATGAAGTCGGAAAACGGAAAAATCATTCTCCACTTCAAACACATCGGCGGCGGTCTGATCGCAAAAGACGGCCCGCTCAAAGGTTTCACGATCGCTGGAAAAGATAAAACATTCGTCCCTGCCAAAGCAGAAATCCAAGGCCCCACCGTCGTCGTTTCCGCCGAGGGTATCGCGGATCCCATCGCCGTTCGCTACGGCTGGGCGAACGTCCCCGATGTGAACTTTTATAACCAAGAAGGCCTGCCTGCATCACCGTTCCGCACGGATGTGGAATAAAAGACACCTTGCCCTTCGAAGCTATGGCGAAGAAGGGAAGACTGGAATTGGCATCATGGACCGCGTGAGTCCACTCGCGCTCCATCGTTTCTGTCCCTAAATCATTGGATGCCTAGCAGTTTTTGGTGGGTTACCTCTAGACATTATAACCAAGCAAGCCGCCACACTCCGCTCAAGCGCAAGTAACAGCATTGATTTATGGAGAAGGGGAGAAAGGGTTTAAAATCCCAAATTTCGAGTCCATTGCTAATGAGAGTCGGATGCCATTCTGCTCCTGATTCTAGCAGATGAGCTAAACCTATGTTCCTTGGCGCAGCCTTATCTGTAATAAGTGTCCGTGTGTAAAATGCCTGAGCCAATTGTATGTGTTACGGGCATTTATAAATTCCGAAACTTTTTTCTAGCTATTAACTTTAAGACAAATTACTTGTCTCGCGATTTTCCCCCCATGGAACAATTGTTAAAAAATATTATCAGGACGTCACTGCTGCTTTTTGTGGTGGGATTTCTTTCATGTCAGGATAAAAAAACTAGAAAAGTTCTAACTTCTAGTGAGACAACACTTGATATTCAGTTCAACCATATAAACGAGCCACTACCGGAACTGAAATTTAGTTCCACCACGACAGGTAATGATGAATTTCAGACTTTTCTTAATCAATTTGATTATTTGCCACCTGAGGCATCGGAAGTAGCACGTTCAGTATATAGCTGCGGAGGTATTGTAAATGAATTTGAATATGAGAGTGCCTCAACTATTAGTATTCTAGCAGATAGAGAATTGGTGTTACAACATACCAAAGCATTTTTAGAGAAATATAAGTGGACTGACGAGTTCAAAGAGGAATCAGTCGTAAATTCTATAGACTACGCTGCGGGAGAATATTTAGAGTGTAAAAAGACTTGTTGGGAATCGCTGGCAAATTTGGCTGTGAGCAACGAAAACGATAAATATGAACTGAAATTCGTTTCTTACCTCGTCCTTGTGAATCATCTATCCAAGAAAGGTTCAGTAGAAGATAAAAAGTTCGCGTTGGAATTATCTCAAGTGATGTACTCAACTGACATATTTAGAGCTAATGCTGCCAAAAATACGAAAAGTAGTATAGTGTATAAATCAATTGATGACATCTATTTGCCATTAATGGATGACAACAGAAATCTAGTCACTGATCAAATGATCAGACATATTTACTCAGTTTATAAAAGTAGTGGTGATTTGGTAAAGTATGCCAATTTTCTAAAGTGGGTTATGAGAAATGATTTTAGTTTTTTCAAGGAACCTTCTAACTATTCTTTAAAAGATACATTTTTGTTAGAATTAAATAATGTTTTTCTAGATGCTGGGTTGGATAAATACGCAATTTATGTAATTCATTGCGTAAAAGGAAAAAAATTACATCCGCCTTTTGACGATATGGCAAAAAAAACATTCTTCTCAAAATGAAAGACAAAGAATTGTACGCAACTTATAAAAATTTAATTGAACGAACAAAATGATTAATAAATATTATATATTCTCATTATTTACAATCCTCTGCCAAATTGCGGAGGGTCAGCAGACCATGCGACCAATTCCTTTCGCTCCAGGTGTGATCGATGGTCTCCCAAATAATATATTATGGACTGAAGCAATGGTGCGCGCGCATGCAACAAGTACTATTGCAGATCCCGGCTCGAATGTCGATGTTCCTACAAGGGACAACAGCGCCAAAGTTGGGCTATTGGGATGTCAATCCTTTGAAAAAGAAACAATAACTAATTTCTCTGGAACATTAGACTTAACCAACGTTCAAGATCTAGTATGCGTTTCCATTCTTGTAGATGACAAGGCAACTTTGACAGTAGAGGGGACTGATTTTAAACGCACTTATCCAGTTAGTGGGTCCGCACTTTGGAATAAAAAATCTTTCCTAATGTTTGATGTGTATATTCCGCCCGGGAAAAAGTATGATTTATATTTGTCATACGAAAATACGGCTAATCTGACTAATAATCCTGCATATGCGGGAAAGACAGATGTTGATGGTATCAACATATATTTATCTAAAGTAAGTCCTCCGCCTCCCGAAGAATATGTAGAGGGTTTGAAGACTGCAGATGCATCTATTACCGGCCTTACAGATATGGCTGAGGAGCTTCTGGCCGCCTTAGAAACTAAGATCAATAAAGATCTGGCGACGACAGAGATTGATACAGATGCCGTTGAAAAATTTGTTAAAGATTATGGATTGAAAAATGATTGGCTGCCAGATGTCATTACTGACAAAACCGCGGAAGTCATAGCAGAGGCAGCAGAAAAATTAGAAAAATCAATTAAGGAAGAAGGTCCTAAAGTAATTACTAAGTTAAAAGAAGTAGCCCTGGCTGAGATTGCTCTAATAGATCCTAAAATTGCATTTGAAAGTCGCTTCAAATATTTACCATCAAAAATAGCTGAAAATCAATGGACTGTGGGTGGAGCAAATTTAAAAGGTCGAGTTGTCGCGGGTTTCTCGGGCGGAGTTGAAATTGGATTTGAGGCTGGAGTCGCGGCTGGCATAAACGGTACATGCGAATGTAAAATAAAAGTCAATTTTGCGCGAGATATAAAAATTTCAAGCTTGAGTCCAGTCGGTCCTGTAACAAATTCGGGTGCATCCACAACAATATATGCTACCCCTAACTGGGCCATAAATCGCTCTGATACCATAGAAATCAAAGCCTTCATAGGTATTACGGTGGGCACAGTATCAGGCGATACTGGTCAACTCGCACGTGGCCAAACAACATTCACAGTTCCTTAAATATGAATCAGAAAAATTTCGACTTTTTAAGAATAATAATAACCCTATTGTTATTCATTTCTTTAGCAAAAGCTGAGGATGCAGATGTCTGGCACCAATTAAATATCCATTCCGAGGATAAGGTATGGCTAGTGGCACATGAAGAAACGGCTTCAATGAGAGAAAAACTGGGCCAGTGGAAGCCGCACGGTCTTTTTGTTGTTAAAAAAGACCACGTTGTTGCAATGAAAATTGAACAAGTGAAAAGAGAAAATAATTATTTAAATATAAAATTAAAATTTAAAAATCAGGATTCAAAATACGTAGGCTATAGCTTTGGGCACTATAGCGAGGGAGAAGACAAAGTTTTTGAAACGATCGTGGTATCTAAATCCAATGGATTTGAAATAGCTTTGCCTGGTTCGGATGGAACTACTCGCTTGCTGGTTATAACTTTTGGTGACAATATCAATTACTTTAGTAAAAATTTCGTAGTCTCAAAAGCGATGCCGTTGTGGAAATGGGATCAATTTAAAGTAGAATCGTTAGATAATCTTTAACGTAATAATTTATATATAGCTATTCGAAGTGATAATATTTAACCTAGACTAGGGCTATAGATCGCAGGGGTATGTTACCGCACCACCTGCCTCAAAACCGTCGACACCATCACGCAGCGGATTTCTGCTTTTGGATAAATGCGACTCACCGCAGCTCGGTAGGATTTCATTTGGGTGGCGTAGCGCTCTTTGAGCTCGGCAGCGTTGACTACGCGGTCGGTTTTGAAATCGATAATTTCGACTAGTGCTTCATCGGCATGGACGTGGAGTCTGTCCATCACACCGCTCATCCACTTGTCATTGAGCACGGCTTCGATGCGTTGTTCGCGATAGAGGCGGATGGATTTGCCGTTGCGTGAAAGCAGGGCGCGTATTTCAGGGGCGGCCAGCACGTCGGTCATCGCATCGGAAATCTCCGGAGAAAATTCTAACAACTCCGCATCATCCAACCATCCGACTTTTTCGAACGCGCGATGCATCGTAATCCCTTTGCGGCGGGCGGAGGCGTTGCCGGTTCCGGTGATCACCACTTTTTTCCCGCTGCTCGGCGTGGTGCGCGCACGTTTCGGGGTCGCGGCGGAAATACTTGGGATGGATGGTGGTTTTTCGACGACGCGTGGCTTGATGGCGGTATGCCAGCTATCCGCGCCTATTTCAAAAACCTCCCCCAACTCACGTCCCATGCCCAAGCTGGAGCGCAACCAATTTCCTAAACTCGGTTTGTCAGGTTCTGAGGATTTCGATGGCGGTTCCAAATAAACATACAAGCCGCGTTTCGCGCGGGTGAGCGCGACGTAGAATTTACAGAACGCCTCGTAGGTTTGTTGGTTCACCCACGCGTCCTCGGCGTCGCGCAGTTCAGGGATGAGTTTTCTCACCCATGCCGACGGCGCATTCGAAACCCAGTCCTCGGCTTTCACCGTGTTGTAATGGGTGAACGATGGAATCTTGTCGTCGCTCACACTTGGCAAAATAACGACATCGAAACCGAGGCCCTTCGACTTATGGATGGTCATCACCTGAACCGCCGCAACTCCCGGGCTTTGTGAAATTTTCATCCGGCCAATCCACTCCGACGCGTCTTTCACCAGCACTGTGCCTTGGTCGTCGAGTTCTTTGAGCGCTTGTAAAATATCTTCGAATCGGCGTTTTCCAAACGCCTCCCATGTCTCGGAAACGGGCTCTAACAGTTCTCGGATCGTTTCGCAAAAACCGATCTCAGAAAACCTCGCGCCGAGCGCGTCCCAGGTGACTTGGAAATCTTTGCCGTATCGATGTATGAAAACCTCACCGAGCGGCGACATGACGACGACTTGTTTCGCAAACGTATCCGATGGATCGGCCAACCAACGCAGCAACTGCCAGATCATCACGCCGACCGGATGATCGCGGCCCGGCTCACGCACGCCTTCTTCCACCACCTGAAAGCCTTCTTCACGCAGCGCATCCGCCCACTCGCGAACCTCATCGTTTTTGGAAACCAATATCCCACACGAAAGTTCCTTACTGCCTACACCAAGATGACGGAGTTGGGCAACGACGCGTTCCTTGAGTTCCTCTTTATCCACGATCTCGACGCGCGCATGTCCGGTTTTTTCTGGAGCGGTCAACGGTTTGGCGGAAACATGTTTTTCCCAGCCACTGTTCCAGCCTGTTGCGGCCTCGCCGAAAAGCTCGGTCATGGTTGTCGCGTCGCCACAGACCTGATTCACCAAGCCCAGCACTTCGGGGCAGGATCGCCAAGACTCCGCCATGGTATCGATCTGTAGCGCCAAGGGATCATCTTTTTCCCCGCGATAGGTTTCGGTCAATTTATCAAACAACCCGACCTCGCCGCCGCGCCATGCGTAGATTGCCTGCTTTTTATCGCCGACCACAAACACGCTTGCCTCTTGATCGGTGAGCGCCTCATCGATCCATGGTTCCAAGCCGTTCCATTCGTCGCGGCTGGTATCTTGAAACTCATCTAACAGCCAATGTTGATAAGTGGCGTCGAGCCGATAATCGATAGACTCACGCCTGAGCCGAGCGTCTTCGTTTTTGATCCAGGCGCCCATCAAGCGTTTCACATCGTTAAAACCCAGTCGACCCCTGCTGCGCAGCTCGCGTTCCATCAAAGCGTCGTAAGAGCGAATGACCTGATGTATTCCGCGGGTTCGGGAAAGTGCTGCCGCGAATTCGCACTGCGCGGCCAAAGTGATGAGCTTCCGTAAATTCTGCGCTGCGATCCCGGTGATGTTCAGGGGTTTGTAAAATGAAACTTCGATAGCTCCCTCGGAATCGCTGACCGCTTCCATGGTGTTTTTCAAAAGACTCGTCGCTTTATCAAACGAGCCGCTGCCGATAGTGTGTTGCTCGAACGTGTTCATCATGCCCTCGAACGCAGCTTGTTGGCGTTTATCCGTTGTCACCACATTCGGCCAATCGCGGAGTATCGATTCTATCAATCCCGTCTTTTCTTTTTCCCAATCACCAATTTCATGCGGCGAGAGCGTAGCGGGTCCCCATTTGAGATCGCTGCGTGAGATGTAGATGGATTGCCAATTGGCGATGAATTTCCTCAAATCCTCCAGCACCAACGAGCTTTCTTTGCCGGCGGTGGCACGGCGGAAAATTTCCACGAATTCCTCCTCGAACGCCGCATCCAATCCACCGTCCAACAGGTTTTCCATCAGCTCATCCTGGGCGGTGATCGCGACCTCACCTTCGAGCAACTCGAACTTCCCGCCGGTGATGCCGAGCTCGTATTGGAAACTTTTCACCACCCGCGCGAAAAACGCATCCATCGTCCCGAGGGTCAGCTTCGGCAGGCTTTTCACCAAGGTTTCCAAAAGCTCGGTGAAATCGACGTTTTCCGCCGAGATCCGCTCGGACAGCTCGCGGCCGCTTTTCTCATCACAGGCGGCCTCGGCCAGTTTTTTGAGAATCGCATCGGCAAACTCGCCCGCGGCCTTGCGAGTGAACGTCAGAGCAACGATTTTCTCCGGTGGAACCCCCATCGCCGCCAGCGCGATGATGCGGTCGCTCAAGCAAAACGTTTTGCCAGAACCCGCCGAGGCAAGAACCAAGAGATTTTTCCTGAAGTCATCCATGCTTTATCGCTAATGAAATTGGCGTGCTGCAGTTGTTTGTCACGCATTTCTTCAACTTGATATTTCCCCTGTATCCACAAGGAAACCTCAAGATTTGCGGAGTTTTTGCAAAAAATCGTTCCTTGCCTGAGTGGTCATCATGGGTTATCAGGAAGCCCAACTTGGTGGGCGGTTTTTCAAAAAATACCCCGCCGCCGGTAACCGCTAATTAAAAATACTATGTTTCGCATTCCCTTTGACCGCGTGAACTGGATTACCTCCAGCTTCCTCATCGGCACCGCTCTCATCGCCCTCATCGGCGCGCCTATCTATCTTTATCACTTCGGAATCGATTGGTTCCAGTTCAGCATGTTCTTCTTCTACCTCTGCGCGACGATGATGAGCATCACGGTGGGTTATCATCGTCTTTTCTCTCACCTGTCCTTTAAAGCAAAGACCCCAGTGAAACTTTTCACCCTCCTTTTCGGTGCCTGCGCTTTTGAAAACTCCTGCCTCAACTGGTCCTCCGACCATCGCCGCCACCACAAACACGTCGACCACGACGAAGATCCCTACGACATCTCGAAAGGTTTCTTCTGGGCGCACATCGGTTGGCTTCTGTTCAAACTCAACCCCGAACCACCCGTCGACAACGTCGCGGACCTTCGCAAGGACAAACTCGTCATGTGGCAGCACAAATACACCCATTGGATCGGCCTCGTGCTCGGGCTCATCATTCCCGCCGCTCTCGGCTACGGCTACAACTCCCTGATGGGTCTCGATCCTATGACCGGCGCTCTTGGTGGCTTCCTCATCGCAGGCGTGACCCGCATCGTCATCGCCCAACATTGCACCTTCTTCATCAACTCCCTCTGCCATACGGTCGGCAAACAACCTTACTCCACAAAACACTCCGCCCGCGATAGTGCGATCATGGCCGTGTTGACCTTCGGCGAAGGCTATCACAACTACCACCACGAGTTCCAACACGACTACCGCAACGGCGTGAAGCCATGGCAGTGGGATCCATCGAAATGGACCATCTGGACTCTTTCCAAACTCGGTCTCGTTGAAGGCCTGCGCCGCGTGCCGGATAGCAAAATTCTCCTTGCGGAAATGGGCGAAGCCCGCCGCGTTGCCGAAGCCCGTTTGAATCAGCTCCAATCAGCTCCGGGCTACTGCCAACGCACCGCAGAAGCGCTTACTGAACTTTACGAAAAAATGTGTGAAAATTATCGCGAGCTTGAACAAGCCGTCACTGATCGCGTCCAACTCTCCCGTGTCGCCCTTCAAGCCTGGCAGGACGAAACTCGCACGCTCATGCGCCAGTTCTTACACCTCGCCAAACCCGCTATGGCGTAACACGTTTCTAAGCATTTGAATTCATCAAGGGAGGCAGCAATGCCTCCCTTTTTTGTTACTTCACCACGTATTCGGCGCGGACGATGGTGATGATGTCCTTTTCGTAAGACGTGGTGTCGTTGTTGCCCTCGGTGGAGGTTTCGGTGGAGTTGGCGGGGTTGATATTGATGATTCCCATAGAAGAATCCACAAGCGGGCCGATCTCGGTGTTCCCCGCAGAGCGAAGGATGTTTTCGGCGCGATTGCGGGCATCCTTGGCAGCCTCTGCCAACATCTCAAGTTTGAGTTCGCCGAGACGTGTGTAATAGTAGCTCGGCTCATTGGAGGTTACGTTCACGCCCTGCTCAAGTAATGAGGTAATTTCACGCGACGCCTTTTCAAGTTGCGGCACGTTGGTTGAACTAACAGAAACCACTTGGAACGCTCGGAAGCCAACCGCCTTACGGATTTCCGTGCGAATGGGAACGTTGGTGCCGGGCAATACTTTATCCTCAATGATGGTTTCAAACTCTTCGTTGATATTGGCGGACTGCGTCTTAATGGCATCCGGCTCGACGCCTTGACTCTTGAGAAACTCCACCACTTTGTCGGTGCCGCCTTTCAGCGCCAAATAAGCCGAAGTGCGGTCTTGTCCTTTGCCTTCGACAACTGCTGTCCACTCGATCAGATCGGAAACGATTCTTTTCTTAGCTGATCCAGTGATGCGGATGTTGTTTTTCTCCGGTTGTTTACGGACATCGCGCCAAGTGGTGGCGGCGATGTAAGTGGAACCGACCATGCCCAAGGCAAGAGCAAAGGCGGCGAGTGGAGGCAAGCTGATATTGCGGATCGATTTTTGTGGTTGGCAATCGTTACTCATGGTTTTGGGTTGTTTATGATTCGAAAAAATTCGGGAGTGAGTTTTATGAATATGATGTAATGGATCGCGTTCCTGATGGCGAGGAATTACTGGCAGAGTTCCCTGTTACGGCTTGGGTCAGATAGGTTGCCAGAAATCCTTACCGAAACGGGATGATGGAAGGTTTGAGAAAATGCCGCTGTGCGGAATGTTGGCCTGGAGTTCCATCCTGCGAGCCATGAAAGCGCACGGTATCGCTGTAGACTTTACAGTCGGCCGGAAGCTTGGCTCTCTATGAAACAAAAAGTGCCGCCAGGGAACCGCGGCAAGAGTGGACAAACTACCGTTGCTCCGATTAAGGCCTGGCGGGGTTCGCTTGCCAAACCTCCACGGCCCCTGACAGCGATAGAAAACAACAGCACTGGCGGTCAACTCGCAACCTTAAACTCAATTTTCCCAGCTCCGCAGTCTCAAGGCCTCGGCCGCAGCGCGGGCTTCGGCTTCTTTTTTGCTTTTGCCTTTTCCACTGGCCAGCAGTTTGTCCTGCCAAGTCACCTCGGCTTGGAACACGCGTCGATGATCAGGGCCGCTTTCGCTCACGATACGATATACAGGCGCAACGGGATGGATCGCCTGCAGAGATTCTTGGAGCTCGCCTTTCGGATTCCGTTCATCTGGGCTGTCTACCATGCCTTTGATTTCACCGGCAAACAGTCGGAGAATCAATTCTTTGGCGGATTCCAATCCGGTATCCATATATATCGCTCCAATCAAAGATTCGAACGCATCGGCCAATGTTGAAAGCCGACGTCGGCCTCCTGTGGACTCCTCACCTCTGCCGAGCAACACATAGTCCCCGAGCTGGATCGCCATGGCGAAACGCGCCAATGCCTTACGGGATACCACACGCGAACGCAGTTTGGTGAGGTGTCCCTCGGTGGCGTCGGGAAAAAGTTTGAACAGCGCCTCGGTAACCGCGAGCTGAAGCACGGCATCGCCCAGAAACTCCAAGCGTTGGTTATCGAAATGGGGACGCTGTGACTCGTAAGCCAAGCTCGGATGCGTTAGCGCCTCAGCTAAGAGTAGCGAGTTGCGGAACTTGTATTGGATGCGGCTTTCCAGCGGTTGCATTCAGAAAAAGACGGTTAAATCACCTCTCTCTTCGAACTCGGAAACAGCTCCGAAAGCGAAGAAAAAAGTGGGGTGATCGACGGGACTCGAACCCGCGACAACCGGAATCACAATCCGGGGCTCTACCAACTGAGCTACGACCACCGTTATAGGCGGGCGACACGCTTAGCCCAGCCCCGCTACGTTGCAAAGAGAAAAATCAGTTGATTCGACAAAATAGTCCTACAATCCAGATGGTTTCTTACAAAGTAAGCTAGATGTACAATAGGGAAGTTGGGGTCGCCTCTTCAATCAAAAATCAAAAATCAACAATCGTCATTCATCAATTGAATCGTTTAAAGGTGCGTTTTGATTATTCAATTTCTCTATTCAATTTCTCTGTCCCCAATGACAACCTCATATCCACGCTCACTAGCCCAGTCCACACTGACCGTCCGCTTGACATGATACCCGCACGGCGGTCAGCTTCTTCATCGGCACGTGGGTGCCGTCGTGATCGCCAGATCCGCAGGGGAAACGCTGTCAGATCCACCTTACTTATGAGTCAGACTTCCAACCTCCACATCGCATCTAATATTGCCCTTCCAGCTCCTCGTGAGTTGGTTGCCGAACTCGCGCCGACAGATGCCCAGACCGAGTTCGTGAACGAATCCCGCAAGGAAATCCGAGATATCATCTTTGGTAACGATGCTCGGTTTCTGGTGATTCTTGGACCCTGCTCGATCCATGACCCGGAGGCCGGCATGGAGTATGCCGTGAAACTTGCCGCTCTCGCCCGCGAGCTGTCGGATCGCCTCTGCATCGTGATGCGCGTCTATTTTGAAAAACCTCGGACCACCGTTGGCTGGAAGGGTTTGATCATGGATCCGCATCTCGATGGGAGTTGCGACATCCCGGCCGGCCTGCGCATCGCCCGGAAAATCCTTCGAGATGTGCTCGACCTCGGACTTCCCACGGCGACGGAGTTGTTAGATCCGATCACACCTCAATACATCGCCGATCTAATCAGTTGGAGTGCGGTGGGTGCGCGCACCACCGAGTCCCAGACGCACCGGCAGATGGCGTCCGGTCTTTCAATGCCGCTGGGATTCAAGAACGGTTCGTACGGCCACATCGCTCCGGCGATCAATGCGATCAAAGCCGCGATGCAGACCCAGACTTTTCTCGGCGTGAGCGAGGATGGCGTAGCCTCCGCAGTAACAACTAAAGGGAATCCGGATTGCCACATCATCCTGCGGGGAGGGGAGAGCGGCCCGAACTACGGCGCTGATAACGTGATGGAAACCATCGATGAACTCGAATCCGCAGGGCTTACACCCACCATCATGATCGACGCCAGCCACGGCAACTGCGCCAAGGATCACCGCCGCATGCCCGATGTTTTCCGCGAGATCGTGCGCCAGCGCGTCGCCGGTCGTAAGGAGATCATCGGCGCGATGCTTGAAAGTAACCTCGTCGAAGGCAACCAGAAGTTTCCCCGTCCGTTAAACGAACTCACTCGCGGTCAGTCGATCACCGACGCCTGTATCGACTGGGATACCACCGAGGCTCTCCTTCGCGAGACCCATGCCGCGCTCGGATGACGACTTGGATTAAAGCTCTCTGTCACCATCGGCATAATCCCGGCAGGGATTTCAGAAATTAGCGCGGGGTTGAGGAGTGCAGCGACGACTACCCCGGGAATAAGGAAAACAGAAACCCGACCCCAAAGCGGGTCGCAGAGAAATCGATGTGGGTGATGTTTCGATTCTGGCACCCCTTCAGGGTGCTGTTTTTGGGGCGCGGGTTCCGGGGTCATGACCCCGGGCTAATGTCTTTGATCCCGTTGGGATCAGGGAAGCATGGCGCGTGGATTCTTTCAGGATTTGATTTCTCTGTCTCCATCGACGAGGCAAGCTCGTAAGAGCGCCATAAAAGCACTGCTGCGGAAAAGCACAAAATAGATACTCCTATGCTGACAAAGATGAACGCACGCGCAATATCTATGAGGTTTTGATCTATTTCACGGTTAGACTCCAAGCCAACATAGAAGGCTTCTCTGAGTTTCTCATCCGAGATCTTTTCAATCATCTTCTCGTCCAGTATGCGAGTCGTATGTAAACTTTCTTCAAGCTTGGGAACGATGCTATTTGAGTAAATCGCCGCCCCAATCAGAAATAGGCCGACGATTGCCATGAATGCTGCTGTTAGCCTTCCCCACTTGCGCAGGTCTTTATCTCTAACCATGAAGAGTGTCTTGATAACTGGATGCATGATATATTTGCCGAAACTATCTAATAGTAAGATCCCGCGAGGTAATATCCGGCGGGACTAACTTCTATATCCCATCCAAAACACCCAATCAGGACAAGGAATTTCAATCGATAAGATCGTCAAGCGCATCTTCCAGCTTACTAAACCGAAACTTAAATCCCGCATCTAGCAATTGCTTCGGCACCGCTCGTTGGCCTTGGAGTAAAGCTCCACCGAAGCCTCCGAAGACAAGTTTCAAAACGAAGCCTGGGGCTGGAAAAAATACCCAGCGTCTAACAGCTTTTGCGAATTTGCGGGTGAGTTCGGCATTGGTTTCCGGATGAGGGGCGGTGCCGTTTACTGCGCCTTGGAGTTCCGGATGATTGAGGGAGAATATGATGGCGCGGCGCAAGTCATCCACGTGGATCCATGGGGTCCATTGCTTGCCATTTCCTAACCGGCCGCCGATTCCTGCTTTAAATACCGTCCGCAGCTTTTCAAAAGCTTTGCCGCCGCTACCCAGTACCACGCCAATTCTTAAGCGCACTACCCGCACTCCGAGCGCTTCGGCGGGAATTGCCGCGTCTTCCCATTCTCCACAGAGCTCAGCGGCGTAGCCTTCCCCGCGCGGTGCTTGTTCGTCTAACAGCTCATCACCGCGTCCGCCGTAGTAACCGACCGCTGAGGCATTTACTAAAATCTTTGGCCTGTGTTCCTCATTGAGAGACGAGATTTTTTTAACGATGTCATTCGTCACGCCAATACGACTGTCGTGAAATGCGCGCTTGTTTGCATCGGTCCAGCGTTGGTCGATGGGTTCGCCGGATAAATTCACCACTGCTTCACAATCTGCAAGATCGGCATTGGCGGGCGTGGTCCATTTAGAAACACCTGTGGCGTTGCCGGTGCCTTTGCGGCTCACTCCGATGACTTCCCAGCCCTCGGAACTGAGCATGCTCGCAAGACCATTTCCAACAAAACCGCTCGCGCCATAAATCACCACTCGTTTGCTCATGACAGAGAGATAGCGTGGATCGATCTGCTGCGCAAATGGTCAAGTTCACTATATCTGACCTTGCCAAATGTCCGCGCGAGCAAATGGATTCTTGGGGCAAGATACCCCAAGAACGGCCTGGGGCTGGAATCCCCAGCCACGATTGGATCTAAACACCCAACATCAGGGAAATATGCTCGGCGGTCAGTTCGCCCATGGAGGTGCAGTCGCTGAAATCTGTGGTTCCGTGCATGCGGTTGAGATCGAGTGCTAGCCTCCGCACATGTGACTCGGGCGCGACCTGATCCCGGCGCATGATTCCCAATAATGAACGCAGGCGGGTCGATTCCACTTTCGCTCTTCTCGCCATCTGCGCGTGCTCTTCGTTGACGTATTGATCAATCGATTTTCGGTTCAAGACTTCGAAAGCGAGGCGCGTGACGGGTCGGTTTGAGTTGAAGCGAAACGCCAGATAGATGTTGCCGTTTCCTTCGTAGGATTGCTGATCGAAATCGATAGGTCGGACGCGATACTGCACTTCTTCAAAGTCCGGCGTGATATCCACCACGTAGTTTACACTGCGCATATCGCCTAACAGCCGAATGAAAGATCGCTCGGTGAATTTCGTGAACTCTTTGGCGATACGTACTTTGTTGAGCTCGGGATTGTTCAAATAATCCCGCATGAACATATCTCCGGGAACACCCGCGATGTGTTCTTCAATGAGCGTGTTTCCGCTGACGATGTAGTTGATCCGGTTCGGCGAAAGAATGTGCTCTAGCTCCAGCCCGTAAATCCGTGAGGCATCTGCTTGCTTCACATAGAAATAGTCGGAGTTATCATTGAAAAGATTCGTCACACGGATGCGAAACGGTTTGGAATTTCCGAAATCCCCGAAGTCGATGCGATCTACCAAAAGGTGCTCGTGTTCTTGTGCTGCGGCATCGCGACCGATTTTTAGTTCGCTGTAGATTCGGATCAAGCCACGGCGCAACTCGTCGAGGACATCCTGCGGATACATGACCGTCAGCCAAAGCGTTTCGCGACCACGGGTGTCCTCGTAAGGCATCGCGCCCGTGAAGCGTGTTAAGTCCTGATAGAGATTCGGAATTTCCCGCAGCCGATCGAAGCGATAGAGATACTGCCGCAGGCTGATCGAAACCTCATACATGATCTTGCGGGCAGGTATCATTGGGAATAGTGAAATGTGAATAGTGAAGAGTGAAATTCTTACTCTTGGCTCTTAGCTCTGGCCTCTTTACTCAAAGCGGCTTTGCATAAGTGTCGCAGCGGTTGTGCCAGCCTTCCTCCCAGCGTTTTTCGCCGCGGGCGGGAGGCGAGTTGGCGATCCGCCGGGAGAGCATGCGCTTGGCGGAGGCGGCGAACTCCGCGGCGGCGGGCGCGCCGGCGGGGACGTCTTTCATGCCGCCTAACACCTGCATCAGGCCCCAACCCGCGCCGTTGTATTTTTCCGATGGCTGGGTGCCGTCGCCCTTGAAATTCACGTAGTCGATCAAAGCGTAGATCCCCTGCGAGGTGGTGGCGACTTTCTGATAGTTCGCCTCGATCCTTGCTTTTTCGCTGGCCGGGGCCGCCGCGAGAATCTTCGGCAAGGCCGCGCGCGAACGGGCGATAATGAAGTCCGTTTGCAGGGTCACATTGCCTGCCAGCCACGTCCGCAGCGCGGT
>JANPMK010000028.1:0-26557 GCA_031422775.1 Akkermansiaceae bacterium | reverse complement strand
CCGCACCGGCGAGCCGACGATTAAAGTTTCCTCCTTCACCGTGCTTTCCAAATCCCTACGCCCGATGCCGGACAAATTCCACGGGCTCACGGATCGCGAAACAAAATACCGCAAACGCCACCTCGATCTCATCGGCAATCCCGACAGCGCGGCCTTGTTCATCACCCGCTCGAAAATGATCGCGGAAATCCGCAGCTTCCTCCACGCGCGGGACTTCCTCGAAGTTGAAACGCCCATGCTGCAATCCGTCGCCGGTGGCGCCGCTGCACGTCCATTCGAGACGCATCACAACGCGCTAGGCATGCCACTCACCCTGCGCATCGCTCCCGAGCTTTTCCTCAAACGCCTGCTCGTCGGCGGTTTCACGAAAGTCTTCGAACTTAACCGCAACTTCCGCAACGAAGGCATCTCCCGCCGCCACAATCCAGAGTTCACAATGTTAGAAGCTTACTGGGCGTTTTCCGATTTCGAGGAAATGGCGAACATGGTTGAGGAAATGACCTGCCACCTCGCGGAGAAATTCTGTGGTGGCTTGAAGATCGAGCATAAAGACGAAGAAGACAATGTGATCCGCACGATCGATCTCACACGTCCATGGAAACGCGCGAGCTATCACGACCTCATAAAAGGCGTCGCAGGCGATGATTTCTTTGATATCACTCCGGAACAACGCCGCGCGAAATGCGAAGCGATCGGCGTGCAGCTTTCCGAAAACATGGAGGACTACGAAGTCATCCAACAAGTCTTCGAGAAAAAAGTGGAAGAGCACACCTTTGATCCATGCTTCGTCACCCGTGTTGCGAGTGAGCTCGTCCCTCTCGCAAAAGTCACCCCTGGTGGCAAGACGGTCGAAGTTTACGAACTCATCATCAACGGCCAGGAAATCTCCCCCGGCTACTCCGAGCTCAACGATCCCGACCTCCAAAAACAACGCCTCGAACACCAAGCCGGCGGTGAAGAAGAACAGAAGGTCGATTACGATTTCATCGAAACCCTCGAACACGGCATGCCCCCAGCAGGCGGCATCGGCATCGGTATTGATCGCTTGGTCATGATGCTAACCGGCGCCCCGACGATTCGCGATGTGGTCCTCTTCCCGCTGTTGAAGAAGAAGGATTGATCGTCCCCAATCTCTTAAGCCCCAACGGGGCGTCATTCGATAGCCTAGGGCAACGCCCTAGGCTATGTGAAAAAATTCTCCCCAGCCCTGAAGGGGCGCAACCTGCCTCAATCACGTGCCATTCAGTACTGTCCCTTTTATCACTGACTTATACAATTACTTTAACGTTCATATAAAATGACAGACCCTCCAATGACTTTTGAGATAGCAATGCGCCAATGGTTTGGCGAGAAGGCCTGGGGTATAGCCGGCTCGCTATACTCGACCTCAACGCGTAATAAGTGGCTTCGAAAATGGGTTTCAGCAGTCACTAAGCAGGTAATGGCTCTGGACACCGATGCATCCCATAAGGACTCTATCCTGACACTTCTCGATACCTTTGATCGTAATTTGAAGGGTTCTGGTTCCCCTGAATGGTCGCAGATCCTCGCGCTAATCAAACTTGTTAATGTTCTTTTTGGGCGGCTCGACTTGAGTGGCGTGCCTCAAAGGACTCCATTTTACGCATATGAGGATTATTTCTACTACCGTGATTCTGGTGAAAACCTACCCGAGATCGGGAGATTAAAAGACCAGCCAACAATCTTGATGGCTAGATTAGAGGCCGTAGAGTTTCTTGAGAATCGTGGTTTACCTTTGTGGCGCATTGCACAGGCTTTAAACACAAGTGCTTATGCCATCAAGAAGCTCAAATCCGAACTAAAAGCAACAAAGTCGCAGCTCAAAGATTGCGATTGAGCTTATTCTCAGAACTATAAAATGCTGCAACATACCCACACCCACCAAAAATGAAAAAAATAGGCCCATGGCTTTTGATTGGTCTTATCATCCTCTCCCCTCTTTTGGGTGTTTTTTCGGACGATATATTTGAGAAAAACGTAGGTAGCGTTCCCAAAAAATTTCTTGGTAATTATGAATTAGAGTCCGATGATCCCTTCCTAGATCCTGATCAATATGATTATGATACAATTTCAAAATTCAAACAAGGCGTCGAAATAAATTCCAATGAAATAAGGTTTTTCGATAAGAAAATCGCACTAATAAAAGTTACGATTCCGAGATTTAGCTCAAAACAAAATTCCTGTGAATTTCACTATTCAAAAAACGAAAAAATTGAAATTACGTTGAGAAAAAATGGAGGGATTTACATATCTGAATCAGCTAAGACGCCAAACTCGCAAGACGGCACATCTTGGAGATACTTTGGCACCTACAAACTGAAACAAAGAAATTAGTTTCTATCAAATGGCCTGATGATTAATTCGCAAATAGGAACGGACAAATTATCTGAAGGATTGATCGTCTTCAATCTCTTCAGCCCCAACGGGGCGCCATTCGATAGTCTAGGGCAACTCCTTAGGTGATGTGACGAAAAAAAATTCTAAGCCCTAAAGGGGCGTAACCCGTTTCATGCCGAACGAGTTGGCATCAGATCCATTGAATATTTTGTCCATCCCCTTGTGATTATTCTTGTTAAAGCTTCGCATGATGAATCGCAACGAAGCCGGTCTCTACGATACAACCGCCACAGGGTGGGAGTAATGGCGGTCCCACAAATTACCCTATAATCTTCCCAACCACCGTGAAAAAGGGATAAAGGCGATTATTAATGATCTTTAAATATTTCGATAATCAAACCTTTTTGAATCTTAAATTCTTAATACTGGTGTATGTTTTTGATTGCGGATAGATTGCACCCCAATTACCTACCGAGCAGTGGCTGTTAAGAAAAATACAAAAGTTGCAGAAGAAATTTCCATCAAACTCGATGGAATCGCGCATGAATACATGTATTTCAATCGGTTTTTACTGAGATTGATCGATGGAATGGTGAATCTTCAGCTATTCTTCGCCGAAAATAATTCCGAAAATTCTAGGACAGTGCCTATTCTCAATGCTGTCGCTACAACTGACGATTTCGCCGGACTGATAGCAAACTTCAAAGGCTATATTGCTAAAATTGGAACTCCTGCAATAGACGACCACTTTATGATTACAGGAGCGAGAAATGATCTTCCTCCTATAACATTTCAACATCTCGGCGTGATCAGCAGAGCTGAGATGGGTGAACTTATTATTTCCCAGTTTTCCCACAAAACAGCACATGATGCGTCACTTAAACCTGGAACTTCTATTGATTCTAAAACTTATGGTGTTTATACTTCCACAAGGGAGATCCACAAAAAAGTAATATTTGAGCTAGTCCAATTCGTTGAAAAACTCGCTTCACAGAAGTCGGCGTAATGATCAATAAAAGTAAATTTATTACCGCAGCACCAGCTGTGCTAGCCTTCATTCCAAGTCAAATCGCCGCCAAAACAAGCGATGCGGTTCCTTATTGCTATCAAAATGACTTCGAAGGATACTCCGAACCTCTTCTTCTTCGGAAATCAAATAACACTTCAGAAGAAGCAAATACATCCACTTTTAGAGTAATAACTGCTAGGTGGAATAACGCCTTAGAAGCTAGATTCGATGATCTTGCGATAAAGCATGCGCTTGGAGAAATTACCCATAATGAGCAAATCGAGTTAGATAAAATTCAAATAATTCGTATTCAGGAATTATCTCGAAGAAGCTACGAGGAAGTCATGCGTGAATTTGAAATCGAAAAAGCCACTAAAAATGCCCTCGACGCAATCAACGAACTTTCAAGAGCCGTCACCAATTACTGGCCCAGCACGGTTAAAGAGAAAAAGGCGTAAAGATCATCATTACGCTAAAGGAAAACATCGTAAGGCTCTTTCTACATTGCTGAAGGAAACATCTTCACGATGTGCATACTCCCTCCAACATGTTGACGAAATCGGTGGCTTATCTTCGTTAGAAGTAGATCACTTCAACCCTAATCTTATTGGGCAAAGAAGGAACTTTCACGGTAATCTTATGCCTGCCGCCAGGCTTTGTAATAACACAAAATCTAATCACTGGCCGAATGAGGAACAAAGGGCAAAAGGAATACGTTACCTAAATCCTTATGAGGAGCAAGACTATGGAGTGCATCTTTTTGAAGAACAATCAACGGGGTTTCTTCAAGGAATTACTCCTGCTGGGAAATGGCACATATTAAGACTTGGCTTGAACGCAGATCATTTGGTTAGAGCACGGCTGCGTCGAACTGAAGTTATTAAAAAATTCACTGAGGCAGCAAGCATATCTGGAGCGGATTCTAAGAATCAAATGATAGGAAAAGTCCTGGAAAAATTTTCAGAAGTTAGCAAAGCATTTTTGGACGTAGCTATCCCCGAATTGCCGCCTTTGGAATAGTCCAAAGCTAGGAGAGTTCATCAGCACTCCTGCTCCCATTACATGTAGTGGAACTAGATAGCGCGTAAGACCTTGCCGAACGGTTGAACTTTTGGATCTGTGAACGAAGGGAGATAGGGGGTTGGTTTATTCTAAGGGACAGACAACCTGAATTGCCATGAAACTCGGCCTACCTTTCGGACATTTCGTTGTCGCTAATGTATGGAGCTCTAACCATCTATCGAGCACCAAGATCACTCTTGGAACCACACATCCCCGGCTCACCCCTTGCTCTTCCAGAACTCACGAATGCGTTTGAGGAATCGGCGTTCGATCGACTCATTTTTCGGCGCATCCTCATAGCGTGACTTGTAATAATAATCGGCGAGGTCGTCAAAATGTTCATTACAGAACTGGGCATGTTTGAGGCGCTGATGAAACTCCATCAAGGTCTGACCTTTAGGCCGCATGTAACCAAAGGCTTCGCACATGCGTAAAAATTCGAGAAAATAATCGGGTTGTTTATCTGACTCCGTTCGCTTGCGAGCGGCCATGATTGCGGCGCGTTGCGCGGGTGTCCGAGGTTTGCGAATAAGAAAACTGACTATCGCACCGAGCAATCCAAATCCCAGTATGACAGGCAACCATGGCGCCTGCATCGATTGCGACGGATTCCACAGCTTGATTTCGTTTTCTATGCCGTAGTCCCCCGCATCCTTGAATTGGGCGATATCAAATGATGATAGAGGAGTAACAGCATGGCGTGCTGGATCGGCGGATGGCGGCGTGAAATCACAAATGACCCAACCATGGCCTTCCAAGTAGATTTCTGTCCACGCATGGGCGTCATACTCGCGGAAGATCCAAGCATCGGCCGTGGCGTCATACTCGCCATCTTTGTAGCCGTATGCCACGCGCGATGGAATGCCCATGTGGCGAAGAATCAAAGCGGAGGCGCTCGCGAAGAAATCACAATACCCAATTCTTTCTTCGAAGATGAAATTTTCCAGTGAAGGTATGCCGGATTTATTTTCAACCGTCATGCTGTATTTGAATTCCATTAGGAAAAATTCTTGGAGCAGCTCAAGACGTCCTGTTAGATCAGGTCGCTTGGACATGAAATCATCAGCCACCTTTGTCAGCTGATTTCCAAAGGGTGAGGAAAGTTTGGAGGTGTAGGCTTCACCAGGATTTCCAACCTCAATTTTTGAATGGGTCAGAGAGCGGATGTTGATGGGATAAGACGATGCCTTGTAACGGATGTCGCCGGTGACTACGTTTTGATACCAATCGTCTGGGAGCACATAGAGTTCTGCTAATGCATAGCGGGTGACACCTGCCAGCGCAGGAAGAACGTTGCCCGTGCTTTTTGGGAAAAATACTTCATGAGCGATATCACCGGGCTTGGGCTTACTGAGATCCACGCTTCCATCCTCGCTTCCATCCATGGCGTCCTTGAACCAATGACCTGAACTGCTTTCACTCACCCATTGGTCGTCTTCAAATTTGCTCACGGCTAGCGTCCGCACATAAAGCGGACCTTGGTTGGTCAAGAATTCCGCTTGGACTGGATCCTTGAATTTGAGCAGCAGACGAACTTCGTCGGATAATTGAAGCGTGCCACGCATGGGAAGCACCGACTGCCCCGTACGGTTGGTCAGCTCCGGCCCTTCAACCGGATCTGAGGATATATTGGGTCGTGCGTCATCGGTATTGCCAACTTGAGTAACGCTCACCTGCCGAGGACCCTCATCAGACTGGTCACGCGATGATTTGGACGTCGGAGATAAATCGCACAGGGCATCCGCTACAATCGGAAGAACAACCGCAAACAACAAGGTGAACACCACGACTCCCAACCACACCAGTGCAGCTCGAAATAATAATCCACGACCTGATAGAAGATTGGAGGTTTTGCCTTTCTTCAGTTGCCGCACACGACTCGTTTCCCATGCAACCCATCCTAGAATTGAAATGACAAGCGCCAGCACAGCGCCGGTGGAACGTTCCATCCCCAACCAATCTGCACGCAACAACATGAAAACCAAGACCATCGTTGCGTAAAAGCCCACCGTAAAAATCGAATGCGTGATTCTGATGAACGGAATGTCCTTGGCAGTGCTCGCATATTGCATTTCCCGAATGCATTGGGTGGCCGACAAAAAGTGAACGATGGCCAGTATGAAAAACCAAAACACGTTAGGATAATCGCTATAAAACAACGGGCAAAGGCTCACCATCACCGCACTGGTGACGAGCCGAGACACTTCAGCCACCAGAGCCAGTTTCATGCTCAGAAACACATAAAGAAGCACTCCGACGATGGAGGTCACCAACAAAAATGGCGATCCGCCGACACTCCACGTCAAGCTAGCCTCGATGGTTAGCATAAACAAGTAGATGGCCAGCGCGACTTTCATGGATGTTAGACTTGAGCGGTGGAATTTTGATTTTGCAGAACGACTCGAGGTTGGCGGATATACATCTCCTGAATGCTCAGGCAAATGGTCACGCAGGGAAGTTCTAACAAATCGCTTTCCCATTCTTTGATCGGAACATCGCTGAAGATGACCACTCGATTTCCCGCATCCACTCCCGCGAGCGCTGCATGAAGCGCGTCACTATTTCGCTCAGTGATCCTCTTGGCTAGTGCCAGTGTCCGCAGCGCCGCATCGAGCTGCCCTTGCGACTCCACAGGCATGGATTGCCATTGATTGAACGAGGCGACCATATCCACTGGAGTTCCACGCTCACGAAAAAGTAAAAGCATGCCACACAGAAGCTCCATGGCACCTTCGAAGACATCAGGCGGCTGCGGTCTGGCATCGGGTCGAATCGAATGAAATAAAATCGTCACCCGGCTGGGTTGTCGGCGGTCGAATTGCCGAACCACCAAATGCCGACTCCTCGCAGTCGTTGGCCATTGGATCAATTTCATGCGATCTCCTGGCTGGAATTCTCTCAAGCCATGAAAATCTCCATCCCAATCCATCAATGCGGATTCCATTTCATCCGTCTCCAAGAGTGTGAGCACATCCGGATCTTCGAACATTTTCGGTGGCATAGGCCGCGGATAAATCATCATTTCCAGTTTGCTTTCCTCTTCGATGCGCGACTTCCAAAGCCCCAGTGGAAACATCGACTCCAAACTCAGCCACCCTCGATGAATCATGCCACGCCTGGGCAAACGGGTTTGCATTTCACGCGTTGCCGTGTCTCCCGCTTGAAGCCAATCGACATGCAGTCCTTTCTCAGTCGAGCCCGCCACGGAATCCTGAAATTCCACAGCGAAGGCATCCTGACGTTTTCTGCCATTCGTCAATGTAAGTGACAGCGGAAAATTTTGCCCTGCGAACGCTGATTCCGGAGCGGCTCGGGCATAAGTGAGATGGCGCAGGTTGTACCGCGCCCATAAAAAACTTCCACCCAACACCAACATCCCTAACAGACCGAGATGAATGAACCTCGGCTCAGGCAGGACAAATCCAATGATAATCGCCGTCAATGATATCGCCCACAGTCCGCCACCGCGGGATGTCAAGCGCGGGCGACCGCTGCTATTCGGAGCCTTACTCACCCCATGCATGGCAGCTTTATCAGACATCACATCAAGGTGTGTTAGGGAACAGGAAGATGCTGCAATACGTTGGCGATGAGTTGCTCAGGAGCGACTGACTGATTCATCCGTGAATCTTTACCGGAAATCCGATGAGACATCACCGAGGCAGCCACCGCTTTGACATGGTCAGGGTAAACCGCGGTGCTTCCCATAAGATAGGCCATCGCTTGTGCCGCGCGCATCAGAGCAATCGACGCCCGCGCAGACACACTGGCCCGTCCACCTTCCTGTTTACGCAGTTCATCACAAAAATTGGCGATGTATCGGCAAACGCGGTCATTAACCTGCACTTGTGAAACCTCAGCCTGCATCGCTCGGATATCATCGACGTGAAGAATCGGCTCAATCGGTGGCGGGTTTTGGGCACGTTCAGCGTGGAGTTTCAGCATCACTGCCTGCGTTCCAACGTCTGGCATTTTCATATGGATGCTGAGCAGGAATCGATCGAGTTGCGGTTCAGGAAGCGGAAATGTTCCAGAGGCGTAAAGATTGTTCTGTGTGGCCACCACGAGAAACGGCGCTTCCAGCTTTCGCGTCACACCATCCACCGTCACTTGGTGTTCGTTCATACATTCTAACAAAGCGCTCTGAATGCGCGGGCTGGTGCGGTTGATTTCATCCGCAAGAACGATGTTCCGAAAAACCGGGCCCGGAATAAATTCAAACTTGCCGCTAGCCTGATGATACATGGAATACCCCAAAATATCCGCAGGCAAAATATCCGGCGTGAATTGAATCCGACTGAATGTCCCATCAATGCAACTCGCGAGCGTGTGAGCCAAGGTCGTTTTCCCAACCCCAGGTGCTCCCTGAATCAGGACGTGGCCATTCGATAACAGAGCCACCAGTAATAACTGAGCAGGCTCTTCAGACCCCAACACGGTGGCCGTCATGTAATCGTATAATGAATCAAGTTTTTGTCTCACAAGCTCGAGGTAGTGGGTTCGGGTAATAGTTGATCGAATAAACGCTAGGACATGCTGCATGGCAAATGCTAGTAATTTGCTTTTTCACTCAGGCCGGAGAATAGCCAACGCTCCGGTCTATGGAAGAGGAAAAGGGGTAACCTCTTCAGCCCCAACGGGGCACTATTCGTTAGCCTAGGGCAACGCCCTAGGTGATGTGATGACAAATATCCCGAGCCCTGAAGGGGCGTAACCCAGTTCATGCAGTATCTGCAGCCCATTGGATTTATCACTTCGTACGGTCCCTCGGCGATGGCAGCCTACCGCACGGTCCCTCTATTTCCACAGTTGCCTTCACGCCCCGACATTATCGAGGCGTGAAGAAACGGGGATGACGAAGGATGGAATACCTGCCACTTCGCCAAAGTATAAAGCCATTACTGCGGAGATCTTGTTAATAGATCTGGCTGTTTATAGAATTAATCCGCCAGATTAATTAATTTAAAAAATTGCTTATATCAATCGGCACTTCTGCTGTGAGTTTGACGGATCCTTCAATCAATTCGTATTCCTCTTCCACTTCCTCTTCGACATCTTGAATTCCTCCCACAAGACCTGTTATAGATGCTTTGGTCAATTGATATATATAATTGAATGTTTCACTTCCAATTTGCACCGGACCCGTTTTGTCGGCAGCAGTAATAAGACCACTCATATTAAATTCCGCTCCGTTTGTTGGCCGATAACCATTGATTCCAAATTGACCGCGGAAAGAAGTGGTTTTACCCGTGATAATTGTATCATTCCCATCAACTGTTTCAGTGTAAGCCTCGGCTGATCCGGGATAATTACCATCTAAATTAAGATATGGAACGTAAACGGGTGACTGACCTGTTTTAACTAAAAAAAATAGACGACTATTTTCTTCTGCCTCCTCATCTTCGGGGGCAAAGTTCACCATCACCAATTTCCAGCCAGATACGGTTTCATCAGGCAAATCACCAACTGCATTCATATCTTCAATGAGTTGTTTGTTACCGTAAGCGGTCTTAACGATTTTTGCGCTGAAAATCGTATTATCTCCACTAGGAGTTTCGCTCTCAATCGTGGAACTGATGCTTAGTGAGAGAGTGACGTTAGATTGAGACCCGGGGACTTGATCCTGGGCGTGTAACATGGATGTGGAAAACAATAAGCTCCCCGTATATCCGGCGGCTGCGAGTGCGTGTTTTAATTTCATATTTTTTATTTGTTTATTTGTTATTTAGTGAGATCTGGAAGGATAGCTCAAACCGACTCGGGAATGCCGCCGCAATAGTTCGTGCCCTTGGTGCCAAGGGCTACCGATTTCGTCCTTTAGAGAATGCTAAGAATTTACTTTAGAGTGATAATTGTTGAGGATTCTCATGTGTAGTAGTGTCGCGATGTCTGTTTCTGGTTTTTACGCTCAAATTCATTTAGCGCGAGCGTAACTTTCCATGCCGCATTGCCAAGATTTCTTTTAGCTGCGGATTAGTGCTAGGAAATTGCTTTTAGACCGTTTGCCAAAAGTCTTTGCGTAAAAAGTGAATTTTGTAATGATACTTTTTGAAACACTTATTTGAATGAGGCATCGATCGCTCACTTCAACTTCCCAATCCTGAAACCTGCTCCATGGAAGAGCTGCGGGTTGCTATCGATTGTTGCCCTGACCAAAAGGCTCAGAAAAGACTCAACGCTATCCATCTCATGCTTTGTGGTGGTTCCTTCGAACTCACTCTCGCCCATAGCTCCGTAAAGCAACGCTGTTTACAGTTATGGATCAAATGCTTCAACGAGGCTGGCATTGACGGCATTACCTATCGTCCAAAATCTGGACGGCCGCGCCTGATGGATACGGAGCTATGTGAAAAACTTTTCCAAGAAGTAAAAGCACTTCTCAACGATCCAGAAACCATCCGCTCTGTAAGCACCGTTAAGCTCAATTAAAAGCACGAACTTTTGGCACGCTAGATCGGTGAATTCTATTCAAAACTCCTCCTTTTCATCCAAAAATATGGGATCAGCGGATGAACTGTGCCTGTAGCATGAAGAACAGCCTTCCTTCCGGAGGAGCGGGAACGCTGATTTCCACAAGTTCCCACTCAGCGCTGTCGACGATGATGGTGGATGTTAGAATTTCGGCGGGCTGCCAGTCGTCCATGGTGGTCGAAACCATGGGAGCAAGGGTGACGTCCTGCACGTTTTTGGCCCGGCGGTAACGAAGTTTGACAGCGACACCAGTGACATCATAGCCGCTAAACTGGGGTTGATCGAGAACGGTGGCGGCGAGCGGGTTGATGCCCATGGCGTAGGACATGAGGTTAGGCAGATCCAGCGGACCGTTGCGCTGCAGGGCACCGCGGCGGTCGGACGGTAGGGTGTAAAGCACCGGCCACGACCCGTAGCTAGAGGTCGGACTGGCGCTCGCCCTTTTCGCTACCATCGCGCAAATCACCATTCGCCCACTGGTCGATTGGGTAAAGCCGGGCATCTCAGCGACTCCGGTCCCGACTTTGTCGCCGCCCACTGCGTCGCCCCATCCTGAGTTTGACTCGAATTGTTTTGCAAAGCCATTGTTGGCGGTTTGGGTGTTGTTACCCGCAGTAGCGCCAGCAAAGAGCACATGATCGCCCGCCGCAGCAGTAAGTTCGGTGCTGATACTTGTGCCAGAGAGCCTGTTCGTTGCAACTTGGCCAACCGGCAGAGTCTGATCGACATTGCCAAGCAAAATGCTGTAAACATCAAATCCTGAAGGTGCAGAACTCCAGGCAACGGTGATCTCTCCCGAAGTGGCTGTATTCAAGCCAGATGAGTTAAGAGTAAAGATAGAACTATAGGTGCTGAAAGTTGCGCCGAAAACCGTCTCTGTTTGCTTGGTCATCAACTGACCACCGTAGGTGACACTGGTCGCGCTGAAATCACTGCTGGCATGCTCGCCCATCACCATCACTACGAGCATACGATTGTTGCCCGGCGCTAAGGTGCGCTGCGTTCCTTGCGCCCATGCGCCTATGCCCGAGACGGCCGGGAGCGCATTGTTACGCTGCACACTTAGATTATCGAATTTGTAATTCTCATTCTTTTGATTCACCCGAGATTTGATGATGAGTTCCAATTGACTTCCTTCATTGATCGTAGCGGTCCATGTCGACGACGTTGGCTGGCCATCAGCCGCACCGATCAGAACCTCAGGCTGGCCATCAACTTTCTTGTAGAGTCGGAGATAATCTCCTTCTGACCCAGAATCGGTTCCATTGCCGACCACCGTCAGGCTGACTGTGACCGCACCGGATGAAATATCGATCACACCAGTCTTGAACACGGCTTCGCTCGAGATCCCGCTCACGGACATTTGATTGCTCATTACACTGTGACTAACCGTTGCTGGTGAGGCAATCCATGAAGGAACATCTTCATTCATTGAAGTGCCATCCGCATAGGTGAAAGACTCCACCCAAGGGAGCGGTTCAGGTTCGTTATCGGCGATAAAGACGGTGCTGTTGCCGGGCCAACCTATAGTGTAGGCGGGGGCGCTGGATAGGCGCACAATCACGCTTTCTTTGCCTTCCAACACGTCGTCATCTAGAACGGTGATGGTCTTGGTGACGCTGGATTGGCCAGCTGGAATCGTCACAGTCCCCCCAATGTTTTGATAATCCGAGCCCTCGGTGGCGGTGCCGCTTACCGTATAGATCACCGTCAAAGGTGCGCTCGTACCATCCATGCCAGTGCGATTGAAGGTCAATGTGCCTGCATCGCCTGATTCGCCTGACTTGTGATCTGTAGCCGAGACGGAAACGACGGATCCGACGGGTGTAAGATTATACCTGCGGGTATCATTTTTGAAATCATAAGTATTAAATGCAATGGCATTTGAGTTTGCATCTGCCCCGATTCCGATCCTGCCCAGCGGCTGGGTGTTGCTGGCTTGGAAGAAGTTGGTCACCGAAAAGAAGATACCGGGTTTGCCAGTTGTTGGATCAAGGATAGTTAAACCAACCAGGTAAGAACCGACATCTAGGTTCGCAGGGATATCGACCGAACCATTCACCTGATTTATCGGTGCGGGGTTCGCGTAAGTTCTCGCCCCTGTGCCGAATCCACCGTCGACGAATGTCCACTGATAGTCTGTGCCGGGTAACCACTGTGTGATATCGACGTTGGGCACAGCTGGGCTGGTCCAAGCAATTTGTTTAGTAGATTCATTAATCAGGACTACGGACAGCGGCCAGTTTGCATACGTCGGGGCTGAACCATCGTTGACTACTTTGGCGCTGAAATCCAGAGTCGCGCCGGGTTCGACCCGCTTTTTAAAGGTGAATTCCTTCAACAGAAAACGATAGCCAAAAACCTTTTGCACCTCAGATGCGCCCGCGGCGTTGGCCGTATTTTTGGGGTCGTATTCGATCCCCACCGTGGTGCCGTGAACCGAGCGAACGGTATCCATGAAAAACCGGCGGAAGTTTGGATCCTGCAACGTGGCGTCTTCATCTAAGCCCATTTGCTCAGGGATTGCGAATTGGGTTCCATAGGCAACTTCACCCTCAACCACGGATTTCTTATACACTTCGCGTGGCACCTTGTTGTTGAATTTCACCCGCCCCCATTCATCTACGGGATCATTCATTTTCCCGTTAGCCGAGTAAGTATCCCAATACATGCCCACATCGTAATCGTCGGCCCACTTTTCTGGACTGCGCACCAGGACGATTTTATTTGGAAATGCCTCCTTAAAGACGGGCTGCAGGATTTTTGCCCAAGTGACTCCGCCACCCAAGTCTTTATCAATGCCAACTGGGCTCTCTTGCTCACCCCATTGTCCGATCAGACCCACATGCACCCACGCGACTCGAGGATCGTCATTCCATGCTTCGCCCATTTTTCGCACCATCGCTACGACGCGATCTCGGACAGCTTGGCTAGTCCAATCACCATCGGTGAGATCATTGGGCCAGTAATCTTGAGGGGGGCTCTGATCGGCCGTGTATAACAGAATCACCCGTGGAATGACTTTTATGTTTTTAGTCTCATAATTCGCCCACGCCGAATTTGAGTAATCTTTGATCTTCTGCGCTGTATCGCCCGCACCGTCTTCCAGGATGTTGTAGTGAATATAGTCACGAACGAGAACGCAGTAAGGATGGGCACTAAGATCCACCAGCTTGCCTGCTGCTTGACTTGCGAGGTTCTTTTGGCCGGGAGTGCCGGACCTTTGTCCCTCTCTGAATCCCATGAGAGGATTGCGCATCCCGCCCGTGTATTCCTGCGGTATGACTGTTTCTGTCTGAGCGTGAAGGAATGGAGACTCGAAAAGAGTTAGTGCGAGGAACGCCAATACAGTCAGTTTCCATCGTTTGGTGGGATTTATCATTTTTTGTGAGCAGAAATGAGGAATGAATGATTATTGCGGTTAGAATGTTTTTTCTGTATTGTCAGAAGCTATTTATTGAGCGAGAGGCGGTGAACAGCCAGAAACTGCGCATGATGATTCCTGACAAATGCATGATGAATGTAGACGTCATTCTTGCGGAGACAAGGAGTCCCTGTGCAAATCTTGATAAATTTTTCAACCATAAATCGCCCTCAACGCCTCCACCACGCCACTCCCATGTGCGGCTTTTGCGACGTAGCCATTTCTGGATTCGATGAGCTCGCGGATTTCATCGACGGCGTTTGCTGGGCAAGCGGCGCGGCCGGAATGGTTTTCGGAAAGCATTTCCACATCGTTGTGGCTGTCGCCCATCGCGAAGGTTCGTGCGGCGTCTAACTGATAGATTCGCGCAACCTCGGAGAGCGTGGTGCCTTTCTGGTAATTCTTATGACCGAAGCGCAGATAAATCGAATTCCGCTGCCAACCCAGCTCCGGCACTTCGTTCACCAACGGAGCGATGCGCTCCACGATCCATTCCATCTCCTCCTCGGTGCGTGAGATCAACCCGGCGGGATCGCCATCCAACTCAATGTATTGCGCGCCGGTGTGTTCCTCGACCAATTTACGGATTTGTTTTAGCGTCTTGCCGGCCTTTTTGAAAAGCTGGTGAATGTCATTTTCACAACGCGCATTCCATTCCTGATAAGGTTGAAACCGACCGAACGCATTCGGAAAAAAAATCTCCCGCTCCCGTGCGATGACCCAATCCGGAAGAAATGGAAATTTACTTTCTAACAAACCTTCCACCACATGCGGCATGGAGCGACCCGTGTTGATTCCCCAAACCGCGTTGTGAGTTTCGCGAAGATTCCGGATCGTTTCAAAAAACGCCACCGGCACCGGCGCATCATCGGCGGGATAATGCAACGTCCCATCGAAATCAAACGACAACAACAAATCAGGTTTCGCACAGGCATCCAGAGTTCTCACCCCTGCAGGCTAACCCAACAAACCCATGGTGCAAGGCGTTTGGAGGCGGTGATGCTCCATCAAAGCTTTCTATTTTAGAATTTGGTTGAGTCGATGAGAGCGCATGGATGAACATCCCATCAAAGCACGTCAGATACTGAATCATTCAATGGCCTTACTATTTCTCATCCTAGCCTGCGCCCTGTGGGGTCTGAGTTTTCCTTTAATGAAGGCGCTCAATCTCGAACAGGCATCCCGAATGCCTGAGGCTTCGAGCGTATTTCTTTCGTCATGGCTGCAATGTGCGCGGTTTCTTTGTGCATCGGTTTTGCTGTTACCTTTCGTGCTGCGACGCAATGCGATTTCAAAAGCGGAATTTTCCCAAGGCTTGCAGTTGGCTTTCTGGGGTGGGTTGGCGATGTGGCTTCAGGCAGATGCGCTGGCCTACACGGATGCATCGACATCGGCATTCCTAACACAGGCCTATTGCGTAATTCTGCCGTTGTGGGCCTGCTTGCATCACCGCAAGGCGCCGAGCTGGCGTGTGGTCGTTGCGACGAGTTTTGTGATCGTTGGATGTGCCATCTTATCAGGTTTCCGGTGGGGCAAGATACAGATGGGACGCGGAGAGATCGAAACCTTGTGCGCCGCGTTCTTGTTCACTTTTCAAATTCTCACGTTGGAAAATCCGAAATATCAGAACAACCGCGGAATGCCTGTTTCGGTGATGATGTTTGGAGGGATCGCGTTGTTGTTTGTTCCTATCACTTGGTTGGTTGCGCCAAGTTTTGATGCCTGCATTCAAGCAGGCGCATCTTTACAGAGCATGACGTTGGTTCTGGCGCTCGCACTGCCTTGCTCTGCCGGCGCTTATTTACTGATGAACATTTGGCAACGCAAGGTATCAGCCACTGAAGCTGGTTTGATCTATACTTCTGAACCCGTTTTCACCGCAGCCTATGTGCTCTTTATGCCAGCGATGCTCGGGGCATTTATCGGAGCAGTTTATCCAAATGAATCATTCACGCTTTCGCTCGGTGTGGGTGGTGGATTCATCTTACTGGCAAATCTTTTGATGCAGTGGAAGCGCAAGCCCCATCTCGCGCCGGTGGTGTAAGCTAAGAGGCTGTCTGAAAAATACGGCAAACAAAACGGAAAGAGTATTTTAACCACAGATGAACAGGATGAACGCAGATATTAAATTCAGATAAAGATCGGAAATGTTGAATTTTTTAGTATTTAATGACTCTTTAATCTGCGTTCATCCTGTTCATCTGTGGTTAGATTCCTTAGTTTTGGGTTTTTAATACAACCCCTAAGATGTATAGGGCGCTAAAAAGCGCCTCATTCCAACTCCGCCAATTCCTTCGCCATCTCATGCAATCCAATCGCCTCGGTACGTGCAGTCATGTGAAATCGATCCGTTCCACCGTGAACACAAAATGAACGCTGCGGCTGCAAATCATCTAAAGCGTGATGATTGCCTTTTTGCAACTTCGCCGCAGGACTGCGTTTGATTTCAATCGCCCACATCCCATGTTTGCCGCCAATTTCTAACACAAGATCTATTTCCGCTCCCGCTTGGGTTCGGTAAAATCCAGCACGTGTTCCAGGCGGACTTGCAGCCAGTAAATTTTCAATCACAAAACCTTCCCAACTCGCACCTAAAACTGGGTGACCAAGCAGTGTATCGAAATCACCGATTCCTAACAATGCGTGTAATAATCCAGAATCCCTCACATAGGTTTTGGGCGATTTGATAAGCCGCTTTCCAACATTGCTGTGATAAGGAGGAAGACGTCGAACCAGTAAAAGATCCACCAACAATCCCAAATAACTGCTCACGGTGGGTGAAGTAATAGAGAGACTTGCTGCGAGCTGTGATGCATTGAGTAGCGCACTTTGAGAGTGAGCCAGCATGGTCCATAAACGCTCCAGCGTCTCAGCAGGAATCCTTGGACCAAACATAGGCACATCTCGCTCCAAGTAGGTGCGGATAAAATCCCGCCTCAGCGCTAAACTTTGTTTGTCGCTCGTTGCTAGAAAACTATCCGGAAAACCTCCGCGCAGCCACAGAGCATCGAGCTTCTCAATACCCACCTCCATCACATTCAATGGACCCATATCCACATAAGCGATGCGACCTGCAAGCGTCTCGCTCTGCCTCATCAACTCAATCGCAGCCGACCCCAGTAATAAAAAACGACCCACTCCACGACCTTCCCGCCGACCTCGATCAATGATGCCGCGCAACTCCGAAAACAATTCAGGTGCCCGATGAATTTCATCTAAAATCACCAAATCATCCTGATGCTTTCCTAAAAAAAGCTCCGGCTCGGCAAGCTTAGCCCGATCTGTCGCCTTCTCTAAATCAAGATACACACAAGGCCGACTCGCCAGCAACTCGTGAGCCAACGTCGTCTTACCTACCTGACGCGGCCCAATCAGCGCCACCGCCGCCTGACGCGACAGAGCTAGATCTAATTCATGACGTGCTGAACGCGTAATCATCCTTGTTTATTTAAATTCACATTTTAAATTTACAAGGATATTTTAAACGAATCTCCATCCGATTTCTCTGCTTATTCCTTATCACTCATAACTAATAACGGATAACTCACTAAAATTTGCAGTTTAAACTGCAAATTTTAGATCAATCCCGCACTTGCCCAAATCCCCTCTCGCGCCTACATCCTCCCCGCATGGCAACGATCAATTCCAATTTCCTCAAACTCAAAGCGGGTTACCTCTTTCCTGAAATCGCACGTCGCGTCAAAGCTTACACGGAAGCCAACCCCGACAAAGCCGCGCGTATCATCCGTTGCGGAATCGGCGATGTCACCGAGCCGCTTCCCGCCGCCGTGCGTGAAGCGATGCATGTTGCGGTCGATGAACAAGGCGATCGCGCCACCTTCAAAGGCTACGGCCCGGAGCAAGGTTACGAGTTTCTCCGTCAAGCCATCGTCGACAACCAATTCGCCAATCTCGGCATCTCCGCTGATGAAGTATTTATTTCCGATGGCTCGAAATGCGACACCGGAAACATTTTAGACATTTTCGGTAAAGGCAACGTCATCGCCATCACCGATCCGGTGTATCCCGTTTACGTCGATACCAACGTCATGGCCGGTAACACCGGAGACGCCGATGAAAACGGTGCCTATGAAGGACTGCTCTATCTCCCTTGTAACGCAGAAAACGAATTCGTCGCCAGCGTCCCATCCGAGAAAGCCGATCTCATTTATCTTTGCTTTCCTAACAACCCAACCGGTGCTGTCGCTACTCGTGCGCAGCTCACCGAATGGGTCGCCTACGCCAAGAAAAACGATGCGATCATCCTTTTCGATGCTGCTTACGAAGCCTTCATCCAGGATACAGAAATTCCCCATTCCATCTACGAAATCGAAGGTGCGCGCGATTGCGCGATCGAGTTCCGTTCGTTTTCGAAAAACGGTGGCTTCACCGGCGTGCGCTGCGCATACGTGGTGATTCCGAAATCCGTTACCGGTCGCACCGAGGACGGCACGCCGATCCCGATTCACCAACTTTGGTCCCGCCGCCACTCCACCAAATTCAACGGCGCATCCTACCCCGTACAAAAAGGTGCGGCGGCGGTCTTTTCCGAAGAAGGCAAACAACAAGTTTCCGCACTCATCAATCATTACATGGGAAATGCGAAACTCCTCCGCGAAGCCAGCATCGCTCTCGGCCTGAAAGTCTTCGGCGGCGTCAACGCACCCTATGTTTGGGTCAGTTGCCCGCAAGGCGTCAGCTCTTGGCAGATGTTTGATAAAATGCTCCAAGAAGCCCAAGTCGTCATCACCCCGGGCTCCGGCTTCGGCTCCGCTGGTGAAGGCTATTTCCGCATCTCCGCCTTCAACACCCGCGAAAACGTCGAGGAAGTCTGCCGCCGCCTCAAAGCACAAATGTCGTAATCGGATCTTCCATCCGGCAGTTTTGCCAACTATCCTCCTCCCATGTTACATCTGAAATTGGCATTCATCACAGCCGGTTGCCTGGCACTTTGCCAATGCGCTGGATCCAGCACTGGCAACACCCACAGCGGCTCCGGATCTCCCAATATGGGCGGCCCAACCCAAGAAGAGCGCCAAGCCGCCATCGCCAGCGAACCGACCGGTAATTTCTACTACGGCCGCCGCTACTTCGTGGAAAAAACCCGTTTCTGGGGATATTTGCGCGAGCCCCGCCAGTCCGCCGACAAATCCAAACTCGTCATTTTCAAAGAAAACCGCAGGAAAAGTCCGGATCGTCTCTCGGAAGACGGCCCTCCGGGTGCGCGCTACGGCTTCGATAACAACTACGAATACCGCATCTACGGCAACTACACCGGCGAAAAAGCCTACGATCCCAACAGCAACCAAGTCCTACCCGTTTTCGCCCTCACCGATTACGAAGTGGTAAACCGCCAGCCCGGCTGGTTTTTCAGCCCAAAAGACCATTACCACCCGCAACGCTTCACTCTCTGGCAGCAATAGTTACCCTTGGGCGGAAAATTTAGACAACCTCTCCCCTGAGCATCGCTCTGAATTTGCGTTCCGATTATGTCAGCCTTCGAAGCTCCACAAACATCCTCACCCGCAACCGCCGCTTGGCGCGCGTGGCTGGACGAGCATGGACCTAGGCTTTTCCTTTTCGCGAAAAACCAGACACGTTCTCACGAAGACGCTCAAGACGTCCTTCAAGACGCCATCGTCAAACTCGTAGATAAAATCCGCGCCGGTGAATTCGTCGGCGGCCAAGACGCATGGCAACCTTACCTTTACACCACGATCCGCCGACTGGCCATCGACCTCTCGAGAAAAGACGACCGCAGAAAACGTCGCGAAGATTATACTTCAGAGGATCTCATAACCGATCAATTCGAGGCCTTTCACCCATGGTTCGATTCCGATGAAAGCGATGACGAGACCCGCGGCCAACTCGAATCCGCCCTCAAAGTTCTGCCCGAAAAATTCTCTTCCGTTATCATCATGAAAATCTGGGGTGATCGCACCTTTGCAGAAATTGGTGAAGCTCTCGATATTTCCCAAAACACAGCTGCCTCTCGGTATCGCTATGGACTTGAAGCTTTGAAACGTGAACTCGCCTCCGCCCGCAAACGTGGCGATCTCTCTATCTGAAATCTAATTTCCCTATATGTCGAAAATTACAACCATTGCCGAACAAAAACTCGCGGATCACCAGCCGAACAAACTCGATGAAGATTTCATGTCACGGCTCCTCGCATCCGCCGATGGATCTCTAACCGAACTCACCGACGCAGAACTGCAATTTGAAAACAGACTGCGCAAATTTTCGCCACCCAAGCTTTCCTCTTCTTTCGATACCTCACTCATCAACATCCTCAACAACACACCTTTCCACGTTGACGAGAAAATCGTGCTTTTCCACAAGGCAACATCGCGCACCAGTGGAACACCCTCGAAGCTCCGCCGCTTCAACCTCGCCGCCGCTGCCGCCGTCGCTCTGCTTGGCTCACTCGCCGCATGGATCACTCCAAATAAAACCAACGATACGGTCGCAAACACTCCTGAACGCATCATCCAACAACCCTCAGCAATCCCCCCTACCGCTCCTAGCTCTTTTGCACCTGCCGGTTTCAATAAAAACCCAAGCAACTCCCGCGATGAAGCAGTGATCGAAAATTCATCCAACCGCCCACATCGCGTGATGCCCTTCACCTACATGGAGCGCGTCACCCTGAAAAATGCAAAAGGCGAGTTAATCCAAGTCGAGCGACCACGCGTGGAGTATATAATCATTCCTGAAAAAATTGACTGATCTTTTTATACATCTAACGAAAAAATCATTCGCTATGAACTCTCATACCCTATCGCTCATCCTTGCCACTGGCATCATCGGAGTGTTTTCCTTGTTCGCCACAAATCCAGCACTCGGCATCGAGCCACCGCCAGACAACGCCAAACCACCTGCCGAACTGGAGAACCGCGCTGAGGAACCGGATAACATCGCCGCCAAACTTCCTTTCATCGGAGTCGTCACCGCCGTGCTACCCGAAATGGTTGCGGATCACGTTAATCTCAAACCCGGCACCGGTATCATCGTGCAAACGGTCATGCCAAAAAGCCCCGCCGAGCTAGCAGGTATCAAAACCAACGACATCATCCTCAAAATCAATGAGACAGACGTCAACGATCCTGAAACTTTCAGCGCGGAAATCCGCAGCATGAAAATCGGCGATAAATTGAAATTAAAAGCCATTCAAAAGGGCAAACCTGCTGATCTCGAAGCCACGCTCGCAGAGCGTCCTGCCAACGCCTTTGCAGATTTCCAAAACCGAGAACTGCTACTCGATGGAAATCAAAATGGCCAAGCACTAGAACTCAACCTCGGCGGCATAATCGAAGGCGCACTCGGCATAGATGGAATCGAGGAAATGATCATTCCCGATATACTCGCCGATGAGAGACTCCAAAAAATGCTGCGCGGGCGTAAGGGCGCGGCTCCAGAAGATGCTCCGCAAATTCAGCCAGGAGCTGAAAATAACTTTCAGTTAAATGCACAATCCACCATCCGCATGATGGATGACAAAGGATCAGTCGAATTCAAATCAATTGGCGAAAGCACCGAAGTCACCGTCCGCGATAAGGCCAATAAGATCGTCTGGTCTGGCCCATGGGATACCGATCAAGATAAAGCTGCCGCACCCGATGATGTCCGCCCGCGCATCGACAGACTAAACCTCAAAAATGGCGGTGGGCTGAAATTCCAGTTTGGAAGATAGCCTCCAAGATTTTTTACAGAAATTCACAACCGAGCTCGATCTGCTTCGTCAGCATCCGCTCACCTTCGAAGCTGAATTTTCCTATCAGCGTTTGCCCGGATAAAATTTGCGGCAGCCAGTGCCGGTCGTCTTCCCACATTCTCTCATAAGGAATGTGATCGAGCGGCGCCCAAAGCGGCACAGCTTCCGGGGTTTCGGTGGGTTCGCCTTCGAACTCGCCCGCTAGAAACACATGGCAACGCAGGCTCGGGTAATCCGACATCTGGAACCACAGCTCGGCGACTTTTCGGGCGTCTTTCACAGAAATACAAAGCTCCTCCTCGGTTTCCCGAACCGCGCCTTGCAGAGGGCTTTCACCGGGATCGATTTTCCCCCCGGGTCCGTTGACTTTTCCTTGGCCGTGGCCGCGTTTTTTCTCAATCAGCAGGATTTGCCCGTCTTTGACGACAAACATCAGGGTCGCCTCGATTTCGGCCTGCCAGCTTTTCCAATCCGTTTCATCCATACTTGAAAGGATGCATAGCGGATTGATGTAAGTTTCCCGAGGTGATTTTTTACCCTCATAGGTTTTTCTTATTGCAAATCAATCTCAATTAGCCGAACTTCCTCTTGATGACACAAAGTCAGCCAGCTCCACGCCAACTCACTCTTAACGAGGTGAGTCTGAATTGTGACGTTCGTATCAGCAGCCTCAACGGCCCTGCATGCGATCGTCTGCGGGATCTTGGCTTTTGTGAGCAAATGCAACTGCGCAAACTCTCTAACGGCCGCAACTTGGTTTGCACCGTCTGCGGTGCGAAAATGGCGATCAGTCGTGAATTGGCCGAGCAAGTCCTCGTTGCTCCCATCCGCTAATTCCTCCATTCACAGCCGTGTCAGAGAATCCTTCGATCATCGCGCTTGTCGGCAACCCGAACTCGGGTAAATCCACACTGTTCAATGCTCTAACAGGAAAAAACCAAAAGGTTGGCAACTACGCTGGCGTCACGGTGGAAGTCAAAAGCGGCGAGACCTACACGCCTCACGGCAGAAAATTGCAAGTGCTCGATCTGCCAGGTTGCTACTCATTACGCGCCGATTCTGGTTCACCGGATGAACAGATCGCGCTCAATGCTCTGACCGGAAAGTTAGAAAATATCGCCAAGCCAGATCTCGTGGTCTGTGTGGTCGATGCCTCGAATTTAGAACGTCACCTCCAACTCGTCCTGCAAGTCATCGAACTCGGCCTGCCTTGTTTGCTGGCGCTGAACATGGTCGATGTCGCGGAAAAATCCGGACTCAGGCTCGATCCTGCGAAACTCTCCGAAGAACTCGGCATTCCCGTGGTGCCAATGCAGGCGAATGCCTCGAAAGGAATCATCGAGCTCAAACAAGCCCTGCGCTTCCCGTTTCCGCATGCCTCGGAAGTTTCATGGCTCTCGCAAACCGGCGACATGGATACGAACCGTCGCGCATTCATCGCCTCACTTTGCGAACTCGCCGCACGTCGACCCGATTCCCAACAACGCAATTTCACCGACAAGCTTGATTCGATTTTACTTCATCCGTTCCTTGGTTGGGTCGCTTTCCTCGCGATCATGTTCACCTTGTTTTGGGCGATTTTTTCCTTCGCTTCCATCCCCATGGATTTCATCGATGCCACGCTCGGAAATTTCGGCGCATGGGTGGAGTCCTTGATGCCGGAAGGCGATCTACGTTCGTTATTGGTCGATGGCGTCATCGGCGGCGTGGGTGGTGTGTTGGTGTTCTTGCCGCAGATTCTATTGCTGTTTTTCTTCATCGGATTGTTAGAAAGCTCCGGCTACATGTCTCGCGGCGCGTTTCTCATGGATCATGTGATGGCAAAAGCCGGCCTCAGCGGAAAAGCTTTCCTGCCATTGTTTAGTTCCTACGCCTGCGCGATTCCTGGTGTTATGGCGACTCGCACCATCGACTCCGCGAAGGAGCGTTTGGTCACAATTTTCGTCGCTCCATGGATGAGCTGCTCGGCGCGACTTCCGGTTTATTTCCTCATCATCCCGCTGCTGCTTCATGAAAAAGAAGGCTCATGGAAACAAGCGCTCGTCTTGTTTAGCGTTTACGCGGTGGGAACGATTTCCGCTTTCATCGTTGCTCGCTTGTTACGGGGCAAGCTGGGTCCGGATAAAGTCGTCACGCATTTCATGTTAGAACTGCCTCCTTACCGCAAGCCGCAGTGGCCTTATATTTTCCGTCACGTTTTGGATCGCGGATGGTCCTTTGTTCGCAAAGCAGGAACCATTATCCTCGGGCTTGCTATTCTTTTGTGGGCTCTGAAAACCTATCCAAAATCTGATTCCGAAGACCGGGCCGAAGCTCTCGCTCACAGTGCATTGGGTCGGATTGGAAATGTGATCGAGCCGGCATTTAAGCCGCTTGGTTTCGATGGCCGCACCGGCACCGCGATCCTCACCACTTTCGCTGCACGCGAGTTTCTCGTCTCCTCGCTTGGAATCATTTTCAACGTCGAGGAAACGGATGACGATGTGAAAACCCGCAGCCTGATTCGTGCAAAAATGCAAACCGCCACTTGGCCGGACGGTCGCCCGCTGTTCACCCCGCTGAGCTTGATTTCACTGCTCGTATTTTTCATCTACGCGCTTCAGTGCCTACCGACAACTGCCGTGGTAGCCCGCGAGGCAGGCTCATTGAAATGGGCGGCGGGGCAGTTTGCTTTCATGTCTGGCTTCGCGTATCTTGCTTCGTTACTGGTATTTCAAATCGGCTCACTGATGGGCTTTTAATCTCATGGACTGGCAAACATACACCGCACTTGGAGTCGTCGCGATCACGCTGGCGATCTTTATGCATCGGATCTTTTTCAGAAAAAAATCCAAAACTTCCTGCGGCCACGACTGCGGTTGCAGTTCGAACAAGAAGCCGTGAGCAACTGCCTAGTGTGACGAACTTGTCACCGCACTGAGGATGTATTACGGAACACTTAAGGGTTTTCATGTTACCGGAAGTGGAAGTCATTTCCGCATACTCTATGAAAATCGATATCGTGACGGATACCTTCGCCCCAGATGTGAACGGTGTGGCGATGACTCTTGGAAGACTCACCGATGGTCTGCGCAAGCGCGATCACCGAGTGCACATCATTCGCACAGGTGAGGGTAGAGATGACGAAACCATCGTGAAATCCATCCCCTTGCCGGGATACCGCGAAGTCCGGGTCGGTTTACCCGCATCACTGATGCTTCGCATGCGTTGGCTGAAACGCAGGCCAGATGCGATCTACGTGGCGACAGAAAGTCCGCTTGGAAAATCTGCAGTGATGGCCGCAAAGATTTTAGGCATTCCGGTGGTGACAGGTTTCCATACGAATTTTCACGAATACATGAAGCGCTACAGCTTGGGAACATTTCAACCCATGGTGATGGCATATCTCAAACGTTTTCATGAACGCGCCGATTGCACTCTCGCGCCCTCGCCGGAATTGGTGGAGAGGCTGCGCGGTGAGGGATTTGAAAACGTCCATCTCATGGGCCGCGGCGTAGATACGGAATTGTTCTGCCCGAGCAAACGCTGCGAAGTTTTACGCAGCATATGGGGCGCTACCACTGGTGCACCGGTTGCCATCGTGGTCGGTCGCATCGCTGCGGAAAAAAACTTAGATCTTGCGATCCAATGCTTCATTGAAATGCGCGCTTCCGTTCCAGATCTGCGATGCGTGATGGTCGGTGACGGGCCGCTGCGCGAAAAACTCGCAGCCAAACATCCGTGGGTGCATTTTTCGGGAGTCCAAATCGGTGAAGACCTCGCGCGTCATTACGCCTCCGCCGATGTCCTGCTTTTCCCGAGCGAGACGGAAACATTTGGAAACGTCGTGCTCGAAGGCATGGCCAGCGGGCTCACCACGGTCGCCTACGATTACGCGGCTGCTGCCAAATTTTTGAAACATGGCGAGAACGGCTTGAAGGCAGAAAAGGGCGATGCCGCAGGTTTTTTAGAACAATCCATATCCTCCCTCAACATCAACCACGGCCATCCCCTGCGCATCGCCGCTCGGGAAATCGCGCTGACCCAAGGCTGGAACGACGTCGTCCAACAATTCGAAGGCCACCTGCGTGATATTTCTAACAACGCCGAGCCGCCACCGACCTCGACTCCACAGGTAGCGCGCTCCAAGAAGCGAAAAAAAGTTTCTTACCGCACCGTATTTCTCTCCGATATCCACCTCGGAACTCCCGACAGCAAAGCCACAGAAGTCGGCGATTTTCTAAAAATGATTACTTGTGAAAAGCTAGTTCTTAATGGCGACATCGTCGACGGATGGGCTTTGAAACGCGGCTCAACATGGCTTCCACGCCACAGTCGCGTCATTCGTAGAATTCTCAAAATGACCGAGAAAGACGATACCGATGTGATTTACTTACGCGGCAATCACGACGAAATTCTCGAACGTTTCCTCCCACTCGTTTTTGGGAAAATCAGTTTCACCAAAGAATACATCCACACTGCCGCGAATGGTCTCCGCTACCTCGTGGTTCACGGAGATGGCTTCGATAGTGTTTCCACC
>JANPMK010000027.1:0-21145 GCA_031422775.1 Akkermansiaceae bacterium | reverse complement strand
AATCCGCTACCGCGTCGATGGTGCACTCTACGAAATGGCACCGCCTCCGATACACTTAGCCCTACCCATTATCTCCCGGGTTAAAGTCATGGCTAACTTGAACATTGCCGAACGACGCATCCCACAAGACGGGCGCATCGTTAAACAGATCGGCGAAAAGCAAGTTGATATGCGGGTTTCCACCCTCCCCACCCACCACGGTGAATCCGTCGTGCTCCGAGTATTGGATCGTTCATCGGTCAATCTCAGCCTTGAAAATCTCGGATTACCTGCAGATATCTACGAATACATTGGGGATACTATCGAGAAACCAAACGGCATCTTCATCGTCACTGGTCCAACGGGTGCAGGAAAAACCACCACCCTCTACGCCGGACTTCGCCGCATCAACACCATTGATGCCAAACTTCTCACCGCAGAAGATCCCGTCGAATATGACATTGATGGTATCATCCAAATCCCCATCAACGAAGCGATCGGCTTGGACTTCCCTCGAATACTGCGCGCCTTCCTTCGTCAAGATCCCGACCGCATCATGATCGGGGAAATGCGAGACAAGGAAACCGCCACCATCGCTATCCAGGCTGCACTCACGGGTCACTTGGTACTCTCCACCCTCCATACCAACGACTCCGCAGGAGCTATCACCCGTCTGATCGACATGGGTTGCGAACCCTTCCTTGTCGCAGCATCCTTAGAGGGTATTCTTGCGCAACGCCTCGTTAGAACGATTTGCAAAGACTGCATCAGCCCTTACGAACCCAGCGAAGCCATCCTTAGCCAACTAGGCGTTTCCGCTCACGAACTTGGCGATAAACAATTCTATACAGGAGCAGGTTGTGAAGTTTGCGGCCAATCCGGCTACCGTGGCCGCGCCGGACTTTACGAACTCCTCAACATCACAGAACCCATCCGCGAACTCATCACCAACCGCGCTCCAACCGTGGTTATCAAACAAAAGGCCATCGAACTCGGCATGAACACCCTTAGAGAAGACGGCTTGCGCAACATCTACCTCGGAAAAACCACCATCGAAGAGGTACTGAAATACACCTAACTCCAAAAAATTAAATTTCTTTCAACTTTCTTCTTCTGCTTAGAGAAAAATTGTTTATTCTCACGAATGAATCCTCCGAAAACAAACTAAACCCATGCCTAATTTTATATATTCAGCACTCGATGCAAAAGGTGAGCAAACCGATGGCGTATTATCAGCTTCATCCGAAGCCGAAGCTATCCAAATGCTAAGAGCTTCTCATCTCTTTCCTACATCAGTCTATGAAGAAGGCTCCGCCAAAGCTCCCGCTGGAGCAAAGGCATCGAAAAAAACCAAGAGCAAGGGCAGTTCAGGCACGCTTAATAAGCCCATCGGCAAAGCCAGCGGCAACGTTAAACCGAAGGTTTTGATGATTTTTACCCGCCAGCTCGCAACTCTCATCGATGCCGGCCTACCACTCCTCCGCTCCCTCACTGTCCTCGGCAATCAGGAGCCCAACCCTGTCCTGAAAGCTACCATTTCATCCCTCGCAGATTCCGTTCAAGGGGGATCCACTTTCTCCGAGTCACTCGCGCAACACCCAAAACTGTTCAACAAACTTTATGTGAACATGGTCAAAGCTGGTGAACTAGGCGGTGTTCTTGAAGTCGTCCTCAACCGTCTAGCCGAATATCAAGAGAAAGCTCATAAACTGAAAAATAAAATCGTTTCAGCCATGGTTTATCCAGCGATCGTGATGTTCATCGCTGTCGCCATTCTCGTTTTCCTGATGATCTTCATCGTCCCCAAGTTCAAGGTAATGTTCAATGATAACAACTCCGAGCTACCCATGATTTCTCAAATCGTGTTCGGTTTTTCCGAGTTCTGCCTTGCCTCTCCCATTTCCATCATCCCCAACGTTGTCTGGCTCTTCTTTCTCGCTTTCTTAATATACTTGGGCATAAGTGCCGTTGGGAAAACTAAAGGCGGACGCGAAGTAGTTGATAGACTCAAGCTCTACTTACCCATCTTCGGAGACATGCAGCGAAAATCAGCTGTCTCACGCTTCGCAAGAACACTCGGAACTCTCGTCACATCTGGTGTACCGATTCTCCAAGCACTCAACATCACCCGCGACACCGCAGGAAATGTCATTATCTCCAACGCTATTTCCAAAGTTCACGAAGCTGTTAAAGAAGGTGAATCCATCGTCACCCCACTCACCGCCAGTGGCGTATTTCCTAACATGCTAATCTCCATGGTCGATGTCGGTGAAGAAACCGGACAACTCCCCGAGATGCTTCTCAAAGTAGCCGATGTTTATGATGACGAAGTCGATAATGCAGTAACCGCACTCACCTCCATCTTGGAACCCATCATGATCGTGTTCTTGGCCTTGGTTGTTGGTGCTGTGGTATTCGCTCTATTCCTCCCACTCATCAAAATGATTCAAACGATGGGCGAACAACAGTAACTGCTCACATCCATGAAACAATCATCACGGTTTCGATTATCTCGCGGTTTCACTATCGCTGAACTTCTAATCGTGATGACGATTATTCTCATCTTGGCAGGACTCATCATCGGTAGCTTTCAATTTGTCAAAACCAGACAGCAAAACAATCAAGCCGAAATCCAAATCAACCTCCTTGGAAAAGCAATTGAAGAATACCAACTCGACAATGGCGAATATCCTGGAGATGAAAACGCGGGTGGAGCAAACGGAACAGCCCAATCCAATAGGCTTTTCACAGCTCTCTACTTCGATGGATTCCAAGCCGGAGATGATGGAACCTCATCTATTTATCTACCTGAGCTTGATCCCCTAAATGATAGTCATAAATGGATCGATGGCACAGGCGCCACCGCAACCATTATCGATCCATGGGGTGCTGAATACCTCTATCGCCGTGGCACTGGAGCCTTGAACCCGGACTACGACCTCTGGTCCAAGGGTCCTGACGGCAAATCCTCTGGAGATGGTGAAGATGATGACGACAAAGACGATATTAGCAATTTCTAGGCTAAATCAGCGCTTAACAGGAAAATGCCACTGTTTTCCACTGTCTAAAAACCCTCTGAACTCGGGATACTTCTCCAAAAGTTCGACATTTTGTTTATAGAAGTTTTCTTGATCATGCGGACCTCTGACTGCCACTTGCAACTGCATGGCCGTGAAAAATAAGAATATAAGTGCGATGATTTTGAAGGCGTTATGCGGAGCCACTATGATTTTGTGCTGCCCCATATAGTCCCAAACGGGTTTACCAATCTTTCGCGCGGTAAACCAACTCATCGCCTGACAGAGCACCGCTAACAATCCCCAACCGAAACCCACACCGGCAATCCACACACGTATCGACCTCCAAATTGATGATTTAAGTGTCAATTCCGTCCCATCTTCATTGACCACACGAATTCCTAACAACCACTTCCCTGGTGTCGTCCCAAAACGATGCAGCAACCACGCCTCGATCGCGAACCATGGAATAAAAAGTAAGAATTGTATCCAGCGACTCTGAACCATCATCCCGATATCCCCGCCCACCACATACGCCAACAACCACCAAACAGCCAAATAGGTCATCAAATCCAACCATCTCGCCCAAAATCTTCTGGCGAGATATCGGTTTTTTGTTTGAGGTGAATCTTGGTTACTATCCAATTGAAAATGTGGCGGTAATGGCGGCGGCTTTATCGTTTTTAGTAATTCAAACTCGCTCTTGAATAATTCGATCTCTTGAAGTTTCACCCAACCTGGCAATCCTTCATGCCAAGCGAAATCATCCGCATCAAGTTGCCGATCAGAAATACGACCACGGATTTCATAGTCATTAAATGGACCGGTCTTCTTGCCGTTTTGAATGAGCCAAATTTCCATATTATAGATTCCTGAGCGACTTTGCAGCATCACTCTGCGCCGCAAAAAATGCCGGCACTAACGCCGCCAGCGAACATAGTACAAACGCCATTAGACCGATAACTGATTGCTCAACTGGATTATTGTATGCGGGTATAACACCAGAACCTGTTAGCGAAGCTGAAAATGGATCGAATCCCAATAAACGCATACCCTCTTGTAGATACCCACGGAAATAGATCACTAGTCGACCGATACCAACACCTAAAACAGCACCCAAAAACCCCAACAACATTCCCTGATACAAGAATACTTTCACAATCTGCAATGGAGCAGCACCCAGCGCTTTCATGACACCTATTTCACGTCGCTTCTGAATCGTTACAGTAAACATCACCGCCATCATCGAGAAAGCTGAAATCAAAACGATAAATGATAAAACAAAATACATCATGACTCGCTGCTGACTGATCAGATTAAAAAATGGCTTATATTCATCTCCCCAAGTTTTAACATAATCCCCAGATCCTAAATGCTGTCGCACTTTGATCGCTACTTGCTCCGCTTGATATGGATCATCTAATCGTAACGCAACCCCTTGAACCTCATCACCCAACCCAGCTAGATCTTGAGCTAAAGGCAACGGAACAAATAAATCCGGGGTCACCGCCATCTGTGATGCCGCATAAACCCCTATAACTTGAACTTCTTTTGGCAGAACCAAGTTCTTTATACCTTTTAGAATTTCCCCATCCATCTCAGCTTTATCGGTTTTAGACAACGCTTCATGCACTTGGATCAGTTTCGCCTTATTCTCGGCAGAAAATCTAAATATCTTTTTATCCTCGATGTGTTCACCGCCTTCCATTGCTTTCAAAAAATCAAAGACCATGACTTTTTCCAATTCACGGAAAGACTCTGAATGAATCTGCGCCCAAGAATTATATACCCCAATCAATTTATCCGAAGAAATCTCAAAACTATCACCAACTTGCTTCAAATCCTCCTGAATTACTTTAGTCATTACCGCCCACGGCTCGGCATGTACTTCTCGAACAACAGGATTCTCAGTAACTTTATAAGCATCCATCACACTCTCGAAATTCCGAGTCGAATACAACCGCATCGTGTCACCTACTCTAAGTTGAAATTGTTCAGCGATAACTGAAGATACCACCGCCCTATCGTCCAATCCTAAATCCGCATTTGATTCTGGAAACTTATCCAAATCTAACATTTTAGCCACTCCCAAAACTTGAGTTGGATCACTTGTATCAACCCCACGAAATGAAACAGGCTTTTGCCAAGAACCAACGTCAAGAATCACATTATCAGAAATATGAGCTGTAGCCGCATCAACTCCTTCTATCTTTGATAGCTCTTTTGCAACCATCTGCCATGTAGGCGAATCAACAACCCCTTGGTTTGAATCAGGAGGTGGTGACATACCTGTATAAACCAGTATATGCGGTGTAAATCCTAGTAATTTAGCCTTCACGTCTCGCTCGATCCCCGCAAATCCAGCCATTACCACCACCAAAACCAAAACCCCCAGCAATACGCCAATAAGTGAAATCAGCGTGAACGAAGACAATACGGCGCGACGCGGATTGAGATACCGCCTAGCCAACATGAAACTGAAAGATCGCTTTTTGATACGGAGACCTAGCCCCATCCTCGCGACAGAATCAACCTCGTTCTTCATCAAAAAGGTTTTCAGGTGAAATACATGCCATCAATGCTCACGAGCCAGCATCCATTCGGCGATCTCTCGCAACCTCGCGCCACCTTCTCCAAAAATAGCCAACGCATTCAAAGCATCGCGAGTCAGACGCTCCGCTTCTTTTCGAGATTCTTCCAAACCCCAAACGGAAGGATAGGTCGACTTATTCGCCGCCACATCTTTCCCCGCCGTTTTACCAAGGCTTTTGGTGGTTTGGGTAACATCTAAAATGTCATCAATCACCTGGAATGCCAAACCAAGGGAGTAACCAAAATCGCCTAACGCCATTAGTTGTTCAGCGCTAGCATTCGCCGTCATGCCACCCAGACGCAAGGAACTCACTAACAACGCTCCGGTTTTCGCCTCATGAATCGCTAATAGCTGCTCTTTGCTGAGTTGCTGACCTTCTCCTTCAAGATCCAGAACTTGTCCGCCTATCAACTTCCGACTACCACCAGCAAAAGCCAACTCGGAAATCATATCGCCAACCGTGTAGCGTTCACTCGGTTCAGATTTTGCCAAAAGTGCAAACGATTCGGTAAGCAAAGCATCTCCGCAAAGCACCGCCATTCCCTCACCGTATACCTTGTGACATGTGGGCCGACCCCTACGCAGATCATCATCATCCATGCACGGCAAATCATCGTGAACCAAAGAATAGGTGTGCATCAACTCCACCGCACACGCCGCTTTAAGAGCCGATGTTTCAGTTCCACCGCAGGCCTCAGCCGCCGCGATACAAAGCACCGGACGCAGACGCTTGCCTCCGGCAAAAATCGTATAACGCATCGCTTCATGAATCGCACCAGGAGCTTCACCTGGAAACGGCAAATAATCATCCAACGCCGTATCCACATGGGAAACCAAGGTTTTCAAATAGTCTTTGAGATCGGCATTCATGAGAAAAATGTTCAGAGAATTTCCGCAATCTGCACGGCGTTAAGCGCCGCTCCTTTGCGCACCTGATCGCCAACCACCCACAAATCCAAGGCGTTTTCTAACACCAAGTTTTTACGAATCCGGCCGACCAAGCAATCATCTTTACCTGTGGTATCTAACGGAACAGGAAAAAGTTTTTGCGAAGGATCATCCATCACTTGAATACCCAACTTACCTGCATAAGCTTTTCGCGCAGCTTCCACGTTTGGTTCTTTGGTGAACTTCGCGGTGATCGAAACCGAATGCGAACGATACACCGGCACGCGCACACAAGTGCAGGAAACTTTCAATTCAGGATGACCCAGAATTTTCCGACCTTCGTTGGCCATTTTCATCTCTTCTTTGGTGTAACCATTTTCCGTAAATGAATCCACCTGCGGAATCACGTTGAACGCGATTTGTCGTGGATAAACCTTCGGTGTGAACGGCTGACCCGTCGCGATCGCTTTGACTTGCTCCTCTAGTTCAATAATCCCCTGCGCACCCGAGCCGGAAACAGCTTGGTAACTAGAAGCGATCACGCTTTCCAAACCAAACTGCTCATGCAACGGCGCCAGCGCCATCAGCGAAATAATCGTCGTGCAGTTCGGATTCGCGATAATCCCTTTTGGACGGTTTTTTGCGGCCTCCGGATTGATTTCAGGAACCACCAAAGGCACACCCTCATCCATGCGAAACGCCGATGAATTATCAATCACCACCGCTCCAGCCGCAGCGGCTGAGGGTGCAAACTCCTTGGAAATGTCTCCACCCGCACTGAATAATGCGATGTCGATCCCTTGAAATGAATCATGCGTCAGCTCCTTGATCACAATTTCCTTACCCCGGAAGGTCGTTGTCTTTCCTGCCGAACGTGCCGACGCCAACAGCGTAAGCTCACTCAATTCAAAATTCCTTTGCTCAAGACAAAGAAGCATCTCCACGCCGACGGCACCCGTCGCCCCTACAATTGCCACATGAGGTAATTTCATTGTTTCTAGTTCAACCGGCAGCGCCGGGACGCAGACGCTAGGCTCAACTTTTCTCCCATGCAATCCCTAAGCTGCCTTCCAAAATAGTTAACCTTACTTGACAATTCACCTCAAATCGCGTTCAAACATAAGCAGTTCGGAAATGGCCACGATCAAGTATACCCCACAAAAACTTGCACGCTTGGAGTCGAGAGTTCGCTTTATTAAAGGAACCAATCGACTCCTCTACCTTTTCACGGCTATTTCGTTCGGTTTGCTTATTGTAGCATCCGCATACCCCTACAAGCGCGAGAACGATAAACTACAAGCAAAACTCCGTAGCACTCAAGAGCGCGAACAAGCCGCTTTGGACATCAAAGAACACCGAGAAATCGAACTCCACGCCCTCCGTGAAGACCAAGCATATTTGGAAGTTCATGCCAGAGATCGGCTCAATTATTACCGCGAAGGCGAAAAAATCCTGCGTTTCGAGCGTGATCGTTAACCATACCATCAGCTCACAGCTGTTGCGATACCGATTGACCCCAGCTCACCACTAGGATTACAACCCTCACATGTCTCACGTGAAGAAAGCTATTTTCCTCTCTGTCTTGCTTCTATCACAAGTCGCCCAAGCAGAACATGTCATCGTCTGCGGCGGCCCCGCCCTGCGCGCTTGGGAGAACTACCGAACCAGCGATGATCAACACGATCGCTGGTGGGCCAACTTCGTTCGCGCATCCACACTGCGCATGGCAGAAGTGCGTCAGACATACGGAAAAGATGCATCACTCGTCTGGTTGGTCTATAAACCTGGTTACGAAGCAAGAGGACGTGAAGACGGCAAACCCTACACCACATGGATCGCCGAGCAGGCAGCCAAGCGCAATGCTACCTTGATCTGGTTCAACTCGTCTTCCGATTACATTTCGAAAATTAACTCCCGCCCGCGCAAATCCGTCGTCACCTACGATTACTTCGGCCATTCTAACAAATCGACATTCATGTTCGATTACGGCAACGAGATCATGGCCGTTTCCACCGCATGGCTCCATGAAAACGATCTTTCAAAACTGAATTCCTCCATTTTTGCCAAAGACGCCGTCTGCAAATCATGGGGCTGCCACACCGGAGCCTCCATGTCTTCTGTCTGGAAGAAACAACTCGGCCTTCCACTCATCGGCGCAAAAGGTAAAACCCTCTACACCATGGTAGGCCAAGGCGAAATGCCCTCAGGCGACGGTGGCTGGACTAGGTAACACCCACTCATCTTCTAACAGCCGATACTCCCTTTTCCATCATGAATCTTAAAGAACTCCAAGACCTCCACTCTCTTCCCTTTTTTGAACTCATTCAAAAATCCAGAGAAGTCCACGAAGCCAACTGGGACAAACCTGAAGTCCAGCTTTGCACTCTCCTTTCCATCAAAACCGGCGGCTGCTCCGAAGATTGCTCCTATTGCGCCCAGTCCGCTCGCTACAAATCTGGAGTCGAAAGCGAACGCCTCATGTCAAAATGTGATGTATTAGAACGCGCGAAAGTCGCTGCGGAAACCGGATCAACCCGCTTCTGCATGGGTGCAGCATGGCGCGGCGTCCGAGGAGGAACCCAACGCTTCGAACAAGTGCTCGATATTATTCAAGACGTTTCCAAACTCGGCATGGAAGTCTGCGTCACCCTCGGCGAGCTCGGCCCGGATGAAGCTAAGCAACTCAAACAAGCCGGTGTCACCGCCTACAACCACAACCTCGACACCTCACCCGAGCACTATCCAAACATCGTCACTTCACACACCTACGAAGACCGACTCCGCACCATCCAAAACGTCCAGGACGCAGGTATGTCCGTTTGCTGCGGCGGTATTCTCGGCCTCGGTGAAACGATTACCGATCGACTCCGGATGTTAGAGATCATTTCCAACTTCGATCCACAACCCGAATCCGTGCCGATCAATTCCCTCATGCCTATGCCCGGCACACCGCTCGCAGAGAATCCACAAGTCGACACCTTCGATATCGTCCGAATGATCGCCGTCACTCGGATCGCCGTTCCAAAAGCAAAAGTCCGTCTTTCCGCGGGTCGCACTCGCCTTTCCGATGAAGCACAGGCTCTCTGCTTCTTCGCCGGTGCAAACTCCATTTTCTATGGAGATAAACTCCTCACAGCTGAAAACCCCTCAGTCAAAAAAGATCAGGTCCTACTGGCAAAACTCGGTCTCTCACCCCTCGCACCCGTTCTTCCGCAGCACTCTCCTGAGCTTACTCCCGCCTAATCTAAAAAATGATCGAATACATTTCCAAACCTCTCGTCATACCCAACCGAGAAGCCGGTGGAATTTGAATTTCCAAATCAAATTCCTTGAACTCCCAAAAATATAGAATATTCATTTAACAACTCTTAACAATAATATGAAAAAATTAGCACTACTCACTATCGCAGCTGTTTCCAGCATCGCCCTCAGCAACTGCACCGCACCAACTGGTCCTAACACTCAACGCGGCGCCCTTGGTGGAGCACTCCTCGGCGCAGCAGCTGGTGGAGTCATCGGTCACCAATCCGGTAACGCACTTGAAGGTGCAGCAATTGGTGGCGCACTCGGTGGCGCCGGTGGTGCCGTCTACGGAAACTCCAAAGACCAGCAAAATTACTAAGATTTAACGGTTTCAAAACCGTCAAAAAAAACCGCAAGGCCTCAAACCTTGCGGTTTTTTCGTTTCAGAAAAGCTTTGCCATTCCGAAATATCCGACTATAGCCCTCCGCCGGAAGGCTTTGCCTTCAAGCTTGCAAGTTCTTTGCTAGCGCTTTTTCCGGTCTACTTCGATGAGAGATTGCAAGAGGTTCACACCCATCTCATCGATCTCCGCTAGCAGCCGAAATCGGTATTCGCTGGCTTTTAGAAATAAGAAATGACCACTACATTTGAAGCGATGGCTCTTGCCGCGCCCTTGAAACAAGTTCTCAACGAACTCAACTACACCACCCCATCACCCGTCCAAGCCCAAGCGATCCCGCTGCTCCTGCAGGGGCGGGATATCCTCGGCTGCGCTCAAACCGGAACTGGAAAAACCGCCTCGTTCGCATTGCCCATCCTTAACAACCTCCACAACGATCCCCGCCCCGTCCGCTCCAAACAATGCCGTTGTCTTGTCCTTGCCCCCACCCGAGAGCTCGCCGGTCAAGTCGCCAAAAGCTTTTCCACATACGGAGAAAAAATTCGTTTCCGCCTCACCACGATCTGGGGAGGCGTCGGCCAACGCCCACAAGTCAACGCCATGCGCGCTGGTGTCGATGTCCTCGTCGCAACTCCCGGCCGTTTGCTCGATCTGATCGATCAAGGCTGCATCGATCTCTCCGCCGTCGATTTCTTCGTCCTCGATGAAGTCGATCGCATGCTCGACATGGGATTCCTCCGCGACGTGAATCGCATCATCGATCTCCTTCCGAAGAAAAAACAATCGCTGTTTTTCTCCGCCACACTAGCACCGAACATCGTTGCCCTCGCGCAAAAAATCCTGCGGAACCCCGCTCAAGTGACCATCACCCCAGAAGTCACCACCGCCGAGCGCATCCAACAGAAACTCTGCTTCGTGGATCGTGGTAACAAAATGTATCTCCTTCAGCAGCTCTTAGAAAAACAGAGCCAAGCGAAAGAAGCTAAACTGACCATCGTCTTCGGACGCACCAAACACGGCTCCAACAAACTCGCCATCGCCCTCAGCGCCGCTGGCTATGAAGCCGAAGCCATCCACGGCAATAAATCCCAAGCCCAACGCGAAAAAGCCCTCGCGAAATTCAAGCAAGGCCTCGTCCCCGTCCTCGTCGCCACCGACGTCGCGGCTCGCGGAGTCGATGTGAAAGACATCGGCCTCGTCGTGAACTACGATCTCCCAAATGAACCCGAAGCCTACGTCCACCGCATCGGCCGCACCGGCCGCGCTGGTGCCGATGGCCTCGCCGTCTCCTTCTGTGCTGAGGACGAAATCGATTTCCTCCGCGACATCGAGAAACTCATCAAAAATCAGATCCCACGCGACACTTCCCATCAGTGGCACAGCGAAAACCTCCAGGAAAAGCACCGCACCGGATTCAAACCCCCGAAAGTCAAACAAGGCGGCGGTGGTGGTGGCGGACGTGGCGGCCAACAAAACTCTGGCGGCGGACGCCGTGGCCAATCTTCCTCCCAAGGAACCCCAAGCCGCACCAGCGGAGCAGCACGCCGCCGCACGCGGCGGTAGGGGGAAAGTTTTCAGTGTTAAGTTTTCAGGAAGAGGAACCAAAACTGAAAACTAGTAACTTTTAACTGAACCCGGAAAAATGCTTGCATTTTTCCGGGTTACCCCCCAAAAACCGCGCCCCTTCAGCCACCTCACAACAACGAAGACCCAAGGGAAACCAAGTGGCAGGTCTTCAAAATCGCTCGCTCTGATTTAAGACGGGACAAACATTACATATATCATGATTAACGAACTCATCACTGAAATGGTGGACGCTGGCGTTCACTACGGTCACCAAACGAAAAAGTGGAATCCACGCATGAAGCCCTTCCTTATGAAGGACAAAGGCGGAATCTACATTATCAACCTCGAGAAAACTGTCCAACAGCTCGATAAAGCATCCGACTTCCTTGCCGACCTCGTCAGCAAAAACAAACAAATCCTTTTCGTTGGCTGCAAACGCCAAGCACAAGACGCCATCCGCGAAGCGGCTGAAGCAACCGGACAACATTACGTCAACCACCGTTGGCTCGGCGGCATGCTCACCAACGCGACCACCGTTCGCAAATCCGTTGAGCGCCTTCGTTACCTCGAAAACATCGAGAAACAACCGGAGTTCAAATCCATGTCCAAAAAGGAACTCGCCGCCCTCGGCCGTGAGCGCGAAAAACTCCTCCGCAACCTTCGCGGCGTACGCAACCTTGAGAAAAAACCTGACGCCATCGTCATCGTTGACTCCGCTCGCGAGACCATCGCCGTCGCCGAAGCTCGTCGCCTCAGCATCCCTATCATCGCCATCGTCGATACCAACGCCGATCCTGCCAAAGTCGATTTTCCGATTCCAGGCAACGACGACGCCATCCGCTCGATCCGTATCATCCTCCAAAACTTGGTCGATGGCATGCTCGCTGCGAAAAAGAACTAATCATCTCGAAGAGCCTGATTTTTTAACAACCGCTCTTCCCTCAAAACTGAACACTGCCAACTAGCAAACTTATTTCATGATCACCGCATCAATCGTTAAAGAACTCCGCGATAAAACCAACGCCGGCATGATGGACTGCAAAAAAGTCCTCACCGAGACCAATGGTGATATCGAGGCTTCCATCAAACTCCTCCGCGAGCGTGGCATCGCCAAAGCCGGTGCCAAAGCCGACCGCGAAGCCAACGAAGGCATCATTACCGCACGCGTCAACGGCGCTGCGTCCACAGGCATCCTCCTCGAAGTAAACTGCGAAACCGACTTCGTTTCCAAAAACGAAAACTTCCAGACCTTCGTCGCCGCCATCGCTGACAAACTTGCTGGCGCCAACGCCGCAGACCACGCAGCCGCCCTTGCCGTTCCTCTCGGCGAAAGCACGCTTGAAGACTTCGTGAAAGTTAAAGTCGTAGAACTCGGAGAAAACCTCCAGTTCCGCAAGTATGTCCGCTTCGACGCCGCTCCTGGTGGCGTGGTTGCTTCCTACATCCACCTCGGCGGCAAAGTCGGCGTGCTACTCGAAGTCGGCACCAGCAACTCCGCAGTTGCTTCCCAACCTGCCTTCCAAGAACTCATCAAGGACCTCACCCTTCACATCGCTGCCTGCGCACCCAAAGGTCTTTCCCGCAACGACATCCCTGAGGCTATCGTCAACGCCGAGAAAGATATCTTCCGCGTCCGTCTCATCGAACAAGGTAAACCCGAGAATATCATCGAAAATATCCTCAAAGGTCAAATCGCCAAGTTCTTCGCAGAATCCTGCTTCCTTGAGCAAGGCTTCGTGAAAGACCCCGAAGTCACCATCACCCAACTCCTCGAGCAAAAAGGCAAAGAACTCGGCGACACCCTCAGTGTCACCCGTTTCGTCCGCTTTGGACTCGGTGAATAAATATTAGGCGGTGTTTCCTGCTTGACTCATCCGATCAACCAGCTCATACACCGCGCCCCAAGAACGATTTTAAAGATACAACCAACGAAAAACATCAGCACATGCGTGGAGTGAACGTCAAAAAAGGAGAGCCCGTAGATCGCGCCCTCAAACGCCTCAAAACCAAACTCGATTCCGAGGGAATCCTTGAGGAAATGCGCCGTCGTCGCGCTTTTGAAACCCCAACAGAACGCAAACAGCGTAAACTGCGTACCGCTTCAAAGCGTAACAAAATCAGATGGCGTTTCTCAACCGGCGCAGCACCCGCCGAAATCGAAACCGTCGATCTCACCAACGGTTAATCCCCTCTCCTGACCCAAAAAGTCAGATAGATCATCTCAAAGCGAGCACCCCACCAGGTGCTCGCTTTTTTTAATACGGTAGGGTCAACACGCCGTGTTGACCCATTTCAAAATAACTAGGCACGATCTCCCCAACCGTAGTGAGACCTCCCAAAAGCCCTATCTCACAATCTCAACCCAAAATATTTCTCACACAGTCGCGATTGAAAATCGCGGTTCCTTTCATCTCTGCGGTTAAATCCCCTCTCCATTCCCCAACCCAAGCCTTGAGGTTTAAGATTTAAAATTTAGGATTTCACCATGCCTCAGCGGATCTACCTCGGTTACTCAGCACCTTTTCTCGGTAGCCTCACCACTTATCTTCTTCAAGATCCGCAGTCCCTTACGGAAAGCCTAGTCGTCGTTCCCACATCCCAAAGCGGACGTATCCTCCGCGAAAACCTCGCAGCAGAGGCAGGCGCGTTGCTTGCCCCAACCGTCACCACTCCCGGCGCGTTGTTACATCTGGAAGATTCCAACATCGCGCCCCGATGGTTGGAAAAAATCGCGTGGATGGATGTTCTGGAAAACCTCAAGCAGAGCGATTGGGAAAATTTTTCTGGCTTATTTCCCACACCTCCAGATCTAGAAATCCTATCCTCGGATTGGGCGACCGCTCTTGCGACGGAAATTGTCTCACTTCGCGCCACTCTGGAAGAATCCCTGCACAATCTTTTCTCTGCCTCAAAATTCCTACAAGGCACCACCGAAGGCGATCGCTGGGAAAACCTCGCTCAGCTCGAATCGCTGATGGAGAAAAAATTGTATGCATGGGGTTATCAATCTCGTTCCCAAGCACTGCGCACCAGCTTCCAACTTCCTAACCATTTCAAAAAAATCATTCTCGCAGGCGTTACCGAAATGCCGGTTTGCATCGTCCAAGCCCTGAAAACTTTCTCAGGCGAAGTCATCGTTCTCATACCAGCTCCCGAAACCGAAGCCGCGCATTTCGACGAATTCGGAATTCCCCTCTCCACATGGACGGATAGAAACTTACCGGAATCCGCCACCGCGTCATTGGTCGCCGATCCCGCAAGCCAGGCACAAGCAGCCTTGAACACGATCGCCACACTCGGCGCGTCCTCCCAGGAAATCGCAATCGGCAGCGCGGACGACGAGGCGGGATCCGCCCTCGCACATCTTCTAACACATCAAGGTTGGCCAGCATTTCATCCTGCATCGCAACAGCCGCTTCCGCCGCTTCAGCGTTGGTTGTTAGCTTGGAAAAACTGGCTGACCCAAGCAAGCAGCCGCAACCTCGCTGCGTTGCTCACGTTTCCGGAATGCGCGAATCTCATTTCCGATAATCGCGCCAACCTTCTGTTAGCACTCAATCAATATCGGGATCGCCACCCCATCATCGAGCCTGACGCGATTGTTGAGCGGCTCGCCTCCACCGAACGCGCCGAGCTCCGCATCCTCCGCGATGACATCGCCAGCCTGCTGTCGCATCGCGAAGCATTTCTCAAACAAGCTTTCCCACAAGCTCTGAGCCAGCACTTGGATCTCATCGAAATCGATACGGAAACCTCTGCCAACACCCTGTCGGGCATCGCCGATTTCATCGAAGCCGCCACACCGCTTTTCACCTCTTTGAAACGCAGTCATCTGTTCTGGTTGCAGATGGTCATCTCGGAAATACCGCGCCCCACCGCACAGCCGCCCACAGACCGAGCTATCGACATCCAAGGTTGGTTGGAGCTGCTGTATGAACCTGGGAAACATTTATTAATCACCGGCATGAACGAGGCCTTCGTCCCCGCCCGACCCGGTGGCGAGCCGTGGCTTTCTGAAAAAATCCGCAACGCGCTCAAGCTCAACAGTCTAACAGACCGCCAAGCACGCGATGCATTTCTCCTCCACGCCATGATACGGATGCGAGAGGAAACAGGCACCACCCATCTGTTCTGCGGAAAAAACGGCACGAACGGCGAAGCCTACCTTCCATCCAGCTTGTTGCTACAAGTCCCGAAAAAACGACTCGTCACCACCGTCAACAACCTCTTCCGCGAGATCGAGCCACCCGAAGCCAATCTCATCTGGACCCGCGATCTCATTTGGCAGACCCCGAAAGTTGAGCTCCCAGAAAAACTCAGCGTCACCTCGTTCAGCGATTACCTCGCCTGCCCGTTTCGCTTTTACCTAAAACACATCGTAAGAGCCTCCCAGCCTGAACCCGATCGCAGAGAAATGAACCACCGCGATTTCGGATCGATCACCCACAAAGTGTTAGAGATCTGGGGCAAAGATACCGAAGCCCGTAAACTCTCCGATCCAAAATCCCTCCTCGCCTATCTCGATGCCGCACTCGACCGAACCATTTTCGGCCAGTTTGGAAACCAACCCCCTCTCGCCGTCCGCATCCAAGTTCACTCGATCCGCCAACGCCTCGCATGGTTCGTCTCCAAACAAGTCGAGAGCATTGCAGAAGGTTGGGAAATCATCGATGCGGAACGCAAAATCTCCTTCGACTCCGCTGACCTCAAAATCAACGGCACCATCGACCGGATCGACCGCAACCGCGAAACGGGTCAACTGCGCGTGATCGATTACAAAACCGGCAAGGTCGAGAAAACGGAATCTCAGCATCGCAAAAAAATCACTGCAAAAACCCAGATCCCGCCGCATACCATAGACTCGCAAGCAATTTACTCTGCTCTAGACGGCAAAGGAATCAGCGACTTCCTCTGGCTAAATCTCCAACTCCCCCTCTACGCCCTCGCCGAAAGCGAAAACTCCACCGGCGTGCCCATCCCTTGCTACATCAAACTGGGATCGACCGAAAAAGAAGTCGACTTCATCGAATGGAGCTCATTTACACAAGAAAACCTAGAATCCGCAAAAGCCTGCATGGATTGGATCACCCAATCCATCTCCCACAAAATATTCTGGCCCCCATCCCCCAAAGTCAAATACGACGACTACGCCCTGCTATCCCAGAATACCAATCTAACAGAATCGTTTACCGCTCCTTGACTCAGATATCATTATTAGTGGGATTGTCAGCCTTCATTAATTTAATCTCGCTGCTATGGGTCTTCCTTGAGATTTAAAGTTTAAAACTTAAAGTTTCCACACATGAGAAAGCAACAACGTGCCGATCACCTCTTGAAGAGATTGGAAGAGCTCTATCCAGAAACTCCGATTCCTCTGGATCACACCAGTCCTTACACGCTGTTAATCGCCGTACTGCTCTCCGCGCAGTGCACCGACATCCGCGTCAACCAAGTCACTCCCGCTCTATTCAAACTCGCCGATACACCGGAAAAAATGCGCCATATCCCAGTCGAGAAAATCCGCGAAATCATCCGTCCCTGCGGTCTCTCCCCAACCAAAGCCGCAGCCATTTCCAAACTCAGCGAGATCCTTATCGATCAACACAACGGCATCGTCCCGCAAAGTTTCGAAGAGTTGGAAAAATTACCCGGGGTCGGTCACAAAACCGCATCGGTTGTGATGGCCCAAGCTTTTGGAGTCCCCGCCTTTCCAGTGGACACCCACATCCACCGCCTAGCCAAACGTTGGAAACTCTCCAGCGGAAAAAACGTCGTCCAAACCGAACGCGACCTGAAAAAAGTTTTCCCCAAAGAATCCTGGAACAAACTCCACCTCCAAATCATCTTCTACGGCCGAGAACACTGCACCGCTCGAGGGTGTGATGGAAAATCATGCATGTTGTGCAGAGAGGTGAACTCTGTATCTGAATCAAAGTGAAGGTTACGGCTATTTTTACAAGGAGGGAGGAGAATTAGGAGTAGAGGAGAAGAAAAAAAATTAGAGTTTAAATTAAAAAAAATCTCCTCTCCTCTCCTCTCCTCCTAATTCTCCTCCCTCCCTGTAAGAAAAAAGCCCGAACTAACCCCTGACCTCCAACCTCAACAAATTCAGCGCCGATTGCGAAACTGCCTGCTTGAAATCTTTCCGGTTCCTCGGATGAAACACTCTAACCGTTTGGCACTTTCCACCTCGAACCGCCAAGCCCATCCACGCCGTGCCAACCGGCTTCTCCTCTGTCCCACCACTCGGACCCGCGATCCCTGTTACGGAAAGCGCATAGTCCGCACCGCTTTCCTGCAAGGCGCCCTCCGCCATCGCACGCGCAACCTCTTCCGAAACTGCACCGTGTGCATCGATCATTTCAGCCGGAACCTGAAGCTGATCCATCTTCGCCTCGTTCGCATATGTCACCCAACCATGAGTGAAAACTTCCGAAGCACCGGGCACATTGGTAAGCCGATTCGCGATCAGCCCACCCGTGCAGCTTTCAGCCGTTGCGAGCTTCTTGCCATTTTCACGAAGCAAACGAATCACCGTCGCTTCTAGAGACGAACCGTCATCACTGATCAAACATTCTGAAAACTTTTCCAGCACCAACTCCCGCGCAGTTGAAATCACTTGGTCACTTCCAATCAAACGCAGATCCACCTCACCCATCCTCGCGCAGTAACCATACTCCAGCCCTTTGAGCGCAGCCAACTCATCATCAATCCCATGATGAAAATCACTCTCGCCTATCCCCGTGAATTTCAACTCACAAACGGATGCCACATCGCCGCATCCAGAGAGCGAACGCAAACGCGGCGCGACCTCGTTGTGAAACATTGGGTAAAGCTCACGCGGTGGTCCAGGCAGTAGAAATATCGCGCAATTTGAAAGCCGATTGATGCGCGGTGGTAAATACAATCCCGGCGCCGTGCCATTTGGATTCGGCAACACATCCGCACCTGTCGGCACCAAGACTTGCTTCAAATTTGCAGCCACCATAGGCTTCCCACGAATCGAGAAAAACGACTCTAACGTTCGCAACGCCTGTTCATCCTGATGAAGCTCCAAGCCCAGCGACTCCGCCACGATCTCTCGCGTAAGATCATCACTGGTCGGCCCTAAGCCACCGGTGATCAAAAGCGCATCACTGCGCAGAACCATTTCTTCGAACGCCTCACGAATCGCTTCGCCATCGGGAACGGTCGATTGCCGCGCAACCCGTAAGCCCATGTTAAAAAGCTGACGCCCAAACCAACTTCCGTGCGTGTTGAGCGTGTTACCGAGAAGTAACTCCGTGCCGGTATTAAGAATTTCGATGTGCATAATTCAGATCATTTGAACTGAATTATCATTCCCACATATAGGATTGCTCGGTGGAAATCGTTTTCCCATTAACAATCAAACTGATCCGCCAGGTCAGCACGCGGCCGTTATCAAAATAGTTATCTCCAATAACGGAAAACTCTTCTTTGCCAGATGCTGCATTTGCATCGAGCTGACGCTTCATAGTTTTCACTAAACTACCTGATTTCGCTTGTTGATATTCAAACAAGATCTCCTTTTTCACCCCAGCCTCTGCTTGCCACAAAATGGTGTAATACTGACCCAATTTCTGAGCACGCTCTTCCATACTTACAGCACCATGAAAACGGCGAACCCGCTCGTGTCGCGCCATCGGATCATCTTCATTCTCCATGCCCTGATCACGAACCGTCTGCAATTTAACGATCAACGGATCGGTTGTCTTGGCGCAACCAATGATCAACAAACTCAGAATAGCGACAGATATAATTTTCATAGGTTTGAGATGTAGAATCACTCAGAAATTCTTACTTGAAGACGTGCAAGCACTTCGCGGTATGCATCCATGACATTTCCTAAATCCCGGCGGAAACGATCTTTATCCATTTTCTCTCCGGTCTTCAAATCCCACAAACGGCACCCATCTGGACTGATCTCATCCGCTAAAACAATTTTGGTTGGATCACTCGCTAAACGTCCGAACTCCAATTTAAAATCAACCAAACGCAGACCTACATCCGCGAACAACGCGATCAAAATCTCGTTCACTTTGAGCGCGGATTTACGCAAGTGCGCCATGTCCTCAACACTCGCAAGACCCATCTCACGGATGTAATCGTCATTAATCAACGGATCGCCGAGCTCATCACTCTTATATGAAAACTCAATGATGGGCTGCGAGAATTGCTTGCCCTCTTCCATTCCAGTGCGCTTGGAAAAACTTCCTGCAGAAACGTTACGGATGATGACCTCAACCATCAAAATCTCCACCTTGCGGACCTCAACATTCGTATCATCGATCTTGCGAACAAAATGCGTCGGCACCCCGACCTTTTCCAAATACTGATAAATCAATGTGCTGATCGAATTGTTCAAGCGCCCCTTATCTTCAAAACTCGCTTTCTTCTCGCCGTTGAAAGCCGTGGCATCATTCTTAAATTCCATCCGCAACGTGTGCGGATCCTCGGTCGTCCATAGGCGCTTGGCTTTACCCTCGTAAATTGGCTGCATGTCCTGTGGTAGTTTTTCCAGCCAATTCGGTCAAGCCTCCTCGACAGAAGTTTACCTCCTCCTCAGCCACTCATCGCTCCCGTATCGCGCCGTCACCAACTTTGCTATCCTCGGTTCATCAGGGAAAATCTCCATTTCCGACCAACTCTCTGCCAGATGCTCAGCAAATAACTTACCTCTCAACAGAAAATCACCTCTGACCGAAACCGATCCCTGATGCAATAACCCTGCCTGACAACGTCGCTGCGCAGCACCCGCAAGTTTCTCCCCAACACTCCCTAACACATCGAATTCCACCGGATTTTCAAAACAAACACTACCGGCCTTTAGTTTTCCGGCTGCAAGCGCTGGCGCGGTATTGCCTTCACTCGTCAAGACATTGACCAACACCTGATGAATCGCCCGATAACTCTCGCCACCTTTCAAACGCGCGAGCTCAAATTTTTTCGGGATCATCAGGCTGTAAGTCCAATCCTTACGATGATCCACCACTCCTCCTCCCGTCCAACGACGCACCCAGCTCACCTCCGGAAATGTCTGCTCCGCTTCTTCTAACTTCCCAAAATACCCCAAACTACCCCACGCCCCATCCCACTTGTAGATCCTCATCATCGGCAACTGCCTCGTTTCCAACAGCCATTCATCCACCGCCATCGCCTCCGGCCCCGAACGCGCCTGCGGATCGAACCACAATTCCATTTCCCTGAAAATCACAGCGCTACCTAAGATGGCTAATGCCTTGGGATCAACCCCCTATATCACCCCATTCTACACCTCCGAAAAAAAATACCATTTCAGCTAAAAAAGTGGTTGCACCCAAGCAGCTCTCTCCATAGCGTCCCGCCCACCCGAACGGGATGGAGCGGTAGCTCAGTTGGTTAGAGCGCCAGCCTGTCACGTTGGAGGTCGCGGGTTCGAGCCCCGTCCGCTCCGCCAT
>JANPMK010000026.1:0-33827 GCA_031422775.1 Akkermansiaceae bacterium | reverse complement strand
ACTAACACTAACACTAACACTAACACTAACACTAACACTAACACTAACACTAACACTAACACTAACACTAACACTAACACTAACACTAACACTAACACTAACACTAACACTAACACTACTGAGTTCAACAATGACGATTATATTTATCAGTCGATGATAGACGATGGAAATACCCACGAAGAGGCTTCTCGCGTTCTCTTCAACCTACATCACTACGGATCTTCGTCTTCACCTGACGAGGTTGATCGTGTCCGCGCCGGACTCACTGAACCTTCTATGTTCAGCGAGGAATTTATGCGGTTCCTCAACAGCTTGGATAAGATAATCGCAGCAAAATCCGTTGGCTCATCTGCAAACTAAAAAAGGGCCGCTCGTGAACGAACGACCCCTTGGATGGAACCGAGGGAATTATATCAATCACGGGCGGCATTTCAACACCAAATACCGACCATGACCCATACAAACCAAACTCACGCATTGATGCCGCAAAAGCAGGCAGAGCAATCACTCCCTGTTTTCGAGCACCATTATCCGCTGCCCGCAGATACTGAGCCACCGACGCTTCCACCGCCACAATTTAGCATTCTAGCACCTTCAGTTGACGTCATAGTGCCACTAACGTTCCCAACCGTTCCTCAACCTGCGGCAGAAAATCCCAGTGAAGACATCGATACCAACGTGGTTACGGATGACTCCACTCCACCTAACAAGCCGCCAAATTACTACAGCAAAGACATTTTTGATTTCAGACCTCAAAATGATAAGCCGGACTATAATCTGCCGCGCGATTTCTATGAACTTCCATACGGTCCCTACGGACTGGATCACGATGAGTTTGGTGCCAACGCCAGCATCTGGGACGATGCTTACAGCTATTGGATATGCCGGGAAGCAACCCCTGCGGAAAAGTCGTTTTGCAACCGGCGTGATGACTTCATTGGTCAGACCATAGGCCTGATCAACACCGCTCGTCTACGGAAGCATCCGTCCATGCCAACTCTCGGCGCGATCGACTACTTTAAAATCCCACGCAACATGGATGACATCAGGGCGCTGTGGCTTACCCTCAACGAGGCCGAGAAAGACTATCTCGGTTGGATACAGTCCGTCCCTGAATACGATCCGCAATACCCCTCCAAGACCGATTGCTTCTCGCCTACTGATGGGAAGTATTATCGCAAGACTGACGACGGATACCTGAAGCTGAATTTTACCCAATACCAAGAACAGCTCGCCGGCGAGGGCTATGACATGGGAGGCCGTAACAAAATCACCCGCGAGGGCGAGGTGAGTAAGATCGTCCGGTGCGTCACCCAACGTCAAGTTACCGTGATAACGACATTGTCTGGAATGGATGAGGGCTACCATCGCCTTGGTCATGCTGCCGGTGAATATCTCGCGCTCCGGGGGCCAGTCTTCCCTGAGGAAGTGGTCGGCGAGGCACCCACCATCATGCGCTTCCTCAAAGAGCTAACGGCCTCCCATTTGGATCAGGGCGAGCAGTATGGAAAGCTCATGGACTGGCTGGCGGATGCCTACCGTTCCCGCAAAGCTGTGAACCGGCGTCAGCACCGCGCCCTTCTTTTGGCTGGACCTAAAAACACCGGCAAAGGAGTGTTCACCAAAATGCTGCTCGCCACTCTGCTAGGCGGCCGCGAACGGGCAACGAATGCCGCAAAATACCTACTCGGTAAAACCGAGTTCAATGGCGAGTGGGCAAAGGCCGATTTGCTCTATGTTGACGATGCGGTTGGTGACGGCCGTATGTCCACTAAGATTCAGACTGCCGACGCAATCAAGAGCATCGTGGCGGGTGACGGTATCCAGTCGATTCATCCAAAGGGCTTGCCAGCAATGGACATGCCGGTGTGGTGGCGTCTTGTAATTTGCCTCAATGATACCGAAGAAGTTTTAGGAACGTTGCCGCCGCTGATTGATGGATTTGATGATAAGTTCATCATGATCCAGTGTCATCCCACAATGCTGGGTGGAGACGGAGACAAGACGCCCATCATCGAAGCGATGAAGTCCGAGATGAGACAGTTCGCTCACATCCTATCCTCCCGGGTGGTGCGTGACGCCGATGGTCGTGGCCCAAAATCGTGGATCGCTCCGAGTCTGCGCGAAAAGCTACTCGAATCCAGTCCTGAGACCGAGCTTCTCGATCTGCTTATTCGTCTCCGGGACAATGGGTTGTTTAATGACCGTGGTGCCTTGGTCAAATTGTCGGAATGCACCCGCGACAAGCTGCACCATCTGCTGGCTAGGAACGGTCCTGGCGTTTACACGAATCTGTGTCGCACGGCCAGAAATCTCGGCGTCTATCTTCGCCGCATGGAGCAGCATGGTTGGATCACCAGCAAGGTGAAAGATGGATCTCCGGTGTTCTGCTGGAAGGACACCAGCAGGTGAGGTTCACACCAAGCGTCAGCGGTCCGGGGGAGACTCCGGGCCGTTCTGTTTTTATAGATGAAGTGAGAAGTGGGCAACAAAGTGAGATGGAGATGCTACCATTATCCTCTGAAAAACATAGACTTCCGGGTATAGGTGAGCAAGTGACCTAAATTTAGATTCCACCGGGAGGCTCGATTGGGGGCGGGATATATGATCGTTCTTCACTGTTTTATTTTTGGTTCCTATGAACCTCCATTATTACTCACTTACTCACTTGAGGTAGAAAATTCCTTGCCCAGCATGGGAAATCGGAAGTGACCAAGTTTAGCATCGAGTCACTTGTAAAACACTTGGCTCACTGCCTAAACCCGGCCAATATCCGCCTTAATCCGAAATATTTCCTATACCTAACATTAAAACTCAACTTCTATACAGGCTCGCCGTATGAATAAAAAAGACCTCAGCGAACGCGACATCTGCACCAAGTTCATCACGCCCGGTATTGTGGCGGCGGGATGGTGTGTCGACACGCAGATCCGCGAGGAGCTCGGCTTCACCGATGGGCGTATCTACGTCCGGGGTAAGATACACGCTCGTGGCGCACAAAAACGTGCCGACTACATCCTCTACTACAAGCCGAACATCCCCATCGCCGTGCTTGAGGCGAAGGACAACAACCACACCGTTGGCTCGGGTATCCAGCAGGCGCTCGGCTACGCAAAGACCCTAGAGATACCATTTGTATTTAGTAGCAACGGAGACGGCTTCATTTTCCACGACCGGACTGTGAAATCCGGGGAGATCGAAAAGCAGCTCTCACTCGATGCATTCCCATCTCCCGATGAGCTTTGGAAAAAATACAAAGCTTTCAAGGGCATCAGCGATGAGTTGGAACCTATCGTCGCCCAAGACTACTTCAACGACGGCACCACCCGTTCGCCCCGCTACTACCAGCAAATCGCCATCAACCGCACAGTCGAGGCCATCGCCCGGAATGAGAGCAACAACCGCCACCTCCTCGTCATGGCTACGGGCACAGGTAAGACCTACACCGCCTTCCAGATCATCTACCGTCTTTGGAAAAGCGGGCTAAAGAAACGCATCCTCTTTCTTGCCGACCGGACCGCTATCATAGACCAGACCGTTCGTGGCGACTTCCGCCACTTCAAGGAGGCAATGACGGTCATCAAGCACAAGCAGATCGATACCGCCTACAACATCTACCTCGCCCTCTACCAAGGCCTCTCAGACAACAACGATACCGACGCTTACAAGCAGTTCAGCCCGGAGTTCTTCGATCTGGTAATCATTGACGAGTGTCATCGTGGCAGCGCCCGGGAGGACAGCAAGTGGCGCGAGATCCTCGAATACTTCAAAGGTGCGACCCACATCGGCATGACCGCAACTCCCAAAGAAACCAAGGAAGTTTCCAGCTCAGAGTATTTCGGCGACCCGCTCTACACCTACTCGCTCAAGCAGGGCATCGACGACGGCTTCCTTGCTCCCTATAAAGTCATCAAGGTCACCCTCGACATCGACGCAGAAGGCTGGCGGCCGCAGAAGGACTTCAAGGACAAAGAAGGGAAGCTCGTCGAAGACCGCATCTATAACCGCACCGACTTCGACAAGCACATCATTGTCGAGGAGCGCCGCAAGCTCGTGGCGAAGAAAATTACCGAGTTTCTGAAAGGCAGCGACCGCTTCTCCAAGACCATCGTCTTCTGCGTGGACATCGAGCACGCAGAGGGTATGCGCAAGGAACTGGCGAATGCGAACGCCGACCTCGTCTCCGCCAATAGCAAATACGTGATGCAGATCACCGGGGACAACAAGGAGGGCAAGGACCACCTCGACGCTTTCATCAGCCCTTCCGAGCTTTACCCGGTCATCGCCACCACCTCGAAGCTCATGACCACCGGAGTCGATGCGCAGACCTGCAAGCTCATCGTCCTCGACTCGAACATCGGTTCCATGACCGAGTTCAAGCAGATCATCGGTCGCGGCACCCGGATCAACGAGGACTTCGGGAAGCACTACTTCACCATCATGGACTTCCGGAATGTCACAGCGCTCTTTGCGGACAAGGACTTCGATGGCGATCCCGTCCGCGTGAAAGAAGCCTCTCAGGACGACGACATTTCCGTCACCGACGAGGAAACCGATGAAACCCCAGTTACCGACCCGATCACGGGCGGAGAAGTCGACTTTCCGGAACCAGAGCCGGAGAAGCCGGATGTATCACTGAATGAAGACCCCGTTGAATACGGCAAGAAGCGTAAGGTCACCGTCAACGGCGTAGAGGTCACTGTCATCAAGGAGCGCGTCCAATACATGGGCGACGACGGCAAGATCATCACCGAGAGCCTGCGGGACTACACCCGCAAGAACGTCCGAAACACCTACGCCTCCCTCGATGCCTTCCTGAACTCATGGAAGCAGGCCGACCGGAAACGCGCCATTATCGACGAGTTGGAGCAGCAGGGCGTGATCTTCGCCGCACTTAACGAAGAAATCGGATCCGCCTTCGACCCCTTTGACCTCATCTGCCACGTCGCCTTCGAGCAGAAGCCCCTCACTCGGAAGGAGCGCGCGGAGCAGGTAAGAAAACGCGACTACTTCACAAAATACGGAGACCTAGCCCGCGAGGTCATCTCAGCTTTACTCGACAAGTATTCCGATGAAGGCATGCTCGATTTGGAAAACCCGGAGATCATCCGTCTCGATCCACTCAGCAAGCTCGGCTCACCCGTGGAGATCATCCGTGCCTTCGGAGGCAAGCCAGCCTACGATGCCGCCATCCACTCCCTGACCGACGAACTCTACCAATCCGCCTAATGTCCTTGTCCCACCCTCCAACCGATTATCTCACGAGCCTCCTGCATGAGCTGTGCAAGCTCCCTGCCGAGACGTCTTGGTTGGAGTTCAAGCACAACAATGAAGATCCGACTATGATCGGCGAGCGCATCTCCGCGCTCAGTAACTCCGCTGCCCTAGAGGGGAAAAGCACCGCCTACCTTGTCTGGGGTGTGGAGGATGGCACCCACCGCTTGGTCGGCACGACCTTTGACCCGATCTTAGCCAAGGTCGGTAATGAAGCCTTGGAGAACTGGCTGAGGCGCTCCCTCACTCCTCCTCTACACTTCGCTTTCCACTCCATCGAGCTGAACGGCTTACGTATCGTGATTCTTGAAATCCCACGAGCCACCCATACACCCATCCAGTTCAAAGGCACCGAATACATCCGCAGCTCGTCCTATACCAAAAAGCTCAAGGACTTCCCCGAAATGGAGCGCGAACTCTGGCGCGTCTTTGAGAAGACGCCCTTTGAGAGCCTACCCGCCACCGAAGAACTCACCGCCGAGGAACTCCTTCGCCTGTTCGATTACCCCGCCTACTTCGATCTCATGGGCATGGACTTACCGACCAACCGGGAGCAGATCCTCGCCCGACTACAAAGCGAGAACCTGATTTCCCCCACCGACTCCGGAAAGTGGCGCATTCTGAATCTGGGTGCCCTGCTATTTGCCAAATCTCTCGCCGATTTTCCGGCGCTCGCCCGCAAGGCGCTTCGTGTCATTCACTACCAGGGGCGCACCCGCATCGTCACGCTCCACGAACAAATGGGTGGAAAAGGTTACGCCAACGGATTCGAGGGGCTTATCAGCTACATCAACGGACGGCTCCCCCACAATGAGGTGCTAGGCACGGCACTCCGTAAGGAAGTCCCCATGTTTCCCGAGATGTCCATCCGTGAGTTGGTTGCCAACGCCCTCATCCATCAGGACTTTTCCCAGACCGGCACCGGCCCCATGATCGAGATTTTTGATGATCGTCTGGAAATTACTAACCCCGGCGTGCCGCTTATCGATACCGACCGCTTTCTTGACTCTCCACCCAAGTCCCGCAACGAGGCGCTCGCTTCCCTCATGCGTCGTATTGGTATTTGTGAGGAGCGCGGATCTGGGATCGACAAGGTCGTGCATGAAACCGAGGTCTTCCAACTCCCCGCCCCGCGTTTCGAGACCACTCCACTGCACACCCGGGCCGTCCTCTTCGCACACAAGGACTTTGAAACGATGACCACCGCGGAGCGCGTCCAGGCCTGCTACCTCCACGCCTGCCTGCGCTACATGCTGCGCGACTACATGACCAACGAGAGCCTTCGTGAACGCTTTGGTGTCACCTCTGCGAGAATTGCCGCTATTAGCCGTATCATCGCCTCAGCCAAAAAAGCTGGGCTAATCCATCCCGCAGATGAAACCCAAGGTAACAAATACGCTCGTTACATTCCCCACTGGGGACGATAGTTCTTATTTTCGCTCATTTTCACTTCAGCTCATTTTCGTCACACTCTCAAAATAAATCCCTTTGATTTCCAACGACTTACGAATCCATACTTCGCATTTCTTATTTTCCTTCATTTTCCCGTCGCCCCAATTCGCGACACTCTGACACACTTTCCCCCATGCCCAACATCTCCTCTATCATCAAAAACATCCGCAACACCATGCGGAACGAAGACCAAGGCATCTCTGGCGACGCCCAGCGCCTTGAGCAGCTCGGCTGGATGCTGTTCCTGAAGATCATTGATGACAAAGACCAGGAACTTGAACTCATCCGCAAGGGCTACAAGTCCGTCATCCCGGAGAAGTTCCAGTGGCGAAGCTGGGCAGCGAATCCCGAGGGCATTACCGGCGACGAACTCCTCCTCTTCATCGATCACCCCACCGACGGACTCTTCGCCCATCTCAAGGCGCTCAAGTCCACCGCCGCTCCTCAGCGCGCCGGCATCGTTCGAGAGGTTTTTGAAGGACTGAACAACTACATGAAGTCCGGCTACGCCATGCGCAAGGTCGTCAACCAGCTCAACGGCTTCGACTTCAACAATAGCGAAGACCGCCACATCTTCGGCACCATCTACGAATCCATCCTCATCGAGCTGCGCGACGCCGGAAACAAAGGCGAATACTACACACCCCGGGCCATCACCCAGCTAATGACTCAGATGACCGCGCCCAAGCTGGGTGACAAGATTCTCGACCCGGCGGCAGGAACCGGCGGTTTCCTCAGCGCCGCCATCGACTATGTCCGGGACAAGGAAGTCCACACGCTCGACGACGAGGCCATCCTCCAGAAATCCGTCACCGGCTGGGAATACAAGCCCGTCGCCTACGTGCTCGGCCTCACCAACCTCATCCTCCACGGCATCGATGTGCCGGACTACCACTACCGGGACAGCCTCAAGACCGAATACAACTCCATAGGTCCCAAGCAGCAGGTAGAAGTGATCTTGGCCAACCCACCCTTCGGAGCCGGCATTGCCGACGGCGTCGAGACAAACTTTCCTTCCTCCTTCCGCTGCAAGGAATCCGCCGATCTCTTCATCATCCTCATGATCCAGCTCCTCAAGCCCGGTGGCCACTGCGCCATCGTCCTGCCGGACGGCTGCATCACCGGCGACGGCTACAAGGAGCGCATCCGTGAAAAACTCCTTACCGATTGCAACCTCCACACCATCATTCGTCTGCCGCAGTCCACTTTCCACCCAGCCACCGTCTCCACCAACCTACTGTTTTTCCAGAAAGGCACACCTACCAAGGAAATCTGGTATTGGGAACATCGCCTGCCTGAGGGACAAAAGAGCTACTCGAAAACCAAAGCCATCCAGTTCGATGAGTTCGCGCCACTGATGAAATGGTGGAACAAGCGCAAGGAAAGCGACGTCGCCTGGAAGGTGAAAGTGAAGGATTTGAAAAAGGGCTTTGATTTGGATGTGAAGAATCCGAACTCTAAAGAGCTAGAAGCGGGACACACGACCGAGCGGTTACTTAGCGACCTTATGACTCAGCAACGGCAGATCGATGCTCTTCTCAACAATCTTAATCGAACCCTTGTAACCAAATGAAGTGGCAAAAACTAGGCCCCCATATACGGGAAGAAAGAAAGGCTGTTGGCTCATCTACGTCTAAAGACAGACTTATTGGCGTGAGCAACGAGCATGGACTTCATTCCAGCTCCAGGAACGCATCGGCGGATCTGAGCCGCTATCAGCGTATAGAACTCTATTGGTTCGCATTCAATCCGATGAGGGTGAATATTGGCTCAATCGGCCTCGCTGACTGCGAAGAAAAAACGGGCATTACCAGCCCAGACTACGCAGTTTTTTCGTGTCTCGACACGATTAACCCTTTCTATCTTCTCCATTTTCTAACGAGCGAAATTGGATTGAATCAAATAAACAAAAACTGTTCGGGCGCCGTACGGAAGAGATTGTATTTCAGTGGTCTATCAAACATAAATCTCCCCGTTCCACCGCTACCTGAGCAGTTGTCTATCGTGCGCAAGGTAGCCGAAGTAAATGAGCTTCAGAAAGAGATCGAGCGTTCTCGCGTCATAGCCGCCCACCTCCTCCAAGCCGTCCTCAAAGAAGCCTTCGCCCCCGCACCCTCTTAAACGAGTGACATGATCGACGCCGATGGGTTCAATCTAGCCTGTATAGCCGAGCTAAAAAAAGCGCGGCTTAGTGAATATATTGTCGTAGTGGGGGCCGGCCCTTCTACTCCATACATAGCCCCAGTTGGGGAACTCATCAAAACTTTGACAAACGCTTGTGGAGTTGAGGAGGAAGAAGGCGAAGAACTATGGGTGTTATGTGATAAAGCGCATAAACAAAACCCACCCGAATACTATCGCGTCATAAGGGAATCATTCGGTGATACTCCTTATTGGGATTCACGAATTTACAAGTATTTGATTTCCGCCCCCTTCAAGAATTTCATTACACTCAATTACGATCGACAACTCCCTGAAGCCTTTGCCGAAAAATATAAGGATGATCATGATGAAAGGTTTAGTGTTTACCCACCTAAGCCAGGTGACACATTTTTCTCCGCGCTAGAGTTCACCTCAATGAAACACCAACTCATGGCAGTTCACGGATTTTCTAACCCGAAGGATCCGTCATGGGAGAAGCGTGTAATTTTGCGACTCGAAGACTACAATGCCCACTATACAGGAGCTAACCCGCGCCTTTATGAATGGTGGCAAACTGTTTTGGCATCTACACCTTGTATTTTTGTAGGCACAAGTCTACGCGAGCCAGGCTTATCTAGAGTATTCAAGCATAGTTCTGAAGCTCTTATAAATGCTATAAAATCTCAAGGCCACATTCATTTACTGCCCTGCCGACCGACGGGGACTCCGCCTGTTTATAGAGAGCCGGGAGAATCATTTCCAGGTGTTAAACAGCTATTTTTCGACCCCCAAGATAGGCGATACTCAGGTTTGATCCAAGTAATTGAAGCCTTCTCGTCTTATCGCCGAATAACTCCAAACCCCCGCACAAAGTCAGTTCCTGCCTTGAGTGCGACCGAACCCTTAGACCTACCAGATGTCCCTCGCTCATAAACTTCAGACGCTACGGAGAGCCGCACATTCGATGCCATCAACGCCAGAACGCGGGATAATCCTGTCCATGCTGGGCGAAGAAGAACTCTTTTCTTCTTTCTTTTTCTCAGAGATCGATGACTCGGCATGGCTCACTGTGCTTATCTCCAATGGATTCTACCGTGAACTACCGGAGCCAGTTCGCCACGATGACGGATCGATCTCCCACCCGAGATCTCATGCGCTTCAAGGACTCGAACGATTAGCCGCCAAAGCGCCTGAAGAGACCGTCAATATTATTACTGAGTTACCACCATCCAAGAACGTGGTGGTTGGCGACCAAATCATGCGGTGCATGCTAGCAATTAGGGAGGCGGTGTATGTTCCGCAGTTACTCCCCGTCGTAGAAGCATTGATCAGTGGAAGAAGTAGATCTTCACGCCTGTTTCTTCGCGATCTACTTATGGGCTGGATTGAGATTGGCTGCACTGATGAAGCATTGAGTCTACTCGCTGTCTTCATCGATTCGATTGTCTGCGAGGGTGACAAACTCCATAAAGACCAGCAAATGATATGGGAGCTAGCTGAATGCGATACAAAAATTCTAGTTCCAATGGTCACTAGCGACCCGGGTAGAGTGGCTGATATTTGTTATAAATGCCTCTCGACTTATTACGACGCTGCCGACCCCCATATGGATGAGTTGAGCGAAGTGCTTAGTGATGTTCTTGATCCAGCAGATTATGATGTCCGCGATGATACCTATTGGCTGGAGGATTTTCGTCAGGTGGGACTATACCGTGATGACCCCCGGGTGATTCTTGCTCATCGTCTCCACGCTGCACTTCTTCCTATTTATCAAGGCGAGGAGACAGCCCGTGACAAATATGACCAGGAACTTCTGAACCACCCATGGAAACTTTTCACCAGATTACGCTGCAAACTTTATTCAGAAGTCCCGGAGAAAACCCTCACTCTTGCTCGCCGTGAGACCCTTGCCGCATTGAAATGGTTTAATAGAATACGAAGTGTTCACAGATTCGAGTTTGCCTCCATGCTCGAATCTCACTCCAAACTTCACGGTCACGAGTTCCTCACCAAAGAAGAAGTCGAGGAGTTTGTGAGAAAAGTATTTGAAGGCCCCCTGAACCACGAAGGCCAGCCCGACCCTGACGAGAAATACCAGCGTCACTTCAGGAGGCAGCAGTTATGGCCAATTCGTAAGCTAATTTCCGATGACCTTCGCCAGCAACTTGAGATTGGTGTCGATAGTGATAGTGGTGAGCGTCGAAACTCTGGTCTTGAAAACTACAAACCGATTCGCTCTTTCGGCCGAGCCGGATTCGTAAAGGACATAAGTCCGTTCACGCTGGAGGAGCTAGAGGGACTCTCTGATGACGAGCTATGGCATAAGCTCAATTCATGGAAACGCACAAAGGAGTGGATTGATGACGAGGACTTTATTCAGGAAAGCAACCGAGAACTCGCCGTCACCTTCACTGAACTGATCGTTAAGCAACCAAATCGATTTTCTTCCTCATCGAAATGGTGGCAAAAAATTCAACGCCCAGTTTTCCTCTCCATCCCCCTCGAAACTTGGACAAAGCGCCTATGTGCAAATGAAGAACAAGACAAAACGCCACCCACTGAGGTTGATCATGAATTAGCCTTCGGTATAATGGACTATATTGTTTCAGTGTCGCAGGACTGCGCACAGCAAGAAGGAGCATCTGAAGAATCTACTGAGAAGCCTGACTGGTGGCAGGCGAGGCAAGCTACTGTGCGTTATCTCAGAGCATTTATTGGGCGCAACCCGCCACAAAACCAATGGAGCGATTTGATTAAGACTCTTCTCCAAAAACTTGCGACCGGGAAAGATGATCGCTTAGACAGCCTAGATCAATCGGAACACCACGACTGGCAATTCGATGCCATCAATTCTGTTCGAGGCGAGACATGGGATGCCTTGATTCATCTAGCGCTCAAAGAAAAAAATCACCCAAAACAGGCTATGGGTAACGTATCGTCTTGGATCGTAGAACTTCTCACAGATAGGCTCAATCCCGAGGTATCAGAGTCCCCTGCTATTTATTCACTACTTGGATCAAAACTACGGATTCTCGCTTATGCACTCCCAGATTGGTTTCGCGATAACTTAAAACTACTGTTCCCAAAAGATCGCATCGAAAGTCTTGAAGCTATCACTGATGGGCACCTTGCCTATGATCAGCCTTATAAGCTCATAGTAGAGGTGGCACCTGAGTTTTTAAGCATCGCTCTCAACGTCGCCGAGCGGAGAAATATGATCAGCCAGCAAGAGAATAATGATGCACGCGACAATGCACGTGACGTCAGTTCCCGTCTCGGATTTCACATCGCGTTCTACTTCTGGAACGATTGGTTCCCGGATCAACAATTTGGTAAAAAATTATTTGATAGATTCCTGTCAATTACTCCTAGCTGTGCCCGCGCAGAAACTCTGAGCTACATCGGGACAGCTTTTGAGAAGACCAATCCAGAACCTGATGTTCAGCCCCTGATTGATCGGACTCAATCACTGATCGACAGTTGGCTTGATTTTGTAAAAAGAGAATCCGCCTCTCAAACTCTAGAGAGTGGCGAACTTGATGCAGAGTTGGGGCAATTTGCTGACCTTATTGCGGCCGAATGCTTTTCCTTCGACTGGAGGATTGAGATCGCCTCGACCGCATTGAGACTCATCACTCGACCTCGCTGGTCCTTCCAGCTTCTTGATACACTGGAAGAGTGGACGAAGGATAGTAACGTCAAGCCCGAGCGTATCAGTGCTGGTATAAGTCTTCTAGCTGCTCTCACTCAGGAACTCAGTGATGAACTGCGCTGGAGCATCCAAGTTAAGCGACTTACCCCAACTCTCAAAGCCGGCCTTGAACATAGTGACCCCGATGTGCGCAAGCAGACAAATCAAGTTATCGAAAACCTATTGAGACACAACTTTTTTGAGTTGCTCGATCTAGTTCCTGAAAACGAAAAATAAATACCGAAGGACAAAAGTCAATTTCGACACATATCGTGTCATAATAATCTGACCAAAGCACTCCGCCAAAGTCACCCATTTGAAACAGTCCACCCGGCACTATGTCGCGGTGGGCTGTTTCGTTTCTAACAATAACCTCAATACAATCCACCCATGATTCCAATCCTCGTATCCAAATTCTCAGCCAATGGCTGCTCCCTTCCACGCTTCGCATCAACCTCTATGAAGCTGCTTCCGCTAGTCACCTGTGCCCTGCTCTGCGTTTCCTGCACAGACGAGACTTCATCACCCCTTGTAGACGTCACTCCGCTTGGCGATGGCCTCCGGGTCATCGGCTACGCCGTAGTCGGAGCCGCTGTTCTAGGAGTCTTAGGCAAGCTCGTCAAATAATCCACATCACAACTAACACTTCTAATAACAACACAAACCAACATGAATCCCTACCTTTACATCAAGATATTCGCGTGGATCGCGATCGTGGCACTCGCTTGTTCGATTTTCACATCGTGGTGGATGCCAATACTCTTCGGCGCAGTTGCAATAACTCTGTTAGGCAGCCTCGTCCCAACCCCGCGTGGTTAAACCTAACAAAAAAAACCAAACCAAAAAAATAACTATTATGGCCATAAGATTAAACGCAACATATTCAAAAAAATGTGGCTTGCCAGGCTTCTCGTCGCATTCCTATTCCGTTTCTGTAGAGACCGAACTGGTGACTACCGACGACATCGCCGCTGAGTCCACGCGTCTCTATCAACTCCTCCAGTCCAACGTGGACGAGCAAATGCTCAAAACCGGTTTCGTCCCACCGGGCGACTACGGTATGGATTCACCCACGGAACAAACCGCAACCAACCATGCGACCTCCGCTCCAACCAACGTCACGCAAGTGACGAACTGGCAACGCGGCCCAGCATGGAAATGCTCCGACAAGCAGAAGGATCTAATCCTGAAACTCGTCGAAGAACACCAACTCGATAAAGCCGATGTGGAGACCCTCGCGGTCGAACGCTTCGGTAAAGGCGTGCGCATCCTCAACAAAGTGGAAGCCTCAGGTCTTATTGATGAACTGCTCGATACATACGGCGCTGGCCAACGTGAGCGTCGCAACGGTTCTGCTTACAACAGCAACCGCGGCAATCACAAAGAAAGGAATGCCGCATGATCGCTACCCTGACTCCACATGAATCGCGGTTCACCACCGGGCTGACACCTTGGGCACAAACACTGCCCGAGCACATCAGCCCGACGGCAGCCAAGGCCTACCTCAGTTGCTCGCTCAAGTTCTACTTCGAGCGGGTTGCTTGTATTCGTAAGTCCACACCTGTCGCGTTGCACCTCGGTAAGGCCATACATTCTGCGCTCCAAACCTTTCACCTATGTAGGTGGAGGGGTGGTGACGACTCACCGGAAACCATTGCCGCAGCTTACGATAAAGCCTTCCTATACCTCGAACGAGAAGAAGGTCCTGTGAGCTTCAAGGATGATACCGAGCGGGAGAAATGCCGCCTCGATGGATTGCGCGTGGTCGCCGCCTATCTGGACTCCCCGGAGGCGATGAAGGAAAAGCCGCGTGCGGTGGAAGTGATGCTCAAGGAAAATATTCCCGGGCTATCAGTTCCGCTGACAGGCGCCATGGACTTGGTGGAAGGCAACTTCACGCCAGTGGATTTCAAATCTGCTGCTGCGAAACCCGATGTCAATAACGCCGCCTTCGATCACGAGATCCAACTCGTCAGCTACCAACTACTACTGGAAGCCATCGGTGAAACACCACCGTCGCTCGACTTGGTGTTCTTGGTGAAAACCAAAACGCCGCAGGTCATTCGGGTTTCATCCCCGCCGGCAGATGCGCACCGCAAGCGCCGAGTAGTGAGTCTGTTAGAAACTGCCGTCGAAGGCATCGCCGAAGGCCGGCACCACCCCCAGCCGTCTATGGCGTGTTCTTGGTGCCAATTCAAAAACGAGTGCATGGCGTGGAAAACGGCAGCGTAAAGCCATCACTAACAAAACCGATACGAAGGGCGACTCCATACACGGAGTCGCCCTTTTCAATTTTCAGAAACCAATCCCAAACCAAAAAACAAACATGAAACAACAACCCCTGATATTAGACCCTGACGAACCGATCCCCTTTCGTATCGTCGAACGTGAAAAACCCGTCGCCGGCTTACTACTCCATTGCGGAGGAGGACTCGTCGATCGCTCTACCTTGAATGCTGTTCCCACACCCCGGGGCACAGACACTTGGTTTCCCCTAGCTCATCGTGCCTTGTTAGATGAAGTCCAAACCCAACTCGAATCTGCAGGATTCTCCATCGGTCGCCAAAGTCACGCGCTCTCTCACGAGGGTCAGCGTTACTTCGGTGTGATGGAGGTCAACCAACCCGGTCAGAAAGATCGTGACTACGCGTGGGTCGTTGGCCTGCGTAACAGTCATGATAAATCTTTCCCGGCTGGACTCGTGGCAGGCACCAGCGTGTTCACTTGCGATAATCTAGCCTTCTCCGGTGAGGTAAAGATCAGCCGTAAGCATACTCGCTTCGCCTATCGCGATCTCCACCAGCTTACTGCACGTGCGGTAGGTCAGCTTGGAAACAAGTTACGGAGTATCGACAAACGCATCGCAGCATACCGCGAAACCTATATCCAAGATTGGTCGGCACATGATCTCATCATCAGAGCTGTGGACTGCCGGGCAATCACACCAAGCCAAGTCCCTGAGGTCGTTCAGGAATGGCGTGAACCAAGCCACCAAGAATTTCGTCCGCGAACACTCTGGAGCTTATTCAACGCCTTCACAGAAGCCTACAAAGGCCAGAACCCCAACATCACAATGAACCGCAGTGAGGCTCTCCACGGGCTTTGCGACGGTATTGTAGGGCTGGCTAACTGAGCTTCTACGCCTCCACACGGTAGGCGTTGCCCGCGTCGCACGACACGCCAAGCGCAGACCGGGGGAACACCGGCCGCCATGAAGGAATATCACACCCTTCATGGCGGCTGATCCCCAGCCTGCTCGGGGAGATCTCACCAAACCCAACGAATAAGGAAGGGCAGGTGCCCAACCATCAACCCCCACCCCACATCAATATGAACTCTACCCCATCTCAGAACCAACCGTTTTCACAATCGAATGATGAACCACGAATCCGCGACTACGTCATGGCAACGGCTTTGGTGGTCGGGGCTTGTGCCAGCATCGCGATTGCATTCACCGCCATCGGCACCTGCTATGCAGCGGATGCCGCCTTCAAACGTGTATTTAGGAAAGGAGGCCGACATCATGTTCCACGATAATGACAACGGAAGTTGGCACGCAGTTTTCAACCTGTGTGCCAACTTCCTCCACTGGCTCGCCAGCAAGCTCGACCCTGCGTGGCCGGGCGGAATGGATTACGTCAAAATCAACGTATTAGTCTGCTGCGTCATCCTGCCGATCACCTTAATCGCCTCGCTGGCGCTCAATCTGGCGTTTCTGTTCGGTCTACTCTGATCATGCCCCCGCAGCCCACTTGGGTTGTTTGGGTGCTTCTTTTTTAGCTCATGGGAATTGAACCGGGTGCAGCGGTGGCCGATTCGGAGCTGACTCATCAGCCCCCAAAATCCCGGATTTCGGGACTCATTCTGCCTAGGCCATATTGCAGGCAACGAAAATGTCCTACTTTGTGGCGTGTATCCTTTATGCCCCAATAAAAAAGTAGGACAAAATCAGGAAAACCAGAGTGGGGTAGATAGGACAAAATCTGGCAATTCGACGCAAAAAGTCGGACATCTTGTTTTCAAAAAAGGGTCACCCACCAGCATCTAAACCCCAGCCTTGCCCGCAGTCCCGGCATCATGTAATCCCAATCCGATGAACCATTCCGCTGTAGGACCGGGCCAAATCCTGGACGGCTACCAGATCATCCGCTTCATCGGGCGGGGCGGATTCGGAGAAGTGTGGCTTTGCCGCTCCGGGGCGACGGGCACCTACCACGCGCTCAAGTTCATTTCCGGCAGCGATACCGCCCTGATCGAAAAGGAGCACCATTCGTTGGGCCTCTACCGCAGTGCCGCAGCAAAACTCCGCTCGCCGCACCTCGTGCGCATCGAACACATCAACCGCCACGCAACCGGCCTCTACTACGTCATGCCGCTGGCGGACGGTATCGCACCGGGCGACCAAGCCAACCCGGATTGGCAACCCCTGAGTCTTGCTGCCGTAATCGACGCCAAAGCCAATGCGTCCACGTGGTTTTCCAGTCAGGAAATTATCGGGATGATCCATCCCCTCCTAGATGCTCTGCAATCGCTTTCTGACGCCGGCCTCGTCCATCGCGACGTAAAGCCGGAAAACATCCTATTTTTCAGCGGTTCACCCTGTCTTGGCGACATCAGCCTGCTGGGCGAAGATGCGGCGGAGATCACCCGTCGCGGCACCCCGGGATACGCCACCCCCTCATGGTATCAGAGTGGCCTGCCCGACATGTATGGAGCCGCCGCCACGCTCTACACGCTGCTGACTGGCAACGCGCCCGACAAAATGGGCCGCGCCGCCTTCCTCTGGCCACCGCAGGGCGAGACATCCCTGTCGGAACCCGAGCGTGCGGAGTGGAGACGGCTGCACGCTGTGATACGCCGCGCCAGCGAGGAGAAGGTCGGAGAGCGATTCGTGGACTTCCGCGCTATGGCAGCGGCGCTGGATGGCTCTGTAACGCCAATAAGGCCGACCCTGCCAATTTCACCATCCAAGAGAAAATCCAAGCTGCCGCAAGTGATGGCGGCTTTGCTGATTGTCGCAGTGGCGGGCATCATCCTTGCAAACAAAGGTGGCTCAAAACGAACTCCAACTCCTCCGGCCTCCCCCACCTCAACGGCGACATCCTCAGGAAAACCGAAAATTGTTGATTCCAAAGGGTATCTCAAATCCCTCCGTGAACGGGTGATTGAAGTCATCCCGGCGGCGATTTCCGTCACTCCGTCCGGTGACGGTCCACGACTTGACTTGAGTGACTACGGCGATCGCTCCGCCATCCTAAAGGCTTACCAAATCCGCGACTACTCCGGGTGCCTCGAGATACTGGATGCCAGAATCGAAAAGCAGACGCCGCTCCTCAAGAACCCCTTGTGCGTTCTTTTTAAAGCACTGCTATTCAAGCAGCTCAGCCGAAAGAGCGACATGCAGGCAATGATTGAAGATTTCCGGATATTGAACGGCAATGACGGAAGCCCAAAAGATACGCGCATGCTGCTCACCTTATTAGAGGCATTGGACTTGCCCGGCGACGCGAAATCATACGCATCATTCGCCATCGAAGCAGCACGCAGAGAGCTTCTAAGTTCCGGAGCACAGGCGCGTCGAGAGGATGTTAGCGACGTTGTGTTGCTCTACCGCGACCGGGCACGGGCGCGCATTCTGCAAGGCGACATGGCGGGAGCGCTGGCTGATGAGCGAACCGCGCTGGAGCTTCCTCCCGGTATCGTTCCGGGCGGAAGCGCGGAGACAGCCGAAGAAGCGCGACAAATCCACCTCAACACCATCGTCATGGAGTGGGAATTGCTGGAGCAGGAGCTTCCGGCCTATGCTGACTACCTGAAGGCAAACAACTGGCCCGAACCCAAACCGGACCACAGGAATCTGAAAGCCATCGACTGATTATCTAGGCGAAAAAAATAATTTCAGTTTCTGAGGGAGATTATTCGACAACTTACGAATGAGGTGTTGGACGCAGGCACTCATCCTCCAAGCCTTCCGAAATGAAGACTGCTCAGCAGCTCAATCGACGCGGTGAATTGAGAAGATTGCCGGTCCATTCCCGGGGGAATACTGGGAAGACAATAAACAACCAAAAACAAAAATATGAAAACAAAGACAATCGCAATCATCGTAATGGCAGCCCTCGCAGCTACCGCAATCGCGCAGACCGGCATCAAATGCGTTTCCTGTAAAGGCACCGGCTGGAACGGAAACCTCAAGTGCGGCGCTTGCGGCGGCGACGGAGAATACTGAACCATTAACCATGGTGGCAGGTTCTATCCCTGTCACCAGCCTAACAACGGAGACCAAACTGCTCCTAAATAAGACGGTTTGCCACTCTCAGATTTGATTCGAGTCTTCTCGCGGAGTCAAGTCACCCCGTGATCATTGCTCAGTTTTGGAGCTTGACGCTACACGACTAAGCCACCGAAATTGCAAGGCTTTAGAAGCAGTTTTTCGTATCACACAACTTCAGCAAAGATACCCCATATAGAATCGGTCGATGCGGCACGGATAGAATAATATAAATCTAACAACACCACACACGACCATGTTCAAATTCCATTGCACTCACTGCCAACAAAAGATTTCCACCGAAGAAGACTATTCAGGAATCGAAGTTCAATGCCCGGCTTGTGGAGCCGACTTCGTCGTTCCATTAACCAACGCGAAAACAGAAATTCAAGCAACGTCAACTCAGGAAACCACCGCTGAGATTTCATCCAACCCAGAACAAGAGTCATCACACACATTCTCTGACCGCCTAAAGGACGGGAACAAGGCCGCCCAAAAAGGAGCGAAGGCCATGAAGCAGGGAGCTATGGTGGGTTGGGCGGGATTGAAGCGACGCTCGAAGCAAGCAGCGCTAAAAGCACAAACCGAAAAACTACGAAACATCGATCTTCGTAAGGCCCTTCATACTCTTGGAAAAAAAGCCTTTGAACAAGGCGTCATCGAAACGGAACTGGCCGAACATTTTCAGGTAATTCAAGAACTCGACTCTAGGATTTCCGAGATGCGTGAGAAAGCGGTAGCAGACTCTGAAGAAACCAAGATGGCGGCACTGAAGCGAGTGAGCAAGGATACCGCTAAGGCCAGCCAAGCTAAGGCGCTTACACTCAAGCGGGAACATTTGATCACCGAACTAGGACGCGAAGTAAACGCGCAGAAAGATCTACTAAGAACGCAGGAACTGAACGAGGAATCTGCTGTAATCGCCGACATAGAAAATCAGATTCTGGAGAAAGAAGAAGAGATTCGTGGACTGGACGATGGAGGAAAAAGCGGTAAACAGACGCTCGCAGTAGCGGCCTTTGGTATACTTCTCGTGGGCGGGGTAATTTTCATTCTACTATCACATTTTCGTAAAATACCTGAGGACATAACAAGTTCGGAATCCGTAGAGTATGTCCTGAAAAATGCTACAGATCAAAATGAATTGCAAATCCGCACTATTGAGCAGGAAGAACTCTACTTTTCGAAAGGATCGAAATCTCCTCATACTGGGTGGATCAAAGGAACTAAATTTACCGTTAGCGAGGTTTATGATGGGAACTCAAAGTACGGAATTGATGAAGTCAATTTGTTACATGTCACCAATGGTAGAATCGACAAAGAGTGGAATTTTTATGCTGGCAATACCGCTTGTGCTGAATATGAAATAATTTACAACCCAAACTCTGGCATAGAAAAACACGGGGTAGAAGGAGTAAAGAGCATTAGGCGATGGAAGCCCAATTGGGATCCGTGCGATGAAACTAATGTTGAAAATGGAGAGGGTAAGAGTGTCGAATACGATATAGGAGTCTACTATAGAATGGGTGGAGGCAATTCCGCCAATGACGTATCTCCTCCGCCAACGAAGATAATTCACTACGCGGACGGTAAAATTGTTTCTATCGAAAAACTGGAAACAGAATTAAGTCGACAATATGCAGCATCAGATAAGCAATATAAAGAGAGAAAAGAAGAAGAAAAAGAAAACAAAGGACGGACAACCAAGGAAATTTCGCTTCGTGAAAAAATGCAACGAGCATATCCTAAAATATCCATTGATGCTTCAAATAGAATTGCCGATGAAATATTTGGCTTAGTCGCCAATGATTCGGAAGCAACTCAGCGCATTAGAATGCTAGAAGAGCTTCTGACGGCCGCCGAAGATGCAAGTCTGAATAAGGAGCAAGTACTTGAAAAGTTTAAGTATTGGAGAAAGAAATGCGCTTCAGAATTATTCAATGGGTCATCAAATTTTTCAACTTCACGGACTGTCTTCCCGCACATGAAAGGCGCAATAAGAGCATCAGCCACCAATGCTGAATCCGTCGAAGAACTAAAGGATCTCGGAGTTTTCAAATCCGGCGAAAAGGCAGATGATGCTTTTGTTGTAATGGACAACATTTTTTCTAATTACCTAGAATTTTGTAAACGTTTTGAAGGAATTGTTGCGCTAAGAGGCTTGATTTCACTAGGTAAAGTTCCGCAGGACAAATTGGATTCCGCTAACGAACTTTTAACACGATTTGAAAATATCAAGGCGATCGATGTAAATGATAAAGCTAAGACTGAGGCGGATGATATTGAACTCGAAGTCAGGAATTTCATCATGTCCAATGTGACCAATCGCTGAATTTTAGAATCATATTCAAATCGGACTCACACCACTGGTAACGAATCTTCGCGGTTGGTGATCACGCCCTGCCAAGTGAAGTTCTCAGCATTTCAGTTTTTCAGTATTCACCTCCTATGCCCGCACAATTTCCACCCACTTCGCTCAATCTGCTCTCCAAGCTCAAGGCCGGCGATGATCCGAACTGGCAGATTTCCTGGAAGCGATTCCTCGAACTCTATCACGAACCCATCGAGGTGATCGCCCGCGCCTGCTATCGCCACCACACTGGCGGGCACGAACCTTCCTCCGGGTTCATTGAGGACGCCGTAGCCAACACCGTAGCTGACTTCTTCGCCCGGGGCCAACACCGATATGAAAAGAGCAAAGGCCGCCTGCGAAGCTACTTGCGCATGCTCACCAACGCTCGCGTTGTCGATCTACTCCGCAAGGAACGACCCATAGACCAAAAACCACTTACTGATGACGAAGGCAGTCCCGGTTCCGATCTCCCCGTCGAGTCACGTTCTGAATCCGACGCCTTTCATCGTTCGCTTCTCGCCACCCTGGTCGAGGACCTGCGCAACCGCATTCCGTTACGCCAATTCGAAATCTTCGAGCGCGTGAAACTCAAACACCAGACACCCCAGTTCGTCGCCGAAGACCTCGGCATGCAAAGAGCCATGGTTGACCGCAACATCCACAAAGCCATGACAGCGCTGCGCGAACTCGCCTCCCACGCCGAATACCAAGAAGAGTTCTACGAATGACCATCCGTATTTCAAAATCTAACATCCCCATCCCCATCCCATGAACCCAATCGACCTACTCAAGCGTTACGGCATCACCGATCTAACACCGGGTGAAGAAACTGATCTAGCCCGCGAACTTTCTGAGGCTTACCACATGGACGAAGCTGCCGCTTCAAGTCGGGATGTCCAACGCATTGCCGAAAAAGTCCGTGCACGATTGCAGCAAGTGGAGCCGGATACATCACCGGGTGTCGAGCGATAATCGGAATGCAATGGCACGAAATTGAAGGCATGATTTTCATGCCGCTTTCGTATCTTGAAAAACAATACTTCCCGGTGGATGAGCTTGCTGCTGTTGTCCGGAAGTTCAGCTAAAGTGGAAACGTGACCCGGCTGGCAGCTCTCTACCATGTCGTAGTCATCGAAATCTCAGGCACGAGCATGCTGATCGCTCGCCCACCGAGGTTCTAAAAGGGGCGAACTATTTCGTCGGATTACTGCGACATAACCGCATCGTTGCTTTTTTCTGTTAGACAAAATTAGCCCATTCGTGGCCGCCAGACCTTTAAAAATAAGGAAAAAGAATGGTGGCCCGACCCGGATTCGAACCAGGGACACGCGGATTTTCAATCCGCTGCTCTACCAACTGAGCTATCGGGCCTCACAACATCCTTGCGGGCGGGGCGCGAGTAAGGATTCCCCACTCTCTTTTGACAACCCAAAAATTATCCGTGGGAGAAATATATTACCTGTTGGAGAAATCACCCCTCCCTGACCGCTTCGTAAACACTCACCACCCCGAAAGTCATAGGCTTTGCGGTCGCCTCGCCGAAGCCCGTTTTCTCCAACAACGCGATCATTGCCTCGCCTGACGGAAATTGCTCGATCGAGCCGCCAAGATACTCGTAGGCGTCTTTTTGTTTTGTCAGTAACCCGGCCAGTTTAGGTAGGATATAGTGCAGATAAAAGCGATACGGCACGCACAACACGCCTTTGGGCAAGGAGAAATCTAGAATAAACAAGCTTCCACCCGTCTTGAGCACGCGGCGCATTTCTTTTAGCGCGCGCTCGTAATCCCCCATATTGCGCAAACCGAAGGCCACTGTTACGACATCAAATTCACTGTCGGGAAACGGCAACTCCAGCGCATCCGCCACCAAGGTTTGGCGCACCCCACGGCTCGAAGCATGCTCAAGCATTTCCGCACAGAAATCCGTGGCGATCACTTTCGTGTGCGGCATCGCATCCTGAATACTCAACGCGAGATCACCCGTCCCACTCGCCACATCGAGCAACTTTGCAGGATTGAGCGCCTTGATCCGCTTCGTCACCAAATACCGCCACCAAATATCCATTCCCATGGAAAGCACGTGGTTGGTCATCACATAGCGATCGGCAATACGCGCGAAGGCTTCTTTCACATAAATAGGATCAGGCATCTGGTATCTGGTATCTTCAATCTTTCTTCAAAACCTCAGGCAGCTTCTCTTGAAATTTCTTTAACCGCGGAATCGATACTTTCTGGACGTATCCGTTCTCCGGATTGTTTTTTTCAAAATCCTGATGATGCGCCTCCGCAACCCAGAATTTCTGAAACGGATAAACTTCAGCGGCTACCTCTTTCGGAGCGATCTTCGTATTCATCGCCGCGATTTTCTCATCGATAATCTTTTTCTGCTCTTCGTTTTGATAAAAAATGATCGAGCGATATTGCGAACCTCTATCCACACCTTGGCCGTTGACCTGGGTCACGTCCTGTGAAGCGAAATACACATCTATTAAAGTCGCGAAACTCACCACTTTCGGATCATAAATCACTTCAATCGCCTCCGCGTGTCCAGTGGTTCCGGTGCTGGTCGACTCATAGGTCGGGTTCTCGGTGTGGCCACCAGAATAACCGGAAATCGCTTCTTTCACGCCTTTCACACTTTCATAACTCGCTTCCACGCACCAAAAACATCCACTCGCGAAATACGCTTTCGCCATGCCGTTTTCTAACGGAACTTCAACCGGTTTGTTTTGCTGGGCTTTTGCCTGATTGGTGCGATCCATTTTTTCTTGGCTGCAACCCGTCGAAATAAACAACGCAGAGAAGATAGAGGTAAGAAGAAATAGTTTTTTCATGGCGATTAGTTCTGGTTGAGAGCAATGACGGCGCGAATTTATTCCGGCGAATCTCCAAGTAGATATTTCGCTGCTTGCTCGACGTCTTTGTCCCCGCGCCCGGAAAGGTTAATGATAATAATATCTGATTTCGGCAGCGAGCCCGCTACCTTGGAAACATAAGCCACCGCATGCGCGCTCTCCAATGCCGGAATAATTCCCTCAGTATGCGCGAGTTCTTTAAACGCGGCCAAGGCTTCGTCATCCGTCGCGTAGGTGTATTCGACCCGCCCTTCGGATTGCAAAAACGCATGTTCCGGCCCGATTGCCGCATAATCGAGTCCTGCGGAAACAGAATGCGTGAGCTCGATCTGGCCGTCATCGTTCGCCAACAACCATGTCTTCGTGCCTTGCAGAACACCGAGTTTTCCTCCTTGGAAACGCGCGGCGTGTCGCTCAGGAATGATCCCATCGCCACCGGCCTCGACTCCAACCATGCGCACATGTTCATCGCCCAGAAACGGATGGAACAATCCAATCGCATTCGATCCGCCGCCCACGCACGCGACCAACAGATCCGGCAAACGTCCTTCGCGTTCTAAAATTTGCTCGCGAGTCTCGACGCCGATCACTCGGTGAAAATCTCTAACAATCATAGGAAACGGATGCGAACCCAATGCAGAGCCGATGATGTAATGCGTGTTTTCCACCGAAGCCACCCAGTCGCGCATCGCTTCGTTGACGGCTTCTTTCAAAGTCGCTTGCCCCGCCGTCACCGCACGGACTTTCGCACCCATCAAGCGCATCCGAGCAACGTTCAGCGCTTGGCGTTCCATGTCCACTTTGCCCATGTAAACTACGCATTCCATTCCGAAACGCGCGCACACAGTCGCAGTCGCTACCCCGTGCTGACCCGCTCCGGTTTCCGCAATGATGCGGGTTTTTCCAAGACGCTTGGCTAACAGAATCTGACCGAGTGCGTTGTTGATCTTGTGCGCTCCGGTATGCAACAAATCCTCGCGCTTGAGATAAATTTTCGCCCCACCGAGCTTTTCCGTCCACCGCTCCGCGAAATACAACGGAGTCGGCCGACCCACATAGTTTTTCAATAAATCATCCAGCTCTAACTGGAATGCTGGATCGGCTTTCGCGTCTTCATACGCCTGCGCCAAATCCTGCAGCGGAGTCATCAAGGTTTCTGGGACAAACATCCCACCGAACTGGCCGAAGTGGCCTTTTGAATCAGGTAAAGTAGCAGTCGAACTCATGGTAGTTTCCAGGTAGGTTTCAATTTCGCGTATTCCGCGCGCGGCAATAGGACGTAAAGCGGACGCTGCCCCGGGTCAACTGCTGCGATCAATTCCCGCAGTTTGTTTTCCGGCATGGTCGTGCAGCCAGCCGATGCCGCCGCGCCCTCGCGCCGCCAAATATGGAAGAAAATCGAAGATCCGCCGTCCGCCACCACTTTAGGGTAGGCGTTATGCCCGATGAACATTTTCAAGGAATGCGGGTAATCATCCTGCACCATCTGAGCCTTTTTTTCCCATTCCGTCTTAGGTTCATGGTCCAAGGTCAGGAACTGATTGTAAGATTTCGACTTCGGATCCTCGACCCAAAGATCACGCGTGGTCACCTGATGGTAAAAGGTTTTCGGATGCTTTTTCACACTTTTGTGCGAACCCCAAACTCCCCCGAGATCAAAAACCCCGACCGGCGAACGATCATCACCCTCCTTTTTCAAAACAGCACCCGCTGGATTCGGATGCAGCCCACGTCCCCAAACCAAACCTTTCGCTCCCAACCGACCTTTCCATGACGCACCCACCTGCTGCCATTTTCCATCCTTCTTCTCATAATACGCCAGCGTGACATTCGAGCTGTCCCAATCCTCCGAAATCCCCACCACGCATTGAGTCGATTTCTCAGGCAGCTCAAACGCAGGTAAACCAACAATTCCGAGGAAATACAGGAGGATGATACGAAATCGCATGGCTAGACTATGCCGCAAAATGATGGGTTCACAAATCTGATTTTTTGAGCATGTGAAATCGATTGAATCGCCCCTTCAGGGCTGGAATGAATTTGGAAATCCCAACCCCAGGGCGTTGCCCTGGGCTAACATAGTTCAGGCCCTTGGCCCGGAAGATGATTCAGCTCACAGCACCAAAGGTGCAACCTATGTCAGCCTAGAGCAACGCCCCCCAAAATCCCAAACACCCCAGCACCAACGGTGCGATTTATGTTAGCCTAGGGCAACGCCCTAGGAAATCCGCACACAAAATATCCCAGCCCTGAAAGGGCGATTTAAAATCACGAAACCCCCTCCACCACACCCCCGCCCAACAATCTCCCTCCGTCGTAAAACGCCATGATCTGCCCTGCGACCAATGCTCGCTGGGGCTTATCGAAAAACAATTTCACTCGCCCACCATCCATCGCCTCCAATTTCGCGATCTCAGCTTTGGCTCGGTAACGCGGTTGTGCCTCCACCCGTTTCAGCGATGGAATCGATTCATTGATCGATGAAATTGTCCCTACCACGCATTCTGTTAGATATAGTCCTTCCGTATCCTCCCTATCCCAGCCGATGACTAACTGATTCTCCGCCGCTTTTTTTCCGACAACCACATAAGCCATCCCCTCTATCGGTGATGCCACCCCGTGACCTTTGCGCTGACCTATCGTGTAAAAATGCAGACCGCGATGCTGCCCCATCACACGTCCCGCCGTATCGACAATATCCCCCGGCTTATCTGGTAAATAATGCGCAAGGAAATCGCTCATCTTCACCTGCCCGAGAAAACAAATTCCCTGTGAATCCTTCTTTTCCGCCACAGGCAGATCGAACCGACGCGCCACATCACGCACTTCTGGCTTGAGCATTTCACCCGTTGGGAAAAGCGCATGCTCCACCTGCCTTGCTGTCATCAACGATAAAAAATAACTCTGATCTTTGTTAGGATCTGCCCCACGCAAAATCGCTGCATGACCCTTGGAAAGCACACGTCTCCGCGCATAATGCCCCGTCCCCACCGCTTCAAATCCCTGACTCAAGGCGTAGTCCAAAAACACCCCGAACTTCATCTCACGGTTGCACCAAACATCTGGGTTCGGCGTCAGCCCTTCCTCATAGCCATTTACCAAATACTCAACGATCTTCTCTTTGTAGCTATCCACCAAATCAATCACCCGAAACTCTATCCCCAAAGTCTTCGCCACCGCATGCGCATCCTCAATATCCTGCTCCCAAGGACAATCCCCCGGAATCCCCTCGTCGTTCATCCAGTTTTTCATATATCCCCCCACCACCTCATGCCCCTGCTCCACCAACAGCGCAGCCGCAACCGCACTATCTACCCCACCCGATAACCCCACCATCACTTTGGACATGCCGCCGACAGTAAGTTTCAAATCTCAAATTTCAAAACTCTAAATTTGTGGAGTAAAAAGCTCCCAAGGAACGACTGCATCCTTTTTACCCCGATATGTCGGGGCTGGCGACACTTCTGCGACCCCTGCTGGGGTCGAGGAGTGAAACGACGACCACCCCGGGTTTGCGCGCAATAAAATATCGCACCCTGAAGAGGTGTCAGGAATGCGGCAGCTACAAACAAAAAACCTCGCGATGGGGGTGAGACCATCGCGAGGTTTGAAAGTGTTGGGCCGCCGTCGCTCCGAATCCGCGGTGAGGCTGGATGCTGAGCGGTGGCCGCCCTGAAATTTATCAGGAACGACCTTTTATACGGGCGGGTTTCTCAAAAAACTTTCAATGAATTGTCACTTTTCCGTCACCTAAAGAGATTCGGGAGGCGATTCGTCCACGACTGGCTTAGATGAATGACCGAGCCCAGGGACGACTTTGCGCATCAGTTTGGTGAAACCGCTTTCAGCGGATTCGATTTCGGCTTCCGCTTCTCTCACGGCTTTTTCCCATGCGCCTGCAAAACCGGGAGCTTGTTCGCGCATGGTTCGGACTGCCATTTCTTGGATTCGAAATTGGCGTTGCTCACTTTTCTCTGGCTTGGTTTGAAGGGTTGCGAGGTTGATCCTTAGGTTTTCGTTTTGCGCTTTCAGGGAATCGATTTCCTTGGTTAGAGAATCGCTACCGGAAGCAGTGATTTTCATTTGGATATTGAGGTGTGATTGAAGCTCACGTTGCTCCTTTTCTAATTTTTTAATTTCCCTGCGCATCCCAAGCTTCGCGGTGAAGGCATTTTTTAGAATGAAACCTGCGACTAACAGACCAAGAAGAAGACCCCATGTAAAAGGGTGCTGAATGATTTCTTGGAAATTCATGAAATTCGAGAAAATGTGTTAGATATAATGAGCAGCGACCGTGATGGTTACGCTTCTTGCACCGAGAGATTGGAAACTTCCTCGCGGATTTTATCGGCGAGAGGAGTTGATAGGTAGCGTTCGCTTGAAGAGCAACCAATGGTGACGATGCGCTTGCCTTTGAATTCAGGGCGTTTCGCCACTTGCATCGCGGCCCAGACGTTGGCTCCAGTGGAAATTCCCGCTGGAAGGCCTTCTTGTTGCGCGAGTGCTTGGGCAGTGGCGATGGCGTCTTCGTTGGTGACTTGAATGACCTCGTCGATGATATCGAGATTGAGGTTACCTGGAATAAATCCCGCGCCGATACCCTGAATCATGTGAGGACCTGGCTGAAGTGCTTCACCGGCTTTTTTCTGAGTAATGACTGGGCTATTCACTGGCTCAACCGCAAACGTTTTCATGACGCAACGCGATTTCAAAACTTCAGAAACACCCGTGATCGTTCCACCAGTGCCAACACCTGCGACGAACGCATCGATTTGGCCATCCGTATCGCTCCAGATTTCTTCTGCGGTGGTTTCACGATGGGCTTGAGGGTTAGCCGGATTGTCAAATTGGCTCGGGCCGTATGAACCCGGATTTTCTTCGATGAGTTTTTTCGCCATCGCAATCGCTCCACCCATGCCTTTGGCGCGAGGTGTTAGAACGATTTCCGCACCGAGCAAACGCAGCAACACGCGGCGCTCAATCGACATACTTTCTGGCATGGTGAGAATGCAACGATAGCCTTTCGAGCGAGCCACGAATGCGAGAGCGATTCCGGTGTTACCCGAGGTTGGCTCGATGATCAAACCACCGGGCTTGAGTTTACCTTCGCGCTCACCGGCTTCGATCATGGATTTACCGATGCGGTCTTTCACGCTAAAGAGAGGATTGAAAAATTCTGCTTTCACACAGATTTCCGCTTCAAGTCCTTTAGTGATGTGGTTGAGACGGATGAGAGGGGTGTTGCCAATCGTGGCGACCATGTTTTCTGCGATATTCATAAGTTCGGGGTCGTTAAAAGTTGCCGCACCTTAGGTAAGTCCTCACGCCCCTGCCAGCGGAAAAATAGAGCCGGAACAGCAGATCCGCCTTCACAGATCACTTTGAGCCTCCAGCGATATCCTCAGTTCACCGGCCAGACACCGGGCCGATGGTTCCACCCTCGATGAATTGAGCCTTGGTTTCCACTTGTTGATAATCGGTTTGGCCTTGGCTGATGTTAGAAGCCCAGCTCATGATTCTTCGCACAATCGGGCGGCTGTCCCAGTGGATATGGGTGATCGGAGGCTCGCACCAAGAGAAATTCGGACCGTAATCACAACAAACCAGCGAAACCTCCTCGGGGACGCGGATTCCCCGTTTCATGAAAAATTGCATCGCTGCGGTGAAAAAGGGCGACTCATCGACAATCAATGCCGTGGGAGGAGTCACGCGGAACAGTTCTTCGAGGCACTTTTGGAAACCTTCGGGCGTCTCTGTCCATGCGGGCAGATGATACGCATTCGGCTGCACACCATGAGCTTCCAAAGAGCTGAGAAACGCGCGTTCGGTCGCCCCCGGCCTGGGCAACCTACGCTCTTCTCTAGCCAACAAGACGATCCTCCGATGACCTAGTTCAATGAGTCTCCGCATTAATTCCCTCATGGCAGGCGGCTTTGCTGGTCCAGCTCCGGCAATAGTTAGTCCCCTTCTTCGACCGAATACCGCAAATGCTGGCATCGACTGCCCCGCAAACCACTCTAATACCTCATGCGAGCCACCGACAATGATCCATGCGTCTGCTTGAGTTTCTTCCACCAGCTTTGCAATCCGCCCCACACTCATCCCCAACTCCATCAGGGTTTGTCTGGTGGAAAATACGGTGTGCCCAGTTTCCGCCAACTGATGCACCAGATCGATGATATAGTTTTCACCACGCGTCTCCGGTTCGTAGTTCAACACTGCTACGCGAAGAGAAGGAGAGCTATCCGCTTTCGAAATCGAAATTTTACGCCGCTTCCCAATACCCTGAGAAATTAAAAGCTTTTCACGCTCCAGTTGCCGCAATGCTTCCTCCACTGTCTTTCCATTGATACCTAGCTCCTTGGCAAGTGCGTTGCGCCCTGGCATGAGTGTTCCCCACCTGCCGTGCGCCATATTCTCGCGCAAGTAATCCGCCACTTGCTCTACCTTGCTTTTAAGTCGGTGTATTTCCATGCTTTAATCCTGCCCGAATTGGTTACACGTTTAAATATTTAAATCTTACGAATCATGAAATCTTTCTCCCCTTATTCCGGTAAAAAATTCACAACCTGCGGATACATCTAACCCGATGAACCTTTTTCAACCATCATTTACGAGACAGATCAAGTCTCAGACCAACCTACTGAGTCTGTGGGTTTCAGCAATCACGGCGTGCATGGCCTGCGCACTCCCAGCCGCGGAGATCCCGCACGGCGGCAATGGATACAATGATTCGGTGAAACCATTTTTTGAGCAATATTGCATCAAGTGCCATGGACCCGAAAAGAGTAAGGGCAAGATCACTCTGCACACACTCGATGGCGATCTCGCTTCCGGTGCCGGCGGTGAGTTGGAACGCTGGGAAACCATTCTTGATGTTTTGAAACACGGGGACATGCCGCCCGAAGATGAAAAGCAACCCAGCGCTGCCGAACGCGATGACTTACAAAAATGGATCGATAAAGGTATGCAGGATTATGTGGCCAAGGCAAGCCGCGTGGAATCCACCCCTCTCGCCCGGCGACTGACGAATTTCGAATATCAAAATACGATGCATGATCTGTTAGGTATCGATCTCGATTACACGCATGACCTCCCCCAGGATCCTGAAAAACCTTATCATTTCAATAACAGCGCCGAGTTCATGCTGTTAGGACCGGAGCAGTTGGATCACTATCTCAAAACCGCGCGTCGCGCCATGGCCAGCGCGATTGTCGATCCTGCCAAGCCCGAGATATATCGCCAAGAATGGACGTTCAAAGCAGACGCAACTCCATTCACCACCACGCCAGCTGACGAGGTTGGCGTTTTCAGAGATAAAGGTGTGCAACTCAACTCGTGGCCTAAAACCGGTGAGTATCGCATCCGCATCAAAGCCGCCGCGATCCTACCACAGGGCTTTCAGGAAGTTCCGCTCCGCATCATCATGGGAAGCATGCTTCGCCACGACGCGGGCACGGGAGACTTAGCACCGGTCGGGATGGTGAAATTGAGCAACAACGCAGACTCGTTACAGGAATTCGAATTTCGTGGGCGCATTGAAAATCACCCCATCCAGATCGGACAAGTTACTGCCAAGGGACAAGAGCCGAACACCATGCATATCTACGCGCAGAACCTTTTCGACAACGGCCAGCTCAACGACCACCGCACCAGTGCTTTCGATGGCTCATGGGAGTTCGCGGTTCCACGAGCCGTGTTGCGCTCGATCACTTTCGAGTCGCCCGTGATCGATGTCTGGCCGCCCAAGCACCATACTCGCATCCTTCCTGAATCGCCCCTGCGTTCCACCGATCCCGATGCTTACGTCAAAAGTGTATTGAAAGATTTCATCACCCGCGCCTACCGCCGCCCAGCGAGCCAAGAGGAACTGGAAAGATTTTTTGGAATCTATCAGCTTCTCAAACCCGAGTTCGATACATTTGAGGCGGGGATCCGTGAAACGCTCTCCATGGTTCTCATTTCACCGCAGTTTCTCTACCACACCGTAGCGGCCGATAAAGTGACCACGCCCAATGACGAGCTAGCATCACGGCTTTCCTATTTCCTCTGGGGCAGCCCACCAGACAACGAACTGCTCACTCTGGCTGCTGAGAAAAAACTCAACAACCCCGATGTGATCGAAGCGCAAGTGCGCCGCATGCTCGCGGATGATCGCGCCCAGCACTTCATTCAAAATTTCACCTTACAATGGCTCAGTATCAAGAAAACCATGGCGGTGAACATCAATCGCAAGCTTTTCCCACGGTTTCTATACACCGTGCATAACGGCGAGCGTTTAGGCCAGGAAATGCTCTTCCGCCCGACTATCCGCGAATACATGTTAGAGGAAACGGTGGGCTTCATAGGCGAACTCGTCCGCCGCAATGCCAGCGTGCTCAACATCGTCGATTCCGACTTTGCATGGCTTAACGAACCCTTGGCCGCGCACTATGGAGTGGATGGAGTGAAGGGTATAAATTTTCGTGCGGTCCCCATCGCAGCCGATGCCGCGCTCGGTGGTCTTCCTACCCAGGGATCGGTGCTCGTCGGTAACGGAACCGGCTCCGCTCCGCATCCCATTTACCGGGCCGTCTGGCTGCGCGAGGCAATTTTAGGCGATGAAGTGAAACCGCCCCCAGCCGAAGTGCCAGCACTTTCCGACACCGCGGGCGAGGAAGTCGCAAACGCCACCACCATCAAGGATCTTCTGCGTATTCACCGCACCGTGGAATCCTGCAATGACTGCCATGTTCGCCTCGATCCATGGGGAATTCCTTTCGAAGAATACAATGCAATCGGTCAGTTCCAACCTAAGATCCCTAAAAACGGAGCCACGATCCGCGGTTTCAATGATACGACCGATCGCACTCTCACCGGATACTCAGAATACCTCAAGACCGTCAATACCGTGCCGGTCGATGCCGCCGCAAGCGTGCCTAACGGCCCGAAAGTTGCTGGCATGAAGGAACTTAAGGATTATCTTCTCAAAGATCAGAAAGAGGAAATCGCCGAAAACGTCATCCGCCGCCTTCTCAACTATGGAATGGGTCGCTCACTCACCTACCACGACCGCTACGCCGTGGAAGACCTTCTCAAACAATCCAATGAAACCGATCACCGCTTCCAAGACATGATCATCGATATCTGCCGCAGCGAACTTTTCAGAACTCCAATCAAAACTCCAAAACCATGACCATGAAATCTCACCACATGAATCGACGCGATGTCCTGCGCGGTGGCGGCATTGCTCTTGCCTTACCGTTTCTTAACAGCATGAGCTGGGCCACCGGCGTTGCTGCTAGAAAACAGCAGCCTAAACGGATTTTGATCAGTTACATTGCCTACGGTGTGTATGATCCAAATACTCCGGATGGAAAAGCCCATGAATGGAGTTGGTATCCACGCCACGATTCAGGCGCTCTAACACTCAACAAAGCCTCCGCACCTTTTGAAGAGGTCAAGGACTCTATCACCTACCTCCGCGGCCTCGATCACCCGGGCGGATACGGCCTCGGCGGACACAGCAGCGGCGATGTCTTCGGCACTGGCGCCGACATGTCCGGCGCGGAAAAAACGAACAACATTTCCATCGATCAACTCGCAGCTAAAATCAACGGCCACCACACCCGCTATGGGTCCTTGGTGCTAGGTAGCGAAGGCGGCACTGGCTCCTACGGCATGTCCAAAACCCTCTCCCATTACGGACCGGGACAACCCATTCCCTCAATCGAAAAGCCACAGGAAGTTTTCAACCGACTGTTCCGACCTTACGCTAACCAAAGCGTCGACGACGTGCGCGCCCGCCTG
>JANPMK010000025.1:0-13497 GCA_031422775.1 Akkermansiaceae bacterium | reverse complement strand
GGTTGCGGAGGCTTGTCCCAGCACCAAAAAGCTGGCGATCGATCACTACAGCAATTGCGCGCAGGTCCGTTCCTGCATCGCCGGGGATACAAACCACCCGACGCGCCGGGCCGTCCGTAAAACACTGACCCATGCGAAACCATGTCAACTGATACAAATAACTCCCCAAAGCAGGGAGATAGTCGTCGCCGCCGCTCACGCGGAGGGCAAAACCGTAATAACAACAACTCAAACCGTGGTAACAACGATGGACGCCAGTCCAGCGGTGGAAATCGCTCCAGCCACAACGGCTCGGGCCAATCCCAGCAACGCCGCGCAATGCCTGCCCCCCAGAAAACCCTAAGCTTGTGGCAGAAAATCCTCAAAGCCTTCGGTCTCTATAAAGAGCCAGTCAGACCGCCCCGTCCGGAGCGTCGCCCGAGCGCTGTTGAAACCAAACAAAACCAAGAACCACGTCGCAACAAAACCCGCGATGCTCGCACCGATCAGGGAAACAGAAATGAATCCCGCGATCAAGGTGACAGCCAAAGACAACCTCGCGAACCCCGTGAACAGCGCGAACCTCGCGAACAACGCGAACCCCGTGAACGCTCGAACAAAAATTCGAATCGCTCCCGTGGTGGTGACCCATCAACCGTCGAGAACCGCCGCGTTTATGTTGGAAACCTGTCCTACGACACCACTGAGAGCGATCTAGAAGAGCTCTTCAAAGGTGTTGGTGCCGTCCGCCGTGTTGAAATCGTTTACAATCGCAGCACCCATCGCTCCAAAGGTTATGGTTTCATCGAAATGCTCGATATCGACGAAGCCAAACGCACGGTTGAAGTCCTTCATGATCAATTTTTCATGGGACGTCAAATCACCGTGTCTGGTGCAAAATCGAAAGATTACGATGATGCCGAAAAAGAAGAAGGCGGAAATACAGCTACCGTAGCCGCCGTTCCTCAACTCGCACCCATCAATCCACAGAAAGAAGAAGTGCTTAACTTGATCGACGAACCCGTCTCCCAAGTAAGCGCGGAAATTTCCAACCCAGAAGTGCCCACCGAGGAATTCCATTCCGAAGTAACTGCTCCTGAAGCGGAAAAAGAAGAAGAAGAAGCCAAAGCTTAATCTCAAACGTTTAACCCAAGAGGCTCTCCGCAAGGAGAGCCTCTTTTTTTATCCTGAAAAATTCCATCTCTGACACTCATTCGATTTTTTAGAAATCGCCACTTGCGATGTGGCAACTACCTTTTAAGTTCAAAATTATGGCATCAAGCACCCTAGCCTCACCACCCGACTACCTTTCACCCGAAATCCTTCTTCATCCCGAGAAACGCCAGTTTCCGGAGTTCGATGTCGTACGGTTGCTCCACACCGTTTTTGAGCCGACCCAAGGTTGCAAGGTCTGCATCCTGATCGACTTCGATGAGCCCGAGGCACTGATCAAAGATTTCCATTTCCTTTCCCAACCAGGTTTTCCGGTTCAGAAAAACGCTTACAAGCATTTCTACACCTCGCTCCAAGAGTATGCGATGGACAAGCTCGGTATGTCGGGAGGTGAAATGTTCGCTTACCGTTGCACCAAAGGCTCCAACCTCGATCTCGCCGATGAAGTATGGGACACCGATGGAAAACTCCTCTCGCTCGATAAGGACATCTACTCAAACTACGATCTTATTCTCTGCATCTCGACCTTTTCCGCCACCGCTCCGCTCACCGCAAAAGCTAAAACATACGGCTTCCGTGGCGCCACCCTCCATGGACTCAATGACGTCATCTTGAACTCCGGCCTCGCCGTCGATTACCGTGAAGTCTCCCGCGATGCGGAAAAAATGCGCCTCGCTCTAACAAAAGCCGATTCGATCGAAATCGATTTCGCACTCGAAGACGGCCGCGTCCTCACCGCGACTCTCGAACTCGATCAACAGGAAGCCCAAAAATCCCACGGCCTCTGCCTCGGAGAAAAACCCGACATCGCAAACCTCCCCGCCGGCGAAGTCTACTTTGTCCCAACCAATGCCAACGGCCAATTTCCGATGAAATACGAGGACGGCACGCTCGGAGTGTTAGACGTGAAAGACCGCAGCATTTACCGCTCCACCTTGATCGAGGGCAATCAAGCGACCATAGACGCCCACAACCAACGCCTTGCCGATGATCCGATGACCGGCACGCTCGGCGAACTTGGCTTCGGCACCCAAGTCCTGCCCGTTTCCTATGCGGACATTCAGGACGAAAAAGTGCTCGGCACCTGCCACCTCGCCACCGGGCGCGATGACCATCTCGGCGGCGACATCCTACCTAACATGTTTAAAAAACATGAAAACGCCACCCACGACGACATCCTCTTCGCCCCTCACAAAACACCGAACTTTAACCTCAGCCAAGTGCGGATGAATCGCAGCGGAAAACAGGAAATCCTCATCGAAAACTTCCGTCCATCGAAATACCTCATGGACGCTCTAACACGCTGAAACTTCAATTTCCAATTTCCAAAATTCAATTCAATTATCAGCACTTTCCAAATATTTTGACTTCAGACTCTTCATTGAAATTTGAGATTTGAAATTTGATTTTTACCTCTCATATGCGCGAAACCTTAACTGTCATTGGTCTCCTCGTTTTAGCGATGGCATTGCGTACCTCGCGTAAAAACCTATCGCGAAAACTCGGAGCCATTGTGTTCCTGTTTGCGAGCTTCAGCTTTTTCTATTTCATCAGCGGAAACGTATTCGCCGGAATCGCCGGTGCGTGTTTGTGGTTCTTCCTGCCATGGATCGAACTCCTCACCCATGTGCGCCGCCTCCGTATGCCGCTCGAAAATCGACTGCGTCATCGCCAAACTCCCAATCCTTCATTTTTCCCTAACGCCGTCGAAGCTGCGGCGGGTATGGAAGAGGCTGGATTCGAACACGTGTCCGATTGCGGCTGGCAGTGGTCCGGCATGCAACAACATTTCCGCTTGTTCTGGAATCCAGAAGAACGCGCTGTCGCTTCGGTTTGCTTATGCGAACAAGAAGACGTTGCCTTCGCCTTCATCTCCATCACCTCTACCGATTCTAACGGAAAAATCTGGAGAACCACCAACTTCCCCTTCGCCCCCACCCTTCGTTGTTGCCCGAAATTAAAGTGGAACCACGTCCCCTGCGAGAAATCCTGTTTCCACCAAATCCTCAAAGACCACCGCCAGTTTCTCGGGAAAATGAAAATCCAAACAGACGACCTCCTCGTCCCCGACCCCGAACTGCTAGAAGAAACCATCGAGTCTGAGATGCGCCAACAAGTCGATCACAACCTCAAAGCCGGCATCATCCAACTCACTGGCGACGGCAATTTCCAATACTCCAAACGCGGCCTGATTTACCTCTGGTATCAATTCATCAAAGACATGATCCGCCTTTGCTGATGACACAAGGAGGGGCTGCATCCTGTTCACCCCGATAAGTCGGGGGCTGCCCTATTTTTAGGAACAATCGAGATGAGCGTTAGAGGAATAGCGCGCCGGTGAAAAGCCTCGAATTCAATCAGACGGATTGCTCGGCGTCGCTATGTCCGCCTTGTTCTGCTCACTTGTCTGTCCCTTAGAACATTAGCGAGACGCTGTTTGGATTTTATTTTTATAATAGGTTAGCACTGCCGATGCCATTGGTTGGCGCGTGGTTTCATTTATTTATCATGCAACAATGTGGAAATTTCTTCACTATTCCATGACAATAATTCATTTCGGCTAAACTCACGAGAGTTTCCATGTATGGTCTGGATTCGTCCGTCTGAAAGTTTGATAGTCTGAATATTTTCAAGAAGGAATCCAATCTCTTCCGATTGCAGATCGACTACAAACCATTCATCACGTTCTCGAAATAATGGTATTTCATACTGCACTATAAACTTTTCTTGATAAGTAGCCTCCCAAACCAGAACCGAATCATCAAAACCAACCTGATAGTGTCTTATATACTGATGCCCTCGCCCAAAAAGTTTTTCTAGTTGCTTAATAGAAGAAAGATCTCCCGAAATATTCGCAAGTAGTTCATCGTGACTTTTTTCGTTACTATCAAAATATTTAATTTTTTCAGCCAATTGACTGCGAATTACTCTCTCTTTAATCAGAAAGAAAATACATACCACAGCTAAAAAAATAGCTAATATTTTTAATATGCTCTTCATATAACTATTATTTTTCGAAACTCCATAACTCAGAAAGCGTCTTTTGAGCAATTGTTTTTATTGGTCCCGACTTTCGGTATTCTTGTTCATTGTGCTGCCAATGAATTCATGAGCGGATTTGGTTTACGAAATGGGGTGACGGTTGTGTTTTTTGGGATATGGTGATCAGGTGCTGGTTCGGTTTGGATTTGTATTATTATCGCATCTCCTAACTTCGGTCTGTATTGTGTCGATTCTTCATGCTGCGCATGACTGTAACGGTCGCGTAACCAAATGAACCCACAAACACCAGTAATCCAACATAAAATGGGAGATTAGATATGACGTCTGCTACATAATCACGTTCCATTCTTGATTTGTCTATGAGTTCGATGTTCTCAGGCACTACATAACCATCTTTGCCTTTCATATGCTTAGATGGTGTAGCAAATATTCCTCCTACGACGAATGCTCCTAGCCCAAATATGATACACAAAATGACTTTGTAGAATGGTTTCATTTATTTGCCGAACGTTAAAGCAATGGCGGTGCCGGTGTGAAGCTCCGAATTCAATCATACGGATTCCTCGGCGTCGCCATGTGCGGGTTGTTCGGCTTCTTCTATCATGGCCCAATATACTCACCGAATCTGTCACAGAAAGACGCGAAAACTAGTGACATTACAAGCGCCCCGGACTGAATTAATGCCACGCCCGTCTTGCGTCCTCTGGTTCTCTTATATACTTCCGCGCCGCATAATGCGAATCCGCTTATGACCCAGATTGCTGCATTAAGTGGCCAGATCCATGGTCCAAATTGCGATTGTAAAGATAGAATCGGCCAACACCAGAATTCGAAAGCATCGATTCGTCCTAGTGGTATCCCAAGCCATCTCACGGACCACGCGATCACTATGCTAGCCGGCAGCATAACTCTCAGGTGGCTAGGATTTATCATAATATTGCGAGTGGGATATGTTGATTCTGCCGAACGATGAGCGCATGCACCTCTACCAGCGAGGGCGCGCGTCGATCACGGGGTTGAAGTTAAAACTACGGGAGATCATGTAAACAGGGTGGCTGATAGGGGTTGCTGTGTCTCGACTTTGTTCTGCATCTTAATGATTCTTCTGTGGCGTGGAAGCGCTATTGTTGATCGCCTCCTGTGGCTTCTGGAAGACGAGACAGTAACCATCAGCAGGCGACGTCATGATCTTCACCTCAAGAAAATCGAGTCCATCCTTCTTGAATATCTTATCAAAAGATTGCGAACGATCTCCGTAGCCGTCCACTCCAGTGTTCCCAGCGTGAACGGTCAAAGATCCACTGGCGTCTGAAAGTCGAACCTCCCGCGACACAGGAGTTGAGTGAGCTTCACCTACCATCTCGACGAAATCCCATCCTTGCTCATGCATATTCTCGATCTCAGTCTTGATTTCCGGTCGCTCAGTGTATACGCGCCCGCATGATCCAAGGAGAAGCATCATAATGCTCAGTATACATGCGGTTGCAAAGGTCTTCATTTCTTAGCAGAACAGTTAAGTTAAACAACACGCAGTATTTGTCCTACATACACAACTCGTTGTATAACACCTACAAATACAACTTTGATGTCCATGAGATTCTTACCACGCATGACTTTCCACTGATCACTCGGCACTTCTCCCCCACTCCTATCTACGCGACATGAGAATGCGCAGGATGTAGTAGAACATCAGAGCGACGGCAGAAAAGAGACCAAGTGAAGCAGCAACGTATTGATCCGTGCGGTAGTGGTGAATCATGTTGCCGGTGGTGTAGAGCACGGATCCTGCGGCGAGTAAGACCATCGCTGCGGAGAACCATAGACCGAGGCTAAGACCTTGGAAAAAGAACGAAGCTGCGATCAAACCAAGAGCGATGATGCCACCGACTTTTAGAATTCCACCAAGGAAGGAAAAGTCTTTGCGAGTGGTGAGAGCTACAACCGTGAGACCGATGAATAACACGATCGTGAGAAAGCCCGCCTGCGTGATCAACGAGGCATCACCAGTCATTGCTCTGGCCATGAGGAGCAGTGGCAGGAAAATGACCGCCTCAGCGGCGACGTAGAGTCCGAGTCCGGCGTATTGCACACCACGCGAGGTATCGCTACGCGCCCAGCGATCTGCCAGATAAGACACCCCAATGAACATACCGATCACAATCAACCAGCTGTATTCACTCGCGGACAGCAAACCGAAAACCGTTTGTTCGATCCCCGGGATACTCATCAGTAGCGAAATGAGGATCGCGAAAACACCAATCGCACCTGCCAAGTGCGCGTAGGTGCGACGGATAAACATTGCGCGCTCATCAACAGGGGCAAAGGAGACCGCGTGGGGATTGGGATAATCGATGTTTGACATAATTTTACGTAAATTGGGTTGTCCCAAGTCAACTCATCCTCCCGGACGATGGCAAGCTAGAACCGCGGATTCACATCGCATCTCGGAATAAGTTAATCCTGAAAGGATTGTAGATCTTATCTGTCAGTTAAAGATATAAGAACGGCAGCATCCCTTCAAAAGGTAGGGTCGCCTCGCCGAGGCGACCGATATCAAACTTTTTCCTCTGCTTCAAGAGTCACGCAGTAGACCCTTACTTTCGATGGGCTTTTGAAATGGTGATCTTTGCCTGCTGCTTTCCAGCCCTTGATCTGATCCAAGTTCGAGCTGTCGTATAATGGATAAGATGCCGTCAGCAGATTGATGGTTTGGCCCGCAAAATCTGTGAAACTCATATCGATTTGTTTATCAACTGCGCCTCCGGAAACCACGACTCCACCTTGCGCGAGCACCTCGACTTCAGGTCGCAGTGCTTCTTCGCTTTTTGCGCAGAGGATACGAGTTTTAAAGGAAATACCGGCGGCGCGTATCGCGATCAGGAAAGTAGAAATAGTCCCCCCACCGGTCGGACCTCGGTCGCTTGTCGGGCTGAAGCAAAACTGTTTCGTGCCATACCAAGCAGTGATTTTGCTATAAATTTCATTCTCTTCAGGAGTTTCGCGGAGAGGTGCCGTCTCTGAAAGAGCGACGTTCTCAAAAATATTCTGCAGGCATTTCACTCCACCGCCTACTCCCACCCAACCATCATGATCCGGAGTGCTCGGCAACTCCGCCTTGGCTGTCTCTGAGGTGAAAACGGTTTGTTCAATCGGGACGATCTCACCATCTTTGATCACCTTGATGCCGATAGCATAAACCGTGATTGTAGCCTTAGAAGATACCCACACATCTTTCCCGAAAGCCTTCCAACCCGCCCATTTACCGCCACTGATTTGCAAAGGATAGGACTCGACAAGTAGGTTGCCCGGTTCCTCGTAATCAATCCATGCACCACCGCCAGTCAGCGTGTAGCCCGCATCTATGAAAACTTCCATCGTCGGATGCTGTTCCAGCACAGATGTTCTGAAGAAAACTTTGCTTTCTATCTCAATTCCCATTCAATCACATACTTTCGAATTATTTTAGCCACGGCAAGAGGATTGTTATTAGACGGGTTACCAAAAGTCTAATTCCCACCAAAAAATTTGGGTGAGCCATCTTCAACCGCAAGCACTTCGAATTCATAAAAAATGCCAGAAATCGATGGAACGCACACAAACGGAAATCTAAAAATATTTCTCCTGAAAACCCACGTGAAACGCTTTAGAACAAAGTGAGTGAGTTATTTAAGAGAGTGCAGGTAGGAGATAACATCTGCAAACTGATCCATGGTCAGGGCATCTAGCAAATGTGGGCCCATCAAGGTGGATGCAGAGGGTTTGATTTCCTTAACGTCGGCAGGCTTGAGGGTGGTGGGTATGCCTGCGATGTTGCGGATGATGACTTGAGTCTCGGACTGTTCAACGACAGTGCCTTGAATGGTTGTCCCATCTTTGGTGGTGACATCGACCCAAGATTTGGCAATGCCGGCGTCGGGCTTGAGAATGGCCTCGGCGATCGCTTCGCGATCGAGGACAGAACCGATTGCATTGAGATCCGGACCTCGTTTCGGGTCGTTTTCAGCGATACTGTGACAGGCGAGGCAAGCCTGTGATTTCATAAGTTCGCGACCTTTGGCAGGATCTCCCTTGAGCTTATCGAGAGCGAGCATGACGTTCTCAATGGAGATTTCGCCGATGATTTTTTCTTTCTTACCGCCGGATTTCTCAACCTCGCCAATGCCTTCAAGATTCATGCGATGTTTGTTAGCAATACTGGTAAGGAAGGTTTTCTGATCGGCATCGGCTGTGGCCCATAGATCGCGGAAGCGCTTCTCTATGTCTGCGGATTTGGTCCATAGGATAGGCTTGTAATAAGGTCCTCGAGTATCGGGCTTGGTATTCCACCACCAAGATCCGTCATAAGGAGCTTCCTTGGAGTATAGGCGGGCGAGGGCTGTGAGAATCTGATTCTTAAGCGCTGGATCGGTCGAGGCGGCGTATTTGGCAAGCAGACCATCGACGACAGAGGGGTCGTGCATCAGGTGAAGCGCGCGCAGTGCTCCATTACTACTCGGACCACCGACGGCGGCGAGGCAGTCATCAACAGCCTTGAGAGTCACCAATGAATGGATGGCAAGGTGCGGAACGATGACGGATGGATTCGGCGTGGCGTGCGGACCTTCTTTGGAAACAGGTAATCCTGCGGGTGCCTCAGAAAGAATCTTGAAATTTACGACCGCTTCAGGGTTCTTGGAGGAACACAGCGCGGCTGTAACCTTGAGCTTTTCCATGGCTCCAGGAATCACATAATGAATCACGGAATAAGCATGAGTGCCGATGCCTTGGGTGTGAGGTTTTCCGTCGGCACGTTGCAAATCCTTGCCATCCGGGGATTTATTGACCTCGGTTTTACCCCAGCCTTGGTTGGCTAAATTCCATTTGAGTTTCGTCAAAGGCACTTCTTTGCCTTCTCGATTCGTGAAGACGGGATCAAACCAACCGGCATGGTCGCCACCGTTGCCGTCACCACCATCTTCCACGACGAGGTAAAGGTTGTTGACGCCAAGAAGGCTGATTTCAATGTCAGCGCTCTGTGTGCCTGAGATCTTTTGACTCTCAAAAAGCGGAGCTTTGGGCGCAGTCGCGCCGGCTGCTTTGGTGACGGGCGGAATGGCTACAGTCAGCAATGCTTTGGCTGCGGATTTTTTACCCATGCGACCGAGTGCAACGGCGGCGGCAGCCTGAACGCGCGGATTCGAGCCAGCGAGGGCTTTCTCAAAAGGCTCAAGCGGAAGCTCGGCGTTCTGTTTGATGCGATCTGCGGCAGCGCGGAGGGCGAATTCTGTTAGAGCAGAATCATCAGCCAGTTTCAGTAGTGCAGGGTTGGCGGCCACACCGAGAAGTTGCTTGTAGGTGAAAATGGCAGCGACGCGTGCAGTCAGCGGATTCTTGGCGTCCTGAGCAATCGCGAGAATGGCGGAACCAAGGGCCTTGTCGCCACGAGCGATAATCGCTTGTTGGGTGGCGAGACGGGTTGTGGCACTCTCACTGGCCATGCCTTTCACCAACGCATCGGGAGTCAGTTTCTCCAAGTCTGGAAACGGTTTGTATGTCCAGCCATTCGGAACGACACGCTGAACGAAGCCGCGCGCGGGATTTCCTTTATAACCGGCACCTTCCCAAGCAGCGATGAAAAGTTGTCCTGAACCATCAACATCAAGGTCGCTAGGTTGGGAGAGTCCGATGAAATCCTCGGGCTTCTGGGTGAATGACGCAGCATCAGCGGTCAGTTTGTGGTTGAAGATCTGGTTACGACCCCAGTCAGCCATCAGCGGGGTCTTGTTGTATTTTTCAGGCCAAGTGGGTTCATCAAGGAAAAGGGAGCCAGTGCCGGAACCGCCGCCAAGGTCTTCGAGTGCGGGGAGGATCTCATCGGTGAAGTTTTTGAAAAGTATCGGATAGCCGTATTCACCAGACTGGATGTGGTGAATAAAGCGAACGTTCCAACCACCGCCGTCATTGGTATTGCCACGGGTGAAAATGTTCATGAACGGGTCAATCGCGACGTCATAAATGTTGCGGAGCCCGTGCGTGTAGACTTCCATTTCGGTTCCGTCGGGACGGACACGAACGACTCCACCGCCTAGCATGGTGAGTGTGGTTCCGTCGGCGCCTTTGGCGTTCACGAATCCGAAATCACCCACGGCGATGTAGATCCAGCCATCGATGCCCATGCGGATGCCATTGGTGGTGTGGTCAGCGCCGCGGTCTTGGTTGTGTTTGGCGACTGAGATGTCATGGATCAGGATTTTTGGTGGTCCATCCGCCACACCGTCGTGGTTTTTATCTTCGAGAACCGAGAGGTGCATTCCGGTCAGGATACCGGTGTCCTTTGGAATGACGGTGTGTAGAACATAGAGTTTATCGCCGAAGGAGATGAGGCCGCGCGGATTGTCGACCTCTGCATAAACCGTGTGCTTGTCGGCTATGCCATCTTGATCGGTATCGACGAGGCGAACGATGCGGCCTTTGCCCGGTCCTTTGCCCAGAGAGCCTAGGAGGTCAACACCGACATAGACTTCACCGGTCGCGGCAACGCAAAGGCAGGCGGGTGATGGAGCAACGTCGCTGCCAGCGAATTTCGTAAAAGTGAGGTCGGTAGGATTGGCGGAAACAGCAAGATTGAGAGCCATCAAAAGGCCGGGAATGTAATGGTTCATAGGGTTAAGGAGAATCTATTTTTAGATGGGTTTGGAGGGTTTCACTTATGAGCGATTTAAATGAACCAACTTAGCTGAGATGACAATCAAGAATCCTGATTGTCTGCGGATGATATAAAAAAAGCGCAGTCACCTAAGCAACTGCGCTTCTCAGAAAGATCAGCGAATGAATCATTTCACCGGCTTAGGCTCGTAGCCTACAGCAATTTTGCCGCTGTCATCGATTTTTCCGCAGGACCAGAGAACTCCGCGGGTGACGAGGTCAAGATAACGGGCGTCTTGAACGGTCTCGTTGTTGTGACCGATTGTCGTACTGAAGACGCGGGTTTTTTTCGGTCCATACAGATTCGTCCAGACAACAACCGTTTCATCTTTGCCTTGTGTGCCTTTGGCGAGGACATGGGCTCCGTCATGTACGGCGATGTTGTTATAGAGTTCCTCTTTGGTGGTCGTCCAATCGGCAAGGGTCTTAGTGACCGGGTGCTCCTTGTCAACGAAGGCGATGTCTATCGGTAGTTGCGGACCATGCCCGGTGGTCTGCAGTCCGATATATTCAAACCACTTGCCGTTGTCTGCGGAAGGCTCTACCTTCTGTTTGAAATTGCCGAAACGATAGCTGTGCATCGCGCAATGCAGGTTGACAGCGGGAATGCCGTCTAGATGGGGCTTGAGGACACCGGCGATGATAGCCGGTTCGGAGATACCAGCTGCACATTCATCGTGAATCACGATGTCGTAACCCTTAGCGTATTCAGGAATTCCATAAATAGCGATATCCGGCTTGGTATCGCTTTTGTCAGAATGCATTTGATCCACGATGATATTCGCGCGTTCCTCGATACCTTTTTTCAAAATATCTTTCTGAGCTTTATAATCATGGCAGCAACCGCCAGTAATCAACAAAGCCTTGAGTGGTTTCACCTCTTCAGCAGAGAGGCATTGAATGGAGAACAGCCCGCTTAAAACAAGCACTGCGTATTTCATATTGGTTTTCATATTATTTTTAACTGGGGATAAATTAGAATCAGGATCAGGGACCTAAAAGTCCTTTTAAAATTCCTCCGGCACCTTTGATCACGTCGCCTCCTTTGTCGATAACTTCAGTGCCCTTTTCGATGATTTTAATAGGTGACTCACCCAAAGCATTGCGGGTGAATTTGAAAACTTTCTCACCTGTTTCCGGCAATAACTCAAACATACGTGCTCCTGCTGCATCTGTTAGTCGTTGAGTGAGATCTTCTTTCGGTTCGGAAAGTGTGCCAGTCACGCGTATGGGTGCCCAAAGCAAACCAAACCTTCCGGGCTGAAATACATGCGTTTCCGCACCAGGAATATTTGCTAATGTTCCTGGAACCAAACCGAGTTGGAAATTACCATCAATTTTATCACCCCTGATCGTCAAACTTCCTTCCAAACGAATTAGCCCCTCACTTCCTAATACCAGATCGGTAAGAAAAATTTCACCATTGGAGACCCGCCACTTCGTGCGCGCATCACTGAGTTGCATAATACGGAACCGGCGCGTATCCGCATACGCCGCCAAGGCATCTAACAACGGCAACGCTGTCAAAGTTCCATTGGTGATTTTTAAATCACCAGAGATGACCTGGGTGCTGGGCGTTTTAGTAAATTTAAAAGTCGAGCTTACATCCCCCTTGAGTCGCTGCGCCCACGTTTCACTCAATACTTCATCACAACGCACCCCTTCCAAATTTCCGTCATAAGCATGGTTATTAAGCAGGAAGTTAGATTCACCGGATGCCTGGACACGTCCGTCTTTAAAAGCAGAAAACTCTGCCGACTGAACAAACGCACTACCATCGCGATAGCTTGCCTTTATATTTTGAACACGAAGCTCGGGAACCAAAGGAAGCGGCATTAAAACTTTACCTCCAGTTACCTCAGCGTTGTATGCATTTTTACCATTTGCTGGAGTCACCAAAACACTCATTCCCTTGGCCGTTGCCAAACCTTTTTTCGTAATGATCTGAAGTCCAAGATCACCAATTTCTAAGGATTCTAACTCCACTTCTTCAGGAACCCAGCCAGGTTCTTTTTTAGTAACCCTTTTTTTCTGCACGACCGGCGCAATTGGCGCAACCACCACTGGATTTTCCGATGGCACCAAATTCAAGCTGGCTTGAACACGACTGATCCGCGTCGATTTCAATTCCCACACACCTCTGCCAACTCCACCGAATCCAACTTCTGTCCCGATGCGCTCCGCCAATATATCCGTAATCAAACCTTTGCTGGTTGCCTCAAAACGCTCGGTTTTCACCGCCATCCCATCCCAGAAAAAACCCGCGAAATTTCCATCCACTTTGGCCACATTACTGACCTGAACTGAGAGGAATTTCCTAAACCCATCACTATGAAGATAAGCGCGTAACCCGAGATAACCCACCGCCACCGCCAAAAAAATCAAGGTACCAAAAATAATCAAAACCTTCCCAAGCCACGGATTCTTACCCGCTCCCTGTTTTCTTCTCGCACGCGTACTCATCCTTGAAAAACTAGCGTTCTCGCCGCACACTGCAAGCAGGGAAGGTAAAACAATTTAAGCTGGATTTCTGAAACTTGGGCGAACTGGAACCCCGTGCTTCGCGAAATGCTTCTTCGCCTCGCCCACCGTGTGCATCCCGAAGTGGAAAATCGATGCCGCAAGCACAGCATCCGCCTTACCTTTTTCCAGCACCTC
>JANPMK010000024.1:0-134726 GCA_031422775.1 Akkermansiaceae bacterium | reverse complement strand
TGTCGGCCTTCTATGCAGTTCTTGTCCATCAGCTCGCAGCTTTCTCATAGCCTTCCTTCCCATGGTCGGTCACCCTTCCACAGTTGGCTTCTGATAGTAGTTTCTTCATTTTCATGTTCTGGTATTTCTACAAGGGACTTGAACCCCATTTACAACGTGCCCATGCTGGGCACACACAAGCCGTGAGTGGCAACTGGCGACAACGCCTCTAGTTGAATCGGCGCTTGATCTCGCCGGTGCCACCACTCATCGTTCGGCAACATAATATGAACAATATTACTCAGAGAAAAATTGAGATTTGGGCGGCGGCAGGCCTGACAATAATAATCTCTATCGTGCTAGTTGCATTTGCCACTATTGCGAATGACTCGATAATTTTATTGATATTCGCATTACCATTTTTGGCATTAACATTCCTGCTTATTCATAAGGCACGGCGAAGTGATGAGCATTTTATACGTGAATCACGCAGGGACGAGGAATTCATAGAAAGACATCCATTAGCATACACATTATTGATGATATCTGGTGTAATTGTTTCAGTCTGGTGGATTCTACTCAGCCTGATCCGCTCGCTTACATAATTCCTCCAGAGCTTTATCCATATGACAAATAGAGCCGAATAAGTCATGCGATTCAACCGGCGACAACGTCTCCAGTTGAATCGGAGCTTGCTGCCGTTGCCTCCACATCTAACGTTGTACCAGAAATGAAGAATATACTTACCGCAGCACTTTTGATTTCAAGTGCCACGCTCACATTGCTCGCTGATGAGCCGAAGCAACCACTAATCGTTGAAGCTCCTGCAACCTGGAAGGTCGAATTAAAAGACCATAACGGAATTCAGACCTACTTTATTCAGATACGGAAGGATGGTGACTCAGGCCTACTCTTGCTATTTCAATGGCATGAGCCACTTACTGTGAATCAAATTCCAGAAAAGGTTAAGGATTTGGCCGAAGCCCATTTGGCACATGCTAAACAGACCAAGGATTTCAAGCTCACGACCGACAAATACGTGATTGAAGAGATTAATGGTGATACGTTTTCAGGAAGATTTGCGCAGTTTGAAGTAGAAGGCGGAGTCATACACACGACTTTCATGATCGGAGATGCGGATAAAATTTGGGGTGGCGTATTTTCAGGAACTAAGGAGCGTTGGGCTGAGGCAGTTACGATAGTCAAGAAGCTGAAGAAGAATAGCTAACACGTCAGTAGTGACAACGGCGGGTAAGGTCTGGAGTTCGCTTCGCTCTTGACATCTCCTAGGCGCTGTACCACACCATATTAGCCAAATAATGAAAACACCAACCATACTTACACTGATATTTTCCATCCTGACACTTTGCGCAATTGCAGAAGATCAAATTGAGCTAAAGAGTGTTAGCATCATTGGCAAAGAGAATTTCGACCTGCATTTCAAGGTAACAAAAGAAAGATTTCTCAGCACCCCGCATTGGGATGGAAAAGGCAAATTGCCTCTTGCTCTCGACAAAGCAATAGAAATGGCCCAATCGAACGTAGCTCAGAACAATCCTCAAAAGGATTTTCGCATTGATGAGATCGAACTAAAGAAAAAATCGTATCAAGCGGAGAGCCGTTGGTATTATATTATTCAATTCAAGGGCGACATCTCTGGGAAAGATGAGCGTGTATACATCCTGCTCGATGGTTCGATCGTGCAGCCCGACATCACTAAAAAATAACTAGGCCAACACGTCGTGGGTGGCAACGGCGGATAAGCTCCTACGTTCGCTTCGCTCTGAGAGTCCTGCGCCGCCATGCCACCACATTTAACGTACTGCAAAATATGAAGAAAGCCCTTATAGGTAACTGTCCGGTATGTGACTCTAGGCAAATCATATTTCTTTCTCCTATACGGAATGCCCCAATTGGGGATCCACGAAAGTGCTACTGTTGTCTTACACCCATACGAATTGGACATTCAAGACCCATCTTAAAGTTGGTTGTTGAGAATGCGATTTTCTTGCTGATTATTGGCTGGATTTTTGTAGCTGATTTTTCCAACAGCTTACACTTTTGTATTGCGATGATTTGCTTATCGATGATGCCTGTCATACAAGGTGTGATCGGATATTTTTTCTGGAAGCAGATTCTTGTCACAGTATCCAAGGATGCATCACCTGAGGGTATTTCTCAAGGAGCAGACCTTTCGATTGCAATGCCCCAGATGCCGCAAAATTCTTTGCAAAGAGCAGATGAAGATAGCAATCCCCACTAGCTCCTTCTTCTCGTCGACGCTCTTACCTAACTCAACCTAAACCCCGCGATAAACGTTTGCTTCCGCTAGCGGCGCACCATCTCTTAGACGTTGCCTCCATTCAAATTGAGAATATATTAACCATATGAAATATTTACAAATAATTGCGGTTCTCACTGGACTGGCGTTTTTATCAGCTTGCAACGTGGCGACAGACGCAGCAACTCGCTTGGCCTATGACTTGGAAGCTGGAGCAAAGATGCTCGCTAAATCAGACAAGAATGAATTGGAAGTCGCGCATCGGCCGGTCAGTTCCCCCGAGGGGATAAGTGGCGATTACACGATCTTGTTGCAGGCTGTGCAAAGCAGTGGTCCGGCGAGTGGGACATTGGTAGTGGGATCAGTCGGAGGTAAAAGATACGGAACTTCCTATCATCTGAATTTCATGACCGCGCCCAAGGAATTAAGTATTCGCAAAGCTAGTGGCGAAACGACCTACCTTTTGCTTAGGAAGACAGGCGTCTCCGATGACGGCAATCTTAGAGGAAATAAGGCCGTTGAGGTCATATCAATTAGGTGATCATAATTCTAATGGAGACAAATCATAAGAGCCAACAAGATGCTGAGTTAAAAGTGCGAGAGTAAAAGTTATTGTTTAGGAACTTAGGTGGAGTTTTTCCAGTCCTCCGTTATCTCCGTTTGCATCGCGCCCCGATAAAGTCGGGGCTGTAAAATCATTTCTGAACAGCCCCGACTTTAACGGGGTGCGAATTACCAGAACCAGAAACGCCAACGTTTAAATTCATCAACCAAAGCGTGTGCTGGAAATCCGTTTTTAGCGGGAGGCTACTGAAACATCCGTGCTGCCGAGGCGGTTGGCTGAAATACCAAAGATGACGGAATCGGGAGATTTTTTTGCTTAATTCATGGGTCACAAGAGTATGATCCTTTGCCATTATCCCAAAAATAAATTTCTAGCATTCATCCATTCGTAATGCCTACCTTAAGGCGGACGAATTTTTTGCTATCTGTCCCTTGATTTATAGTAAGTGTAATGGTGTCGGTGCTATTACCGTTGTCGGTGACGGTGACACCGGTGGAGGAACTGGCGGTATTTGCTCCGACGGTGAAATTGTCCGGCCAGGTTGTTAGATTTGTGCCGACTTCGATGATGATACTCACGCTGGAATCCATCGAATCGCGAGCGCGAATAAAGGTAAAAGTCATGTTGTTGCCAGGAGTAGCTACTGTGGGAAGTTTGCTGAGATCCTTAGTATTCTTGTCTCCACCGAGCACGAATTCGATGGCGTTGGGCACGCCATCGTTGTCGAAGTCGTCGTCCGGATCTCCGGTGGAAGAGTTGGTGGCGGCCCAGGTGTCATAGGGAGTGACCGTAAGTAGTAGTCTTTTGGGAGTGCTTGTTACATCCACGGAAACCGTTCCATGGATGCCGTTGTAATTGATGAAACTGGGAAAGCCGGTGATGCCGACTGTGGCGGTTGCCAGCACATAGATACCAGCAGCGGGTGTGACTGCGGGTGTGAGTGTGAGGGTGCTTTCCGCCATCGCCAGTGTGCCAGTGATGGCACTGGTGTCCTGACCTGCGCTAGTGGAGGCGACAGCCAGGGAATGAGTAGCCCCCGCCGCGATGGTGACATTCGCGCCGAAGTTGCCGTTGCCAGCGAGGGTGCCGCCAGTGACGCTGACTGTGGTGGTACCAAGAGAACCCGTGACTGCAAGCGTGCCGGCATCAACGCTGGTGGGGCCGCTGTATGTATTGCTGTTAGATAGCACCAAGATGTTAGAACCAAGCTTTCTAAGACTAACCGCCCCGCCACCCGTACCAGTGGTATTGGCGATGACATCGGATACGGTGAATGTGCCGCCACTGGCGTTGGTGGTGTCGTAAGCGATGGTTGATCCCGCCCGCAGGCCGTTGTTAGACACAGTACCACTAAGACCGGTTAGAAGGGTGGTCACGTTTCCTGCTGTGAACTCATTGGTGCCGCCGACATTCAAGGCGATGGTGCAGCCGTTGTGTACCGTGATCTTGGTTTTGACCCAGTCGGTGGTGACACCCGCATAGAGCGAGCTAACCTTAGCAAAGTGCAGTGTGCCCGCATTGATCGTAGTGGTGCCGCGGAAGGTGGTGCTGCCTGAAAACATTTGGGTGCCGGTGCCGTTTTTCACCAGCGAAATGGCCCTTGTCCCAGCGGCGGTGATGGTTCCGCTGAATGTGCCAGTGCCATTGGCCACTCCGAGGGTGAAATTGGCGGCGGACCCTCCGTCGGTGGTAGAATCAATCGTGCCGACACCCGTCAGAGCAGCGGCGGTGATAGCCTGACCATCCACGATGTTGAGCGATCCGGCTACGTTAAGCGTCGCTTGATTACCAGACCAGTTGATGGCCTGCCATCCACCGTTGTATATACTGGATTGGATATCGATCAGACCACCTGCATCCATGCTGAGGTTTAGATCGCGACCATCACTGCCTGCGCTAAGCCCCGAGCCTGAAATGCGGAAGGTGCCAGCACCGGAAATCGTCGTCGTGCCCGTGGGTATCTGGCCAGCCGCTCGATCCAAAACAGCTCCCGAGCTGATCGAGTGATTTCGTGCCGTCGTGGAGAAGGCGTTTCCTTCCAGCTTCAGTGTGCCGGCACTGACCGTAGTGGTGCCGGTGTAGGTATTGTTGCCGGATAATGTAAGCGTTCCGGATCCGGCTTTCTGTAAGCCATCATTGCCTGCGATTACGCTTGAAATAGTGAGGGTGCGTTCGGCCTGGGTGACATTGATGACCGGAGCTGCACTGTCCGCATCGAGGGTGAGGGTGTCGGTGCCGGAGATCGTCAGGTTGTGCGAACTGGCAGTGGCATCGGTCAAGACGATGTTTCCGATAGTCCGGTTACCGTTCAGAGTGATGACACGGTCTGCTGAGATGTCCACACTGCTAAAGCTGGCGGTCGAACCTATTCCATTGGCGATGGTGCCGCTCAACCATATAGCCGGGTCGTTCCAGTTACCGGAAGTTCCGAGCCAAGTGCCTCCTGCGGTAGGGAAGACGTAGAAGGTGCTAGACGCGGAGGTGACCGTAGCAGAGTCGCCATCGGTCACGATCACACGAACCTGATAGGTTCCCACCGGCAGGTTGCCCAGATCCGCTGTATAAGGAGCCGTGGTATCCGAACTGACCGTGGTGAAGTCGAGTTCGGAATCGAGTTTCTTCTGAAATGTCACGGTGAACGGAGCGGTGCCATAGGTGACTGTGGCCGAGGCGGCGACGGTTGATAAATTGCTCAATCCCTGGCCGTTTGTCGGTGAAGTTACTAATGCGTTGAATGACTGGGGATTGGCGGCGATGTAATTTTTCATCCACGTCATGGCCGGACGTTCGCTTCCATCCGTCCGGAGCAGGTAGCCATTGGTGCGCCAGATCGCGCCTTGCTTGTAGCCCCAGAACGTGATGCCGCGGACGGCGGGGTTGGTCCAGAAGACCGGAAATAATTCCTGATAGCGGTTCAACTGTGCGGTGTCATCGGCTATATGGATATCTAGTTCCGAAATATAGATCGGCAGGCCGGTGGCGGCGAGCCGGTTCAGGTTGTTCTGAAGGGTGGTGAGGGAAGTGGTCTCGTAGAAATGGGCCTGCTCGCCTATGCCATCGATCAGGCCGCGATCCTTGAGTAGGTTGATGATGGTGAGATATTGGTCGGTCGCGCTGTTGCTGCTGATGATGCTGTAATCATTGATGTGGAGTTTGGCATTGGGGAAATACTGACGGGCTTTTTCGAAAGACCAGATCACCCAGTCCCAGCCGGTCGTGCCGGCACCGCCGAGCGCATTCCTGTAGGGTGCTGGCGCGTGCCCGGGCAAGGCCTCATTGACCACGTCGATCAATTCGGTGTCGGGATAGCGGGCGGAGCATGCGGCGATCCATTCTTCTACCTCTTCGCGTTGTTCGTTCGCAGGCAACGAGTCCATCCAAGTGGGATATTGCTGGCCCCATACGAGGACATGAAGTTTGAACGGGATGCCGCGGGAGCGGGTGTAGTTATAGATATAATCCAACTGTGTCCAATTCATCACATCACGCGTCGTTTCCACACTCCCCCATTTGCCGGCATTTTCGGGAGTGGCCTGATTCCAGTAGGTGTCAAAAACGGTATCAGTAGAACTCAGAACATTGCCGACAAACTTGCCATTGGAAGTCGCAGCCATTTGGCCGGCAGCTGGAAGCATGCCAACCGCCATGAGCAGAGCCGTTAGTCCGCCGCCGATCTTGGCGGGGACGTTCAGGATATGAAGCTTTCCAGCTACGGTTTGATTGACACAGAGCCTTCTACATAGCTTGCCGCGCGGTGATGGTCGAAAACGATCGTGCGTGCTCAGCTGCATTCAATTGGATTCAGTTGCGACGGCGGCGTAGAAGGGCGAGGAGACCGAGTGCGCCCAGAAGCGCAGTGCGTGGCTCGGGGATGGCGGTGTAGGTGAGATAAAGTTGAGTATTATCCCCTCCACTCACGGTGTTGCCCAAGGCTACTGCGAAGGCGCCATTAATGGTGTTGTTGTTGGTAAAGTTGGTGGCGTTGATGTTGAAGGCATTGGCCGCATAACCCACGACAGCATTGTTGAAGTCCGCGATCAGCCAGTTGTAGCTGAGCGCGTTGTTGAAGTTGGTCAAGGCTCCGGCTGTATCCACAGGGGTGGTTAGCAACGAGAAGAGATTCAGGTTAAACTGCGAACCACTGGTGGCGGTGATGGTCAACGTGCCAGTGCCAGCAAGAAGATCCCAACCGGGATCTGCGCCTGCCGTGGCAGTGGCATTGTTGATTTCCCACGCATAGGTACCTCCGCTCGCCCAGGTCTGGGAACCGGTGCTGGACGTACCCGGACTGTTGCCAGGCGAAAGCGTCTGACTGCTGCTAATCGTCAAATTGTTTAATGAGCCAGTCAGGTTAGTGCCTCCAATGGTGCCGCTAGTGAAGGTGAATGCTCCACTGTAAGGAGTCGACGAATTGTAGCGCAAAGTGCCACCGTTGATCGTGACTGCACTGTTATTGATGGAGCCCGCGCCATTCACAGCGAGAGTACCTCCGGTAATATTCGTGGCTCCGCTGTAGGTGTTGACACCGGTGAGACTCACGGTTCCAGCGGTTGATTTGGTCAAGGCGACACTCGCGCCGCCGAGAATGGCGGATACGCTGCCGCTTCGCATGTCGTAAGAGGATCCGGTTAGTGCGCCTGTTCCCGATCCGGTGATGCTGCCGCTGGTGAGGGTGACCGCGCCGACGGTGTCTGTATTGGTGCCGAGGGCGAGCGAGCCGCCGTTGACGTTGACCGCGCCAACTAGGGTATTGGTAGCGTTGCCGAGGGCGAGGGTGCCGTTATCGATGCGGGTTCCTCCGGTGAAAGTATTGACATTGGTGAGTGTCATTGTGCCGGCTCCGGTCTTGATGATTCCGCCAGCTCCGAAAATGTCTGCCACCACCGCAGTGACGTTAAGGTCGTTGCCGCTGCCGGCGACCGCATCGCCTACATCATAGGTGATCACGCCACTGGATCCTATAATGCCTGAGGCGCTGATCGTCGAAAGCGCACTGCCGCCGACGGTGACTGTTCCAGTCAATTTAAAACCGCCGGTGCCAGTGCCGGTGGAACTGAGATTGCCGCCGTTGAGCTGCACTGGGCCGATGGAGTTTATGTCGCCGTTAACAACGTGTAAGATGGTGCCGCCGTTGGCGATGAGTGTGAGATTCGGAGTGGATCCGCCGTTGCCCAAAACATTGGATACGCCAAAGCGTAGTGTGGCACCAGTGTTGATTGTGGCCGTGCGCCCCAGAGCCTGGGCATTGCCAAGCGCACCTGTGACTGGATTCGCAGAGGCGGAGGCGAGATTCGCCTGTAGCGTGCCCGCGCTGACTAGGATGTTGCTGGTGAAGGAGTTTGCTCCAGTGAGAATCAGATTGGAATTGGTGCTATTCTGAGTGACTCCCGTGACGTTGGTGCCGATCACGGCGCTGATGGTCGTGTGTGAAGCCGCCGTGCTCGTGGTTGTGCCGCTGTTGGTGATGCTACCAGTGAAATTCAGCGTCGTGCCGCTGAAGGTGATGGCCGAGTTATTCGAACCATTCGCGGCATTGCTCTGGATGGTGAGATTTCCCGTCCCGCTGACACCGCCAGTTGACGAGATGGTGCTGCCGAAAGAATTATTGGAAAAAATGGTCAGGTTGCTACCCAGAGTGATCGCCCCTTGGTAAATCGGATTAAACCCGAAAACCGCAATCGAGTTCGTGCCGGTGCCCGTGGTAGAAATGGCGCTGGTGTAAGTGTTATTAGCCGAGCTAGATTGCCAAGTTGCACTGGCTCCGGTATTGCCGGAATCACCGATGGTGACTGAGCCAGCACCCTGGGAAGTCGCTGTTGCCGTTGCCACGGTGCCGGCTCTGATGGTCAGACCGCCGGCGAAGGCACTGTTGACATTGAGGTTGAGAGTGCCGGCACCGGATTTGATCACGGAACCGTTTGAAATGCCGGTGGTCTGCACGGTTTGTGTTCCACTATCTACTCTGAAAGTCAGCGCGTTTCCACCGAGTAATATCCCTCCGCCGAAGATTAAACTTCCGCCACCGGAATGGACAGTTGCAGCGCCAGAAAGACTCACTTGGCCGTTCAAAATCGTTCCCGTTTGATTGTTCGTTAAAGCCCCCGTTGTTCCTCCCACGCCAGCACCTGCGATTTCGAAACGCTCGGTGTAGGTTCTGGATGCGTTGTTGAAAGAAAGCCGCGCACCCGATGCGACTACGGTTCGATTGGCATCGGACCCAGAGGCTCCAAGGCTGGCGGCGTTGTTGGTGATTACCGTGCCCGAATTAATGAAGGTGATTCCGCCGTAGGTGTTTGCAGAGCCGCTCATCGTGATGGTGCCGCCGCCGCTGTCATTAAGATCAAGTCGTGTGGCCGCGCCAGTAATAACCGAGTCGATCGTGATGTTTTGAGAGCTGTTGTTGGTAACGATACCTGAAGCAGCGAAGTCCAGAGTGCCGCCTGAGATTACGACACCAGCGGTGGTGTTGGCAGAGCCAGTGATGATGCTGCCGATGGATTGTGTGCCGGTAAGAGTGAGCGTGCCCCCTGTAAATCCTGTGGTGGCACTGCCGATGAACAGTGCATCAGCGGTGCCCGTGGTTGCGGTTACAGCGGTCCCCAAAGCATCTTCTGGAGCTGCCGTGAAAACCGCACTTGAGGTGCTCCATGCGCCACCTAGTCCCCAGCCGGCTGTTGTGCTGTTTTGATTCCAGTAATAATCAATGGCACTGGCGCTGTTCACAGAGGCGAGCAGGGCAGTGAGAGCTGTGATTTGGGAGAGGAACGGATTAAAGGGACGGCGTTTCATTAGATGTTAGTTTCGGGCTGAAGCAGGTGGGTTGGGGTAATTTTTAAGACATGTATAATGCGGAAAAAGCATAGGAATGTCTACTACCCGAACAGGTAGGTATCCCAGCATCAGTCCACTTGCAGTAAGCCACGCTCGAACGCGGCGGCGACAGCTTCCGCACGGTCGGTGACTTCCAACTTACTAAGAATCGACTTTACGTGAAACTTGGCGGTGTTTTCCGCGATCTCAAGCACTTGACCGATGTCCTTGTTCGAAAAACCGCGGCGGAGCAAGTAGAGGATTTCGATTTCCCGGGGTGTCAGCGGTTTCCTTTGCGCTCTAGCGGCGATGTGATTCTGTAGAGCCGGAGGAAAGCATTTTTCACCTTTGTGAATACGGCGGATGGAGTCGACCAATTCATCGAATTTCACGGACTTGAGCAAATATCCACAGGCACCAAGGCTGTGTGCCGCAATCATGGGTTCCTCCAAATCGTAGGTAGAAAGAATCATCACTCGTGCGGTGGAGTCGATGGACTTGATGCATTTAAGTGCTTCTAAACCCGTACCACCCGGCATACGTACGTCCATCAATGTCACATCCGGACGATGCTTTGAAAAGGCGGCCACCGCCTGGTCAAGATCTTCCGCTTCAGCTACGACTTGTACGTCCGTCTCCATAGCGAGCAGTCCCGCCATGCCCATCCGTATCATCGAATGGTCGTCAACAATCATGACTCGGATCATCTTGGTTATTTTAGGCTTCATATCTTTTTGATCCTGATTTTCATGTCGGCTTATGCGATTCCCCAGCGGCAAATGGAACCACTACGACGATAATCGTGCCTTGTCCGGTAGCTGTTTTCAATTCGATTTGCCCGCCGATGCGCTTGGTTCGCTCGCGCATCCCTTGAAGTCCGAAATGTCCCTCATACGATCCCGGTGCTTTAGAGATATCGAAGCCGCAACCACTGTCCTCGATTACCAGTTCAACATATCCGGGTGATAACTTTAGAAGAATATAGATCTCCGATGCACCCGAATGTTTCAACGCGTTTGTGACTGCTTCTTGTGCAAGTAATAACAAGTTTCCTGCAATTAGATCTGACAGGGTAATCTGATCCCCCTCACGTTTCAGGGTGATAATTGTGCTAGAGCCTTCGACCATAGACAAAACACGCTCTTTAAGAATGTCAAAAAAGTCCTGTCCATCCTGTCCATGGTAGCGGAGATCCCATACGGTTCGGTGAACCTCCTCACGGCTTCGTTCGAGAAATTGCTGGGCGAGATTGAGATGGTGTCCGCTTAGAATTGAATTGGAAGTCCGATTCCGACTTACAATTTCCAGTTGTAATGCAAGACCTGTTAGAGCCTGCTCGAGCGTATCATGAAGATCATTAGCGAAGCGCTGGCGCTCTCGAAGAATCGCATCAAATTCGTGTTTGGCGGACTCACGCTCGGCGATCTCAACCGCAAGTTGCCCACCTCGCGCAGCAACTTGGCGACGCATTGCGTAGCCCCATACAAGCGCTAATCCCAGAAGGATTAGTAACGCGGCAAGTAATTTAGCGAGACGCTGCGGTGTCCACCAAGATGGTTCGGAAATTACTCGTAGGTCTGCTGGAGAGGAGAGCCAGACATGAAAACCTGTAATCGATAACCAAGGCAGTTTGTCGAGCCTCTCCATTTCTAATGCACAAACACCAGTGAATTCGACGACTGAACCCTCTATCCATGCTGGAGCTATCCCCGGAAGAAATGCGTAGACCAGATGTTCACCCGACTCGACCACCACAGTTGTATTTCCATCCTTATTCGGTGGTATTACCCGCCGCAGTATGCCGCTCAGTCGGATCAGCCGTCCGTCGTAGTCTGGATGCCCCGGCTCCGATACCATCTCATACGAGCTACGAGTCTTAGGGTTTAGAATTTCTGATATCAGCGGTTCTCTGGGACGCGGTACCGTTCCCGTTCCGATTTTTCTCACCAATGTTTCGCTGAATGAAGCGAGTAATCTCTCATTGTCGATGAAACCAGATATTTCCACAAGATCACCGGGAGTGACTTGCGCTTGACTAGAATTTACCCGCACACATGCGTCTTGATCTAGTAGATAAAAAAACTGGCCAGGTACAGTGAAAGTTACCACGCCCGATGATACTCTGCGGTGGCCCAAGTTCGCATCCGGTCGAAATGAAATAAGTCTGTTGAGCTCTACTCTTGGAGCCTTGAATGGGTCTGAGGGTGGTGGAATGAGAATCTCAATATCCTTACTCCAACTGCTGTGAATTTTCATACCCGCCGTCTGTGAACGCAGATTAGCTATGTTCAAAAGCACTCCTCTTACCCTCACTTTAGCATCGACTAACTGCTCGCAGGAAAGCCCACTCCGATTGGTGACTAATACCGGGCACGGATGACCTCCTACTAATAGCGAAATGTATCTCGGGCCGTTAGTCGGATCTTCTGCTTTTCTAACAACTCCTTCAACTTCCACCCAATGAGTGTCATGTGAGCTGGATAGCAGTTGCTCAGCATTAGGTCGTAGCGGAGGAGGAATCGACTGCGGGCCGGTGCCGCGAAAATTCGCCACTAACACCATCGGCGAGAATCCACCGGGATCCGTGAAGCCTTCGACTTCTATCCCAGCGCCGGGCATGAAGCTGCTGAGATCTGGAAGCGGTCCTTTCCAAATCCCTTGTTTCTGAGCGTGTTCAAAATCGAGATAGATCGAAGAGGTTCCGTCGTGCAAGACGAGGCTATACCAACCGTTGTAAATCACCACTCCGGTAAGTTTCACTGGGAGGGCGCGTGCCGCTTCCTCGTTTGATAGAGAGCGGATTAGCTTCACTTGGGTGAGAGGTTCTTCAGCAGAAACGCAAGCAACCAGTCCAGCTCTCGCTATAACTAGAATGAATATAAAACGGATTATCATTTTCACTTTTCGATGCTGCTCATCTTCAATTGGTGGATTGAAATTGAAAATTTAAAGCAAAATCACATTTTTACCTCTATTAAAAATCCGAAGGATCAATTCCCTGATTCAAGGCGGGTAGTCGGATTTGGCGCTTGAGTTGGGGTTTGTGCTGCTGTTGGTTGTTTCTATGGATTGGGTGAGTAAGTTGTTGCCGTTGGTTGCGGTCGCGTTGTTAGGTTTGGTGATGGCTCGTGCAGAGGAAGCGCGGGACTGGCGTCTGGAGCTTCTGGAGGAAAAAGGGCTTTCGGCCGAAACTCCTGCATTGGAGAATTTCCAGAAAGGTCTGAATGTTTCCGAGGAAAAATTGGCCGATGCCGTGCAACGCTTGGCTTCGGAGGAATTTGCGGAGCGGGAGCGTGCGCAGAAAGAGATTGTGTTGATGGGGAGTAAAGTTATGCCCTTGTTGCGTAAGCTCCCGGCATCGGATGATCCGGAGGTGCGGATGCGTGTGGGGAAAATCCTGCAGTCGCAGGAGATGGGCGGACGTTGGGCGGATGATGTTTTGCTGATGCGCGCGGTGTCCAGCTTGCTGCATGAAAGGAAGAATCCCGGCATCGCCGATCCGGAAGGGACGCTTTTTGTGGAACGTTTCAACAAAGCAAAACCTTCCCTAGCGGATGGATACGGGGTGCTACGCTTTGCTTCGAAAGATCAGATGAAGGGATTTGTGGCGGATGGTAAGGCTCATTTTGTAGGAAAGCATGATGGAGAGGGTGATCAGCGGTTACTATTCGATGCCAAGCAGCTCGCAGGCAAGGAAGAGTTTCCAGATGAGTTCCGAGTCGAGGCAAAGCTTGGCGGCGGCGCGGACGGGGCGGGTGTCTATCATATCGGAATTTCCATCGGCAATGTGCGTGTCCTTTTCCATCCGGCATACAGCGGCGGGGCGTTGCGCTTTGAACGGGTCGAGGGGAACGTAGCAATCACTGCAAATGCGAATATGGGCTTCGACCCACCGGCCGATAAACTTTTGTCCATGCGCATCGATGTGAAACGGCTCGCCAATGGCGCCGTGCAACTCGACGTGCTGATCACCAGCGGCGGCGATACATTCCGAGCAAGCGAGAAGGTGCGGGCAGAATTGATAGGCAAGCTGGATCACATCGGCCTAGACCGCAGCGGAAGACCCGGCGGTGACGCGATCTTCGACGACCTCGTGGTGGAATTGGGGGGGCTGTGAAGATTGCCGGTTGAGATTTATATGAGGAAATATCCATGGGAATTGTTTTTCCTACCCTGTGCGCAGGAAAAGTAAATTGACCGCTTTCCAAATTGGACTCAGGCGATGAATGATCCATGGTTCAGTTAGTGAAAATTTCCATCGTCATTCCAGCCTTTAACGAGGAACTCCTGCTAGGGGCGTCTCTGGTTGAAATCAAATCGGCAGCCAATGCCTTTACTCAACTCGGTTGGGAAGTGGAATGGATCGTGTGCGACAACAACTCCACAGATCGCACAGCAGACATCGCGCTTGCAGCGGGTGCCATCGTGGTATTTGAGCCAGTTAACCAGATTGGCCGTGCCCGGAATTGCGGAGCGCTGGCGGCAACCGGTGACTGGCTGATTTTTATTGATGCTGATTCTCATCCGAGCGCGGGTCTCTTTGCCGACATCGCGGAACAGATTATTGGCAGCAACTGTCTTGCGGGTGGCGCGACCATCCGGATCGACACTTTAGACCGCACAGCACGCGCCATCACGTGGATTTGGAACACCGTCAGCCGGATGCGCAAGCTGCCAGCGGGTTCGTTGATATTCTGCGATGCAGCGGTCTTTCGAGCCATCGGTGGGTTCAGCGATACCTTATTGATCGCTGAAGAGCTCGAATTGACCAAGAAATTGCGAAAACAAGCAAAGGAAACCGGCAAACGCATCGTTATTTTGCACCGTCATCCACTAATCACCTCAGCACGGAAAATGCATCTCTATACAAAGCGCGAACATCTCCGGTTTCTGGCAAAAATCATTTTTACTCAGCGCCGTGCCCTTACCAATCGCGAAACAACGCATATATGGTATGACGGGAGGCGTTGAATTAGGCATGTTTCATCGGTCAAACTCCGGGTATCGCGGACTTCAGCCTTGACAAGCGGGGGGGTGGTTTGTTGTCTTCTGCCCGTGGAAGTTTATCTCATTTATCTTAAAAGTTAAGAAATCCTTAATTTTTCAGATACTTGGTAAATTCTCATTATTTACACCGTAACAAGCTTACCTCTTACTCATATGGACCTTACTTCGCCTCTCTGGTACTTCGCTTACACCACCGTATTGATCGGCCTTGCTGGATACGGTTCGCATCGTCTAACGATTATTTTCCTGTATTTGAAGCATTCCAGAAAGCGTCCGGAGCCTTTGAAAAACTTCGATGAGTTGCCGTTGGTGACCATTCAGTTGCCGGTTTTCAATGAAATGCACGTGGTGGATCGCTTGTTGGATTCGGTTTCTAAAATCGATTACCCGCAGGACAAAATCCAGATCCAACTTTTGGACGACTCGACCGATGACACGGTATCGATTTGTAAGGCCGGCATCGAGCGCATGCGTGCGTTGGGATTTGATGCGGAGCACATTCACCGCACGGATCGCACAGGTTACAAGGCCGGCGCACTTGAAAACGGCACTCATTATGCGAAGGGTGAGTATCTTTTTATCTTGGATGCGGATTTCGTGCCCAATGCGGATGTGTTGTTGAAAACGATCCATTATTTCTCCGATGATAAAATCGGCATGATTCAGACACGTTGGGGTCATTTGAACCGCACGTTCAACGTTTTGACCCGTATTCAAGCGATGTTCCTGGATGGTCACCTTGAGCTTGAACAAACTGCTCGTAACCGTTCCGGCCGTTTCTTCACCTTCAACGGCACTGCTGGTATCTGGCGGAAATCCTGCATCGCGGACGCAGGTGGATGGGAACACGATACGCTCACTGAGGACATGGACCTCAGCTACCGCGCGCAACTCAAAGGCTGGCGCTTCATTTTCCTCAACGATGTTGAGACTCCTGCCGAGCTTCCGGTTGATATGGATGGCTTCAAAAGCCAACAACATCGCTGGACCAAGGGTTCGATCCAAGTTTGCAAAAAGGTTCTGCCAGCGATTTGGAGAAGCAATGTGCCTCTGTTCGTGAAAATGGAAGCCACCGCTCACCTTACTTCGAACTTCGCTTACCTGCTTCTGATCTGCTTGTGCTTCTTGATCTACCCGAGCCAGCAAGCCCAACCTAAATTTGGGGAAATGACCTATTACCTCGTCAACGTTCCGATCTTCTTCTTCGCATCGGTTTCGGTGATTCTTTTCTACCTTACCTCGCAAAAAGCGCTTCGCCCGAAAACTTGGTGGAAAGAAATTCCTTATCTTCCGCTCTTACTTGCACTCGGAATTGGCATGTCGATCACGAACGCCAAAGCGGTGATGGAAGCCATTTTCAATCATCAAACCGCCTTCATCCGCACTCCGAAATATGGGATTGAGCAAAAGAACTCAGATTGGAAAAAGAGCAGCTACAAGGCGATCAAGACGCTCACACCGGTTGTCGAGTTGCTGTTTGGCTTCTTCTTCCTGTTCGTCGTGGTCGAGGCTGCCATGAAAGGCAACTGGTCTTCCGCGATTCTTCTGCTTCCATTTCCCGTTGGATTCTTCTATACCTCATTGGGTTCGATCGCTCGCATGATGCCTTCTTTTTCCAGCCCAAAAGCAACTGAGGTTCCTGTCACCGAAACAACTGATAGCCACTAATTTTCTATGCGCCACCGGTTCGCAAAACCTCTGATTCTAGCAGCAGGACTCTTCGCAGTCCTGAATTTTAGCAGCTGCGCACCTCGCGTGGATAATTGTAACAAAATGATTGTCAGCGTCCGCGACCAGAAAATGGTGCTGATGCGTGATAATCAGCCGATTAAAACTTACAAGATTTCCACCTCTAAATTTGGGGTAGGTGACACCCCTCGCTCGAACCGCACCCCACTCGGGCGCATGGAGATCGCCAAAAAAATCGGAACAGGCCAACCGGCAGGAGCGGTTTTCAAAAGCCGTAGACCGACAGGTGAAGTCATCAAGCCCAATGCACCGGGTCGGGATCCGATTGTGAGCCGTATTCTTTGGCTAAAAGGAACGGAATCTCATAACCGCAACGCCTTTAAGCGCTTCATCTACATCCATGGAACGCCGGAAGTGAATCGGCTCGGTACGCCCGCTTCTTACGGTTGCATCCGCATGGGAACGAAAGATGTGATCGATCTATACAACCGGGTCGGAACCGGCGCGGATGTTTACGTGGTGCGTGGTTCTTTGGGAGACATGGTCACGGAGAGAAACCTCGTCGCTCGCTGATCTGAAATTTCCTTTGGAAAAACGAAACATGAGCTTGACAGATCAGGGTGTCGACTACTAGTTTCCCGCCCCTGCAACGCAAAACGACTTTTTAATTTTACAAATCATGGCCAATACCAAATCTGCAATTAAGCGCAACAGACAAACCGAGACCCGCACTGAGCGTAATCGTGCTGAAAAAAGCCGCATGAAGACCGTCCGCAAGAAGGCTCTTGTCGCGATTGCGTCCGGCAACAAAGAAGAGGCTTCGAAAGCTAGCGATAAATTGGCCTCCGTGCTCGATAAAGCTGCTAAACGCAATTTGATTCATCCGAATAAAGCGGCTAACATCAAGAGCAAGACCGCGAAAGCGATCGCCGCGATTGCCTGATAGTCGACAAAGAATTTATCTTTTCAGTCAAGCGGTCCGGTCTTCCGGTGCCGCTTTTCTTTTGTAAATCATGCAGAACCCATCTCCAAATCGCGCGGAAGCCGCCGCAAAAATCGCTGCATCGCCCTACCAATACAAAGTATGTGAGGGTTGCGATTCGATCGTGGGCAAGACTACCTCGCTGTGCCCGAACTGCCATAGCTTTCGTTTCGACGACACACCGGAGACTGTGACGAGGCAGGCGGTATTGTTAGGGAGTCGGGAGCAACGCTCGGTCACGGCCGACGATCTTGGATAAGGCCATGGCGATTGCATTCAAAGAATGGCAAGTGGTCTGTGATGCGTTGGCGAGCGGTAGGCAGGCGATCCTGCTCCGCAAAGGCGGGATTCACGAGGGACGTGAGGGCTTTTCTTTTGCACACGATTCCTTCTTTTTGTTTCCCACGCGTTTTCACGCCCAGCTTGATCAGGTGCGGGAAGGGGATTTCCAACCAGAGAAGGAATGGGAGCCCGGAGACCTGATGGAAATTCATCATCACGTGGAGGTTTTGTTTGCGGTGACTTTAGAGAACTGGGAGCAAGTAGCCCAGCTTTTGCCTTATCACATCTACACGGAGCAGACGATTAAGGAGAGATTTGATTGGTCAGGAAAGGGGATGGCTGCTGGCAGTATTCACCTAGCACTGGTGAAAGTTTCACAGTTAGAAACGCCATGGCGGCTGGAATACGAGACGCGTTTTGGCGGTTGCCGATCTTGGGTCGAGCTCCCCGAACCGCCCGAAGGGGCGCTTTTGGGCTCCACTCCGGTCATCGTAAAGGTAGGATTTAAGGAAATTTCTCGAAAAATTGCCGATCTGGTAGGGGTGATAATTCCCTGATTCCATCATGATTTGACCCGATTTGGGGTATTTTCTGGGGTGAGGCGAGGTTTTTAAAGTTTGCCCTAATGCCTTTCCGAGGGTTTACTGCGCAAGTTTTTAATTAGGAACTATTATTTAGCTCCTCTTAACTACCCCACCGTTTGCTAACCCATCTCACCATTATGCCATCCTTTAAACTCCCGGTTATTCTCTCGCTTGCAGTGCTTCCGTTTATCGTCAGTTGCGGATCTGATATCAACACTCTTTCAAGTAACCAAATCCGCGGAGTTTCCAGCGCCGATTTCAACACGGTGCCAATGCCAACGCAGGCCTTAATAGCTGCTGCTGCATCGAAGCCGAAGGACAAGCACAAGATGCCGGTTTATAGCTACAGTGAGCGCCAACGAGTCGTAAGAACCACGGCCTACACATGCTCGGAGTCGGATCATATCAAATACGGCAGTAAAAACGCAACTGGCACAAATCTTCGTTACTCCAATAAAGTTAGAAGTGCAGCCGCTGATTGGTCGTTTTATCCAGTCGGAACCGTTTTCCGAGTTAAAGGAATGTCTCAGCTCTATGTTGTTGACGACTATGGTTCCGCTTTAACTGGAACAGGAACGATCGATATGTATCAGCCAAGTCGTGAGATGATGAACCTTTGGGGTCGCCGCAATGTCGAGATCAGTGTGGTGCAATGGGGTTCGTTCGAGCGTAGCGCAGAGATTTTAAAAGATCGGGTCAAGTATCCTCATTGCCGCCAGATGCTTTCAAATATCACACGTCAGCGTCCTGATCTTCGCGTTGCCATCCAATAAGCTTTTCTATTGCAGTGGAGCCATCAAACGCGCAGCACGGCAGGCGATTTTGAATAGGTAGGTTTTATCCGTAAATTCCTCCACTCGAGCTTCTGTGCATTTTGAAAAATCTAGCTCAAGCATGTGATTCACCTCTTGGATGAAATCGGCGTCGGTTACGAAGGCAGTGATTTCAAAGTTGAGTCTGAACGAGCGGTTATCGAGGTTAGCCGTGCCAACTGCCGCCATGCGTTTATCGATCAGCATGACCTTTTGATGTAAAAACCCATCTTGAAAGCGGTAGAGTTTCACACCGAAGGGGATGGCTTGTTCGTAATAAGTGTATGCTGAAAGCCAGACGAGAATGTGATCGGGACGCTCAGGCAACATGACGCGAACATCGACCCCACGCATCGCGGCAAGTTGTAAGGCGTTGATCACCCCGTCGTCTGGAACGAAGTACGGGCTGGTGATCCAGAATTTCTCTCGGGATGAATTCGCTGCCTCGATGACCAACATCTGCCACGATTCGATCGGATCGGCGGGCCCGGTGGGAATGATGGCTGTGGTTTGATCTTCGCGTTGTTCGTTCGATTCCCAGGAAAGATGAAGGACCTCGTTGCATGCCCAAAACCAATCTTCGAGAAAGACCAACTGCACGGCTTGAACCGCCGGTCCTTGAATGTAGAGATGCGTGTCACGCCACGCGCCGAATTTTTCACTGCGACCCAAATATTCGTCTCCGACATTGAGTCCTCCGAGATATGCTTCGATGCCATCGACGATGAGGATTTTGCGGTGATTGCGGAAGTTGAGTTGCAAGCGCGACCACCAATGACGGTTGGCACCGAACGACTGGCATTCGACGCCGGCGTCCTTGAGTTCACCGAGAAAGGTTGATGAGAGCTTGTGAGAGCCGATCTCATCGAAGAGGAAATAGACTTTCACGCCGGCGCGCGCGCGGTCGATCAAGGTTCGTTGAAATTTTTTGCCGATCTTGTCGTTCTTCACGATGAAGAAATTCACGCAGATGTATTTCTCAGCGCGGTTCAGGGCAGAGAAAATTTCATCAAACGTTTCATCACCGTCGATAAGGAGGTTGAGTCGGTTTCCTTTGGTGAAAGGCAGGCCTCCTAGCTCCTCTGCGCAGCGTTCGAAAAAATTCTCCTCGGGGAGATCGATGGCGAATTTCTGCAAGCTGTCGCTCATGTCCTTGGCGATTTTTCGAAGCTCTGTATCGTTTCCCCGTCTGGCTCGGACATAGCCTTCGAACTTACTCCTGCCCAAAAGCCAATACAACGGGATGGCTAAAAACGGCATGAACAACAAAGAAACCACCCACGCGATGGTGCCCTGTGAGGTGCGGGTGTTCATTAACGCATGCAGGATATGGAAGAAACCGATGATATAAAATAAAGCAACCCCAAGCAGTCCCCAGTTGGTGGTGGGGTCTAGTCTCAATCCGAACATAGATTGAATATGCATGGGAAATGGGTTTCCTACAAGAAGTCCCGTATCATGTGATTTTCCGGTTTCTACGGAGACCAACTTGGTTGTAGGATCTGCCCATGAGTCAAACCGCAGTCACACCGAAGAACATCGTTCTGATCGGTTTCATGGGCAGTGGAAAATCCACAGTGGGACGCGAGCTCCACCAACGCTTGGGTTATCCACTGATAGACATGGATCGATTGATCGAAGAAACGATGGGAAAGAAAATCACGGAGATTTTTGAAGAAGAAGGAGAAGTCGCGTTTCGCGATTTCGAAACCTTTCAGCTCCTGGAAATTGCCAAGCAATCCGACAAACGTCAGATCATTTCGACGGGAGGAGGCGTGGTGATTCGACCTGAAAACCGTAGCTTATTACACAAACTCGGATACGTGGTTTGGCTATCGGCCCCAGTGGAGGTGATTTATGACCGTACCTCGCGCAGTCAAGATCGGCCGCTGCTCAATCACATGGATGCGCGCGAGAGAATCTCCTCTTTACTGGCGGAGCGTGAGCCTTGGTATCGAGAAACCGCACATTTAAAAATCGATACCGCAGGTCTGGATTCCAAAGAAATCGCTACCGGGATTATGGAGAGCGCTAGTTACTTTTTCACTCATTCTGAATGAACAATTTAAACTCGAAGGTGAAAGCGTTGGCTGCGGAGCTTGGCTTTGACGATTGCCGGATCGCCCATGCTAAACGTGCGACCCATGCCGACGATTTTGAGGCGTGGATTGAAAACGGCAGTCATGGCGATATGCAATGGCTAGAACGAAATCCGAGCCGTCGCTGTGATCCACGGGAAGTCCTGCCGGGTTGTAAGGCGGTGATTTGCTTGGCGGTGAATTATTATACTGGAGACGATCCGTTTCCTGAAGACCATCCGAAAAATTATCGGATCGCCAAATATGCATGGAACGATGACTACCACGATCTGATAGAAAAGCGCCTTGCAGATTTCAATGCGGCTCTCGTTGAGCTCGGGGGCACGCAGCGATACTACGTTGATACCGGACCGATTCTCGAACGCGATTTCGCAACCGACTCCGGACTGGGCTGGAATGGAAAATCGACCGTGCAGATTCATCGTCAGCTCGGCACATGGTTTTTTCTAGCTGATATTCTAACAACTCTAGAACTCGTCGCGGATTCCGAGTTCGGCGATCATTGCGGGAAATGCACGCGCTGCATGGATGCCTGCCCAACTCAAGCGATCATCGCTCCGCACAAGCTTGATGCGCGTCGTTGCATTTCCTATCTCACCATCGAAAACAAAGGACCTATCCCCGAAGAATTCCGCCGCGCGATCGGAGATCGAATCTATGGCTGCGATCAATGCTTGGATGTCTGTCCATGGAATCGCTTTGCGAAAGAATCGCGCGAAATCACTTTCCAAGCCCGTCCAGAAATTTTCTCACATCGGCTTCGCGATTTCCTCGGAATGGATGATGAGGCGTTCAGGCAAGTATTCGCGAAATCTCCGATCAAGCGCATCAAGCGCCCAAGGTTTTTGAGAAACGTATGCGTGGCTCTAGGAAATACCGGAACGGATGCGGATCTGCCTGCGCTAGAGATCGCCGCCAAGGATTCTGATCCACTGATCGCGGAGCATGCAGAGTGGGCGATAGGGGAGATTATAGGGCGTAACGCAGCTCCATCGTCTGGCGCAAGTTGATCACCCAGAAAGGACTGCCCTATTTGCACAGGATATAGATCCGGAGTGCGGAGGCTTGCCTCCGCCTAAATGAGCGGAGCTTGCTCCGCGTGGCGGGTGAGAGCAGCGCAGGAGAAAGCACAAACCCACCCGCGACGGAGCAAGCTCCGCCCACCGCATGGCTGGAGCAAGCTCCAGCACTCCAGAGCCTGCGGCTCCGCTGTCAACCCAACGGAACAGACAAATTATAAATAAGAGGTATTCCGTTTAAAGGTCAGACAATCTGAATATATGCACCGTAATAGGACCGCACTGCCCAATTATCAGCGAATTTCAGGAGATGCCCATGCACTCCAGTCAAATTCACTGTTACCGTGGGGATCGGCTTCGAATCGAATTTGATCGGTGGGTTCAAATTTAATTTCAAAGGAATGGATCGATGGTTTTTGTTTCATCAAGTAATCAAAAACGAGCTTTTCACCTGCAAAGATTTTAAAACGAACACTTCCGGAAGGATTCGCCAAAAAGATTTTCCCGCGCATCTGAGTTGCTTTTTGATCAAGCTTGAATTGAACCTTTGAGGGAGCGTGAGTGATGTAAATCGATTCCGGCTTAACATTCGGATCTTGCAGGCCCTTCAAATAAGTTTTTTGAAGATTTTCTTTGGCCAGCGTAAGCGGTCCGACATAAGTTTGTTGTTTGTTCTCCACTTGAGCTTTTTCTAGTAGAAGTGATTTCCAGCCCTCGCCATTGGTGGTTACAATGCCAGAATTCAGCCTGCTCTTAGCGGCAAGAATGGTCTGATCTGTAGCTAGAGACGTCCGCACTTGTTTCACTGCAAGAGCATCGTCGATTTTTCCTGTTTTAGTAAGTTCACTTTCGAGGTTTTTGAGAGCCCCATCCATTTGGTCGGCGAGGGTAGTTAACGTTTCAGCATGGGATTTAAGGATTTTGGTGCGAGCTTCGGTGTGTTTGGTACGCATTTGCACGAGTTCGATCGAGGCTCCTTTAGTGAGTTCAGGGAGTGGGAATTTGGCTGCCTTCATAGCTAACACTTCATCGTGCAGAGGCAGCACGGTGTCGAGTTTCCCGGTGGTTTTGGCTTTTTCGAGGTGGGTCTGGAGGGCTGAGAGATAACTGGCGTCGAGCTTCGTATTAAGCGAGTCGCGATCGGCGGCGGGGAAGTCGCAGCGCGTCTGGAAATTCGTCTGTAGGTCCGCGAGCGGCTCTCCGAGCAAGCGTAGGGTCAGGATGAAAAAGCAGAGAGGGAGAGAGAGGGAGAATTGGCGGAGCATAGATAAATCAGCGTTTGAAATTTTTCTAGCAAAACTACTAACGATCCAAGCTGCCAAGAATCTTAACTACCAGCAAAAAAGTAGGGGAAACGCATCTAGATTTCTAAGTAAAAAAGGACTGCCTCTATTTGCAAGCTTGTAGGAATAAGTGATTGAATCTTGTTCTATGCTTTTGATTTCAGAATGTAGATCCGGAGTGCGGAGGCTTGCCTCCGCCTAAAATGAGCGGAGCTTGCTCCGCGTGGTGGGTGAGCAGCGTAAGAGAAAGCACAATACCACACCCGCGACGGAGCAAGCTCCGTCTACCGCATGGCTGGAGCATGCGGCCCCACTGTCAACCCAACGGAACAGACAAATTATAAATAAGAGGTATTCCGCCGATCAAGAGATTGAAATATCCTCAACCGAGCTTGTGGTAAGTGGCTTGCATTTTCGGTTCTCAGGTGGCGTGATGGCTCGTGTTCGATAAGCCAATTAACTCTTTCATTTTATGGTAGTCAGTATTTTCAACGATGTGATCGGTCCGGTGATGCGTGGGCCTTCGAGTTCCCACTGTGCTGCGGCGCTGCGGATTGGCCGATTGGCGCGGGAGTTAATGGGAAATGATTTCACGGATGTGTTGGTGGAGTTCGATCGCAATGGATCGTTGCCTACCACGCATGACACCCAAGGTTCGGACATGGGTTTGTTTGGGGGATTGATGGGTTGGGATGCGGCGGATGCCCGCTTGCCGGGTTCGATGCAGACTTTGAAGAATACGGGTGTCAGAATCGCCATCGAAACCGTTGATGCGGGCGATCCGCATCCGAATACGTATCGGCTGACTCTGCGCAGCGAAGCGGAAACGCATACGCTCCGCGCGATTTCCACAGGCGGCGGGATGATGGAAGTGATCGATATCGATGGCTTCGCGGTTTCCCTTTTTGGCGATTGCCATGAAACTTTGCTTTGGTCGGATGGCGATACGACTGATCTTGTCAAAGCGCTGGAGAGTGAATTTGAAGCTTATGAAATTCTCGTTCACGAATCCGAGAAACGCCGCTTGATAGAGGTCAAGGCGGGTCGGTTTATCGATGATGCAATCACCTCGAAACTCCCGAACGTCCGTTCCGTCAAAAGACTTTCGCCGGTGCTTCCAGTGACTTCTGGAAAATTCACCCACGTGCCTTTCACGACCTGTGAGGAAATGTTGGCGTTCGATGCAGGTAAGGGGACTCCGTTGTGGAAGCTGGCAGCGGCTTATGAAATGGCACGCGGCGGAATCAGCGAGGCGGAAGTCATCGCAAAAATGTTAGAGATCGTGAAAATCGTGCGTCACTCGATTGCCGAAGGCATTGCTGGAACGGTATACGATGATCGCGTGCTCGGTCATCAATGCGGCAAGTTCGATGAAATGATGCGAGCAGGAACTTTGCTCGATGGTGGTGCGCTGAATCGGATTATTCTCTATGTCACCGCTATGATGGAGGTGAAAAGCTCAATGGGAGTCATCGTCGCAGCACCTACAGCTGGTGCATGTGCAGCCTTGCCCGGAGCGGTGGTGGCGATGGCGGACTCGATGGGCCTTGGCGAAGAGGAAATGGCGAAAGCTTTATTGGCGAGCGGGATCATCGGCGTGTTCATCGCGACCCGATGGACCTTTGCTGCAGAGGTCGGTGGATGTCAGGCAGAAGGCGGATCGGCCGCGAGTATGGCGGCTGCGGCGTTGGTGACTTTGGCTAACGGCCCGCTCAATCAATCGGTTGCCGCGTCATCCATGGCATTTCAAAGCATGATAGGCCTGATCTGCGATCCGATCGCGAACCGTGTCGAAGCGCCCTGCCTCGGCAAAAACGTCATGGCTGCAGCTAACGCGCTATGCTGCGCGAACATGGCACTGGCGGGTTACGATCAAGTCATCCCACTCGACGAAGTCATTGAAACCGCCAAGCAAGTGGCCAAGCAAATGCCCCGCGAAGTCCGCTGCACGAATCTCGGTGGACTTTCCATCACCCCAACCGCAAAAGCCCTTGAGGAAAAACTTGCCGCAAAACGTGCAAGCTCGTGTGGGAGTGGTTGTGGGTGCGGGTGAAGAAATCATATTTCATCGCAGATCAGAGTTCGCAAACAGTATAAATTGACCATAACAACCTATTTCAGAGGCGACTTGCAAAAAGCGGTTTCGGGGTGGAAGCTGCGGCGTGGCGATTGCATTGAATGATTTGAAGAAGAGCTTGCCGGAAGGTGGCTTGTTTGGAGGCGGGGCGTGGCAATGGTCGCCGGAGCCGCTGAAGCTCAGTGCGGCGGAGGCCAAGGAAATGATGGCGATGGGGTATCCGCTGGCGAAATTTCAGCAAGCTTGTGATCTGCTCTACCGTCGATCTGCTGCGGGAAAGATCGAGCCATGGCTGGCGGAGTTGTTAGATGAGGGAAAACCGGATTGGCTAGCCGCACTGCAACGCGCTCCCGGGATGGCGGAGCAATTTCCCCGTGTGATCCGTCCGGATTTGATGTTGGCGAAAGGTCATTTCGCGGTTTCCGAACTCGACAGTGTGCCGGGTGGAATGGGGATAACGGCGTGGCTTTCCAAGGCGTATGCGGAGGCGGGTTACGAGGTGTTAGGTGGTGCGGATGGGATGATCGAGGGTTTCCGTAAGCTGATGCCGGAGGGCGGGGATATTTTGGTTTCCGATGAAGCGGATGATTACCGACCTGAGATGACATGGTTGGCGGAGCAGTTAGGAGCGGAATGGAAAGTGGAAAACGCCGAGGAATACGAGGAATGTGGGCGGGAGATGTATCGGTTCTTCGAGTTGTTCGATTGGGAGTCGATGCCATACGCGCGGAAGCTTGCGGAGAAATCAGCGACAGGTGAGGCGAGCATCACCCCGCCGTTCAAAGCGCATTTGGAGGACAAGCTTTGGTTAGCATTGTTTTGGTCGCCAGCTTTGAAAAAGATATGGGAGCAATCCCTGCGCGGAAGTCATCTGCGTCGATTGCGGGAATGGATTCCTTTCGGCTGGGTGATGGATCCCGAGCCGCTGCCGCCACACGCTGCTCTGCCACGTCTCAACGCACATTCATGGGATGAGGTTGCTGAGTTTTCTCAGAAAGAACGACAGTTGGTTTTGAAAATTAGCGGCTTTCACGAAACGGCGTGGGGATCGCGCGGGGTGTTCATCGGTCACGATTTACCTGCTGCGGAGTGGCAAGAACGGCTGCAGTTTGCGCTCGATCAATCCAGTGAACAACCTTGGTTGATGCAGGAATTCCACGAGGGTCGGCGCTTCATGCATCCGGTTTACACGGAGGACGGCAGCGTAAAAATGATAGAGGTGCGAGCAAGATTGTGTCCTTATTTTTTCACCGATAGAGAAGGTGAAACCACATTTGGCGGATGTCTTGCGACTTTGGTTCCAGCGGATAAGAAAAAAATTCACGGCATGAGCGATGGGATCTTGGTGCCGTGTGTGATTGGGGAGTGAGGGGAAGAGTTCTTGGTTTGACTCCGCTCTGCTCCTTCCAAGCGGTCAGGACTTCGTCCTAAAGTGAAGGCTCGCTAGCGCTCACTCGGCTTTGTGGTTCTTGGTGGTCATTACCAAAATATCCTATCACGCCATCTCTCTTTTGACAGCCATGTGCTTTGGTTTGTGTCCTTGGAATAGACGGTTCCTGCTTGAACTCTCTTGCGCACGGTGGGTTCGAGTTCTTTGAATGATTTCGCATGCGAACCAATCTTTGCTCCAATCCGATTGTTGTGGCTATCCATCTTGTTAGAAACGGTGTCATTCCTTTCCATAAGAAAGGTCGTAACGTTGACTCCCCATTCACCGACCGTATAGGACACCACAGCACTTGCTAGTGTGTGTCGATACGCATCGAGCGGACCGTTTCCTCCTCCATCAAGGTTTGATTGTAAAACGCACGTCCAAGTGTAGATCAATACGCAGAGCGGATAGATGCAGATAGCGAAAGCGATAGCTGCGAGCTTGAGGAAGAGTTTGCGCTTTTTGGTCAAGTTGTTGAATAGGGATGAGGAAGAGATTCCGACAGAAAAATTTTGGGTAGAAAAATAAGAGGCTTCATCTCTCTGTCTGAGCCATTCAGACCTCGGTTGGATAAAGGTTCATTCTCATTAAGACTCCATCATTTGCTTGTAACTCAAATTCCACGGTTAGGGTTTTATAATTATAATAAAGAATGGTTTCGTCATCATCGAAGTCAATGCTGGTTGGTTTGCCAAAGAGTTCTTCGATATCGCTCCGCTTAGATTCTTTAGATATATGGGCAGTTTTTCCATCAGCTAATTGCAGATGGATAATGGTTAGATTGAAATCATTATTGAATTCTTGATCATTAATAGGTCGATTGGCAAATAGGGCGAAATATACGAGAGATTGATGTTCGAAATCTAACTGGAAACCTGCTTGTGAGTAATTCAGCGTGCAATACGTATCCTCAATCCAGCGGACTTTCGAAGGCTTTCCAAATGACTTTGCAAGGTCGATTGAGTCGCCGAACTTGAGATCACCAAATCGTCCTTCGTGTGGGATGACGATCCGTTCGATATCCTGATATGTGGGCCAATCGAGAGTTGGATCGGGAGGGGTGGATTTTTTGCCGAGTAGTCGGTTTAGGTAGGACATGAATGAGATCATTTAATCTCTCTCAAACTATGAAGCCAAGTGGGAAAAATAGGCGCGGAGCTAACCAAGAACTCTTCTTTGTCTTTCTCATTTCACGCGGCTGCCTCGGCGATGCAGTCCTACCTGCTTCCATGTTCGATGGCATCGCAGATGGCGGGGAAGATTTGGCGTTTTCTGGAGACGACTCCCGGGGCGGAGTAGAGGGTATCATCGATGCGACTGAAGGGCAGGGCGGCGATGATTTTTTCAGGGCCAACTGCAAGAACCATGCTTTTGAGGAGGGCTACATCGGTAATGACTAAGACAGCGATGTTGTAGCCTTTTTCAAATTGGAGATCGCGCAGGGCTTTTTCTAACTCATCGCGTCGGGCTTTGAATCCGTGGAGGTCTCGTTCCTCGACTTGGGAGACGCTGATGAACATGCCTTGTTCGTTAAATTCTTTGCGGTCGGTGTGAATAATTTCAGCGGTGGTGCCGTTTGCCATGAGTGAACCGACGGCGAAAAATTCTGCAGCGAATTCTTTAGCATCGACGCGTGCGATTCCGCTGAGCCAGGTCAGCATTTTTTTATCGAGCGCGGTGGTGGTAGGAGATGTTAGGCACAGGGTATCGGAAACGATGCCGCCGCAGAGGCAGAGCGCGACGCCGGGCGCGGGGATGAGATCCCTGTGGAAAAATTTACGAGCGACGAGAGTGCAAGTTGAGCCGACCGGTTCGTTGAGGTAACGAATGGGTTCGCGCGAAACAAGATCGCCGGAGAGGCGGTGGTGATCGATGACTTCGGTGATCGTGGCTTCTTCGATTCCGGTGACCGCTTGGGCGTATTCGTTGTGATCGACGAGGGCGAAGCGGAGTTTCTGTGGATCGACGAGGTCAGATTTTGCAAGCACGCCAACCATGGCATCCGAGCCAGTTTCCATGACGGGAAACAGGTCTTGATCAACGGCGACAAGTTCTTTGCGAATTTTGGAAACGGGTTCTTTGGCGTTCACCGAGATAAACTTGGTTTCCATGACGTGGCGTACCGTGCGTGAGCAGCGGATGAGTGTGCTAGCGCTGGCCGTGTCTTGTCGGCAACGCAGGAGGACGGTGCCTTTGGCAATCGCGAAGTCTTTAATCTCTTGGGAGACGACATTTTGTCCCGTGACTAACAACGCGCGTGCGCCGGACTCGATGGCGAGGCGTTGGACGATGGGTCGGTCTCCGCAGATCACGAGGAAATTTCTGAGGTTGCCTTCATCCTCTGCCTGTTTGAGGCGGTCTTTCACCGTGTCTTGCGAAGAGGCGCCAACCAGAAGGATTAGGTCTTCTTCTTCGTCTTGATCACAAATTGTCGCACCTAAACTTTCTGCATCGAGAGTTTTAGCGAGGTTGTTGAGTGAAGCGTGCACGGTCCGGACGCTGATGCCTTCGGTGTTTGCGGGGAGGAGAAGTTTGAGGAGGTTGAAGTATTGAAGCATTCCGGCAACGGTGCCGTTTTCATTCAGAACAGGCACGCAGCGGACCGATGCACCGAGCATCCGATTATAGGCAATCAGGAAAGTATCGGACGGGCGCACGGAAATGACCTCGCGTTTGCAGATCATTCCGGCATTGGTGCGTGCATCAGTCAAAAGCTCTGGAGCTTCGAAACCAGCTCTTTCGAGCACCCATCTGGTGCGTTGTGAGATATCGCCGCAGCGGGCGGCTATTGCATTGGGTTCATCGCCGCAGGCACGAAGCAAGGCAGCATGACCGATGGCAGAGCAAACCGCATCGGTATCGGGATTTTTATGTCCAATGACGTAAAAGGGGAACATCGGCATATCTTTTGTTTATAAGCCCAAAAGTGCAATCTTAAATCTCAAGTTTCAAAGTTCAATTTTCAAGGAAGACACATGAATAGCCTCTAACTCTTATTGTTACTTGAAGATTGGAATTTGAAATTTTACATCCGCTCGGGGCAGCGGATGCCTAGGAGGCCAAGGCCTTGTTCGAGGATGGTGGAGGTGAGCTTGCAGAGGGCGAGTCGGCTGGATTTGAGGGGTTCTTCGGATTTTAGGACCGGGCAGGCCTCGAAAAAGGAGTGGAAGGCGCGGGCAAGCTCTAACAAATAGTTCGCGAGGAGGTTGGGTCGGTGATCCTCGATGACCATAGGCAAAACCTCGCCGAAGCGGGCAAGCAGGCGGGCGAGGTGGATTTCCTCGGGTTTCTCTAACTGGATTGCGACGGCGGTGGCATCGAACTCACCATCGAGTTTCCGGAAAATAGAACGAATCCGGACGCTCGAATACTGGAGGTATGGCGCAGTATCGCCTTGGAGGGCGAGCATGCGATCCCATGCGAATACGTAATCGGTGAGGCGATTCTGGGAGAGTTCGGCGAATTTCACCGCACCTATCCCGACGATTTCAGCGATCTCTTCGGCTTCTTTGCCTTGGAGATCGGGGTTCTTTTCGGCGATGGCTGCTGCGGCGCGTTCAACGGCCTCTTCGAGCACATCAGTCAAGCCGACGTTGTCGCCGGAGCGGGTTTTCATCAATTTACGATCTTCACCGAGGATGGAACCAAAGGAAATGTGGCGGAAGTCGCCGATTTTTCCCCAACGTTGGGCGGCCTCAAAAATCTGGCGGAAATGGAGTTGTTGCGGGACGCCTACGACATACCAAACCTGATCCGCGTTCCAGGTATCGATACGGTATTGAATGGTCGCGAGGTCGGTGGTGGCGTAGAGGAAACCGCCATCGGCCTTGCGGATGATCGCTGGGTTATCGGTCCAGCCGTCTTCGCGGTGGACTTTGAAAGGATCTTGGCTGGGGTCTTTCGAGTCGTCGGAAAAAATGCACACCGCACCGTTGCTTTCGCGGGCGAGGCCTTTTTCGAGAAACTCATCGACCAAGCCGGAAAGCATGTCGTTGTAGTAACTTTCGCCCAGCCAGTGATCGAATTTCACATCCAAGCGATCGTAGATTTTCTGAAGTCCGAATTTCGAAACATCGATGCATTGCTGCCAGATCGCGAGGTTTTCGGGATCTCCGGCTTGGAGTTTCACGAGCTCGATTTTGCAGGTTTCGAGAACCGAAGGATCGTCTTTGGTGGAGGCGTTCACCTCGCGGTAGACGCGGACGAGTTCTTTGATCGGATCTTGTGCGAGGGCTTCGTGATCCAAGCGAGTTTTCCAACCATGCAGAATCATGCCAAACTGTGTGCCCCAATCGCCGATGTGGTTGTCGGCGATGACTTCAAAGCCTAGGAAGCGTGCGATGCGGCAGAGGGAATCGCCAATAATCGTCGAGCGTATGTGGCCGACATGCATGGGCTTGGCGACATTGGGTGCGGAGAAATCGACCACGATGCGTTTGCCTTTCCCCAGCTCCGGCGTGCCGAGGCGTGGGTCTTTCAACAAGCTTTCCGCGTAGGCCGCGTAGGCTTCTGGGAGGATGGTGAAATTGATAAAACCCGGGCCATCGATTTTCGCTGTGGCGAGACCATCGATATCGACTGCATTGAGGATTTGTTCCGCAAGAGCGCGCGGGTTGGATTTCATCCGTTTCGCCAGAACCATCGCGGAGTTGCTTTGGTAATCGCCGAAACGAAGATCGGCGGCGGTCATGAGATTGGGTTGGGTCGGTTCGCCTAAAACCGTTTCGAGGGCTTTGGATAGGCGGGATTCGAGATTCTGGAGGAGAGTCATAGGATAATACTAAAAAGAAATTTGAACCACGGATGAACGCGGATGGACACAGATGGTAGAGAATTTAAAGAGGAGTATCCATCACTCTTTATTTATCTGCGTTCATTTGACTCAATGTAAATGTTGTGTTCGTCCATGTCCGCTGCGCTTCCATTGTGGTTCTAATATATATTTGCCAACGAAGAAGCTGACTGGAAATAGGTAAGATCGTTGGACCTATTTCAGCAAGGCTCTTTGTCACCGGATACTCGGTCGAGCTATGGATCGGGACAAAGATAGCGACGATGCTTTTTTCGTTATCCTCTGTCTATTCTGCCGATGCTTATTCAGGGGCAATTTCAGGCTTTGCATCAGAAGTTTCTTTCGCTTCTGCTTCCTTGATTGACTGCTCAATCATAGACTCAAAATCACTTCCTGGTGTCTTCATTTTTGGCACAATCAAAGCAATAAAACCACCATAGATAATCATGGCGAGAACTGAAGTAGTGAGTCCGCCTATCGCCAAACCTTTGCCTTTAATACTGCCGTTACTGCTTTTGATGTTTACTAGTGCGATGATTCCGAGAACCAGTCCAGCAAGTGCCGTGAACCAACCTATACAAACAAAGATCAGAGGTATTGAAACAATGCCAAGGCATAATGATATGATCGCCAAAGGGCTTGGTTTTGGTGGCGTTGTGAAAGCTGTAGGCTGGATCGGAGCTTGGACGGGTGTTTCGTATGACATAGGTAATTGTGCTTTAAAGGATTGGAAATACTTACGTTAGTTCCCAAAATGTGAAGCTTTTGTCAAGGCAGCAAAATGATGGAGACTCCTATTAGTCTGATAGCCTGCGGCGTCTGCTCAACAAGGCTCTTTGTCTGTGCGGACGGGTTTTGGATCGAGGATTTCCAGGATCTCGTCGCGGGTATTTGCGATGGATAATTTACGGAGGACTTCGCCGTTGGTGAACATTTTCGCGATCGCTGCGAGGGTGCGGAGATGGAGAGGGTAGTCTTTGCTAGGAACGATGAACAAGACGATGAAATGCACCGGAGCGTTATCAAGTGCCTGGAAGTTGATTCCTTGTTTGGAACGACCGAAGATGGCGACGACTTCTTCGAGGGAATCGGAAAATGTATGAGGGATCGCCACGCCAGAGCCAATGCCTGTGCTGATAAGAGCTTCGCGTTCTTCGAGGGCTTTGAGGGTCTCGTCGTAGCAGTCTTTTGGGATATCTCCACGCGCCGTGAGGAAGTCCACCAGTTCAACGATGGCAGGCAAATGCTCGGTTGCTTTCATATCCAGAAGGATGCGATCTGTATCGAGCAGTTTGGCTAACTTCATATAAATTTCGTATTAAAACTCAGTCTGTCAGAGGCGGATGGGAGGGCGGGATTATCGACCTCGATTGCAGTTTGCAAGAAGTTTTCTAAAACGTAAACTGCCCAAAAGGGTACAAGTGATGGGGAGGTAGATCAACAATCCAAAGCCTGTGGCGAGTTATCTTGGCCTTTGAGGTTGAAGTCGGTGCTGTCCTTTCTTAGTAATCACAGATGACGCACTTTTCAGCCCATCAGAAGCAGTCGCGGGTGAGTGTGGAATAACTGATCGGCAGAAATGAAATTAAATCGGATTCTAACGATCATCTTCTGGTCGCTCTTTCTTCCAGTGCTAGTGGCTATTATTTGGTTCATCTGGAGCGCTTACAACAGTTGGCCTCGTGGTTCTTCAGGTGCAGTTTGCAAATGTAACTGTCGGAACGTCCAACAGGCGGTGAGAGGTTACCAGAATGATTGGAATCTGAATACAGGGGATCCTCTGCCATTTAAAGAACTCATCAAAGCAGAATTGCTACCCCGCATTCCCGAATGCCCTGATAAACATTCCTACAAAATACTAGGTCGGATACCTGCTAGCGGGGAACTCTATTTGCGTTGTTCTGATCCCGCACACATCCCGCCACACGAAGATTGGTAAGCCTACAACTTAAACCCAAATAGACCAAATCTGAACAATTTGCAGGTTAAAATTGCAACAGTAAGCTTGTTTTTAGGATTACTTAACCTTGCAACTCAACCTCTCCGACTGCATGGAGAGGGGGCGCAGAGCGAATTCATGAGCAGAACAGGCACAGAAATCATCATTGGTACCCGGGGCAGCGAGCTGGCTTTGGTGCAGGCCACGGCGACCCAGGGCTTGTTGTCGGAGAAATTTCCGGAGCTATCGATCAGCCGCCAGATCATCAAAACCACGGGCGACCGACGGACAGACGTCTCACTCGCAAATGTGGCTAAAGCCGAGGGCACGTTCGACAAAGGTGTATTCATCAAAGAGCTCGAAGAGGCGCTGGCTGATGGTTCGGTCGATATCGCAGTGCATAGTTTAAAAGACATGCCGACTGTGATCGATCCGAGATTCGAGCTCGCGGCGACGCTTGAGCGCGCTCCGGTTCGCGATGTGTTGCTGACGAAGCAGGCGGGTGGGTTGTCGGCTTTGAAAGCAGGGGCAAAAGTTGGCACCAGCAGTGTGCGGCGTGCGAAGCAGATCGAGTTTCTCCGGCCGGATTTGGTGTTGGTGGATTTACGCGGGAATGTGCCGACTCGGATTGAAAAGCTCGCGCAAGGCGACGACTACGATGCGATCCTGTTAGCCGAGGCGGGTTTGGTGCGGTTGGGTTTCATCCCGGAATTTCCTGAAAGCGATGAGGAATTGGTCGCGGCATCGGCGCCGGTGTTTTGCACGCGGCTTGCAGAGGATATCTTTTTCCCAGCCGCAGGGCAGGGGGCTATTGGTTTGGAAATCCGCAAAGGAGATGCTCGCTCACTGGAAATCGCCAGTGCGATTGGCCATGCGGAAACCTGGATCAAGGTCACGGCGGAGCGCGAGTTTCTGCGTTTGCTCGATGGTGGCTGCCACACTCCGGTCGGCGTTTATTCTCATCTAACAGGTTCACAAATCCATCTTCACGCCCGCGTGTTTCCAGAAACTGGTGGGCAACCCAAAATCGGTTCTTCCACGGACACCGATCCTATCCAAGCGGCACTCAAACTTTTCCAATCTCTCAAATGACATCCAAAGGAATCTGCTATCTAGTCGGCGCTGGCCCCGGCGACCTCGGTCTTGTAACCTTACGCGCGAAAGAGTGCATCGAAATAGCCGATGTGCTCGTTTACGATGCGCTCAGCAGTCCGGAATTGCTGCGTTGGACGAAGCCTGGCTGCGAAAAAATTTACGTCGGAAAACGCGCGAAAGATCACGCAGTCCCGCAGGATCAGATCAACCAGATGATCGTTGATTTCACCAAAGCGGGAAAAATCGTCACTCGTTTAAAAGGCGGCGACCCGATGATTTTCGCACGCGGTGGCGAAGAAGCGGCGGAGTTGGCGGATGCGGGTGTGGCGTTTGAAATCGTTCCAGGAATCAGCTCATCCATCGCCGGTCCGGCTTATGCGGGAATTCCGGTGACGCATCGCGATCACAATACCCAGCTCACGATTTTCACGGGACATGAGGACCCAACTAAAGGTTACACATCCATCGATTACGCCCAACTTGCCAAAGCTCCCGGCACGAAAGTTTTCCTGATGGGCGTCGCGCGTTTGCGTGAAATCACCAGTTCATTTATCGAACACGGAGCCGCGGCCGATACGCCGATCGCGCTCGTGCGTTGGGCGACCACTGGATCGCAATGGACGATCGAAGGCACGCTAGAAACAATCGCCGACATCGCCGAGAAAGCAGGATTTTCATCGCCTGCCGTGGCTGTAATTGGAAGCGTTGTTAAAGAGCGTGCGAAGATCAATTGGTTCGAGAAGCGTCCGTTGTTCGGAAAGAAAATCGTCGTCACCCGCACCCGCGAGCAAGCGGGGGATCTGAGCAAACGCCTCCAGAATCTCGGCGCGGATGTGATCGAGTTGCCAACGATACGAATTGAACTTCCCGAAGACCGCGAGGGATTTGCGGAAGGTGTGACTCATGCCCACGAATACGATTGGTTGATTTTCACCAGCCCGAACGGAGTGGAGAAATTCTTTGATGCGTTTTTCGCCACCTACGATGACGCACGGAGTTTGGGAAATCCAAAGATCGCCGCCATCGGGCCGGGAACCGCTGCGAAGATACGCGAGTATCGGATAGGAGTGGATTTGCTGCCTAAGAAATTCGTCGCCGAAGGTTTGTTAGATGCGTTTAAAGAAATCAACATCGAGAACCAAACTGTGCTCTGGATTAAAGCCGCGGAGTCGCGTGATGTGATCTATGATGGTTTGATGAAACTCGGTGCCATCGTTGATGAATGCATCGCGTATCGCACTGTCCCTGAGAAAGACGATCCGACGGGTGCCCAAGCAAAATTCATCGAAGAAGGCGCTGATATGGTGACCTTTACCTCATCATCTACAGCAGAGCATTTCTTCGCTCTCGATCTCCCATGGCCGGATAAGTGTGTTGCGGCCAGCATCGGCCCCGTGACTTCGGAAACCCTGAAATCGTTGGATCATAAACCAGCAGTCGAAGCCGCACAGCATGATATCCCGGGGCTAGTGAAAGCGATTGAGAATTATTTCAAAAGGTAGGGTCGACGCGCCGTCGTCGACCCTGATTAAAAATATCAACGCCGGATTCATTAAACCGACGTGTGACCTTCCTCAACGCCCACCTTATAAGAATCACGGTCGGCGACGGCGCGCCGACCCTACCGTTTTTGGCTGAAACAAACCTACCGTTTGATCGTCACTCGCTCCCTCGTAAACGGTAGTTCCCTTGCGGTGATCCAGACGGTGGGTTGGAGTTCTTTGCCGCCGCCTTTCATGCCTAACAGAACGACTTCGAGTTCTTGATTGAGCATGGAGGCGTCTAGAGGGATGTAATAGGTGTAGCCAGTTTGGCGGCCGGAGACGGGATATTCCCAAGTATTTGAAGGATAGGAAACCGCGCGGTCGGGGGCACCAACCAAACGATCACCCACACGCAGAGCGGCGTAGCAACCCTCGATTCCATGTTTTCCTTCAACCGCGACGCAGAGGTAAGAGGTCGGGGTGATCTCGTCGATTTTTACTTTTGCGGACCATGTGTTTTCGACAGGCACTTTTTCAGGATGGGCAAACAAATTGCTGCCTTTCCAATTTTCACGAGGCAGTAAGGCCTTGTCTTTCCATGCTTCAAATTCGGCGATGCGTTCGGGAGAGGTTTTCATGCGGAAATAGCGCCACTCGCCTTTAGGTGGATAAATGTTCAGGGTATTGCCTTCGATGATAGCTTCATTGGATTGGGTCCAAGTGATGAGATCGTTGCTGAACTGTGCGCCGTAAAGTTCGTTGTCGATGAGGGTGCTATCTAAGGCCTGAGTGTGGATGGCGATGCGGTCGAAGCTTTGTGGTTTGGAAAAATCGATACGCAAGCAACCGGTAGCGATGCGCATGTCCTTATTTCTAACAAATGTATCAAACACCGTCGATAGATCTCCATCGAACATGAACCGATCGGAAAGCGCGCGGGATTTCATGAGAGGTTGATCAAGGAAAGCTTGGCGCGCATTTTTCACAGCGGGAATTTTGGTTTCACCGGAGCGTTTCAGGCTACGGAGTTCGAGGGCATTGTTGTCGGCTGCGAACATGGTGGCTTCGTATAGACCCTCCCAATCTTTTGGTAGTTCTGAAGGTGCAAGATCGGCAAGTTTGCGATGCCATGGTTGCTTGAGTGCGATGGGGGTGAGGCGATCGATTGCAGTGCCTTCTTGCCCTGAACCGCTGACAACTTGGTATGCTCCTTTTTCAAGAGACGGTTCGGTAATTTTATCGGTAGAGGCGAGAACAAGAACAGCGCGGAAGGGATACACGGTGACTTCGACTGTGCTTTTGTCAGTGAGGTTTTTGCCGAGGATTTCCTCGTAAGGATGGAGCAGGCGAACTTCGCGTTTATCTTTGCTGTTGAGTCCGATGCTTGAATCGAGTGCGATTTTGTAGGTGATGGGTTCCCATGTTTGATTGCGGAGGGTGATGAGGCGGGTTTTGTCGTTGCCACGGGAAACGGCGTTTTTGCCGTAGGTTTCTTCTGGAAGGATGATGCCTTTGGTGAGGATGTCGCGGTAATGGCGGTGGATGTTGAAAATACGGGCAAGCTTCGCGTATTCGTCATCACGCAGGAACCACGGGCTACCGTAGAGCTGCGGCGCGAGGATCATTGAGCGGTTGAAACCTTGGAGGATGAGATCGTCTTCCCAGAAATCGAGGCAGGAAGAAAGGCAAACACCGTGATCTTCTGCGAGGCGTTTGAGTTCCGGTGGAAGTCCACGGGAAAGGGCGGCGGCACGGTTGTGCGGCGCGGTCATGGAGTTGGCCATGTGGACGTCGATGTAGGTTTCCGCACCTTCCCAGAGAAAGGTCGTGGCATGTTCTACGCCTTCTCCGAGGTTGAGACGATGGTTCAGTAAGATCAGGTCCGGGCTGTGTTTCCGGACTTCGGTCATCAACCGGATGAAGGAATTTTGTTTTTCATCACGGAGTTGTCCGCAGACAGCATCCATTTTAAAGAGTTGAAAATTGTGGTCTTTACCAAGTGAAGCGAGGAAATCGATGCGAGCCTTTTCTTCTTCCGGAGTGTTTCCAAAACCATCTGGACCGAGCCACACACCGAGACGGCCTCCAAAGGCTTTAGCTTGGGTTGCAAATGGACCGAAGCCCTGTGGAAACTGACCTTTGAATTTCCGTGTATCGGGAGAACCGTAATAACTCGGTGCATCGATTGCGCCGGCATCGAAGGCGTAAATATCCAAAGTCATTCCGTATTCGTCTTTCAACCACTGGAAAAATTCGAGGTTGACCTTAGTCTGTTCTGCGGTTGGTCCTTCGTTGGTGTTATTGATCCATGTGAAGTAGTGAGCGTGGGACGGCGTGTCCTCGGTCGCGCCCGGAACGATTTTTTCCGCAGCGTTCAAGGTGAGTGGATAAAACAGGATGATTGGAAGTAGATGAAATTTCACAAACGCACTAGAGCGGCTCGGCGGTGGGCTTTCAATACGCAAAATCTCAAATCTCTACTTCGTCGCCAAGCTTGGCTACGGCGATGTCAGCACCTGTTTCTTGTAAGGCGGCTTGTAAAGCTTGGGCTCCTTCAGGCTCGCCGTGGACTAGCCAGGTTTGGGTTTTCTTTCCTTCAGTGCGGTTGAAGTAATCGACCAGTTCCGAGTGATCCGCATGGCCGGAGAAAGAATCGACGATGTCGATGTGGGCGTTCACATGGAAGGATTCACCGAGGATATTGACTTGTTTCACGCCGTCGCGAATGCGTCTGCCGAGAGTGCCTTCCGCGCAGTAACCAACGAAAAGAACGGTGGTTTTCGGATCCTCGATGTTGTTGCGGAGATGATGAAGAATCCGACCCGCCTCGCACATGCCGGATGCGGAAATGATGATAGCGACGCCTTCGAGATCGTTGAGTGCTTTCGAACCTTTGACGGATCGAACGAGTGTTAGGTCTTCAAAGCCGAAGGGGTTTTGTTTCTCAAAAAGCGTATCATAAACCTCATCATTGAATGAATCCGGATGGAGTTTGTAAATTTCCGTGGCACTAACTGCGAGTGGACTATCGACAAAAACCGGGATGGCCGGAATTTGTTTGGAGGTGAACATCTCGTGGAGAACGAAGAGCAGTTGTTGAGTGCGCTCGACTGCGAAGGCAGGGATCAAAATTTTTCCTCTGCGTTTGATAGCCTGTTTCATCACACTCACAAAATGCTCATCGAAACCCGGAGGAGCTTCGTGCTCGCGACCGCCATAAGTGCTTTCCATTAACACGTAATCGACATCTTTAACTGCAATCGGATCGCGCAATACTTCGTTTCCACCACGTCCGACATCGCCGGAAAACAGGAAACGTTTCTTTTTAGCATCGCTGTGATCATGGATATCTAACACAATCTGAGCTGATCCAAGGATATGCCCGGCATCGACAAAGGTCAGTTCCACACCTTCGGAGATGTGGAGAGGTCTATCATAAGAAAGCGTGACGAATTGGCGGAGGCATTTTTCTGCGTCCTGTTGAGTGTAAAGCGGAGTGGCATCAGGTAGACCCTCACGCTGGCGATGTTTGTTAAGCCATTTGATATCGCTTTCTTGAATGTTCGCACAATCGCGCAACATGATCTGGCAAAGATCGCGAGTGGCGTGGGTGGAATAAATGCTGCCTTTGAAGCCTAAGCGGGAAAGATTCGGAAGGTTTCCGCTATGGTCGATGTGAGCGTGTGAGAGCACAACGATATCGATGGATTTCGGATCGAAGTGAGGGAAGCAGCAGTTGATTTCGTAAGCGTCTTTGCGGTGACCTTGGTAAAGTCCGCAATCGAGGAGGATGCGCTTTCCGTTGATTTCTAATAAATGCTGAGAGCCAGTGGTGGTGCCGGCTGCGCCACAAAATTTGAGTTTCATGGGATAATCCTGTCTTTGTATACAGCCGCTGCAATGAAAATAAGTCCTATAGGACCTATAAGACTTATTTCTTTTTAGAGATCCTTCTGAAATACCAACGAGTCCCGACCACTGGCAATGAATTGTTCACGGCGCTTGTCTGGCAAAGCATCCAGATCACACAGCGAGTATTTCGCACGTATGAAAAAATCCGCCGCGCGATTCGTCAGTGCGAACACTCGGGCGATGCCTTTCTGCTTCGCTAAACTTTCCGCATGCGCTACGAGCTCCACGCCATAGCCGCGACCTTCATGGGCTTGTTTGACGTAGAGGCAGGCAACTTCCGCACAGTTTTCCGATGGATATTCATGCAACGCGACGCAGCCAACGACGTTATCGTCGATGGACATCACGTAGTAATCGCCGATGCGATTTTGGATATCTTCATACGTCCGCGCGATGAGTTTAGTGCGACGCACCACGCGTCCGATCATGCCGAGCAATTCCGGAATATCCTCATCCCGCAGCTCGCGGATAACGCGATAGCTATCCGCGTGCACCATGGTGCCGACGCCTTCGTTGGAGAAAAGTTCATCAACCAAAACCCCTTGCTGGCGACCGTTAAGAACGTGAACACGGGGTACCCCGAGATTGCAGGCATTCGCCGCAGCGGCTAACAGCTCCCGACCCTCGACGTTTTCGGATTTCAACACTTCAGGAACATCCGCCGCACTTATTGCATGGGCGGGTTGACCGTTGACCAAGATACTTTGCTGCAAGAGTGCGATAACTTTGGAAACCCCAATGCGTTTCGCGAAGTCGACAACCTCAGAATCGAGCGGGCCGATGCCGGAAGCATCGATGATGGCGGATTGGCCACGGTTAAGGATGTCATTGACCTCTTTGACCGCAAGTTCGTCTGTGATTGGGTGAGTCACTCGAGCGGCCATAATTTCACACTCCAAGGTCCAATCGTAGAGATCTTTCAGGTCGCCACCGAGAACCCCGAGCACGAGCTTCACGCCGAGATCTTCGAGGACAGCAAGATCGAGCAGGGTTTCTGCGACCGCGGGTTCGGGAAGCAAATCCGCTTCAATCAGGACGCAAAATACCTTTCCCCGGAATTGGGGAATGTATTGAAGCACAGCACGCAAGTCACTTTTCTCGACCACGCGGAGGAACGTATCGTGCGAATTCCGGATTGGAAACTTCAATGATTCTAAAATCCTCGTGTTCAAATCGTACCCAATTTATCCGCCAGCGCGGAGAATGGTGGACAGGCGGCAGGGTTGCAGCGCAACCTAGGCGCGTGAGCGAGGTGATGATAGAAACGAAGAATTTGCATAGGAGCTATCGGATCGGAAAAAAATCGATCGAAGTCCTGCATGGGATCGATTTACAGATCCACAAAGGGGAAAAGGTATTTCTCTGCGGCCCGAGCGGCGCAGGGAAGACCACTCTGCTGTATACTCTAGCCGGCTTGGAAAGACCCGAACTCGGCAGCGTCCACATCGCTGGCACCGATATCTATCAACTCGGCCGTAAACAACAGGCTGCGTTTCGGAATCGGTCGATCGGATATGTATTCCAAAATTACCACTTACTGCCCGAACTGACTGCTTTGGAAAACGTCGCCGTGCCGGGCGCGATCGCTGGCCTGAATCATAATGAGGCGGCTTTGGTCGCACTGGAACGGGTCGGCCTCAAAGATCGGGCGGATCACTTGCCAGCTGAAATGTCTGGAGGCGAGCAGCAAAGGGTGGCCATCGCTAGAGCGATTGTGAACCAGCCAGCTGTGCTTTTCGCCGATGAACCGACCGGAAATCTCGATTCAAATACGAGTAAGGAAATCATGGAAATACTTTTACAACTCGCTGATGAACATGGAGTTACGTTAGTGGTTGTAACCCATGACCAAGGACTCGCAAAGGTCGGTGATCGAACCTTGGTCATCAAGGATGGTAAGGTGAATTGACCTTACTTGAAATAATTTTTGAGGGCACGTTGCTCGTCCGGATTGAGCGATTCTTTCCAGACGCGATCGCCTCCAGCACCTTTGGTGGCTTGGCCGCCAGAGGATAGAGTGGTGGCTTTTTCATCAACAGAGTGTTTTCCGTCCTGTAGTTGAAGCAGGTCGCCAGGCAAGGCGCGAGAAAGGTCTTTAGCCTCGAGAGCAGCTAAATCACCTACACCTAAAGGATCTTTTGGGTTTCTCAGGACATTGGGATCATGCCCAGGTCCGCGCTGTATACCACCTTTTCCGGCACCTTCACCTTGGCATTCTCCCTTACAATCATCGCCGTGGGGGCAAGTTCCGTCGCCAGGGCATTTGCCTTCACCCTGACCCTCGCCCTCGCCTTCGCCATCGCCATCTCCAAGCAACTGATCCGCCCAATCATCGCCCTGGCCTTCGCCCGCTTCATTGAGCGATTCCTTGAGTTTTTCCATGTTCTCCTTCAGTTGCTCGAGCTGTTCAGGATTGAGATTGCCCATTTCCTTGGGGTCGAGCTGTGAAAGCTGATCCGAAAGCTGCTCATTCGGCTTCATGGCTCCGTTTTGTAAGCCTTGGAGGGCGTCATCGAACTGCTCTGCGAGCTTTTGTTTCTGCTCGGAATTCAGATCTTTCGCAGCATCCGTCAGCTCCTGCATGGCCTCAGCGGCCTCTGAGAGGTCCTGTTGAAGGTCATCAAGACTGGAATTGTGCGATTCCTTCAAACTGTCCGTGGCCTCAAGCGATGCGTGGCTGAACCATTGTTCTTCTTCTTGAGCGCGGAGCTGATCGAGCCGCTCCTTCATATCCTCAAGATATTTCTCATCAACCAAAGCGTCTTCCGTGAGCTTTTCAAGCTGGGAATCAAGCTGCGACCAAGCCTGTGGCTCACGCGAGGTTTGGGAGTCGTCGAGAGACTTGGCTTTGATCGGGATCAGTAGGCCAATAGCTAATAAAATCAAGGCCGCAGCAGGGGGGGTAAGGGTTTTTGGGAGGTGCCAATTGAGCGATTCCGAGAGGTTTTTCGGACGATTTGGCCATGGCACAATGCCTGCGGAAGCTGCGGAAAGCGCCGAATTCATCTGTTGAGTGGCCTCGATGCGAACCAGCGCTTGGATAGGCGATTCAAAGCGTTTCCAAGCTCTTTTCAGGACAATTAGCCCAAGAATCAGGAATACCGCAGCCAGAGATCCGCCTAAAATAGCAGGGTGTAGTTCAGGAAATTCACGACGAGCACCTAAAACCAAAACCGACCCAATCACAGCCGCAATCAGCAGAGGACCCGCAAATCCGTCCAAGAACCAAGCTAGATTGATCCGGCGCGATAATTTCGCCGCTTGTTGCATCCAGTAACGCTTATCCTCGGATTCTTCTGAAGCCATGTCGATGAACCTAATCAGAGTTTTCATTTGTGGCGACTCGTTTTTTCACGAAACCACAACTTCCTGACTCTGAAATGAGGGGAAATAGCCCGGTGATCTCAGTAAATTTAACGATTTGGCATTACATATAGTATGAAAATCAAAGGGTTGCGGCTTCTAACAGTTAGTAAAGAAACGCTAAGTTTGGGAATCGCCAAGTTTGAACTCGGCGTTTTCATGTTGCTGAATTCTCTGATTTTCCGGAAATTTTCGGGACTTTGTGAACTTGTAAACCTCCAAACTTTTTTTCCCATAAAAGCGATTTTGCCCAATTCGGATAAATTGAATCCATCCACGAGCTGCAGCTTTTCGCAATCCCTCAGAAGTCATACGGAGATAATCCGCAGCTAATTGCGGGGGGAGAATCTCACCTTGATACAGGGAAAAGACTCGCCAAAGTTCAAGCCGATCCAGTTGCGATTGGGTCAACTTCCTGAACCATGGAGAAGGCGGGAAATTGTCAGAATCTAAGAGCTTTTTTTTCGGTTTCGGCATTCTAAAAGGTTAACATGGCTTTAGAACCCTTGCAAGATATAGTAATTAATGGGTGCGTGACTGCAGGGGAATGCCGGTGGACGAGCCAGAACAAAGAACGACCACGAAGGATTTACAACGGTTCACAGTGTTCGCGCCCGCGCTCTGCCATTGTTTCCGAAATAATACCTGGGATAAAATCGGAAGTCTCAAGTCGGAAACTCGAAGAGGGCTAAAGGCTCCGCCCTTTATTTTTCAAGGTTCTTACGAATCTTCTTAATGTGTCGCACAAGTTCCGGAGTCACATCGGAACGGGTATCATCTTTGAAGCGAATATAGGGGATTCTGACACCGCAATAGACTGTGCCAGCCCGTGGATCAGCTAGGTAATCTTCAAGTGTGAATATCTCCCCAGTTCGAGGAATCTTGGGACGACCACCCTTTTTCCCATTCTCGGCGGAAGATTTCTTCTTAGCTGTAGATGTCATAGACCCAAGAATACCTGCAGGTGAATCAGGAAGATCAAAGACATCGCCACAATGAGGACAAGTAATTTTCATGATTCGATAGAAACGTAGATTGAATCGAAACCCTCTACAAAAACTAATTGATGTCCAGATTTTTTAAGCTGGTCAAGATCGACTTTAAACAAACGAACCCAAATTTCAGTGCCTTGAACCCTGACGAAGTATTGTTTAATTTTCATAACTAAGAAGAAGATAACCTATCATTAAGTAATTGCAAGAATTATTTTCAACTATTTTTAACTGTTAGATTTCTGTTAGAGACGTGAAATTGAAAGGAAGCGCGCTAAAAAAAGAGTGCGAGGAACAAGCCAAGGAGCAATCCCATAATAGCCGAATAGAGGCTTGCATTAGAGTAATAGAGTTCAGCAAAAGCGACCCTTGAACGCAGCTCGCGAACGATTCTCTGAGACTGTGATACAAGGCTCAAATAAGAGGTAGAGCTAAGTGGAAGTTTCCATTCAATGAGACGAACATCATTATACCAGTCCTCAACGAGATCATGTGAAGATTGCCAATAGTAAGCCTTATTTGTAAAATTAAGACTTAGAAACCAAGAGAAAATTCGGCGAAGTGCATTCATAGAAATAGTAAATTTATTTAACAGTAATTGGAAGAACGCCCTTTGCAGGTAGTAGCATTTCATCGACCTCAGAGAACCACTCAGGAGAAACCGCGATTGCCCGAGGGGTATCCTCATAAAGCGAAAGACACACAAACAGAGTACCGCTCTCAATTTCGGTAGTATCGCGAAAGACACCCTTAATCTTGCGAACACGCGAAGAACGAACACCACCGAGAACAGCAGATTGACCCACAGTAAGTTCAACAGATGTTTCTACGTTTTGAGTCTGAAGGACCGGCACTTCAGCGCCGTCAATTTCAACAGATCGACCAACCAAACCACCAGTTTGTTTGACAGCCAAACGAACCCGTTCACTTGCTAAAAAATGTGGGGTAATCTCCATAGATAAACCCACCCGTTTATACTCGATGGAGGCAGTTGCGAGCCCATTAGAAACAGTAGTTGAACGGATCGGCACTTCCTCGAGGCTTTCAACTTTAGATAACACAGAATCCATCAATCTTAAATGAGGTTGCTGGACAAGCTCAACCCGTGAATCAGTTGTGAGAATATTTAACGCTGCCGACAAGTCACCAAGTGGAACGTTAAAAATTAGCCCGTTAGAATCCAAAGAGCCAGAAAGGGGAGTCGAAGTAAGCGAAGAAAGCGCAGCCGTTAGATCATAGCCCGATGCGTCATTGTCTGAAATGAAAATGACCCATGCACGGGCAGAGCAAAAGTCTGGAATCAAATCACCAGAGGCTAGAAGGTCAGCGACATCTAGAACGTTTTCAGCTTCCCCACGGAGAAGGACAGAACGGGAAGACGGATCGTAAGCAAGTTCAACATCGAAAGCGGAAAGGGAGGTGAGAAATTCAGTTGTGGGAGGGTTGCGATATTTGAAACTAACAACACGAGAAACTTTTTTAGTGTCCGCAGATTTAGGCGAAGCGAGCCCATCCTTCACCGATGGAGTGAAAGGATCCATTGAGGCTTTCTTTTCAGGGTTAGCAACCTCAGCAATTTGTTTTTTAGCGTCTTTGAAGGTGGCAGCATCTTTGACCTTGCCGAAGCCCCACCACGCACCGAAAGCAATTAGAGCAACAATAATTAAGAGTCTCATGATTTGAGGAATTTAGGGATTGAAGTTTTAAGTTCAGTTAGAATATCGGAAAGCTTGAGATTGAAGGATTGCTTTAAGGTGACTTTTGACAATTCACGGAATCCACACCGCTCTACTTTTGACGCCATTTCGCGCATGGATGAGTTGAGCATTGAAGATGTTTTATAAGTGCCGAAAAGATACTTGTTATAAAGCCACCATTCTTTTTTCACTAGGAAGTTACCACGGCTTGAAATGTGTTTCACACAATAGGCTTTAAAAGGCAGCATACCGAGCCAACCGAGCGGAAGGTGTTTAACGTTGATTATTGCAAGCTCCCACTCAGCGAGCACACGGAATTGCTTATCGACGTTGCCGCTGTCTTGAGTAATCCAAAGGACATCGACACCAGCCTTTCGGGATTGAGTCAGAAAAGAGAGCAAGTGCTTATTAGCTGCCGCAGTAGTTGCCCAATCTCGCGAATTGTAGAAAAGATGCGCTTCATCTAACACAACTAAGACTTGCCCTTCAGCTTCACCCCACGGAATGACAGTTTGCCAATCAGGCGTAAGCTCTGGATCAAATACACGAAGTTGATCACGTTCGATCCATACCTTAGAACGCGAAGCAACGAGACGCTGAATTTTCTCGAACTCACATTCTATATTCGTGACGACAACGCCGCCCTTGGTCAGATGTTCGATGAGCAAACGAGTTGAATGGAAAGTCTTTCCAGCTCCCAGCGTGCCGGTAACGTAGCGAATCATAATTGATAAAGGTAAAGGACATAGACGAAGAGAGCAGGAAGAACAAAGAGCCAGAATCTGGAATTGTTAGGCTGCATCAGTTGGAGACCGTTGGAATGAATGATTTAACCCAGCGGATAACTATCACAGAACCCGCAGCAGTAAAAACCGCCGTCCAAATCGAAACGAATTCAGACAGGGGAAAAACAGCGTTTGCATATGCAATGCCAGTAATCGCAGCGAATGAAACGTTAGAGAATGCGCTTGTGTCGATAGCATTCACTGAAGACGTGGCGAAATTAATACCGGCCACAAGAACCCTTTCGCCGATGTCTAGAATCAAGACGACAAAGCCGAAAGCAGAACCGAAAAAGGGGATTGCCTTTAGTGCCGATTCACCAACACGGGAAAGCCAAGATAAAGAGGGGAGTGCCATAGTTAAATCTTAATGAAATTGATAAACCACATTGCCGCAAAGTAAGTAACGAAAGCCAAAGCAAGCACGCGAGCAGTTGCGAAAGGCTCACCCGTTAAATCCAATTCAACAGCACGATTGCCGAACATTCCGAGATTTAACGTCATGGAAAAAATAGTTGCCTTGGGAATTGAACCAGTTGCGAGAGGTTGGAAATCTCCAAATTTATTATCTATCGCGAGCTTGAGAGAATCCCATTTTGTGCCGTATGCAGCCAAGCCCGTGCCTACATTCACCTCAGTTGCTGGTGCACCCATACCAGAATCTAGCACCGCATCAGATGCGACTTCACCCGTTGGAACAGTTGTACCCTCTCTAGTGCCACCCGTTACAGTTGTGACCGTGCTTGGAGATGAGCCAGAACTTGCAGTAGTCCAAGAGCGGACACCGCCAGTTGTAGTGGATGAAACAGGAAGTTCCCCCCCGATTACTTGAGTTGAAGAAATTGAAGCGATCCCCGCAGGCATAGGTAAGCGAGTAGTGGAATTGACACCCGCAGGAAGTCCAAACCAGTAAGATTCAGTCATGCCCGCAGGAAGGGGAAGAATGCCACGTGTCATGCCCAAGGGAAGGTCAGTAGGGGCGAGGTAGGGATTGGCATAATTTGCCATCGTAGGAATGCCCGTATAGGCGATACGAGGGGCAATGGCTATGACTTGCCCGTTAATGGTTGCAGTCCCATCCCAGCCGTTAGGAACAGGGAGATTGAGCATTGCAAGACCACCAGTACCGCCTAAAGAGTGATCTACGGGGAAAGTAAGGGTTTGACCACCAATGCCGATGGTGACAGTTGAGGCAGTGCCTTCGACATAATAGGGAATCGAGATGTCTTTACCATAGAACTTGGCGAGGTTGTTAATGACGGGAGGTGTCACGATTGGATCGGTAACAGTCCAATTTCCATCTGTAGAATTCCAAGCAAGCTCTAAATCAGCGAAGTTTTTAACGAAAAAAGCGGTAGTTCCTCCGAAAGTTAAAGAACAGGTAGCAGTTGGGATTTCATAAGTAAATGTTTGAGTAGGGGCAGCACCGCTGAGTCGATATTCAATAGTAACGCTTTTCGATGGCGAGTTAGCAACTTGAGGTGTAGTGGTAGTGTGACCAGCCCAGATAAAGGGAGAGGATGGAGCGACAAGAACAATAGGAGGCGGTGCGGTTAGCGAAGTCCACACGCCAGTGGAAAAAGCAGAGCCCGTAGAGTTAAAGGAATAGCCATTAGCTTTAACTTGCATACCGGCAGGATAACCAGTTATGCGAACATGCCGCCTTGCTGAGTAACCGTCACCGCTGCTATTGTTTGAGGCGACAGTAGTTGATTGCGAAAAAATTTGAGCTTCTAAGCGATCCACTTGAGCGCACACAACCCAAAGAATCCACCAACCACGAAACCAGAAAGAATGGAAAGGATTACGATAACCGTTTCGAGATGATCGGCTATCTGTAATAATGCATTTAGTTGTTGTTGAGCCATACATGAGAAAGTTGAGGTAAAAAAATGGGATAAAATCTCGACAGGGTTTTAATCTGCCGAGAATCACAAGGATTAGACCTTGTTTCCGGCATTGCCGATATTGCGCCAGATCATAAAAACAATCACAATAGACATAGCTGCATAAGCAATGCCAGTGATAACTGTTTCTACGTTGGAGGTTGCATTTGTAATCTCTAATTCCATATTTTTTCGTTTTAATTTTGATGAGAAGAAAATGGGATTGATTCTCGACAGGGTTTGAGCCTGCCGAGAATCCCAAGGATTAGACCTTGTTACCCGCCTTGCGCACATTGCGCCAGATGAGGAACACGATAACGATTGCCATCGCTGCCGTGCCTACTCCGGTGATAGTTGTGCCCACGGAAGTAATGGCAGTAGTAATTGCTGTATCCATTTTTCGTAATGAGTTAGACTGAATCAATCGCACGTCTCACAGCAGCTTGCACTGCGATTATCGCCATCGAAGACGACAAGCCGAGAGCGGCAACGCTGAATAAATACCAGTCCATTTTGTTTCGATGTTTGTTTTTTCTTTCTGGAAATCCGAAATCATTCGGGAGAACTCAGAAAGGAAAGGGGAAAAAATTTAGGTTCTGTCAGTTATGGTTTTAATAAACAAGGAAAGGAAAACCCATCATCACGGCTACGCCGTGACGATGGGTTTATCTTTATTTAGCAAGGTCAAACGATACTTTGCCGTTGAAAATTCTAGGATTTTGAACCTTGAAGCGAACGACCTGATCAAGTTCGTATTTGCAGAGAGCTTCTTTAGGCTCGGAGTCAGCACGAAAGACAACCTCGACAATAGAACCGCCAAGAGTGACAGATGCAACTTGCTGATAGAATGAGTAGGCTTTGCCACCAGTAGAGTTTCCAGCACGATGCTCTACCTCAGTAATTGAGTCGATACGGCCAGTTACATGCATACCGTAATCGGCACGGCCTAGCAAGTTTCCAGAGTTTGACGCAGCGTCCTGAACTTTAGAGCCAGATGAAGAGACATTTTGTTGATTTCCAGTATTTGATTTAGTTTCCATATTTCGTATTTTTCTAACAGTTTGTTTTTTATTGTCTGAGGATCACACATGAACGAGCGAAAGCTAAGCGTAGTAGCTGCGCCGTTGTCTGAGTCCCAAGAGTGAAATCTTGCAAATCCTTGGAAATCGACAGCAAGCCGAACCCTAACAGATTTGCAATAACGCCCAAGACGATCACGGGCGATGAGAAGAATTGAAGAGGAACGTTCCTCGAGGATAGCGCGAACCGTGCGCGGAATGATTGAAGAAACTTGAGGTTTGATAGTTGAATGTCTAACAGGCTTACCAGTGTAAAAGCCTTTGGACGTTTGCCAAAAACGAACCCTTGCATATGAAGAGGCTTTTTTACCGTCTAATGGAGGCTTGTAGTGATCAAGAAACCATTGCGGCACGCATAGCCCATCATCTTGATTATCGTCCTGAAAAACTCCTTTAAAGGCATACTTAAACTGGTATCCGAATTTAGAAACAGATATCCGGCGGACATTAACGCGACCGAGAGACCATAGAGAAGCAACTTTCGAGAGTTCATCAGATTTAAATTTTGCGGTTCGATCAATTATCAAATGCCAGTGAGCCCAACCATTTTTCTGAAATTCTAGTTTCCAGCACCAATAAGCAGAACGAGCCCAAAGACCAGAAAGGCGACCAGCTTCAAGAAAGCGGCGAAGTTGAGCCTTTCCTTCCTCATAGCCAGAAATAGGACAGCCCCCGAATTGGTCAGGGTCTAGAGTAAGAGTAATGAACCGACGACCTTTTACATCAGGCATACCGAGGCGTTCAATAATACGGCGTTTCTTATAGACACCAGAAGGGGTCAACCAATTTGGGGAATCTTGAAATCTAACATGAAGAGTTGAACCCGCACAGCGTGACGAAGAGTTGCGCCTCAGACTCGCGGTCTGCCGTAACCCAGCACGGGCGGCAATTAAAGCATTCTCGTCAGGCTGTGCGGAGAGGGTAAGAGAAGGAAAAGTTGTGGCAGGATTGAGCTTGTAAACTGCGAGACGCTCGTCAGTAACGGAACGATCATGGAGAAGCTTGCGCTTCTTTGATGCTTCTCGCTTTTCATACATGAGAGCGTAATTCATGACCACGCCTCCCTCGTTCGATACATTTGAGCCATCCAATCGAGAGGAATCGGGTATTCACTCAATCCAATGATTTCCGCATTTCGGAGATATTGGAGAGCATCAAAATTGAGAGCCATCAAAGAGGAATCCATGAAGTTGAAAAACTTCTTGGTGAAATTCTCAGGATGAACCTTGGCAAGAGCAACAGCTTGCTTGAGGTAGGGAATCACCAAGTCAGGCGATCCGGTGACTTCATAGACCGCGAATTCGGTCAAGATGAAGGTTGGCGTTTGCAACCTGCGCGCCGAGCTACCCTCAGCCGATTTTGTCAGTATCGCGCCATTCCTCATTCTCGGGGCGCAGGTTGCGCTTTGCCGAGAGGGGGCAAACTAACGGGGAAAGTCCCCTCAAGATGTAAAGCAATTTTCATTCGTTGTGGCCAATCCATCAGAATTGGAGTCCTTGAAGACTGAAAAACGAAAAGCGTATTTTGTTGAAATCGTCAAACAAAAAAGAATGCCCCGACTGCTGACGGGCAGTCGGGGCGGGTCGAAAGGAAACTGCTTTACGGAAAACTTTCGATGCAAAAAAGAAGCACAAAAAAGCAGGTTTAGCAAGAGGCAATGTCAACCTTTTTTCTACTTTGCATTACATATATTGTAACAAGTTGTCATAAATCCAGCCCCAAGCTATCACAAGGACGGTTTAAGCCAAAAAACGAGTCTATGCGGGATTTCGATAGAATCTGCATCATCATCCGAATTAGAGATTTCCGGCCAGTCGAGTTTCGCGATGAGTTCGTCGTGACGTTTGTAGCCTCGATTGTTCCAGAACGAATCGTGCGATCTGTAGTTGAGCGGCCGCGCTGGATGATCATCGGTTCGGATCACTGAACAAAATGTGGTGATCGTAAAATGATGTTTCAGCGCCCATTGCTCACGCAGGTCAAAAAACCGATGCCCGACGCCGTGCCCGCGGAATTCTGGTAAAAGCACAGATTCGCCAAAATAGCCGATTTTCGATAAATCGTAACCAGCCTCGCTGAATGGCGCCTGAAATGCCGGATCGGCCTCGACCAACGGTAAGCAGGTCGAAACCCCGACGATTTGATCCTCATATTTTGCGATTACCAGAAACGCGTTTTTCGACTCTGTGTAATGTGCTAGATATTCGCGTTCGTAGCCAAGATCGCCGCTGTAGAGATAAGGATATTCCCGGAAAACCCGGCATCGCAGTGCTGCCAGATCATCGATAAACGACAACGCGTCGCTTCCATTGAGTCCGGTGCATTCGATCATGTCGGCGGAAATTTAGATAAGATCCGCTGTGGTGATCGATTCAAAACCGTGCAGATTTGAATTTTTCCCGCTTTGCAGAATCCAGAATCCGTCGATGATCTAAAGAACATTCCAACATGACCCGTCCCTTACTTAAAACGATTTTCCCCCTGCTGATCCTCATATCAGCCCCAGCCTATGCTCAGGAAAAGCCCGCCGCTGAAGAGAAAAAGCCCCCTGTCGTTGAGGAAAAACCCGTTGAGCCTATCCAGAAAAAGGCTTCGGTGAAGATCGATGGCAAGGATATCGCTTACGTTTCGACAGTTGGAAAAATCGTGTTGAAGAATAAGAAAAACGAGCCGCGTGCCTCGATTTTCTACACGAGTTACACCCGTGAAAATGCGGGAGACGTTTCCAAACGACCCGCCATGTTCGCTTTTAACGGCGGCCCTGGGTCTTCTGCTGTTTGGTTGCATCTTGGAATTCTTGGGCCTCGGAGATTGGATTTGCCCGGCGATGGCACTCAACCCGTCACGCCCCCTGCCCGTTTGATCGATAATGATCAGAGCATCTTGGATGTGTGCGATCTTGTATTCATCGATCCCGTGACCACTGGCTACAGCAGTGCGGCTGGAAAAGCGGAGGAAAAGGAATTTCACGGGTTGAATGAGGATATCGAATCCGTTGGCGATTTCATTCGGATGTGGATCACTAACAATAATCGCTGGAGCTCGCCGAAATATCTTTGCGGCGAATCCTACGGCGGCGTCCGTGCGGCTGGATTAGCGGATCATCTGCAGGATCGTTATGGTATGAGCTTGAACGGAGTGGTGATGCTTTCAACTTTGCTCGATTTCCGCACTCTCGTGGCGGCTCAAGGCAGTCAGCTTTCCTATCAAGTCTATCTCCCAACTTTTGCGACAACGGCCCTGCATCACGGAAAAATCAAAGGTGAACGCGATGCCATTTACCAAAGCGCCAAGGAATTTGCCTACGGCGATTACGGGCTTGCGTTGTTGAAAGGCAACGAAATCAAACCTGAGGAATTTGAAAAAACCGCAGCGAAACTTGCCGAACTAACCGGCGTTTCAGCGGAGATCTGGAAAAAACATCAGTTGTGCCTGGATCCATCCACTTTCCGTGCTGAACTCCTCAGAGCCGAAGGAAAAGTCATCGGTCGCTTCGATGCACGGGTCGCTTGGGATGTGACCGATCCCGCCGCAGCATCGGCCGAATACGATCCGTCTTACTCCTTAGCCTATCAGGCATTTTCCACAGCCATGCTGACTTACCTCGGCGACGAACTCGGTTGGAAAGAAGACCAACCCTACGAAATTCTAACATCCGGAGTGTATCCATGGAAATACGGAGCTGATAACCGCATCGTGAACCTGACCACCAGCCTCGCAACTGCCATGCGCGATAACCCGAAATTGAAAATCCTGGTCATGGGCGCCCACACCGATCTAGCAACCCCACCCGAAGGCGTCGCTTACTCGTTCCGCCAGCTAACCGGAACCTCCCCCGCTCTGCTGAATCAGGTGAAATACACCTATTACGATGCCGGCCACATGTTCTACACCAACCCAGCTGACCTCAAAAAATCGAGGAAAGACCTGGTGGAGTTCTTGAATTTTCAAATTTCAAATCCCAAATCTCAATGAATGCAGCGATTTATCAGACGCTTCACATCAAATCTTTTGAAATTTGAAATTTGAAAGTTGGAATTTGAAAATTGAAGCTTAGCTTCGCCGTATGCGCCTCGACGATACGTTCGCCACTCTCAAAAAGCTGAATCAAAAAGCCTTCATTGCCTATGTGGCGGCTGGCGATCCTTCGTTTGAACTTTCTCTGGAGGTGATGCTTACCCTAGCGGATATTGGCGCCGATGTGATCGAACTCGGCATGCCGTTTTCCGATCCGCTGGCCGATGGAATCGTCAACCAGATGGCTGCCGATCGTGCTCTGAAATCAGGCATGACCACGGCTCGGACGCTTGAACTGATCAAAGCGTTTCGCGAAAAAAACGACAAAACCCCTATCGTCATGTTCACTTACCTGAACCCGATTTTCACCTACGGCTTTTCTCGTTTCCAAAAAGATGCAGTTGCTGCCGGCGCAGATGGGATTTTGCTTTTGGATCTTCCCCCAGACGAAGCCGAACTCTCCGCTGAGCTTGCGGAAAATAAAGCCCTCTCCCACATCCGCCTGATCGCACCATCGACCCCACCGGATCGCATCAAAATGCTCGCCGAAAAAGCCGAGGGTTTCATCTATGCCCTTTCACGAAGCGGAGTCACCGGCGGCCATTCCGCACCAGCAGCCACCATCCCCGCCCAGGTCGCGGCCATCAAACAATACACCAACATTCCCGTCTGTGTGGGTTTCGGCATTTCAAACCCCGAACAAGCCGCCCTAGTCGCCAAATCCGCCGACGGCGTGATCGTCGGCTCAGCCATCGTCAAACGCATCGAGGAAAATCTCACCAACCCCGCCCAAGCCGTCAGGGATTTCGCGAAGCCTTTGATTGATGCTATAAGAGCGAAGAGCTAAGAGCCCAGAGTCCAGAATCCAGAGAAAAGGCTTTCTTGCACTTGATTATCAGCCTCTGAGCTTATACGTCGTCCGTAGATTCACAAATAACTCTCCATTCCATCCGGCGCTCTCGGCGATAGCGCCCTACCTTCACTCTTCACTATTCATCATTCACTCTTCATATGCTTTTACATTTTTACAAAATGAATGGCGCCGGTAACGATTTCATCGTCATCGACAACCGCGACTTATCGATCTCCCTCGACGATGACACCATCGCCGCGCTCTGCGATCGTCATCGCGGGATTGGTGCCGATGGTTTGTTAGCGGTTGAGCCAGCCGAAAAAGGAGCCGACTACAAATTTCGCTACTACAACGCCGATGGCGGCGAAGCCGAAATGTGCGGCAACGGCGCGCGTTGCTTTGGATTCTTTACCGCGCACCTTGGCAACGAAGATGAAGAACTTCCTTCTAGCGTCTCTTTCGAAACCATCGCCGGAACACTCACCGCTGAAATCGTCGGCGAAGAAGTCCGCATCGCGATGTCGGAACCAAAAGATCTCGCGCTCAACACTCCCGCAAAAATCGATGGCTTTTCCGGCGCGCTCCATTTCCTCAACACCGGCGTGCCTCACGTCGTTAGCTTCGTGGACGATTTGGAAAACACCGATGTGTTCAACGTGGGTCGTGGCGTGCGTTTTCATTCACACTTCGCGCCCAACGGAACCAACGCAAACTTCGCGAAAGTGCTCGCCCCCGATCACATCTCTATCCGCACCTACGAACGTGGAGTCGAGGACGAGACCCTCGCTTGCGGCACCGGCATGGTCGCTTGCGCACTCGTGCACCACTTGCTCACCGGCGCAGAATCGCCGATCAAAGTCGATGTCGAAGGCGGCGATACTCTGACCATCGGTTTCGAAAAATCCGGCGATCAAACTTTCAAAAACGTCACCCTCACCGGCCCGGCTGATTTTGTTTTTGAAGGTGAGATCGAGATCTAACAGACGTAGTCGACTTCACCCCACCGTCCAATCATCCGCCAGAGCCTCTGCCTGTTTCAGCACCAGTGCAATCGCATCCTCGTAACCTTCTGGTGGATACTTGTATTTTCTTAAAAGCTGACGAATGAGAATCCGCATCTTCGCTCGCACACTGTCACGGAATTGCCAATCTACCGTCGTGCTGTTGCGTAGTTTTTCAGTCAGTTCGCTAGCGAGTTTTTTTAAAGTCGCGTCGCCCATGTTCAGTAGAACTTCCGGTCTCTCTGCTAAGGCATCATAAAACGCCTCTTCATCCGGATTGAGTCCGAGCTCTTCGTGGCGTTTCAACGCTGCTTGCATCTCCTTCGCCATCTCGATCATCTCAGCGATGACCTGTGAGCTTTCGATCATCCGGTTGTGATACTTACGCAGCGCTTCTAATAGGCGATCGCTGTATTTCTTTTCCTGGACCAGATTCGTCCGAGTCTGCGCCTTGATCTTGTCTAGCAGCAGTCTTTCTAGCAGCTCCACTGCAAGATTTTTCCGTTCCATCCGACGCACGTCTTCTAAAAATTCATCGGAAAGAATACCGATGTTCGGCTGATCTAATCCAGCCATCTTGAAAATATCCTGCACATCTTCCGCCTTCACGGCGTTATCGAGAATCTGTTTCAGCGCAGAACTCTTCTGCTCCTCGGTGCGTTTCTTATCCGTCATGCCGTGCTTCCGCAACACTCCGGCAATGGCCGAGAAGAACGCCAACTCAAGATGCATAGCCTTTGCTCCGTCCAAAGTTGAGCAGAGCGAATACGCCACGTTTGCGGCTGCCATGGCATCGAGGAAACGTTTCTTGCCATTCCGCTCACCATCTTTTTCCAAGCCTAGAATGTGATTGGTTGCATCCGGCAATAGCTTGAGAGCGTTCGTTTTAAACTGGCTATAGTCGAACCCATGAAAAAGCCCGTGCAGCACATCCACTTTTTCTAGCAGCTTTTCCAGTGCCTTATCAGCTTTGAGTGTCAGTTCCCCTTTGCCTTTTGCCTGGGTATAGGTTGCCAGTGCGTTTTTGAGCTCTGCTGCGATTCCGATGTAATCGACTACTAGACCGCCTTCTTTACCTTTGAACACCCGGTTTACCCGTGCAATTGCCTGCATCAGATTATGTCCCGACATCGGTTTATCCACATACATCGTGTGGCAACAAGGCGCATCGAAACCTGTCAGCCACATATCGCGCACGATCACCAATTTCAGCGGATCTTTCGGATCTTTGAAGCGACGCTCCAAACGCTTCTTCTGCGCTTTACTGAAAACATGATCTTGAATCCCTGCCCTATCTGATGCCGTGCCAGTCATCACGATACGGATGGCTCCGTCTTCGTGGTTCCAGCCTATTTGCTTGCCGTCTTTTGTAATTTTTGTTCCCGCCCATTCCGGACGCAACGCGATGATTTCATCGAAAAGACTCACGCAGATATCGCGGCTCATCGCTACAATCATCGCTTTGCCTTCAAGCACGCTGGTTCGCGTTTCATAATGCTCGATTAAATCCGCGGCGATCTCCTCGATCCGTTCCTTCGCACCTACCAGTTTAGCGAGCTGCGCCCACTTACCCTTGGTGTTCTCCCGTGCTGAGACGTCTTCCTCATCTTCTATGACTTCCTCAACGTCCTGATTCAGTCGCTCGATCTCCTCGCGGTTGATATCGAGTTTTGCCAATCGGCTTTCGTAATAGATAGGAACAGTAGCCTTATCTTCCTTCGCATCTTCAATGTCGTAGATGGAAACGTAGTCGCCGAATGTGGCCTTGGTGTTCGCATCGTCTTTTTCAATCGGCGTGCCTGTGAAACCGATGAACGAGGCACCTGGAAGCGCGTCTCGCATGTGCTTTGCGTAGCCAAAAGTGTAGTTGCCCGTTTTCTTATTGAGCTTCGCCTTCATTCCATACTGCGAGCGATGTGCCTCGTCTGAGATAACCACAACGTTAGTCCGATCACACAGTGAGGGATGCGCCGCCTCATTATCTTCGAGAGAAAACTTTTGAATGGTCGTGAAAATGATCCCGCCTGCTTTTCGTGAAGCTAACATCTCGCGGAGTTGCTCGCGACTGTCGGCCTGTTCGGGTGTCTGCTTGAGTAGATCCTTCGCACTGCAGAACTGTTGGTAAAGCTGACCGTCTAGATCATTGCGATCTGTCACCACAACCAGTGTTGGATTGTTCATCGCTGGTTGTTGCAGCAGCTTTCCTGCATAACAGCACATCGAGATACTTTTGCCGCTGCCCTGTGTGTGCCAGAAGACTCCTGCCTTCTTTGATCCCGGGACCACTTCTTTGCCATAGGTCGCTCTATCTTCTCGTAACTTTCCTTTTTCCTCCGTCTCCGCAGCAATCAAGGTCACCCTCACGGCTTCCCTAACACCGTGGAACTGGTGATAGCCCGCGATCTTCTTGATTAACCCGTCCCCATCTTGCTCGAAGAGCACGAAATACCTAACGTAATCGAGAAACAGATCCGGACGGAAAAATCCCCTTACGATTTTTTCAAGCTCGAACTCCACTTGAGGTTTGTCGTTTTCGTTAGAAATCGTCCGCCACGGCATGAACCATTCCTTGCTCGCCGTCAGTGATCCCACTCGTGCGTTCATACCGTCACTCACCACCAGCGCCTCGTTGTAAATGAGTAGATCGGAAATCTCTGCCTTGTAGGTCTGGAGCTGATCAAACGCCTTCCACACGTCCGCTTGCTGATCCGTCGGATTTTTCAGCTCAATCAATCCCAGCGGAAGCCCGTTCACAAAACACACCAGATCTGGCCTACGCGGTTTCTTCGTTCCGGTGATCGTAAACTGATTTACCACCAAGAAATCGTTACTACTCGCCGAAGTGAAATCGATCAACTGCGCATAATCCGCCTCCTTCTCGCCCCGCATGTTAGTGAACTCAACCAGCACCCCATCCATCAAATAACGATGAAACGCACGATTGCTTTGGGTGAGCGACGGATGTTCCGACTTCGTAACCACATGAACCACTTCTTCCACCGCAGATTCTGGAAGCTTTGGATTCAAGCGCCGCACCGACTCCGCCAAGCGCGCCTTCAAGACTACCGCCCGGAAATCCTCCCGCTCCGCCGCCACGCCTTCCGGCGCGATCACCGCTCCATGGACATAGTTCCAGCCAGTGTCCTGGAACCACTGGATGGCGAGCTGTTCGAGTTGGTCTTCGGTGATCATGATCTAACGGTGCGGATGCCTGAGCCAGAATGGATAAGGGCTTGGAGGTGGAGGCTGGTAACTGGATGATTCATAGCCTGACTTGACCACCACAGGGGCGGGAATTTCAGGCATGGTCGGAGGACGCGGAAACTTCCGTGTCGCGGGATAAGGTCCTCCAAACGTCACTGACGCCGGATCAAATCCTCCATCTGCGAGTGGGTCGGGATAACCGGTTTCAAACGGTGACAATGCCCCAGCCTCGGCTCGTGCCCATGTCATCCAATCCTTCTGTTCATCCGTCAGTTTTCCTCCCTGAGTAGCGAGCCAGCGTTGCTCGCACTCTGCGCTGAAACCTGCCACCGACTGATGCAGTCGCCACCATTCGGCCGCCTTGACCAGATCATCCCGGCGTTGCTGCTCGGCCAATTCCAACGCTTTCGCATGCTTTTCTTCCGCCTCTTTGCTGCGGCGGATCTCCTCTTCCCGGAGATACTCCTGATGCCGTCGTTCCGACTCCACCCGCTGCTTCGCACGTTCGATCACTTCGGCTTCCCGTCGTTTTTGAGCCTCCATGTAATGATTGCAGATGAATTTAGCCATCTCCGCCAGAACCTTTTCCAACGGATTCTTTTCATTCTCCTCCCAAGTTTTGGTTCCGGACGATCCGTAACGCTCGGTCTTCAATGTAAATGTTAGAAAGCCACAGGGCACCGTGTTTTCCTGCGAATTCGCGTAATAGGTCCGCCGTCGTCCACCTGTCTCAGGCTTGGCCACCAATTTCTCTTCGATCTTGAAATGGAGGCGATCATTTCCCTTCCTAAAATGCCCTCCATCATACGAACTCTGAGAGCGGCGAAAATGGATGCCCAGCGGTTCCGCCACTTGAAGCAATACATGAAACGCCTGTGCAGCCCGCAGCACCATTCCCTTGCTGATGTCGGCCTCGGGGACGGAACGCTCCCGGAGATGGATTCGTTTCTTGTCGTAACTCAGACTGGCGGATTTCGCCGCCTTGAGGAATTCCTCAGCCAAGGCATGCAGAGGCGCGGAATCCTCTGGCAACATCAGGCTTTGATCCTTGAATTCGCGGACTTTCTTGACCAATGCCTGCTCGTAAACCAGCGGCAGAGCAGACCGTTTCGGACGTTGCCCAGCCTCAATCCTGGCCCAATAACCACGGGGTGGCCTCGGGATATTCAACTTGCGGCAGCGTTTGGCGATGGCCACGTCCGAAATGCCGAATTCCTCCGAAAGCTTGATCCCAGGCTTGGACCAAACTTTTTCGTAGAGTTCTTCACGACTCAAATCATCCAGCTTCATTTCTTTGGTTTCTTTGGCTTAGGTAGATTCTTCAATTTCGATACCGCCTTCTCAAAATCCAGATCGACGAGACGTGGTTGCGAATCGACGAACACTCGGTAGCGATCATATTCCAGCTCCGCTTTCATCTTCGCCTGTTCGGCGGAAATCTTACCCGCATGATCCAGTAGCTCATGCTCGGAAAGTTTCAGGAATTCATCCAGCTTGGTGATCCAGTCCCGCATCGTCATCACCTTGCGTTGCAGTGCCCGCAGTTCCGCAAATTCGATGTAGGCGGTCACGATCCGGTTCAGCGTATCGAGTTCCTCACCGTCGAGGTAGTTTTTGGCGATGGAAACATCCTCCTTGCGGATGATGCCGCCGGGCCGCGTGGTTTGCAGTCCCATCAACGGCTTTCCGGCATCCACCCGAGCGTGAATCACCTCCGCCGCCGTCTGCCCGTGCGCCGCCCAGTGCATCTTGTTTTGCACCGTGGCGAAAAATTGCTGCGACACCTCCGTGTTCGGCGTGTAGTCCACGCTCGTCGCGTAAATATCTAGCACCTTCTGGTAAAAGCGCCGTTCGGAGGATCGGATGTCACGGATGCGCTCCAGTTGCTCGTCGAAGTAATCTTTCTGATCCTTTCCCGGCGGGTTCTTGAGCCGCTCATCGTCCATGGTGAAACCCTTCACCAGATACTCATTCAAACGACCAATGGCCCACTGGCGAAACTGCGTGCCGCGATGGCTGCGCACGCGGAAACCGACCGCGAGGATGGCGTCCAGGTTGTAGTGCTAGATCTGCCGGGTGATCTGCCGCGCGCCCTCGGTTCGAACTATTCGATAATATCGAATAGTTGCCTCCGGGCGCAGTTCTCCTTCGGCAAAGATGGTCTTCAAGTGGTAATTTACCGTGTTGACGCCAATCTCGAACAGCTCTGCCAAAAGGGCCTGCGTCAGCCAAACCGTCTCATTTTCAAACCGGCACTGCACACGCGTCCTACCATCCTCCGTCTGGTAAAGGATGATTTCCGAATTGGGTAATGGTTCGTCGCTCATGGGTTCAGCATCCTTTTGATTTGATTTTACCTGACAAGGAATCCTTGTGAGTTGAAGACGCCTCCTCGGGAATGGCCTGGTTCAATCGCACCGCCGCCACGCCTTCCGGCGAGATCACCGCACCATGGTCGTAATTCCACCCCGTGTCTTGGAACCACTGAATGGCAAGCTGTTCGAGTTGGTCTTCGGTGATCATGGCTTCCAGCAAATCAGACAGCCCCTTTATAAATTACCTTCAACGCACGGTCCGCGTACGTTCTCAATTCCGCAGAAACGACCACCGTGTTATCCGCGTCGGGATTGGTATCATGATGGAACTGTCCGACGTAGCCATTAATTTCCCTAAGTTCGCTCATTAGCGGAAGGACGGATTCAGTCGGATGCGGTTTAGCAGTATCCTCAATAAAGGAAAGAATTTGGCCGAACATAAGCCCTTGTGGGATCAACCCAGGAAAGCGCCTATGGAGATGACCCTCGATCATGGGTCGAACGGACTTCGAGGTGACCTGATCATCGGAAGAGGCTCCTGACACATATTCTGACACCAACCTATGATGCTTGTAGTAAACAGACTCGCACTCTTGATCCAAATCGATTGCGGCAAAGTCTGTGTATCCTTTCGGCGCAAACCTCATTTGAAATGCAGCTGGCGGAGCCGACCCGTCATTTGGTGTCAACGCTTCCCGAACCGCCTTTAGGAAATAGGCGTCGTGCGCTAAAATAATTGTTTGAGCAGCAGCCTGAAAAATCTCCTTTATAACAAGTTTTGTTTGGTTTCGGCGATTTGAGTCGAGACTGCACATAGGGTCATCGATAATCACGACCTTTGCACCAAGATTTGGATCCGCCAATGTTGAAGCTACGAAGAATGCAAAAGCCAGTGTCCGCTTGTCACCCTCGCTCAAAGCAGTTCCAAATGAAACGCCTTGTCCATCCAACTCAACTGACTTGCCACGCAGATTTATTCCATACTCACTTCTGGGAGCTCCCCCACGATAGTTGGCGTCTAGCTTCTCAAGCGTAAACGATGCCCCAAACTTTGAAAGTAGCGCATTGATCTTTCCTTCATAGCGAGAAAGCGTGATCTTCATTAGGCCATCCAGAACCTCGCGGGAATCTTTTTTGAGCTTATCAAATTTGAGAACCTCTGCACGGGCAAGGCCGAGCAACCGAAGCTGTTCGACTATCCCGGCTGTATGTCGCACTTTCGCCATCTCAATTCGTTTGATCTCCGCCTGAAGTAGGACGGAATTTTCTCCGGTCAACTTTGCGCGAAAATCATTTAGGGCTTTTGCAGCAGCCTCGATATCCAGATTCACTTTCGCCAATGGGGCAACGAATTCTTCCCAAAAAGCTATTGCTTCACTTTTTTCAGCCTCGCTACCGATTGATTCAAGGACTGATCCAACTTTGGAAGCAGCGAGTTCTTTCAGTAGCTCAGCTAGCTTCTCGAGGGTTGCGTCCACAGCCTCATCATCCAATAAGATGGGGTTAAGTTTGACATGATCAGCCCAACCTTCGATTGATTCATTCACCGCTTTCAATGCCTTCACGAATTCGTCAAGCACTTGAGGGTCCGTCTTCCGGGCAACTCCTCCCTCCAACTGAGAGACTTTCTTCTTCAACTCTGCGTATGCCTGATTGAAATGAGTTTTATAGGACGCTATGAGGTGAATGCCTTGAGTCGACTGGCCGCAATACGGACATTCGCTCCGGTTATCGAACTGCTGTCCATCACTTAGCCAACTCTCCACACCCGGGGTAGCCATTTTTCGTAGGTGGTCGTTGACCGTCGCCTCGGCATTCTTTTCAATATCTACCAAGGAAGTATTGAGTATCCCGAACAACCCGTCAAAATTGAGAGTAGGGAGAACTATCACCTTAGGGATCGGTTTCTTTGCAATCGCCGCGGTATTTGCAGCAGCTACCATTCGCTTTTGAAGTGCTGCGATCTGAACATCAGGATCAGTTGGATTCGCAAGTTTCTCGAAATCCTTCAAAGATATCCCTTGATGGAAGCCACTGAGCTTATTCTCTATGCTCTTCACCCGTCCCGATGACTCAGAGGAATTGGTCGTTGCGTCATCAACAGCTCTCCTGGCCGTTACTGCCGCATCCCCTAAAGCAAACTCAAGCAGATTTTGCGATGCCCGGTGCTGACGATACCTCCCGAATGCACGTTTTGGTCAACAAAATCTGAGTCAAAGATCAAGAGTTCGGAGCGAACTTCAGACCATTTACCAGCCTTGAATACGACCTTGTGTCCACTGTCAAATTGAAGATCGATTTCGGGTTGTGCTTGGGTGTCAATCGTCTTGCGCTTAATAATGGCCGCCGAGTCCCCCGTTGAAAGCGATCGCAGAACACTTGCCAACGTTGATTTACCTCGTCCGTTTTCGGCATAGAACATTGTTGCCTTACGGAAGGTGAATGGCCTGCCATTTGCATCATTAAACAGCCCAACAGATTTTATTGATTCAATACGTGTGATCATTTCGTTACAGGCAGGTTTCCGGAGAGCAAGGAGGGGAGAAGAGTGTTGCGCAAGGCGGCGAGGGTGCGGGATTGGTGGAGGTTGGAAATCCATCGCTCAAATAGCGGACTTGCCTCGTCGGCAAATTGTTCGACCAATGCGGTCGGCGGCAAAACAACTTGAACCTCTTCAACGATGCCTTTGCTGATGTTCTGCTGGGCCGAGCCGACGGCTTTATTTTCGAGTTCGGCCGTTGCCCCCCGCAACATGAGATAGTTGAAGAACGAGAATCCCTTCTTCGGAATCAACGCGCAGACGGCTTGGTTTGTCGTGAGGCAGAAAGATGTAAATGAGACTTGGCCAGCGGTCGCACCGTAAAGCGCAACCACGGTCGAGAATGCAGGCACCTTCTTCGCAGACGATTCCGCCAATCCTTCCTCGGTAATGAAACTCTCCGTTGCCGTGATAATGGATTGCCGCACTTCGCCTGAAGCGAGCCATGGAATGTTTCCACCTTCCCAAAAGCGTAGTTCATTGCGTCGCGGCGTGCCGCCATTTTGAATTTTCAAGCAGCAGTCATGGATCGTCCCAACCTTCCACCCCTTCGGAATCTGCCCCATATCTGAATCCTCAAGGGCATCCGGAAACAACGCATCTTCTGGCCTTGCATCTCCACCCTCAGCATTCCTCCGCACGGGATCGAAATCCACGAACCAGCTTTGGAAGAGCGCCCGAGCCATCGCCTCCAGCGTGGCGTTCATCCGGCGGTTCAATTCGATCTTGTCATCCAGCGTGCCGAGGATGTGGGCGATGCGTTTTTGTTCGGGGAGGGGTGGGATACGAACAGGAATAGGATAGATAAAATTCCGGTTCAACGACGGTTGAGCACTCCCAGAATTATAGCGTGAGAAGTCGATTGCCTTCAAAAAATAGAAAGCGAACTTTGGATCGTTGCCTTTGAAGTCGGTGACGTATAGCGCAGTGTTGTGCGGCCAATAATCATCGTTAGAAAAATGCACCTGCCCGAAGGACGCACCACTTCGCCCTATAACGATACCCGGCCCTATGGAACGGGCAGTATCATGAAATCCATTTTGGCCCGCCGAACCCATAACAGGAACGCCTCCGGGACGGCGCTGAGGATCTGTCAGGTCGTGACCACGTTGTAACGTTACGAAGTCACCAAGAGTTAGTTCTTCCCATTCACTCCCTCCACCAAGTTCCAATTTCTTCCCATGTTCCTTGATGTGTGCTAACAATTCCGGGCTGGTCACGGTTTTCATTCGCACGAGGTCTACAGTGAAGGGAATTGGAAGTTGTTCCAATTCATCCGCAATTTTGGCCTGATCCCGCAAGGTGAGGTCGCCATAGAGGGCGACGTCGATATCGCTTGTCGGAGTAAACGTGCCCATGGCTCGGGAGCCAAACAAGACTGCACGCTCGATCTTGGGATGTTGTTTCAACACTCCGAGCATTGCATTGCGTTGCTGATCTTTCAGTCCGTCGTTCAAGATGCGGTAGCTTTTTTCTCCAAGGTTTCGAGCAATCGATTGAGCATGGGATGGAAATGGTTTTCGATAAGCTCAAGGGCTTCAAGCATCGTGCTTTCCTCGTAGGTGTGGGTGAGGAGATTGCGTTTTTCCAGAGCATCAAGAGCCGTCTCCGTGTCGTCCTCGCTGAGGTATTCCGATTCGAATGCCTGACGGATGACTTCACGAGGCGATTTGACATCGAAGCCCTCGTAAAAGAGCAGGTCTTTAAGAACCTTCCACGCCAATTCAAACGTGTATTCGAAGCGTTGAATCACGCCCTCCTGTTCTAGACGACTTAGGACTTCGAACCCGTCTGTGAGAGCTTCGGAAAGTCGCTTCTCAGCTTTGGTGAACTGTTGGAGTCGTTGTTTCCAGCGGATGGGGTCGGTATTACTCATGTGATGGTGTCGTAAAGATGTTTCGTTACAGCGGTTTTCTAGCAGTATTTATTATCAGGTTAACAAAAAAAGCGTTATCACTATTTAGCGACTATATTTTTAGCTATGCCCGACTTCGCATTGTTTGCCGTTGATTTCGTAGGTGTGGGTGTGGTGGCTTGTCTGGTAAAAATTATGGTTTCATTTTCTGGCAGCATCCGGACGTGAAGCATCACGCCAAGGGCAACGGAAAGCTCGGCTAGGGTGTCGATGGTGAAGTTGGCGGGATTTTCCTCATCGAGAACCTTGCCGATGTATTGGCGGGATTTTCCGAGTTTTGCGGCGAGGGTGTTGCGGTTGAGACCGGCTGCCTCCATAGCGCGGAGGATGTCCTCTACGATGAACCCCTTGGAGACATTCGCGAGGAATTCTGGATCCGCGCGGAGTATCTTCGCGGCTTTCTCCAGCCGGGCCTGCTCCTTCGGAGTGGCCTGACGGGTGTCTTCGAAAAGAGCTGCGATGTCGCTTGATAATAGCGTGTGGGTGGTGGCTGCGGCGGTTTTTTCAGCTTTGCTTATCATTTCCTTGTAGTCGCTCGGTAATTTTTTCTCCCACTCAGCCAAAGGCAAGCACGAGGTTGCAGTTGTTGATTTGTAGCACGCGGATCTTCCAGACGAGCTTTTGGTGATTCGTTACACCGGGAATCTGGATGAGCTCAACCTCCATGTCAACTTATAGGTTTACATTTTTATTTTTGACCGTTGACGGAAAATTCACCCCGTGAAATTGAAAGGCGCTGCCTCAGAGCGCATAACCAAGCCCTTCCAAGTTGGCTTTGATTGCGGCTTCTAGCTTGGCGGACTCCGCAAACTGGCCTGCGAGCTCGGTAGTGAGACGGGACATTTTCTCCTCAAAAGGCTCGCCGTCGTCTTCGATATCTTCCGCACCCACGTAACGGCCAGGCGTGAGTACATGGCCGTGGCTGATGATGTCCTTGAGTTTTGCGGATTTACAGAATCCAGCCACATCTTCGTAGCCTCCCTGTCTCCAGGCGCGAAAAGTTCCCGTAATTTTTTCAACATCCTCCGCAGTGAAATCCCGCAAGACGCGATCCTTCATGAATCCAAGCTTTCTGGCATCAATGAAAAGCGTTTCACCGCGGCGGTCGCGTAGGGCGGCAGCGCCAGAGCGGGAACGCTTGGCTTTGTTTTTCGTGAGGAACCAGATGCATGCAGGAATCTGCGTGTTGGTAAAGAGCTGGCCGGGTAGAGCGACCATGCACTCGACGAGATCCGCTTCGATCAAGGCACGGCGGATGTCCCCTTCTCCGCTGGAATTCGAACTCATCGAGCCATTGGCGAGCAGCAGCGCCATCGAACCATTCGGTGCAAGGTGGTGGAGCATGTGCTGAACCCAAGCGAAGTTGGCATTTCCCTGCGGCGGTGTGCCGTATTTCCAGCGAGCATCACCCTCCAGCTTTCCATCCCACCATTCCTTGATGTTGAAGGGCGGGTTCGCCATGACGAAGTCGGCCCGGAGGTCCGGGTGTTGGTCGCGGGTAAACGTGTCCGCTGGTTCCTTGCCGAAATCGAAGTCGATGCCACGGATGGCCATGTTCATTGCAGCGAGTCGCCATGTGGTGGGATTGGATTCCTGACCGAAGACCATGATGTCGCCGATGGTGCCGCCGTGCTCTTCGATAAAGCGTTCGGACTGAACAAAGAAACCACCTGACCCCATCGCTGGGTCATAGACACGACCTTGATAGAGCTCGATCATTTCCACGATGAGGCTGACAATAGATTTTGGAGTGAAATATTGTCCTCCCTTTTTCCCCTCAGCTAAAGCGAATTGACCGAGAAAATACTCGTAAACGTGGCCGAGGATGTCCTTTGCATGGAGATCTGCGTGTTGAAATGGGATGGTGGAAATGAGATCAATCAGTCCAGCAAGGTTTGTGGGGTCGATCTGGAGCTGGGTGTAGTTTTTGTTGAGAACGTTTTTAAGTTTCGGGTTCTCCTTCTCGACTGCTTCCAGAGCATCATCGATAAGCTTGCCGGTAGAGGTGATTTTATATTTGGAGATTTTCCCGTTTTTCACGGTAATTTCCGTGCCAGCAGGAAGCTTAGCGGAGTCTTGTAATGTCTTCCACCGCGCAAGTGCAGGAACCCAGAAGACGTTCTTCTCGATGTAGTAGTCGCGTTCCTCCAGCTCTTGGTGAATCGCCTGTTCATATAAAGCTACTGATTTGTAATCAGCAGGATCTATGTAGAAGTCGTTCTTTGTATCGCGAAGCATGGCCTCAATCTCCGCTTGTCGCTGGGCAAAGGAATCCGAGACGTATTTTAAAAAGATCAACCCAAGCACTGCATGTTTGTAAACCGCAGCATCGAGATTGGATCGCAGCCTATCAGCGGCGTTCCAGAGCTTCTTATCTAGCTCACGGAGAAAGGCTTGGGATTCGGAATTCGGCATTAGCTATTCTTTTCTAACGGCAGAATAATTTTCTGGAAGGAGAAAATGCCAAGAATTTGATCTAGAAACCGTAGTTTCTAGAAGTTCGTGGTTCTTAGTTCCTAGTTCTTGGTTTTCAGTTCTCCTACGGTACTCTGTGAGCTATAGCGGACAAGTTCGTTATTGGGGAGATTCTGGGAGGTTCATGTCGGTCTATGGATTCACTCATTGGGGAGCAGCTCATTCGTAATGAGCAGGTCGTCGGTTCAAATCCGACCCTTCTGGGATTTCAAACACCTGTCCCGATGGCTGGGTCATGTTGAGCAACTGATTTGTAATAAGTAGGGCGACGGGCGGGATTTTGGGGCTATGGATTCAGTGTTTTTACAGAAGGTAACGAAGTCAACGAAGGAGCTTCGCGTGCGGCCTTGGCTTTGCTTCTATGATTCTTTGGCAGAAGTTTTGAGAATGAGGGGTTGGAACATCCTTCGTTCTCTTCGTTACCTTCTGTGAAAATCTTTAATCCTAAAGATCGCAGTGCCAACTGCGGATTCCAAGCTCATGCTACGGCCTTGGTTCTTCGACTGGCTCAGAATCTACAACAATGCCGCCCTACCTTTTTTGGATTTCATTCGCGTTTATTCGCGTTTATTCGCGTTCATTCGCGGTTTAATTTAACTCCCCCAGCTTCTTCATGATGATTTTCTCGGAGGTTTTGGTTTTCAGCTCCACATCCGGCGCAAAGGTTTGGATCCGCCATTCTTCCAATAACCACCCGATCTCCCAGAGAGAAGCTTGATTGGGTTTATCTCTCCAACGCTCAAACCACTCGCTCCACAGCGGGCGGATGATGTCCATTTTCTCCAGATCTTTCACCAAGGGCAAACTCGCGATGCGACCGAGGCGGGAGCGGATGGCTCGGAACCTTCTTGGGAGATCGATGAAGGTATTGTATCCGGAGGCCCACGCGAAATGCTCACGCATCAACCAGGAAAGTTGTTCTTCGAGATCCTCAGCTATTTCACCGTAATTGCGGTCGCCTTTGTGCTTGGTGATCCATTCCCTGACATCGCGTTCCGCACTGACGATTTCATCGAGCGCTGCACCTATCTTCGTTCCCGCTTCGAACCATTTTCCTCGTGCGACTTCTGTTAGTTTCGAAAACTTTTCCGGGCTTCTTGGAAATACCCCACCCGCCGTTCCCTCGGCGGCTAGTAAGATCAGCTCCTCGAGATCGATCCCGAGTCGGGTCATTTCGACCTTGGCGAGCATGCCGATGGGAAACTTTTTGCTAAGGTAATCGACCTCGCGCTGTGAACCCAACACCAACAACCTCGCCCCTCCCCTGCGGTGCGATTCGCGGGCTTCGTGGAAATCTGTAAACGCGCGCACGCCGACGGTTTTGCCTTCGTCGACCAACGCGGGAAATGCCGGGCCACCTGCGGTCATGACTTGTTCGGGAAGAACTTCGCCATCCCATGCGCTCATACCACGTCGCTCGATATCGGCGGTGGCGGCGGCTTCGAAACGCGCGCGCATCCGATCCGATAACTGCAGTTTCAGCTCCGCGACATTGTTCCCCATCGCGAGTTCTTCGCCTTCGTCATCGCAGACCCAGATTTTTGTGATCAGTTCTTCGGGAAGTTTGGTTAGATCAAATTCCGAAGCCGGAATCATCGCGTCGTTGCGTTCGTGAATGTGTTCGGCGAGCGTTTCCAGTAGCCCCTTTTCCTTCGGTGCGCTCGCCCAGAGTTCGGCGAAGCTGCGTGCGGTATCGGCGATGGGTTGGCAGGATTTGCGATAGTCTTTGGGTAAACCGCGCATAAGGAACTCGGCGCGTGCTTCAAGGGTTCCATCCACTCCCCACTCCGGCAGCCATTCGGGAAGAGACGGAAGTTGATCGACGTGAACGCCCAACGTGACCCCGTCATCGCGTTCACCCGGTGCGCAATGATAATAGATCGGATACTCTTCGCCTTCGTGTTTCAGCACATCTGGAAAATTTTCTAACCCGATCAAATCCTCCCACACCACATCGGCCATCCCTAGCATGAGGGAATCCTCGTTCTGCTCGCGCCATTTATGAAAGGCTGCGGCTGTGGAAATGTCTTCGGGTATCCTCGCCGCAAAAAAACGAACCACCGCGTCTTCACTCCACAACATCCCGGGTCGACGCAGCTTGTCCTCAAGCCCTTTGATTTCCTCCCGCATCGCTTCCATGTGATCGAGGAAACGGGTTTTCCTCCGCAGACCACCACCCAAAATTCCCTCACGTAGAAACACCTCATGCGCGGCTTTTTGATCGACCCGACCGTAATGCACACGCCGACCTTCAATGACATGCAGCCCGCCGCAGATCACGGTTTCTTTGCCATAAACCGCGCCTTGTTTTTCATCCCAATGCGCCTCGCCGTAACGACTGCGGCAAAGATGCGGAGCAACGATCTCGACCCATTCCGGTTCTATCATCGCGACGCGTCTGGCCCACAGCCGAGTGGTCTCGACGAGTTCGAGTCCCATCACCCATTCGTTGCGCTTTTTCAGGCCAAACAAACCCGAGCCAGGAAACACGGCAAAGAATCCACCCGACGCGCTGCGGTAAGCTTTGTTCTCCTTATCCCAAAGCCCGAACTGCCGTGGCGCCCCCGCTAACAAAGCACGATGAATCGCACCATAATCAGAACTCTCCTTTGGATTTTGAATTTTGATGTTAGAAATTTCCGCCAGCTCATCGATGATGTTCCCCCACTCTGTTACGCGCTTTGCGTTGAGGAAAAGTTTGCCGCAATATTTCCGTAGTTGATTCCACTTCCATTTGCGGCCGTCGTAAAATTTCGAAACATCGCGCCAGAGATTCAGCATCGCGATGAAATCGCTGTCGGGATCGTTCCATTGCGCATGCGCGGCATCGGCCTCACGCTTTTTCTCGGCGGGACGCTCGCGAGGATCGCTGGTTTCGAGTCCGGCGACGATAATCGTTACTTCCGATTCGCAGCGTTCGTGCTTCGCTTCGATCAACATTCGCCCCATCCGTGGATCGACCGGCAACTTCGCCAACTCCCACCCAATATCAGTGAGTTGCTTTTCATGATCCAACGCACCGACTTCGCGCAAGGCGCGGTAGCCTTCGGAAATGGCTTTGGGATTGGGTGGATCGATGAATGGAAAATCCGAAATTTCCGGCAGCCCCAGCGTTTTCATCCGCAGAATCACACCCGCCAGCGAACTACGGCGGATCTCGGGATCGGTGAATTCCGAGCGGTCTAACAGATCGTCCTCCTCATAAAGCCTGAGACAAATCCCATCCCGCACCCGACCACAGCGACCCTTTCTCTGGCGCGCGCTCGCTTGGCTGACCGGTTCGATCTGCAAGCGCTGGACTCCACGCGCCGGGCTCCAACGACTCACCCGCGCCAAACCAGAATCGATCACGCACGCGATGCGCGGAATGGTCAGTGACGTTTCCGCAACGTTCGTTGCTAATACCAAGCGACGTTTGTTTCCTGGCTGGAAAATCCGCTGTTGCTCGCTCATGCCAAGTCGCGCGAACAATGGCAGGACTTCGGTGTTTCGATAATTTCGGCCTTCTAATAATTCCGTCGCCTCACGGATCTCCCGTTCACCCGGCAGGAAAATCAGGACGTCGCCTTGCGGATCGATATCGTTCAGATAATCCACTCCGCGCGCGACATGTGAGGCAATTTCTTCATCGTCATTTCCCGGAAGGAAAAACTCAGCCACGGGAAACATCCGGCCTTCGGCTTCGATCACCGGCGTTCCCGCACCGAAAAACTCCGCAAACGCCCCAGCATCGAGTGTGGCGGAGGATATGACGAGTTTCATCTCGGGTCGCCGCTCAAGCAGTTGCTTCAAATAGCCTAACAAGAAATCGATATTGAGCGATCGCTCATGTGCCTCATCGAGAATGAGCGCGTCGTAGCGTTTGAGATCTCTATCTCCCTGGGTCTCAGCGAGCAAGATACCATCGGTCATGAACTTGATCCGCGTTTCCCGCGAAGTCGTGTCGTCAAACCTCACCTGATAACCCACAAATCCCCCCAACGGCACCGAAAGTTCCTCAGCCACCCGCTTCGCCACCGACACAGCAGCAATCCGCCGGGGCTGAGTACATCCGATTAATCTTCTTCTGGTTTCTGGCTTCTGGCCTCTGGATTCCAAAGCTTCCGCAACCATCTTCGGAAGCTGCGTTGTCTTACCTGATCCCGTATCAGAAACCACCACCACGACCTGATGATGGCGTATCGCATCGATTAACTCGCGGCGTTTGCCCACTACTGGCAGATCTGCCGGATAATTCCACTCCCCCGAAAAACTCATCGGTGCGGATATTATTTAAATTTCGGTTTTGGGTAGATATTAAACTCGATGCGTTTGAATGCAGATTGCAAAAAATCCGCACGACCGAAGTTCTGGCTGAATCCAATGATTTTACCGTCTTTCACATCTTCCAGTCGAAAGACGAATATTGAGCCATCGGCTAAAACGGCTCGGACATCACCTTGATAAAGTTTGGGAGTTTCTAAATTGGCCTTTTTAAGAGCGATATTATTGATGCGGTGAACAGGAAAAGTGACTTCCGTAAAGGGCGTTTTAATTTTTATCATCTCTCCTTCAATTCCGAGAACTTCACCTTCAAGTGTGTCTCCGTTAGCAAGCAACATTCTACCTTCTGGCAGTTCTTGAGCTTTAGTAGGTGGGACGGGAACACCGCGCTGGAATCGCAGGTTAAATCTTTGCTCCTGAAAATCAATTTCATCGCTGGCAACTTCATCAAGCTGACCTTCCCACTCAGAAATCATAATGTTAGATAATTTACTCTGAGTGTTATTTTCCGAGTTGAACATCAGGCCTTTGCCTTTGATGTCATTCATATCACCATCATTCCATGTGCATTGGAGTTCATCGTCGATTAAAACCATAATCGTTTTTGTCTGACGACTGACACGAATAGTAATTCGTGCATTTTCATTTGGCTGCTCCCGTCTTGGGCTGGATCTACCCACTAGCAATCTACCATCCGAAAGACGTCTGATGCGAATTAAGCTACTTTCAAAGGATATTTCATAGCCACTTTTTGGTGTGGCGGTTGTGATATCAGATGTAAAAATGATCAGTTTCGATTTGAGCATTCCTTTCCAACTAAAATCGTAACCGATTTCAATCTCATCTGTGAAATCGATATCTCGAGCGATGCTACCACTGCCGTCAGAAACAAGTTCGTTGTTGCTGTAGGTCCAGCAATTTTCGTCACCAATAACCTTCCAATCATCTATTCCATTTGGACCACTGTAGAGAGTTTTATTCTTCCTAGAGATATTGATCGATTTGACTTTCAGTCTGTCGAAAACCATTTTCCCTGCATACCAAGTATTTAGATGAATTTCTTTATCATTCAACCCGGTGAGTAATCCTTTCACCGTATTTCCATTGGTTAATTCAAGAACGGCTTCATGACCAGCATCCTGAGCTAAGCTGTTATCGAGTTTGGATGGCAACTGTAGATCTTTGATTTGGTCTAATTTGAACTGGGGTTGATCTTTCAGTAGCTCGGATTGCCATGTTAAAGTTTGGAGATTTAACGCCACGGCATTTCCGCTCAACTGATCACCATTTTCGAAATGCACGACTGCTGTTTCCTGCGCGGCAAAACAAAAAGCAGTTAGGATAAAAAATAAAATAGGGAACTTCATTTGATTTCTGGAGAGTTAGGTTTTGCAGAAGCGCTGCGCTCTAAGCGCGAGACGGCTGTAAGATTCAATTGTAAATCTCCAAGTAAGGGATGAGTGATGCTTATAACATTGTCATTAAACACACATTTGGAAACTTGGATTTTTCCACGTTCTTGGAAAAATAAATTCATTCCTTTAAATGGTTCTAATTTGGCATTTGGTGCGGAAGCAAAATAGACACTGGCAACTTCAGATTCTTGTAGATCGGTTGGATTCTCTTGGAAGTTGCTTTTAAAACGGTAGACCTTGCCGCTTTTGCCATCGGTGATGGATTGTAATCTTCCACCAGATCGATCTCCTTTGCTGCCAATCACAGCGTCATCTTTCAAATCACCACGATCCTCTGTGCGATGTTTATCCCCACGATCATCCCATTGTGAGACGACAATATCTGATACGCTGAGTTGATTATCATTATCTGCATAGGCTTTAAATGCTATGCCAGTTCCACTTGGAGTGTTTGAATTCTTATCCACGTAGCGATCTTGCAAACGATCATTGATGTAAAGATCTATACTGCCAGCCTTACGATTTACTCTAACCTCTATCCATACTTCTTTGGATGCAAATTCCTGCGGTAGCCGCTCAATGGTCGCAATTTGATAATAAGGCTTTTTGCCAGTGGATTCGCGTTTGATCTCCATGCCCGCTCTGCCGAATTGAAGGTAGTATCGATTAACTTTCTTGTCTTCGTATTCCATGGGATCACCGAAGGTAAACCGAAAATTAGGATGTTTTATCCAACTTACTTTGAAACGAACCGAGTAGTTTTCAGGGAGTTTCATATCACGATAAATCTCGCCGCTACCATTGGTGAGTAATATTTGATCCTGTATCGTCCACTCTGAAACTTCATCTACAGTATTGCGCCACTCACTGATTTCTTTGGGACCTGTGTAGATCGTCTTTTTTGAAAACGATCCGATTTCTAGTGAACGCATAATCTCACGCGGGACATCTAGTTCACCGAGAGATGGCGATTTGATTTTCAGGACTTTGTCATCCAAACTAAGAATTTCCACAGGAAAGGAATCACCATTGATGAGCGTGAGGTTTTGCGCAGGGACTTCGTATTTTTCTGCTAATTTGCCAAAATCAATTTTAGCAATTCCATCAGAAATAATTCTGATGGGCTCATTCGCATGAGGCGTGCGGAGAGTAACCGTACCGTCTTGGTCCATTGCTACCAATTCACCCGTGATTTTGTTGTCACCGGTAAACGAAATTTCTGCAGCGCCTGCAAATGTGGCGATACTTATGCAGCAGAGGTTAAATTTAAAATTCCACATTCCAGTCATCGAGGTAGCTATGATTCGATTTAAATTCAAGCAAGCTGGCTGAATTTAGATCAATGTTGATTTCACCGGCAGCGGTGTTGAGCAGGCGGATATTTTTCGGAGTCCCAGAAACAACTTTGCCACTAATGACACCCTGCGGATGGAATCGGATTTTGAATTCTGATGGTGCTGAATCATCAACTGCTTTCAACTGCGACTTCGCAAATCTGATTTCGGCGACCTCTGTCATAGGAAATGAAAAGTTTCCGAAGCGACCTACTAGGCTTAATTTCCCATCTTTAATGGTCGAGATCTTACCTGAAAACCGATCTGTTCCATTGTTCAATAAAACGATATCCGAATCATCGGATTCCAAGCTGCGTGCGGAATCCGGAATTCCATTCCAATCGGCAACAATGACATCCGAAAGGCGAAGTGGAGATTCGTCCATCTGCACCATAAAGCCATAGCCGTTACCTTTTCCAATGTAATGATCAGATGCTTCATCTGGATCGGCCAAAGCATCGGCTTTTTCTTTCCAATCACAGACGAATTTACCATCGACAAACAAGATGATGTCTCCCGAGTTACGGTTGCAACGTATCTCAACTTTGCTATTTCCTGAATTAGAAAATTGCAGTGAGGAATTTTTTGACTGAAGGCGTTCTGTAAAAGGTTTCTTTTCCTCATTAAATCCGGAGCGGTATAGCACTACGTAATTAGAATAAAGATGCAGAACGTAGCTTGAGCCGAATATGTATGGAAAATCCGCAATGTTGCTCTGGCGACCGGGTTCTTCTGAATTGGGTTTTGCATCTTCGGGGATTTTAAAATCGGCATGAAAAGCAACGGCAAAGGAGAGACGATTTTTCCAAGCCACATCGAATTGTAAAACTGTCCGATCTGTCATGCCAGTGTCGCGGGTCAATGCCGTGGTATTAGCGCCGTTTTTCCAGTACCACGCTGAACCTGAGAATTTCCAAAGAGGAAATTCTTTTTCGATTTCAGCCTCATCTTTGTCCATGGGTATACCACTTGGATGTTTCTTTGTTCTTTGAATCCACTCCGATTTATCGAAAGGCCCATGATAGAGCACACGACCACCCATAGGATTCGGTGCGATGATAGCAACCTGATCCCGAGGAAATTCTAACAATCCTGCAAAATCTGTTTGGACCGAAACTCGTTTTTCATCCATTTCTTGGACTAAGCCAGGGATTTTATCGCCGTTCGTATTGCCGACATATGAGAGAGTGGCGATGGATTGATCTGGTTTTCCCGAGTTAAGAATGACCTGACGGATATCAGATGAGTTAAATTGGATAGGCCCATCTTCTGGCTTATTACGTTTCCAAAGAACCGCACTTTTTTCGCCAAAGCCTTGGAATTCTCCATGTAACTGATCGCCATTATCAAAGCGTAAGAGATCAGTTTCGTCTGCAACTGATAGCAGTGGTAAGATTCCAATAAGGGATATGAGGATTCTGGAAATCATTTTTCGTAAATGGGTAAGTAACGATAATTGAGCGCTAATGAAAGTAGTGCGCCAGCGGTACTGAAAGCTTGGCCATGGTTGCCGGGAAACGATCCATCGGATGATTGAATGGTACCGATGTATCGGATATTTCGATTATTCCAATCCTTCCAAACGGTTTCATCTGCATGAAACAATGCCTGTGACATGTAATACTCGTAGTAATATGGATAGGTGCGGTCTCGGTAATCTAAATTTTTCTTCAAGAACTCGAGACTTGCTTTGTAACCTTTGGAATCTGTTTCTTTATTCAGAGAGAGGCAAAGTAAACCGATTGCGGTTAGCGTTGGCTTTCCACCCGCTGAGGAGGTGTAGCCATAAGAGCCATCGGTACCACGGCAGCTTGCCATATAAGCGAGAGCTTTGCGTATGGCTTCGTCAGGAACAGGAAAGCCAGCATTGCGCGCAGCGAACAGAGAGACGATCTGACTACCTGTTACGGTGGTATCGGCGTCCTTTGCGTCCGGTGTGTAGCGCCAAGCTCCTGTTGGATTGCGTTTTTGTGAGCTTAAAATAAGTTCCACCGCCTTTTTCAAAGCTTCACCGATTTTTGGATTATCGACGACACCGTAAGACTCTGCCAATGCCTTTGTTGCAAACGCATGAGTATACATGCTGGTGCCGATGTAACCGTTATCTTTAACTTTGTTTTGTTTGGAGATGATGTAGTTGATCCCACGTTTGATGACTTGAGAGAATTCGCCATGATTAGGATCACTGCCATGTGCGAGAAATGCTGCGACGCAAAGACCGACCACTCCGGGTTCATCTCCTGATCCATCATTCCAGGAACCTTCGGCATTCTGGCTTTTTGCGAGATAGGATAATCCACGACTGTAGATAATATCGACTTGTGATGGCACGTGATCATCCCTGCGATCGAGAATGCCTTGAGCGCGAGCCGCAGCTGCCGAGCCAAGAAGCATGGTGATAAATGAGCGACGATAAATCATTTTCCTAATTCCTCCATGCCACGGTTATATGCATCCAATGCTGATTGAAATTCGCTGGGCAGGCTTTTGCCGGTATTTCCTGCTGCTTTTGGAATTCGTCTTTCGGTAGAACTGCCATCGCCGTTACCACCGAATGTATCGTTTTCTGAATTTGATTCTCCGGTTTTGCCTTTGCCTCCTTTATTACCACCCTCGCCTTCTCCTTCGCCCTCACCTTCACCCTCTCCCTCGCCTTTTCCCTTCCCTTTACCTTTGCCTTTGCCCTTTCCCTTACCTTCGCCCTCTCCCATCATTTTTTCCATCATATCCATCATCGCACCGCCGGCACCTTCCTTGCCTTTTCCGCTTTTCTGCTGCTTGGCTTTAGCTGCTTCATGAATCTTCTCAATAATCTCCGTCTGCGCGGCAATGGTGCGACCGCCCGTATCGGGTTCTCCGAGATAATCAGTGGTTTCGTCCATGATGCCTTCTACTTTGGAAAGTAATTCAATGACTGCGGGGACGGTCTGCTCGATCACGAGTTGTTGGACATCCGCAGAAAGCTCATCTTGCTCATCAGCAACTTTTCCTGCGCCTTCTGCATGTTTCTTAAGAAGTTCCTCCTTATTGAGCTTTTCTGGCTCAGCTTGAAGAAATGAGGCGGAAAGCAGTGCTAATAGGTAGATGGAAATAGATTTCATCGTGTGGGTGCTACTGGTGAATTGGCGTCGCGTTTGAGTTGTTCTAGGACCCGGGTTCTGGAGCGTAAGTCTTGTTGCTGTTGGATCATTTTCATGACGCGCAGCATGAATTCGAAATCTTCATCTTCTGAGTTTGGTGGGTTACCGCCAGGACCACCGGGGCCGTTGCCATCATCTTCATCCTTGTTGCCTTCCAGAAGTGCTGCCCATTCATTGAGTTTATCGGCAGTTTTTTTGGAAGTTTCGATCGCTGTGTAAGCATGGACAGTTTCAAGCTTATCTTGAATTTTTTCGAATCCCACGTCGATAGTCACGTCCAGGTTCTTTTTGTATTCATACAGGCTAATTTTGCTATCGCGCATGAGATCGACCACTTGTTTGAATACAGCTTCGTTGGTGCGGGCGTAATAATGACCGAGGTCTTCTTGGATCCAGCGAACATCGGAGGCCGTGAGAGCCTGCTGTTTGATAGATTCTAACAGTTTACGTTTGTCTGCTGGATCGATTTCAGATTCTCTGATTCCTATCGTTTTTTCTAAATTTGAGATCAATGCATTAGCGATTCCATTTTGTTCTTCAGCCGCCTTTTTCAAGCGAGTGATAAACGTGCTGGCTTCGAATTTTTTGTTCGCTTCCTTGGCTTGTGCGAGGGCTTGATCCATTTTTTCAACAACCTCCTTTTGCTCTTCGACTGCCTTTTTAACGTCTTCCTTGGATTTCTCAGGAGTGTTTGAAGCTTCACCGGCTTCTTGTAATTTCTCGCTGACTTCCGGCATTTCTTTATCGGCAAGTTCCTGCATCGACTTCAAGGCTTCCGCCATTTTCTTCATCGTCTCTTTGTCGATATTTTCATTGCGAGCTGTGTCTTTCATCAACTGCTCCATGCGCTTGGTCAGTTCTTCCATGGCGCGGATATTTTCTTCTTCGGCTCTCTTTTGATCGGCGAGCTTTTCTTTACCTTCCTCAGTTTGCAATTCCTCGCCTTTGAGTTTTTCGAGTCGCTGATTTTCATCGAGCAAGTTCAATTCCTTGCGTGAAAGATCTTCCAGCTCGCTGATGACCCGATCGAATTCAGCTTTTTTCAACTGCGCATGTTCTTCGGGACTGAGGACGTAGATAATGATAGGCTCTGAATAGATTCTGCCACGTTCTGGATAATAATCCTCCACAAATGATCGCAGAATGAGGCGTTGCGGCGTGATGTTGAATGCGGCTGGTGAAAATGAAGCGGGCTCGTTGATGCGCTCAACTTCTGGACCTCCGTTAGACAAAACAATTTCGCCTGAAGCTGCTGATTTTTCGCCAGGCAGTGTGCCAAAGGTGCTCCACTCGATTCCTGCTTTTCTGATGCCGAAGTCATCTTCACCGAGAATTTCGAAATCCAGCGTCTCCACTGCCAAGATGGCTTTTTGCTTATCCAATCCTTGGATGTAGGCGACTGGAGGTTGATCTTTTACGGCGTCCACACGTATTTTAAACCCTTGGCCACCGACCAAGCCGAATTCATCGATCCATGAAAACGGAATTGCAAACGGCGTGGTGCCCGCATCGATGGGACCGAAGCTAGATTTTACATCGGAAATTTTCAGAGGACCTTGGGCGGATTTAAAACCGTCCGCTTTTACCAGCTCTCCCGAAATTTCGGTCGGACCAAACGCTCCTTTTTTGAGCGGACTGCTGGTTTCCATGTTAAACGTCAGCTTGCTGCCTTCCACTGCGCTGATCTCGCCGATGTTGAGTGCTACTTTGCTTTCAGGAATTTGTAAATATTCCGGGGGTTTCACTGTCACCGTGGTGTGGAGCACAACGGGCCGCTGTTTCGGCTGGATTCTCAATTGATGCTTTAGGTCACCAATGCGGAAGGTGATGGTGCCTTCTGCTTGTTGACCTGGAAATTTAAATTCATAGAGATTATTTTTCAGGGAAACCGTGACTGCTGGCTGTTTTTCAAAACGCGCAAGGGCGATTACTGGTTTCTGCTCAGACAGAGCTTTAAGTTTCAGAGTGACGCCAAAAGCTTCGCCGTAAGGGACAGCTAGGTAAGTGATCGGCTTTTCCAGTTGAGTGAAGGTGTAGCGTTCGACATCTGCAAACGGATTCATCCAACGCTCCAGAGCGTTCAAGCCAGCTTTCGGAGTGAAAATGAATGCCGTGGTAACCAAGGCTAAAAGTGCCATCGCTGCCAAACCCCATTTGCGGTGGCGTGCAGTTGGCAAGGCATCATCGAGTTCGCGTTTTTCAGCTTCTGCTGCCACGACTTGCATCGCCGCTTCGCGAAGACGCGGGGAAAGAGTGTCGCCGTTTTCATCTTGTGCCTGAAGCTCAATGACACCGAGCAAGCGGTCGCCCAAGCCGGGATATTTTTTCGCGATCAACCTCGCCAATTGACCTTCGTGTCGATGTCCCCAAACCCAACGGTGCAGCCAATAAGGCGCAAAACCGACAAATAACGAAACCCCACCTATTAGAATCAAAAGCCGAGCCCAAATGGGAGTTTGCCAGATCCGATCCAAACCAAACAACAACAAGAACGATAGAAACAGCCCGATTAATCCAAGGGCGATGATTTCAATCACTTTACGCCGCCACAAGTGCTTGCGGAAGGATTCCAGCTGTCTTTTTAGACTCTCTGGAATCGCATGAAGATCTTCGGGTAAGTGGGCTGACATTTTTAAATGACACTAAAAGTGAAAAAATACGGTAGGGGCAATGTGCCAGAGATACGCCATAACTCCAGCAGTTTTCTCAATTAATCCCATAATCCGCAGTCAGAACGGCGGATTTATGGGGTAAACGCCTCGGCGCGCCTCTCATCGATACAACGCTTCAGCCAAGCGACCAGTTTTTCCGCCTCTTGGGATTCGGAACGCATCGACATCAGTGACACCCAGTCGAGGTGTTCGCGGGATTGCACACCGGCGATGCGGTGAATATCCAGCTTCGACATGATCGCTTCGGTTTCCTTAGGATGTGCGTTTAGGATCTGAGCCGGACGCGGCAAATCATCAAGCACCTCCGCAGTCAGGCCAAACGAAGTCACGCCAACCCCATATTTTGTAGAGAGTTTCCGCAACCCATCCGCCAGCGCCTCATCTTCGATGGGACCCGCATAAATCAGTTCCCCACCCTGCGCCCATTGGGAAACAGAAAGCGCTTGGAAAAAATCCTCACGATAAGACATCAGCGAAGGCACCAGCCTCAAACGAGCCGAATGCAAACGGAACGGAGTAATTCCCAAACGTTGTTTGAATGCCAACATCTCCTCATCTAACGACATCTCCTCATCCGGCGAGCCACCGGTTTCCCAATCCACAAGCACCAACTCCGGATACTTCCACAAATTGCCCAACGGAGATTCAGTCGTAAACGGATCACGGAAAATAAATGGGAAACGCCCGTTGATCTCAAAATATCGCGTCACTACCGCCCGGAATTTCCGAATCCGCAGCATCGCGTTATCCACCGTGGTTTCACCGCCACTCAAATCATCGAGTCGTCCCTGTGTCCACGCTAACAATTCCTGCGCGCCAGACAACGCCGGTAAGGGCTCGCTACGGCGATAATATCCCTGCCCTTTTTCCACTTTCGCGATCGATGACGTCGGATCACACGACATGATCGAAAAATGATAACGCAACGAGGCGTCGGAGTAATTTCCTTTCAAACTCAGCCTGGCCAAACGAATCAACTCAGTGCCCTTGATTGCATCTGTGGGATTAGATGGCAATAAGGTCGGCAGGACGTCGTTCAGTTGCTTTCGGAGACTCATAGGGGAAACGATCAATAATCTTCCTGCATCCAATCTTTCTCGTGCGTACTCATCAAGCGCATTCTCATTTCTTGTTGCGGTGCCTTGATTTTAAACTGTGGCCGTAATACATAACTACCCACGCAGATTCGTTTGAATTCCTAGATTTCATGAGGTTTCTGTCCTCGAAGCTTATTATAAGCACACGATCTCCTGAATTTAAGATATCCGACCCATGAATGAGTCAATAGATCTGTGATTGCATCCTATCCAAACTAATCTTCCGCCAAAAAATTCCCAATCAACCTCAACCCCGCATCCTGGCTTTTTTCCGGATGAAACTGGCAGGCCAGGATTCTTCCTTTTTCAACACTCGCCGCGAATTTCTCACCCGCGTAGTCCGTGAGGGAAACTTTCCAGGTCGGGTCTTCGGGCACGGGATAATAAGAGTGCACGAAATAGAAATAAGGCTCTTCACCCAAGCCGTCCCAAAATTCCGAAATCGGTTGCTGCGGACACGCGGAGTTCCATCCCATCTGCGGGATTTTTTTCCCAACTTCCTCACGGAAACGTACGCACTTGCCTTTGATCAGGCCGAGTCCTTCAACTCCCGGCGCCTCGACGCTGCCTTCAAATAAAATTTGATAGCCCACGCAAATCCCGAAATATGGTTTTCCAGCAACAAGCCACTGTTTTAACGCATCGACCAAACCTCGTTTGGCTAACTGTGCCATCACATCGCCAAACTCGCCTTGTCCGGGAAGAATGAGATGTGTCAGGTCATCTAACTGGTCGGGTTGACTTACAATCACCGGATCCACCTCGAGCGCGTGCAAAGCATTTGCCACACTACGGAGATTCCCTCCGCCGTAATCTAACAATCCAACCTTCACAGCGCTTCTTTGGTACTTGGAATTCCTTTCACACGGGCATCCTTTTCACAGGCATCACGAAGCGCTCTCGCTAGGCCTTTGAAAATCGCTTCTGCCACGTGGTGACCGTCGCGACCGTAAAGCACCTCGACGTGGATGTTCGCGCGCAAGTTCGATGCCAGCGCACGGCAAAATTCCTCAACTAATGAAAATGGCATATTAGGCGCGGAGGGTGTTCCCGCTGGCGCACGAAACTCCAAGTGCGGGCGATTGCTCAAGTCCACCACCACACGCGCCAAAGTTTCATCCATCGGCAAATACGCGCAGCCATAACGGCGGATCCCTTCTTTCGTCCCTAACGCCTCGCGCATGCACTCGCCGAGCACAATGCCTGTGTCTTCAATCGTGTGATGAAAATCGACATCGATATCGCCAGCCACGCTGAGTTTTAAATCAAACAATCCGTGTTTGGAAAACAGGGTCAGCATGTGATCGAAAAAAGGAATCCCGGTCTTGATCTCAGATGTGCCGTCTCCATCTAGATCGATACTAAGTTCAATCTTGGTTTCTGCGGTTTTTCTACTGCTCTTGGCAATTCGTTGGCTCATATGTTTTGATAAATTCGCATTTACTGCTGAGGACTCACACGCGCTCTAAGTTTCTCCAGATAATACTCAGGCATCCGATCGCGTTTTAGGCTTTCAAGAATTTTTTTCTGATCATCAGCCGCGACACTCGGAAGTTTATTCCAGGCTTCACGAAAAGCTTCATCTTTGGGGATGGTAGCCACGAGCGCATTCTTTGAAGGAGTATCGAGACGTTTAATCTCATTTTCAACCTGACGAAGAGCCTCGACCATCGTCTCTTTGTAATTTTCATCAGGCGTGATCCAAGCGTATTTCAATGATTTCTCCCTATCAAATCTCGTCTTCAATTCTACCGCCTGATCTTCTAACGCACGCACGGTTTTCTCCCTGTCATCCTGCGTCATACGCTCAAGACCCACTTCACGCGCTTTCAATCTTGCATCAAATCCATCCAAACTCTCACTCAAGTTGGTTTTATAAGCCTGCAGTACCTGCTTGATTTTCGGGATGAGTTCCGCCCTCGCTTTTCCTTCTGAGAACTTCGTTTCATAATCAGAAAATAACCGTAACGCTCCAAGCAAATCCCGATTGTTGATTTCCCGGATAATCTTCTGAGCTGTGATTGATTCATCGTAAGCGTAGGAATTCGATAAATAATCATCTGCCTTGATCATTCTACCGGAAAATTTGATCCCACCAGCTCGCACCAACTCCATATCCACTCTCAGTGCTTCTTGCATTTCCCGAGCTTCTTTAAACTTTGTGCTGCGTGGAAATTCTTTGATGAAATCATTCAGCTTTTTGATCCGGATCTCATAATCCGCCACCCCAAGCAAATCCGGCACTGGCACCAAAACTTTCAGCTTTGCAAACTCCTCGATATCCGGTTCCTGTTTCGTGATCGATTTGATCTCACTCTTCAGAATTTTTTTCTCATCTTTAATGCCCTTGGAGACCTGAATCTCTAGCATATAGGAAGTCTCGTCTTCATACACGATCTTGCCCTCGACGCTCTGCCCATTGTTCAATAAAACGGTATCGGCCGATGCTGAAGCTAGAAACATCAGGCAACAAAAACTCAGTGTTGGGTAAAATGGGAATTTCATAAAAAACTCTTAGGACTAACGTCGGTGAGTATCTAACCACCCTTTTCCTGCAAAGTGCAAGCCAAGAGAGCAAAGCCTCCCGAACCCTGAAACTCCCCACTGAACAAGGATTTCATAGAATTTTCCTTCCCAGAATAAAAAGACTTTCGCTGGGTTGTCGCTTAGCTAACCTCCTTTAACTCGAATTTACTTCCGCGTGATCAGCATTGCCATCTCAAGCCAAAAAGGAGGTGTGGGTAAAACCACCCTGTCCATCAATCTCGCCCACGCCTTTGCACGTGCAGGCTTCAATACCCTACTCGTCGATGCCGACCCCCAAGGCTCGGTCGGATTGTCCCTCACCCGACAATCTCGCTTACTGGTTGGCTTTTACGATTTCTTGGCCGACCCCAGCATTCCCATGGAACGCTTGATTGTGCCGACCCGTCTGAAAACTTTCTCACTCGTCGCCGCCGGACAAGCCAGCGACTACGAGGCCGGAAATGGTTCATCTGGCTCGCATCTCACCCGCGTGCGCACCTTTCTCAGCCAAGCCGCGACCCGCGGATACGACATTTGCATCGTCGATACCGCTGCTGGTTTGTTTGGCCTCAGCAATGACATCATCGCCTCCACCAACGCCGTGATGATTCCTCAACAAGCCGAGCCCCTGGGAATCCGATCCGTCCCGAAAGTTTTAGAAGGACTCAACCGCATCCGAATCATCAATCCTCGCCTGCACGTTCTCGGGATTTGCCTCACGATGCTGCAATACAATCTGCAAGAAAGTCACGAAGCTGCCGCCGCACTGCGCGAACTCCTTCCCGAAGAAATGCTCTTCAAAACCGCTGTCCCTCGCGATGACATCTTCATCCGTGCCAGTGCAAAAGGCCTACCCGTCGCCATTCTCGAAGGCGGTGAAGTCACCGAAAACGTTTTCGACTGTATCCGTGAAGAAATTCAGGCCAAGTTGAAATTAACCCATCGCAAACCCTCACTATAAAAACGAATGGATACGATTAATCCATGGATAGACCCGACATTGGTCCGACAACTCGCCGAAAAACTCATCCGTCCGGTTGAGCAAACTCCAATTGTAACCAAAGATCCAGGTTACGATACCTCGTTCGTTGGATTCGTTGATTCCGATGAGCCAGCAGAAGAAATAGTTCCTGTCATTTCCCCTCCGGTATCTATCACTGCTCCAAGCATTCCCGTTGTCATTCATACTACACAGCCAGTCGTAAAAGTAGTGCCTGCGGCACCGACAACTACTCTCGTGGATAGCCGATTCCAAAACTTCAGCAACTGGATCACCGAACAATTTTCCGCCAAAGAAATCTTCATCTTGGATCATGCCGGATCGATTATGTTAGATCAAAGCCATCACGGACGCCTCCATTTCATTGCCCGCGATCTCATCCTCCAAGCAGGACAACCTAACAACGTCCGCGTCAAATTCGGCCCATCCGCAAATCTTGAACTCATCCCCTGTGAAACCCCACAAGGTTTCATGATCCTCGGCGCACTCTTCCCCAACTCTCTTCCCAACGACCACATCGCCCTCATCCGCGATGCCCTAGGCCAATCCCTTTCCGCTTAAACTATTTTCTCCTCCGTTTTCTCCGTGTCCTCGGTGCCATCCGTTTTGAAAATTTTACGGACCTCATTTTCCAATGCATCTTTCCGTTACCGAAAAACACGATCGCTTAGATGCTTTCCTCGCCGGTAAAATCTCAGATCTTTCCCGCTCCAGAATTCAGGATCTCATTCGCGAGCAATTTATCTTGCTCAACGGCAAACCCGCCAAACCCCGTGACAGCATCCATCCGGGCGATGAAATTTCCATCGTCATCCCCGAGGCAGTTCCAGACATCGCCAGCCCACAGGACATCCCGCTCGATATCCTTTTCGAAGACGAAAACCTTATCGTCCTCCACAAAGCCCACGGCATGGTCGTCCATCCCGCTCCCGGAAATCCCGACGGCACCCTCGTCAACGCATTGCTCCATCATTGCAGAGGAAAACTCTCCGGGATAGGCGGAGTGGAGCGACCCGGTATCGTGCACCGACTCGATAAAGACACCTCCGGCTGCCTCGTCGTTGCAAAAACCGACCCCGCCCACCAAGGCCTCGCCACCCAGTTTTCCGAGCGCTCGACAATGGAGAAAATCTACCTCGCTGTCACTAATGGTATTCCATTGAAAACCAAAGACACGATCTTCACTCACATTGGCCGACATCCGGTGAATCGCCAGAAAATGGCCGTGATCACGCCTCCAGCCGGAAAAACTGCGATCACCGATTACGAAGTCATCGCCCCTGATCAAGCCACCAAAACCGCCCTCGTCCTTTGCCACCTCCACACCGGTCGCACCCACCAAATCCGTGTTCACCTCCAGCACATCGGCACCCCCATTCTTGGCGATCCCATCTACACCAAAAAGCATCCCCTCCCCACCCCAAGACTCCTGCTACACGCTTGGAAACTTTCCTTCAATCATCCCGTCACCGGCAAAAAACTCTCCTTCACCGCCCCGCCACCACCGGACTTTGATCCATGGCTGCCGGATGACTTAAATTTGAGATTTGAAACTTGAGATTTGAGATTTGAGATTTCAACCCACCACTGCCCGACGAATCTTCCCCGTCGGCCTTTTCAAAAACCGCGTCGCTAATTCCTCAAACTGCTCGGAAAGGTCAGTCAGATGAATTTCCAACCGACCTTCATCCTCGTCATCACTGAGAAGATCCAGCTTTTCTAACATGATTTTCAAATGCTCCGCACAAGTCGTCGCGGAATCCACCAAACGCACATCCGAGGGCAAAATCTCAGTCAGCAAAGGAATCAGCAGAGGATAATGGGTGCAGGCCAGCATCAGGGTATCGATCCCCTTTGCCATCAGCGGTTGAAGGTATTTTCTCAAAATCTCCTTTGTAACATCTTCTGAAATCCAGTTTTCCTCGATCAGCGGCACCAGTAGCGGAGTCGCCACCCCGTGAATCATCAACCCACGTTTTTTTGTCGCTAGCTCATGTTGATAAGCGTGAGAACCTATCGTCCCACGCGTCGCGATGATCCCGATCCGATCCGCATCAGGATTCGCCAAAGCCGCTTCCACGCCAGGCGCAATCACCCCCATAATAGGAACTGGGCAATTTTTCCAAAACTCCGGCAACGCATGCGCCGTCGCCGTATTGCACGCCACCACAATCGCTTTCACCCCTTTGGACAACAAAAACGCCACATCCTCATCCGCAAACTGCCGGATCGTCTCCGGACTCTTCGATCCATACGGAAGCCGCGCCGTGTCGCCCAAATAAATCACATCCTCATGCGGCAATAAATCCTGCACCGCCCGAACCACCGTCAACCCACCCACGCCCGAATCAAAAAATCCCAATGCTGCTTGCTTCACGGAGCCGATTCTTATCTCTCCAAAAATTTCATCAACAACCAAAGTAAATGAGCAGGGACTTTTGACCTCTAAACTACCCTTATCTCCCCATTTTCGCACAAATTCCCCACTTTGTGAAAAATTTCACAAAGCACACTTGCCGCGCCGCTCTCACGCCTACATAGTCCGCGCAGGTTTTTTCCACCCTTTTCAATCTGCTTTTCCATCACGACTCATGAGCGACACTGCATCGTCCACCGCGGAACTAAAATTACCCAAAGACCTCGCTGCCGAAAAAGGCATGGTCAACGTCCAGATCGACGGTGTCTGGCATCAATTTCCAAAAGGCACTCGAATGATCGAAGCCTGTAGGTCGGTGAAAAAGGATGTTCCCTATTATTGTTATCATCCAAAACTAAGTGTGCCAGGTAACTGCCGGATGTGCATGGTACAGATGGGAATGCCACCGCGCCCTGCTCCCGGACAAGAACCTACCCGTGATGAAAACGGCTACGAGCCTATCGGCTGGATACCGCGCCCCGCAATTTCCTGCGCGAATACGGTTGCCGAAAACATGGGCATCCGCACCACTGGTGAACTCGTCGAAAAATGCCGCGAAGGCGTGATGGAATTTCTTCTCATTAATCACCCACTCGATTGCCCAATCTGCGACCAAGCTGGCGAATGCCGACTCCAGGAACAATCCGTTGGCTTCGGTCGTGGCGTTTCCCGGTTCATCGACATGAAAGTGAAGAAACCGAAAAACGTCGATATCGGTCCGCGCATCCGTCTCGATGACGAGCGTTGCATCATGTGCTCACGCTGCATCCGTTTCATGGACGAAGTCGCGGGCGATGCGGTGTTAGGTTTCACCCAACGCGGCACACACACCACTCTAACGGTTCATCCAGGTCGTTTGCTCGATTCCAACTACTCGCTCAACACCGCAGATATCTGCCCAGTCGGCGCGCTGACCTCAAACGATTTCCGTTTCCAGATGCGTGTGTGGTTCCTCAAAGAAACCCCATCGATCGACGTCAACTGCGGCACCGGCACGAACATCGTCATCCACACCCGTGGCAATACCATCCACCGTATCACGCCGCGCTTAAACGATGCAGTCAACTCCAACTGGATGCCAGATTCGCATCGTTTGAATTTCCATTACATCGATAGCGAAGCGCGTCTCACCGAACCTTTGGCTCGCGAAAACGCCCAACACGTCGGCACCACATGGACCAAAGCGTTGGAAACCTTTGCCACGAAAATCAAAAACTTTGCCGCAGATGAAATCGCCATCATCGGCTCCGCGCGGATGACCAACGAAGAACTCATCCTATTAGATGAACTCCGCAGCACTCTCGGTGTGAAAAACTTCTCTCTCGTCGCCCGCAACGGCGAAGCTGATACGCTTCTCATCGCTGCAGATCGCAATCCAAACACCACCGGATCGAAACTCGTCCTGAAACAAGACGATCCCTATCAATCCCTCGCAGCCATCCGCAGCGGCGTTCAATCCGGAAAAATCAAAGCTCTGCTTTCTTTCAGCGAAGACCTCATCACCGACGCCGGCTTCACGGCGGAAGATCTCAGTAAACTCGATTTCTTCGTCCAGTCATCTCTGCTCGCCAATCCATCCGCAGCCTACGCCGATCTTGTTCTGCCAAGCGCGGCATTCGCCGAAAAACGCGGATCGATGGTCAACCTCAGCGGACGCCTGCAACGCCTCAACCGCGCGATCGAACCACCCACCAACGCACGCGATGATTGGGAAATGCTCCGCGACCTCATCACTGCCGTCACTGGAGAAAAATCAGCCCTCCACAGCATCGAGGACGTTTTCAAAAAACTCGCCGCAGCCGTCCCTGCATTCGATGGCCTGACGCTTTCCAAAATCGGAGCCCAAGGCGTCGCTATTCAAGAAACCGAATATAAAATCGCCCTCCTCGAAAACGAACGCGCCCGCAAAGCAGCGGGAATTATCAATGGATAATTCAGTTAGAAGTTAAAAGTTATTAGTTAAAAGTTTTCTACCATGCCAGAAATTCTCATCACTCTCGCAATCATCGTCATCAAGGTTGTCACATTCACCTTCTTGGTCGTGCTGCCTTTGGTTCCACTCTCGGTGTATTTCGAGCGTCGTTTCTCTGCGATCATTCAGGATAGGGTTGGCCCGAACCGTGTGGGTATTCCCCTCACTCTTTTTGGCGCGAAGAAAGATTTTCACTTCTTCGGTCTGATCCAACCCATAGCCGATGGTCTCAAACTTTTCCTCAAAGAAGATTTCACCCCCAATCATGTGCGTAAAGCTTTCTACTGGCTCGCTCCCGCGCTCACGGTCGTCCCCGCGCTCATCACGGTTTGCGTGGTTCCTTTCGGTCCTGATGTGACTTTGTTCGGCCACACGGAAAAACTCGTGATCGCCGATATCGATGTCGGCCCGCTGTTCATTTTCGCGATTTCATCTCTAACGGTTTACGGAATCACCCTCGCCGGTTGGGCATCGAATTCTAAATTCCCTTTCATCGGTGGCGTGCGATCCACCGCACAAATGATTTCCTACGAAATCTGCCTCGGCCTCTCGATCATTCCTGTGCTGCTTTATTTCGGCGAACTCAACCTTAGCAACATCGTAGAGGAACAAGCGAAGAATGGTTGGTTATTACTACCATTATGGGGCGATTCCGCACCATGGAATAACGGCGGTAATTATTCCGCATGGCTTTTCCTCATCCCCGCCTTCATCGCTTTCCTGATCTTCACGATTTCGATTTTCGCAGAAACCAACCGCATGCCCTTCGACCTTCCGGAGTGTGAAACCGAACTCGTCGGTGGTTATCACACGGAATATTCATCGATGAAATTCGCCATGTTCTTCATGGGTGAATACGCGGCGATGGTCATCGGCTCCGCCCTCATCATCACCCTCTTCCTCGGTGGCTGGTCATTCGGCTTCGGTCTCGATGATGCGATCGCAAACTTCGCCATCGGTGATTTTAAAATCGGCGGCCTGCTCCACGTTGGAATTTTCCTCGGTAAACTTCTCGCCTTCATTCTGTTCTTCATCCTCGTCCGCTGGACCGTTCCGCGTTTCCGTTACGACCAACTCATGAAACTCGGCTGGGTGATCTTTTTCGAAGCCGCACTCATCAACGTCTTCCTCGCCGCACTCATCATCGCCGCTCCCGAATTCAAAACGACCATCATCGCCTCCGGCTCCGTGCTGTTAGTCGTAGTCACCGCCGCCGTCATCTGGGTCGCAAAAGTCTCCGAACCCCCAGCCAAAATCCTCCGCGCCTAATCAGCTTTTCTTTCCTGAAAACTGAACACTAGCAAACTAGCAAACTTCTTCAAATGCCTACCATCAAGCTCACTCGCCCGAAACTCGACGCCGGAGAAAAAATTTATCTCGGTGCCATCTTCAAAGGCTTTTTCCTTACCATGACCCATGCGATCAAATCGTTGCGTGGAAAATCCGCTGGTGCGGAGGGACTTGCATCGTCCGGCCTCGGAATAACCATGCAGTTTCCCGAACAACGTTGGGACGACCACATGCCGGAATACTACCGCGGTGCGCCGACCCTCGTGACCGATGAACAAGGCCGCGAGCGTTGCGTTTCTTGCCAACTCTGCGAATTCATCTGCCCGCCGAAAGCGATTAAGATCACTCCTTCCGAAATCCCATCCGATGACCCATGGGCGAAAGTGGAGAAACGTCCGTTGGAATTCGATATCGATATGATCCGCTGCATCTACTGCGGCATGTGCGAAGAAGTCTGCCCGGAACAAGCTATCTATCTCCGCAAAGACTACCTCATCACCGGCACTTCTCGCGATCAAATGGTTCACAACAAAAAGAAACTCTACGAAATCGGCGGCGTCCGCGTCGGCTTAGTAAACAAGTGGAACGAACTGAAATAAGTTTGCTAGTTTTCAGTGTTCAGTTTTCAGAAAAGAAGCTGAATTTCTGAAAGCTTCGAATGATTATTCAATATGAACCTGAAAACTGAAAACTTTTAACTAGAAAACTTGATATGCCCTCTTACCTCTTCTGGCTCTTCGCAACCATCATGCTAATCGGCGCATGCGCCGTGATCGCATTTCGTAATCCTGTATCGAGCGCTATGGCGATGGTCACTTCCTTCGTCGGACTTGCCGCTCTGTTTATCGGACTCAGTGCTTTCTTCGTCGGCATCATCCAAATCCTCGTCTACTCCGGTGCGATTATGGTGCTGTTCCTTTTCATCATCATGTTGCTCGATCTGAAAGATGAGAAAAAACGCGCTTCTAACGGAGCTCCGCTCTTTGCTGGACTTGCTTTGGTGGTTGTCTTTTTCATCCAACTCGTCGGCGTCCTCGGCCACAAACTTCCTCACCAATCCGCACCGCCGCTCACCGCTGAAACCCTCGCCGCAGCATCTAGTAATTTTCCGGAAAAAACCAAAATCGCGACCGCACTCAACGAAGGCAAACTCCCTGATGTTCATCTCATCGGTCACACGCTCTTCACTGAATACAACCTGCCCCTGCAAATCCTCGGTGTGCTTCTTCTCGTCGCCACAGTTGGCGTGGTGGTTCTTTCCAAAAAAACCACCTCGTCTGATAACACTCCATCTTGAGAGTTGAAATTTGAAATTTGAATTTTATGCCTTCCCTTAACGATTACCTTCTCGTCTCCGGACTGCTCTTCTCCATCGGCCTTGCCGGTGTGGTGCTCCGCCGCAACATCATCATCGTGTTCATGTGCCTTGAACTCATGCTCAGCGCGGCAAACCTCACCTTGGTCGCGTTCTCCCGTTTCAACGTCGCTGAAAACGGCCTCCCTGACTACAACGGCCAGATGCTGGTGTTCTTCGTCATCACTGTCGCCGCAGCGGAAGTTGCGGTCGGTCTTGCGATCATTGTCGCGCTCTACCGCGCCAGACAAACCATCCACACCGATGAGTTGGTGACTCTGAAAGGCTGATCGTTCTTCACTCCGCTCTTGTGCGGAGATGGTTCAGTCTACAAGATCCCACTGAAGTATGTGTGCAATGGCTTTCCGATGGGTTTTACGTGGTAAGCCTCTAGAATCTAATCATGACAATCCGTCCGGATATCCGGAGATTGTTAGAAATCTCGTGACACAACGCGGGATTCCTGAGAATCAGATCGAATCATTTCTTCATCCGAAATTACGCGATCTCGCCGATCCCTTTCTCATCCCAGAAATGCAGCTCGCAGTGACGCGAATCCTGGAAGCGGTCGACCAAAACCAAACGGTCTGTATCTATGGCGACTACGATGTCGACGGCATTTCCTCCATTACTCTGCTATCGAAAATTCTGAACGCTTACGGAATCCAACCACGCACATTCATCCCCAAACGTGGCAACGAGGGTTACGGCTTGAGCTTTGCTGCTTTGGAGCGCTGCATGTCCGAAGGTGCAAAACCCGACCTCCTCATCTCCGTCGATTGCGGAACGGTCTCGATTGATGAAATCGCCCATCTCCGCACGCAAGGAATCGATGTCGTTGTCGTGGATCACCACGAGCCAAACCCGTCAGGCAGACCCGATTGTTGCGCCTTGGTAAATCCCAAATGCGGCGATGATTTCACCTATCTCTGCGCAGCGGGTGTGGTTTTCAAACTCGGCCATGCGTTGTTGAAAACACGTCCCACCGAACTGGAACTCAAAGACCTGCTCGAACTCACCGCCGTCGCCACGATTGCCGACATCGTTCCGATGATAGGAGAGAATCGCATCATGGTCCGGCACGGACTGAAACGTTTGGCAGCATCTAACAATCCAGGACTTCACGCGTTGAAAGAAATTGCTGGAGTGAAAGATTTACCTACCTCGATGGATGTCGGTTTCAGAATCGGCCCACGGATCAATGCCGCAGGCAGAATGGATTTTCCCGAAGACGCGCTCGCGACCCTGAACACGAATTGCCAGATCGAAGCAGGCAAACTCGCGCTTAAACTCGATGATTACAACCGCCAGCGCCAAGCGTTTGAGAAGCACATTCGCGATGATGCGATGAAACAACTCAGCGAGGATTTCGATCCCAGCAATGATCCGGTCATCGTGATCGGTTCCAGAACGTGGCACCACGGCGTAGTCGGCATTGTTGCCTCACGCCTCATGCGACAATATTACAAACCCACATTTGTGATTGCGATTGATGAAGATGGAATCGGCAAAGGCTCCGGCCGCAGCATCGAAGGTGTTTCTCTGGTCGATGCGATCCGTGCCTGCGAAGACGAACTAATCGCAGGTGGTGGACACGCGATGGCCGCTGGACTTTCGATTCATGAAGATTCGTTGGAACGTTTCCGTGAAAAGTTCGCCTCGTTCGTGATCGAAAACTCTACCGAAGAAGAGCGCATGCCGCGTTTGGTGTATGATGCGGAAATCGATTTTTCCGAGCTTTCGTTAGAATTTCTCGCCAGCTACGAGCTGTTACAGCCATTCGGAAACAGCAATCCGCAACCCGTGTTTGTCAGCCGAAACGTGGAACTCAGCTCCCCACCCTTCAAGATGAAAAACCATCACCTGCGCCTGAGTCTGCGTCAGGGCCACCACGAGAAATCCGCCGTCTTTTTCGGCGGTGGCGAGCGCGACCTACCCGCACCACCCTGGGACATCGCCTTCACCATCGATCGCAATACATTCCGAGGAAACACCTCACTCCAGATCACGATCCAAGATGTGATGGCTTCTAGCAAAGTATAAGTCGTAATTGCACCATCGACAAAGTAACGCTGAGAGATTTCAATCCAGCCATGCAATCGATGACCGGTTTTGGCCGAGGAACACACAGCACAGAACTTTGGCAAGCCACCGTTGAGGCATCATCCATCAACCGCAAGCAGGTGGAGATTGTTACGAATCTGCCGAGAGCTTTGCAATGCCTCGAATCGAATGTGCGTCAACTCACATTGCCGCAGGTTTCCCGGGGTCGGGTGCAGTTGACGATACGGTTGGAAAAATCCGGTGCGGAGGACAGTTCACAAATTCGCATCAACCATGCTCTCGCAAAATCTTTGGAAGCGGCATTCAGCGAACTGTCAAAAACCATCGCCCGCGAAGTCCGTCCTTCGGCTAACGATTTCGCCAAGTATCCCGGAATTCTTGAAACCAATGATCTCGATCAAATCGATCCTGACCTGGCATGGCAGACGATAGAACCTGCATTGCACCAAGCCCTCCAAAGCATGAACGAAATGCGCAGCGTGGAGGGAAATTATTTGAAACAGGATTTCCTCCAACGCCTTCAAACCCTCGCTGATCTAACAAAATTTATTTCCCAGCAAGCCCCCCACCGCCCGCAACGCCAACGCGAGCTTCTTGAGAAACGCCTTTCTGAAATCGGCATCAAACTTGAGGAGACCGATGATCGACTCAGCAAGGAACTTGCCTTGTTCGCGGATCGCTGTGACATCTCCGAGGAACTCACCCGCCTCGATTCGCATTTTGCAAAGTTTCACGAATACCTGAACTCCACGGAAGCGACCGGACGCCAACTCGATTTTCTCTGCCAAGAACTTTTCCGCGAGTTCAACACGATAGGCTCAAAAGCCAACGACGCACAGATCGCGCAAACCGTGGTTGAAGCAAAAACCGAGATCGAAAAAATCCGCGAACAAGTCCAGAACATCGAATAAACCCCCAATCCCTCTTCATTTTCCTCATTCAAAAATCCAAAATCATCAATCATCAATCATCAACAATCCCCCCTCCCCCCATGCCCCCCCTGCTCAACGACAGCCCAGCACGCGATTTGCCGCGTGAAAAAATCGATAAATACGGCCCCGGTGCTTTAAGCAATGCGGAGCTGATGGCTTTGTTCCTCAGTTCAGGAACGGTCGGACGTAACGTCATCGAGGTCGCAGATGACCTATTGAAAAAATACGGCAGCCTACAGGAACTCGGTCGTTTGCCCGTTTCCGAATACATGAATAACAAAGGCATCGGCCTGGCAAAAGCCTGCAAGCTCGCCGCTGCATTCGAGCTTGGAACTCGCCTCTCCAAAGAACGCCTGCCCAGCATTCCGCTCGATGCGCCACAGCTCATTTTCGACCATTTCGCGCATCAGCTGAATAATTTGCCCCATGAATCCGCCTTAGTGGTCACTTTGGACACACGCTTATGCCATACCTCAACCACTACGATATCGGCAGGAACCGTTAATGAAACCAACGCCCATCCCCGGGAAATCCTGCGCCCAGTCATCACCCGTAACGCCTACGCGTTCATCCTCATCCACAATCACCCGTCCGGCGACCCATCGCCCAGCAAGGCGGACTTCCGCATCACCGAAAACCTAGTCAAAGCCGCGGAAATCATGCAGATTCGTTTTATCGACCATGTGATCATCGGTCGGCCTTCCGTGGGAAGAGATCCATATTTTTCCTTTCGTTCTGCTGGAACAATACCATCTTAGCGTCGTTCTATGTTTCGCCTTAAACTCATCCGCAATCTCAGAACCGCCGTCTGGCTGTTCTTTTTCGCGCTGATTCCCCTCACACTTTTGGGATTGTATTGGGCGAACAAAACCGGACTTCCCAGCACATGGCGAACAGCGATTGAACAGGAAATTTCGAAACGCGGAATCTATGTTGAAATCGGCTCACTCAGCTACATTCCGCTCAAAGGCTTCGTCGCATCCAAAGTGCGCGTCTTCGCTGAAGAAGAACGAGTTAACGAAATTTCAAAACTTGAACGCGTCCAGCTCGTTCTCGATTACGCAAGTATCGCTAACGGTAATTTCCGACTGAGAAAAATCGAACTCCGTAATGCGGAACTTACCATCGCGGTCGATCCAAATGAACCAGCTGGCGATTCGTTAAAATTCACAAAAATTTTCGGCACGGTCTTAATCCCGAATGAGAAGTCCATTGAGATACGAAACACCCGCGGCAATATCGGAGGAATCGATGTAACAATGAACGCTAGGCTTCAGACGAAAAATCAAGGCAAAGGGCGCAAGAATGATTTTAAGAACGATGGAAAACGTCGTGAGATGATTGCAGTTATTCTCAAAGAATTGGATCATTGGAAATTCAATCCCGAATCCGCACCTAAAATTCAGATCGATCTAGAAGGACACATTTCCAAGAAAGAAACCCTAAAGGGTCATTTCAATATTCAGGCAGCTTCGGCTGAAAAGAATAATTTCGAACTCAGTCATATAACCGGCACCGGTAATCTCTCGCTCAACTTGATTACGATTACCGAATTTTCAGCAGAAGATTCTCGCGGCAAGATCACGGGTAATGCCGATTATCTCATTACCAACGAGGACGGAAGATTTAGCCTCGAGTCATCCATCGATATCACACGTATGCTCGATGCATGGTTTTCCACTCCCTTTCAAATTAATGTTCTCAGTGGAGGAAGCCAGAAGCTTTCATTGAATGGCGATTTTGATCTCTCAAATCCAATCAAACCAGATATAAACCTAACCGGAAATGCACTATGTGAATCCATTATGTTTCGAGGTGTTTCGTTTGATTCTCTTGAAACTTGGTTTTCCTTTCAGGAACAAAAGCTCTTCCTGCGCGACATCAAACTCACCCGCCCAGATGGTCAGGCAGTTGGCAAAATGCTTAAAGAAGGCAACCTAGTCCGTCTTAAACTGGATTCAACTCTACCCGTCGGCCTCTACAAACCCTTCTTTAAAGGCCAGCCCCTTGAAAATATCATTGGTGATTTTACTGAGAACTCAAAGGCCTTGTGCGAGATATCCCTTGAGGGATCGTTTGATACGAAAAACAAAACGGCTTGGGCGTATACGGGTAGCGGAAAACTAACCAATATAGCTTATCGTGGTGTTCCATTTCATTCTGCCGCTTGCTCGTTCACATTAAACACGAATGAATTGGATTTCTACGATGGTAAGGTAGATTTCGACTACACGAATTACGAGCTACGCAAAAGGTATGAAGGCCCGTCATCTGGAAAGGCTTCGATCAAACGAATTCGCTATGATAGAAAAACGAAGTTGATCGGAATAGAAGAGGTATCTGGCGTTATGTGGTCAGCTCCTATGGTTCGGATGTTTGCACCGAAAATCGCCGATAACTTGGAAATCTACCGTTTTCATCGTCCACATACCATTAGCGGATCTGGACAGGTCGATGTGACGAAAGAAGGCCGCACAAATCTGACCGTGAAGTTTAGCACAGAGAATAAAGCGGATTACAAATTTCTTGGCAAAGATATCACTCTCACGAAGCCATCGGCGACGGTTCATGTTCGAAATAATGAAGTTGATGTTACCAATTTATCCTCGGAAGTCGTAGGCGGGAAAATTCAAGGGAAGTTTTCAAATCAATCAGGATCAAAATTATCCGGTGAACTTAGTTGGACGAAACTCGATGTTCTAGAACTATCGAACGCTTATGCCCTCAACATGAAGACCGGAGGAAATCTCACTGGACGTATCGAATTCACTATTACAGGTGGTGATATTTCCACGATGAACGGTGAGGGCTTGATCGCCATGGAAGACGGTGAACTTTTCTCTGTTCCAATCTTTGGACCGCTATCGACCGTGGCTTCAAAAGTTGTAAATGATAAGCGACTCGGTCACGAAAGAGCCAAATATGCATTCTGTAATTACACGATCCAAAAAGGTATTGCGCAGATACGAGATTTCGAAACATCCACCACTTCCGTGAGATTCACGGGTGATGGCAGTATCGATCTTTCAGCACAAACGATTGATTTTACGATGCGACTGAATGCTCGTGGATTGCTCCGCTTGGCGACTATACCGTTGATGCCATTTTATGGGCTATTCCAATTCAGAGGGACTGGTCCTCTGAAAGAACCTGTGTGGGAAAATGTGCATTTCACTTCTCCTCCGGATAAAGAAAATGCGATTTTGTTAAGCCCGCCGAAGGCTAAAGCCGTCCGTGAATAATTGCTCAACGTAGATAGTCGTTAGTCAATTTTTCATGTCCAATCGTTGTCTCCGGTCCATGACCCGAAAGTACTCGCGTTTCATCAGGCAGAATCAACAGCTTTTCGTTGATTCCAGAAATCAACTGATCGAAATCCCCTCCCGGTAAATCACACCTGCCGATTGAACCTGCAAACAACGCATCTCCCACAAACACCAATCCCGCATCACGCAGATAAAAAGTAATGCTGTCCAGTGAGTGTCCAGGCACGTGGCTCACTTGGGTCGGTATATGAAAATATTCCGCAGCCCCCTCCGGAACCAATTCATCCACTTGAAACGACTCAACCTCAGGCATCCCCCAGCTCGCGCCATAGGTTTCCAAAGTTAGATCTTTCGAGTAATTCGCCCAACCAAATACTTTCACGCCACGCTTCTGTAACTCAGCCACATCCTCTACATGATCGTAATGTTGATGTGTTAAATACAAAGCATCGACCCTTACCCCTTTCCCATCCAACCATTCACAAATTCCATACGGCGCATCCACCAAATAGTTTCCATTCAAAGATTCGACGAGATAACCATTTGTCTGCACCATCCCGCCGGTGTATGTGGAAATTTTCATACCTCATTCTCCAATAAATTGATCATTTTTGCAAACTGTGACTTGTTCCAATTTCATCCAATCTCCCGCCATGCGCAAACTCACCCCTGAACTCCTCGACCACCTCCCACACGACGACCCGGGCGCGCGTCGCTCTCGCAACGATCTCCTGCGCATCAATCGCTTCATGGGAAACGAAGCTTGGATCATGCGGAATCTCGATCTCAAAACTTCATCCATCAGCGAACTCGGCGCTGGCGATGGTGCCCTGCTTTCCAAAATCCATACAAAACATCCCGAGCTCGCGATCCATGCTTATGATCTCGCTCCAAAACCGCTCGGACTTGCCGAGTCAATCCAATGGCACCAAGGCGATTTCCTCGAATCACCTCTCGCACAAACCGGTGGAACTTTGATCGCCAATCTCATTCTGCATCATTTCACCGATGCACAACTCATCGCCCTTGGGGAGAAATTCAAAGAGTTCGACCGAATTATCATCAACGAACCCCTGCGTGCCAGCATCCCTGCATTTCTAGCAAAACTCGCCATTCCCTTCGTTCACCCTATCACCCGACACGATATGCGGGTCAGCATCGAAGCCGGATTTGTAAGTGATGAAATCCCAAAACTGCTAGCTTTTGAGAAACATGGATTTCATTTCCAAGAAACTTACACATGGCGCGGTTCCCAACGCGTGCTAGCTTGGCGCGCTTGAATCGAACAATCACCATCATCGGCGGCGGACTCACTGGGCTTTCCCTAGCGATTGCCCTGCGCAAACATGGGATTCCCGTGCAACTGCACGAAGCAGGAAATTATCCGCGTCATCGCGTTTGTGGTGAATTCATCTCAGGCGTTTCTAGCGAAACTCTAGAGAATCTCGGCATCAGCGCCGCCCTTTCAGACGCGCTAACCCACCAAAGCGTCTGCTGGTTTTCAGGCGATCAGAAACTCCGCCAGACCAAACTTCAAACACCCGCTTTGGCGATTTCACGATTTCTCCTCGATCAACGCCTCTATGAAATGGCGATCGCTAACGGCGCGGTCATCCATACCCAATCCCGCCATGCCACCGAAGTGGATGCACTCGGCACGGTTCGAGCCAGTGGCCGCATTCCCAGCCCGGGCTCATGGATAGGACTCAAAGCACACATCAAAGGCCTGACACCTTCCGCCAATCTGGAAATGCACAGCGGGCCGAACGGTTACCTTGGCATCACGCAAGTCGAAGATGGTTGGCACAATGCTTGCGGACTTTTCCGCATCGACCGATCCATCAAAGCCAAGCAAGAAGATCTGCTTCCCGCCTATTTGAGAAAAAATGGAAATCATCTTCTCGCCGATCAATTGCAGTTCGCGGAGTGGCGTGACGATTCGTTTTCTGCGGTCGCAGGATTCTCGCTCGGAAATCAACCCTCCACTCCAGGAGACATGTGCTTGGGCGACTCACATGCGATCATTCCCCCGTTCACCGGAAACGGCATGACCATGGCTTTCGAGTCCGCAGAAATCGCCTTGCCGAATTTGATCGCTTACGCATCAGATCAAATTTCATGGGAGCAAGATTGTTCCCTAACAGATAAACATCTTCACAAACATTTCCGCAAACGCCTCACCGCCTCACGTTTCATCCATCCTCTGCTTTTTCACCGTGCTTCACGTCACCTCCTTAAGCACGCCCCCATCAGCCCTATCCTTAGCCTTCTTCGCTAACACGCCCATGTATCTCAACAGCATCAGCACCGCTCAAGCAGCTCACCCATTCACACAGTTAGAAACTTGGGACACTCTTCAAAATCATCCTGAAATCGATCAACTCCAGCCACGTTCACTGGCGATTTTAGAAAAAATTCTCACCCATACGAATTCCGGAATTCATACCCGCCAGTTCAGTTCTGCGGATTTAAAAACGGTTTTCACGAAAGATGCGCAGGCCCTGAATCAATCTTTTGAGCAACACGCGCCACAACTCGCGAGCCAAGCTCTGACAAAAGCGATCCAGCAAGCCGGACTCGAGCCCGAAGAAATCGATGCGCTATTTCTCTGCACCTGCACCGGCTACCTCTGCCCCGGTCCATCGAGCTATGTTGCAGAAATCGTCGGGCTCCGTTCTAACACCTACCTCGTGGATCTCGTCGGACTGGGTTGCGGGGCCGCTGTCCCCACACTACGCGCCGCGCACGGTTACCTCGCAGCAAACCCCACTCATCGGGTCGCGGTGATCGCCGTGGAAATTTCTTCCGCGGCTTTCTACATAGATAACGATCCCGGAGTCCTGATCTCTCTATGCTTGTTTGGCGATGGCGCGGCGGCGGCAATTTTCAGCGGACAACCCACCTCCGAAACCGATTTAAAATTTCATGACTTCGATACCCATCACGTTCCCACTGAACGCGAAAAAATTCGCTTCACAAACTCCAAGGGAAAACTCAAAAACCAACTCCACCGCACCGTTCCCGGCCTCGCGGCGCAAGCTGTCTCAACTCTCTATCAACGCAGAAAATTCGATCCCGAACAAATCCTCGCGCATTCCGGAGGTCGCGATGTAATCGAGGCGATTGAGGCCGTCATCCCGGCATACGAACTCACCGAAACCCGCGAAATCCTAAGCCGACACGGCAACCTCTCCAGCCCATCGGTTTTGTTCGCTTTGGAGCAGCGCTTGAAAACGCATCCAGATACCCGTTCACTCTGGCTAACCGCGTTCGGAGCGGGATTCGCCGCCCATTCCTGCCACCTTTCTCGCAACTCATTTTGATCGAGCCTATAAGTCCAGACTTCAAACTGAAAACTTGAAACTAGCAAACTCATCAATATGCCCACCCCATCACAACGCCTCGCCCAACAGCAAAAGCCCGACGGTTTTCCCGTGATGAAACAACGCTGGGCTGAACTCGGATTTTTCCACTGGGCCGTCTCACCCGATCTCATCACTCCACGCTTACCAAAAGGCCTGCATGTCGATACCTTCGATGGCAATGCATGGCTTGGCGTCGTCCCCTTCCTCATGCAGCGGATTCGCCCCATCGGTCTGCCACCACTGCCCTACCTTTCGTGGTTTCATGAACTCAATCTCCGCACTTACGTTTATGACGACGCCGGAAATCCCGGGGTTTGGTTTTTCTCCCTCGATTGCAATCAACCCCTCGCGGTTGAAATCGCGCGACGCATGTTTCACCTTCCGTATCAGCACGCGAAGATGCATTCGAACATTTCTAACAGTTCTGTTGAATATTTCAGCCAAAGGAAAAATCATCCATCCGGCGAGGCGACATTCAAATACCCGCGCCCCGTCGCCCCTCAACCCGCCGTTTTCGGATCACTCGAATGGTTTCTGGTCGAGCGCTACACGCTTTTTTCAACCGATCCCAAGGGCAAGATCTACGCAGGACGAGTTTACCACGATCCGTATGAAATCGAGCCCATGGCCCATGGCGAATGCTCGACCCTGCTCTTTTCCCTGAATGGTTTTCCTGAGCCAGAATCGCCACCCGACTCCCAGATTTCCGCAAAACCCGTGGATGTGACCGTTTATCCTTTGAAATTACGGGGATAAATCTTTGTTCGCAAAGCTTCGCATTCTGCACGAATCCTGCTACCCATCTGCCACATCGCTTTCATGACCCAAGAGCAAATCAGACTTTCCGAAGAAGAAAACCGCGCCAAAAACTGGAAACGCTGGGGCCCATACCTCAGTGAACGCCAGTGGGGCACGGTGCGAGAGGACTACTCAGATCACGGAAATTCATGGGCGGCCTTCCCTCATGATCAAGCCCGCCGCCGCGCCTACCGTTGGGGCGAAGATGGCTTGCAGGGCTGGTCGGATCGCAGTTGCAGGCTTTGCTTTGCTCCCGCTCTCTGGAACGGCAACGATACGATTTTGAAAGAACGCCTCTTCGGCCTTGGCGGAAACGAAGGCAACCACGGCGAGGACGTGAAAGAGTGTTATTACTACCTCGATTCCACACCCACCCATTCCTACACCAAAGCGCTCTACAAATATCCACAGAGAAAATTTCCCTATACGGAAATCCGCGTCGAAAACGAAAGGCTCGGTCGATTTGGCCCAGAGCTCGAGCTCGCCGATATGGGGATGTTTAATAACAGTGAGTATTTCGACGTCGTCCAAGAAGTCGCCAAACGCAGCTCGCAAGACATCCTGTGGCGCATCACGATCACCAATCGCGCCTCCGTCGCTGCGCCCATCCATCTTCTGCCGACCGTTTGGTTCAGAAATACATGGACATGGGGAACCGATCCCGAGTCACCCATCAACAAACCAAACATTTCCCAAGAAGGAAACACCCTGCTCATCGAACACGAAGGTCTTGGAAAATTTCGTTTTCACATGGGTGTAGCAGATGCTCCGGCGCGCTCCGTCAAATGGTTGTTTACAGAAAACGAAACGAATCATGAATCATTAGGTGATAGAATAAACACCACACCATACACCAAGGACGCGTTTCATCGATACATTGTCCACCAAGAACCGTCTGCTGTTTCACCAAATCATTCGGGCACCAAAGCCGCGGCCCATTATACCTTCCGAATTCCTGCCGGCGAGAGCGTGACAGTTATGGGAAGGCTTCATCATCTTGAAGAACACAATGACGTTTTCGGCCTCAACCAGTTCGATGAGGTTTTCGCCGAACGCATCAAGGAAGCCGATGAATTCTATCAGGAAATCATTCCCACAGGTATTTCCGATCAAGAGCGGATGATCTGTCGACAAGGCTACGCCGGCTTGCTCTGGAGTAAACAATTCTATCATTACGTCGTCGCGGATTGGTTGAAGGGCGATAAAGAAATCCCCCATCCACCAACGAGCCGACTCACCGGACGCAATCACGATTGGCACCATTTCCACGCCAAAGACATCCTCTCCATGCCGGATAAATGGGAGTATCCTTGGTTCGCCGCATGGGACACCGCATTTCACATGCTGCCCTTCTGCACGGTCGATTCCGCATTCACCAAACACCAACTGCTCCTCCTGCTGCGTGAGTGGTATATGCACCCGAATGGCCAAATGCCGGCCTACGAATGGAACTTTTCTGACGTCAATCCACCCGTCCATGCATGGGCAGTTTGGCGCGTTTATAAAATCGCCGATAAAAAAGGCGAACGCGATTTGTTATTTTTGGAAAAAGCCTTTCAAAAACTACTACTCAATTTCACTTGGTGGGTGAATCGTAAAGACTTGGATGGTCGACACGTCTTCGGCGGCGGATTCCTCGGTCTGGATAACATCGGAGTGTTCGATCGCTCACACGCGCTACCGGGAGGTGGCCATTTGCATCAAGCCGATGGCACCGCATGGATGGGTTTCTACTGCCTCACGATGCTTTCGATGGCGCTGGAACTCGCTCTAACAAAACCGGCTTACGAAGACATCGCCTCCAAGTTTTTCGAACACTTTGTCAACATCTCGGATGCGATCAACAGCCTCGGCGGCACGGGTCTTTGGGATGAACAAGACAGCTTCTATTACGATCAGCTCATCATCAACCACGAGGATCCCATCCCACTGCGGATCCGCTCGCTGGTTGGCCTGCTGCCACTTTCTGCGGTCACCGTGCTCAAACAGAAAACCATCGATGCCTTGCCTGGTTTCCGGAAACGCATGGATTGGTTTCTCGTCAACAAACCAGGCCTGCTCAAATACGTCACCGCCAACCGCGTGCCAGGCCAAAAATCTTCCGGAAGAGTCCTGCTCGCCATCCCTTCCAAACAACGTTTGCGCAAGAGCCTCGCCTACATGCTCGACCCCAAAGAATTCCTCTCGAACTTTGGGATTCGCTCTCTTTCCAAAGCTCACGAGGAGAAACCTTTCGTCTTCAACTACGCAGGCGCTACCCACCAAGTTCAATACACGCCGGGCGAAGCCACCACCGACATGTTCGGCGGAAATTCCAACTGGCGCGGACCCATCTGGTTCCCCACCAATTTCATCCTCATCGAGGCACTTGAGCGTTATTACTATTTCTACGGAAACTCCTTCAAAATCGAATACCCAACCGGCTCCGGAAAAGAATTCACCCTACGTGAAATCGCCATCGATCTTTGTGACCGACTCATCTCCTTGTTTACTAAAAACAAACAAGGTTACCGCCCGTGCTACGGCAACAGTGAGATCTCAAAACGTTACTCCGACGATCCAAATTGGCAGGATCTCATCCTCTTCCACGAGTACTTCCACGGTGAAACCGGCGAAGGCCTCGGTGCCTCTCACCAAACCGGCTGGACCGCACTCGTCGTGCGATTGGTAAGAGAAAGACGTGATAAATTGATGGATGGAAAATTTTAGAGTCTTACCCACCATAGAACTATTTCAGCTTTCTTAAAAAACTTTCATATTTTCCCTAAAATGGGCTTGCAAAGTTCCGCCGCCCTCCACTACTTTGCCGCCCCGTCGCTCAACAAGTGACACCAAATCCAACGCGCAGGTAGCTCAGTTGGTAGAGCAGTTGGCTTTTAACCAATTGGTCCTGGGTTCGAATCCCAGCCTGCGTACTTTTTTCCCCACCCGCACCGCAAATACCGCGGTGCGTTTTTCATTCAAACCCCGCCCACCAAACGACAGCAGGCTGGGATGAGAACCCCTTGAGCGCAGCGAAACCGGGTTTGACTGCAGATTTCGCTCGTAGCGAAAAATAACTTCACTCGCGAAGCGCATTTGGCTGGGACGGAGCGCAGCGGAGTCAATCCCAGCCGTCCCCGCAAAATAAGCGAGCTCTCTAAGAACGCCAATTTGCATGTGAAAGAGAATTAAACCACGGAACGCACTGAACACACGGAATGGGGAAGGTTTCTATAAAACTCAACATTCCGATTCAGTAACGTTATTTATCATGCCTGCAATTTTGAATTTCTCCGTGTAATCCGTATATTCAGTGCTTTCCGTGGTTAAAAACTCCTCTAATTCATCCTCCACAAAGTATAATTCAGCACCATCGCAAAACTCACCCATCCCAAGTAAGGCACCATCAACCACCCCGCCGCTTTGCTCACTCGGAAAAACGCAACCATCGTCACCACAATTGCCACCCACATCGCGATGATATCCACCAGCGCCCAACCCGGTTGTTGCGCTCCAAAAAAGATCGGTGTCCATGCCGCATTCAGCGCGAGCTGAACCCCATAAAAGCCCAACGCCTTTCCCCACCCACAGCGCTTCCAAACCAACCAAGCCGCCGTCGCCATCATCAGATAAAGCATCATCCAAACCGGACCAAACAACCAACCAGGCGGATTCCACGAAGGCTTGTTCAACGTTCCATACCAATCACCCGGCGGAGAGATCGCCCCAAACAACGGCGCGATAAACGTAACGACGATAAAACCGATCAAAACCAATAAACTACCGCTACGTGTGGGTGCTTGCACACCGAGACACTCGGCTAGCTACGGGAAATCACAAACCAGTAATCAAGGAGGGCTGCATTGTGTTTTAGCTCGACTCAGCGATGCGACCCTACCCACTAAAAAACGGTAGGGTCGAGCGGCCCTGCTCGACCGTGGTTCCGAGAAGGTGGGCGCTAAAGAACGGCAATTACAGTTTGTCCGTCCCAATTTCACACTTGGAATGATGATAGTTTCAAGATTTCAGCAACGCTGCAATGGCTGTGGCCTTATTTTTCAACATCGAATTTAATGATCATACGATTTTGAGTTGGCAATTGGTAAGGTCTAGTAGCGCCACCTTCCCAGTGATAATAAGGCCAAATTTCTAGATGATGACTTCCGACATTCAGTGCAACCAATCTCAGAAGAAAGTAGTTACCAGATCGAAAATTAGCGCCTTCGCGCGGGCCACTCAAATCGACGTAAACTTTGCCTGATGTGAAAAAGTCGGAATGATGAAATTGTCCAGTTCCAGTGGCCTGCGCACCCCAAACCATTGGCTCTCCGGTCGCATTTCCTTTAATTCGTCCAATAATCCATACTTCCTCGTCTGCTTTCATCTTCTTGATAACAGGGCTAAATACCGCCTTACGGTAGAGCTCTGTAATTTCTGTATACTCAGTAACAAGTTCCCTCTTTTCGGAGAAAGCAAAAACAACCTCCGTAGATGGTTTTTCAATCAAATACATCCCACCATTTAGAATTTCATCTTGTTGGTTTTCCTCAACACTCGTTACCGCAGAGCCAGAAATTTTAATTCCATTGTTGGAATAATATGGATTGGGCAGAACCATGGAATCCACGTGTTGAATAACATGACCCGTGCCAGTGTGTTGAACTGCGAGGGCATATCGTTGGAACGCCAATCCTGCCATAAAAACAAGAAGTGCAGCTAAAATTAAAATGAATGTTTTCATGTTGCGGCCTATCGTTCAAATTTCCATTACAGTTTGTCCTTCCCTATTTTAAAAACTTGAATGTTACCCGCCGTTGGACGAGCCGGCTTGTTGTAATTCTGATTTCAGCCAGGTAGCACTCTGGAACGCTGCGTCAAAGCTGGGTGGCTTTAGTGCTTCGTCGTAATCAAATACAAGCGCGCCTAGACGACCGAGATCGTTGATGCATTCTTGTTCCAGAGGGGTCAATGGGGAGGCTGCCACCGATCGGAAAATTGTGGGCTGTTCAGCAAATGCCTGACCAATTAGCGCCATCTTAAGTAAGGAATATTCTCCATCAGATTCGATTTGCAGAAGACGCCGCAATCGATTCTCAGTCGGCTTGGAACGAAATTCTGCAGCAGCAATACGAAGTTCCTCGGTAGGATTGCCATCACCCTCAATAATCAGAGCGCCGACCACGGAGACTGCGATCAGTCCAAAGAGTATAATGAATGCGCGTATGACTATTTTTTGTATCATTCAGTTTCTGCACAACAGTATTTATTCATATGATCAAAGGACAGAATATCCAAAAAGTCATATCTAAGAAAAATGAACAAGAAAGCCTTGGTGCAGCAAGGAGTTTCTCTTAATGTGTCACTCGAATCGATCAATCGATTGAACGAACCGATCCCACTGAAACCCAATCTTTTCATTTGAGATCGCTCAATGCCCGATTAGCCTGTGGCGCAATATGCTTACGATGAAAAACATCACCCTCTCGGACATCGAAGCCATGGAAAAATTGGCGCGTGTGCAGTTCGCCAACACCCTACCCGGCCCGAAACCCATTTCCTTGATCGGATCAGTCAATCGCTCCGGGCAAACCAACCTCGCTCCTTTTTCCACCGTCACCCACCTCGGCTCGATTCCGGCACTGATTGGCTTAGTCTCGCGTCCGGATCTCGTAGATCGACATACGTTATCTAACATTCTTGAGACCGGCTCGTACACCATCAATCACGTCCACTCCGGCATCCTCGAACAAGCCCATCATTGCTCGGCACGCTACCCACGCGACTTCTCGGAATTCACCGCCACCGGTCTGACGCCTCACTTCGAACCCGGGATTGCCGCGCCTTTCGTTGCTGAATCACGCTTTCGCTTCGCGCTCGACCTCGTCGAAACCATTCCGATCACCGCAAACGATACCATCCTCATCATCGGTAAAGTCCGCTTGGTACAACTCCCCGAAGAACATCTCGCCGCCGATGGCGCGATTGATCTAACAGCCATCGGTTCGCTCGCCTCCACAGCTCTCGATACCTATTTCCAACTCAGCCAGCCAATCCGCTTACCTTACGCGAAAGCCAAATCATCCATCTAAACCGCCTGCCCGATGTTATCCGCCACGCTAGTTTTTCCTCACCAGCTTTTCGAAAACCATCCCGCCTTAGCGAAAGGTCGGCCCATCTATCTCGCCGAAGATCCATTGATTTTCGGAAACGATACCAAATATCCGGTCGCGTTTCACAAACAAAAACTCGTCCTGCATCGCGCATCAATGCAGGCCTACGCGGAAGAGCTTCGGGCACATGGACGTGAAGTGATCGTCATTCCTCATACTCAGGATTTCCGAGACAAGCTTCCCAAAAAACTCACAGAAATCCATCTCGCCGATACTCACGATTTTATTCTCGAAAAGCGATTGGATGCCTTTGCGAAAGCGCGCGGCATCTCACTCCACATTCATCCATCCCCAGCGTTTCTCTCTCCACCGGAGTTTCTCGAAGAACACATCGCCCGTCGCAAAAAACCGTTTATGGCCATGTTTTACCAAGCCCAACGCAAACGCATGCGCATCCTCGTCGATACCGATGGTAACCCAACCGGCGGGCAATGGTCGTTTGATGAGGACAATCGCAAAAAACTCCCGAAAAAATTCACCCCACCCTTTGCGCCGGAAACTCCTCACAACGCCCACGTCAAAGCCGCGATCTCACACATCGAAACCCATTTCCCTAACAACCCAGGCAAAACCAAAACCTTCCGCTACCCCGTCACCCGTGCCGATGCGAAAGCTTGGCTGAAAACCTTCATCAACGAACGCTTTCAAGACTTCGGCATCTACGAAGATGCGATCTCGACCGAACACGCCTTTATCAATCACTCCGTCCTGACCCCGATGCTCAACATCGGCTTGCTGACGCCTCAGGAAATCGTCGATGCCGCGCTCGCTCATCAAGATCGTGTTCCACTGAATTCACTGGAAGGATTCATCCGCCAAGTCATCGGCTGGCGCGAGTTCATGCATGGCGTTTACCGCCACCGCGGCACAGAGATCCGCAACCTCAACTTCTTCCAACATACCCGCCCTATACCGAAATCCTTCTACGACGCCACCACCGGCATCCCTCCCATCGACCGCATCATCCGCCAGCTTCACGATGAAGCCTACTGCCATCATATCGAGCGACTCATGGTGCTCGGAAATTTCATGTTACTCTGCCGCTTCGATCCCAACGAAGTTTACCGCTGGTTCATGGAACTTTTCATCGATGCCTATGATTGGGTCATGGTTCCCAATGTTTACGGCATGTCGCAGTTCGCCGATGGCGGAACCTTCACCACCAAACCCTATATTTCCGGATCGAACTACGTCCTCAAAATGTCCGACGAAACCAAAGGCCCATGGACCGATATCTGGGACGCCCTGTTCTGGACCTTCATCGGCGATCATCAAGAACTCTTCCTGAAAAATCCCCGCTCATCCATGATGGCCAGAAACTGGCAGAAATTTTCGGAACTGAAGAGACAAGAGATGTATCGAACCGCGGAGGGATTTCTCAATGGAATTGAAGAGAATTAATCGCAGCGAAGCAACCAGGTAGGGTCGCCGCGCCGCCGGCGACCCAAATCAATATTCTCAACGTGCTATCTTTCTTACAGGCGTATGACCTCTCCTAGCACCAACCTTTTTGATTTCACGGTCAACACGGCGTGTTTACCCTACCAATCAAAAATTCATCCCCGGCACTTACCCAAATACCAATGCTATTTACTTTAAACTTTGGTCAATGAGATGCGATAACGAAGCTGCTCCACACTCCGTTATCTCCGTTTGCTCCTGTGAAATATTTTTTGAACAAAACTGCTGAAGGCTTGTAGGCAGTTTGGACAGGAGCGAAGCGACGTGCCCGCAGGGCGAGGGGCCGTAAGGCGGCTCCGAGTCAAAAGGTAACAAAGGAAACGAAGGAGCTGCGCGCTTTGCTTACGATTTTAGATTTTTGGTAAATGGGAGGCGATAACTAGGTTGTTCCAGCACTTCGTTATCTTCGTTACCTTCGTTATCTTCGTTACCTTCTGTAAAAAATATTTTCTGCACAGGTCAAGGTGACTAAGATGAGGGACGGAGCGTAGCAGAGTTACTTCCACTGCCTTCCGCTTCTTCGTTTTTGGTGAAGGCTGCCCGTCCCCGCTTACCAAGGAGCATTACCCCTGGAATAGCGAAAATGGTGACGAGCAGACCCACAATTGCAAAGTACGCGGGATGTGATTTATCAAATTCATAATCTCCAAAGTTGGCCTTCATGTCGGGAATTAAAAAACCGAGAACTGCAAACGCAACAAAGATCAGGAATATTGCGATTGCCCATTTTCGTGCCGCCGGATTGCCTTTCTTCAAACAGCTCCCAAGCCAGAACCAAAAGAAGAATGAAAGGTCGATATGAAGGTAGTCAGTCCAGTATACGGTTGCGATTGTGATTACGTTTGACGCTACTACAAACCATCCGAGAACCCGATAGTAGTTACCGGTGAAATTGCGCAGAAAATTCAATTCGCCAGGCTCTCCCAAAGAGGGTGAAGCGGGTGAGGCTTGGGTCGGCGTCTGGCATGGATTCATTTTTAGGTGGATTAATAAATTGTCTGTCCCGAATGGCATTCTGCGTCATCTAGTCATCTTCCAAACTCCATCAACCATTTCAAAGTAAAATGAAGAATAAACCGTTTTTGATTCATATTTTGCAAGATAAGTAAGCCAAAAAGAGTCACCCTTACCTCTTGTTGCACTCGAGAAACGATGCTCATCGTTTTTCTTAAAATGATCACAAAACCCTTTAAATCCATCTCCGTAACTCTTGTTCTTTTCGAGTTTTTTTACATCTTCTGGAGTGAACAACGCGGCAGCCGCTTCGTAATTTTCATCTTCGGCATATTCAACGAATTTCTTCGCGATATCTTGCGGCACATTACCATTGGTATCCCTTCTAACTTGTATTGCACTAACCACACCTCTCCACGGAGCACAGCTCGTGAAGAATACACATAAAAGAATTAGGCTTCTCAGGTAGCTCATGGTTTTTGTTGTGGGAATTTATTACGGATAACGTCTATCCGCAGCGACTTATTCGGTGCGGGGAATGGTTGAAATTCACTGTGTAATGAACCATTGGTCATCGATTTTTCTAAAAGAGAATGACCAACCCTCATCCATCTTTTGTCCATGTTCATCATACCATCGAACGCTTAGCCACTTAACACCTTTTTTGCTGGGTGTGCTCGCGGAGATTTTATAGCCCGGATGCCGACTTAAATAGTCACAATAGCCTTTGAAACCACCCCAAGAGGAGCTTGATTCGTATTTCTTAATTCCGTCTGCTGTCCAATGTATTTTTGCCCTTTCATAATCACCAGCTCTAGCTGCTTTCATGAACTCCTCTGCAATATCTTCCGGTTTATTTCCATTTTTATCCGCTCGAACAGTCAGCACATTCACCGTTCCTCTGTGCAAAGCAACACAGCCTATTTGGGGGAATAGAAAGGTCAGAATTAGAGAAAGGGTAATGAGCTTTGGGTTTTTCATTTAGAAGTGATTTCAAAAGATTCTCACAAGAATCATGATGCAAGTTGCTTTGAATATTCCGTTGTAACCTGAGAGGAAGCGTTCATGGCTGACGATTGCCCACTTGGTTGCCAACCTTATTATTTGATTTTATCGGAGATAGAAATTGCATTCGACTTAAAAAGATCAATTTTTTCAGCTTTGATATTTTTTGGTAAATAATTTTTAGCCATTGCCCAATCTATGTCATCTATGAATCTATACAATTTTATTAAATCTGGATTCTTAAATGAAGAAACACTTATAACTTCGCCGTCACTGTAATATACATTTAAGCCGAATGGAGTAGATCCTGCCGCTATGTCCTCTTCTTTAGCCTCAGAAATACTTTTTGATATTTTAGCGATATTAAAGTCTTTTTGAATAGTGGCCCACAAAAACTTTGATTTATCTTCCATCAAGTAAATAAGAAATGTGTGGTCATCGACTAGGTTCATCACTTCATTTATATATATCACTTTATTTTCAGAAGAAACATAACAAGCATTACCTCCTGCATAAATATTTGACGCCTGCTTTACTTCAATGCCAATGATTTCCTTGGCTGAAATCATTTGAGAACTAATAACTAATATGAATACGATATAATTTATAAATGCAAATTTCACTTTTGACATGATTTCTCCTTTTTAGGGTTAAATTCTAGTTTACCTTAATTCTATAGATTTTTGAACTTTTAGAGGCTCAAATCTCGAGCATCCTTTGAGTGTTTGTCTGGATTTACCGTGGTTTGAGACACCTAACATAAATCTTACAGTTGATGTAAAGCGCTGCGAAGCTGGAGTATTCTGGTATAATTGAAACGGTGGATCTTCATTGTCTGTAATTAGAAAAATCACTCGATCATCGATTTCTTGGTAAGCAACAACATCAGACCACTCGAAGCCCATTTCAGCTGTAGATAATTTGAATCCAGCCCAATCCAAACGTTCACCTGGCAACATCTCCAAACAACCTACATACACACGTTCATTAGGCTGATCTAATTTAGATGTCTCCTTTGCGCTACCAGCTTCATTCTCGACGGTTTGAGCACAAATAGAATAAACTGTGTATGATGTGATAAATACACACAGAACCTTAAAATAAGTAGTTTTGATATTTATCATTTGCGTAGATTTCTAATTCAAACATTGTAATCAAAGTCCATCTCACCCCCGCGATTTCGCATCGGTTTCTATCCATTTCCACAACGCATTGATTGCATTCGCAACCTCTTGTTTGGTCGCCGCAAGATCACCACTGACTTTCGATTTTCCATAGAGATAATATTTAATCTTCGGCTCGGTTCCAGAAGGACGCACCGCGAACGAACGACCATCCGCAAGATCGAAGAACAGCATCTTCTCCTTCGGCAACAAATCGCCTTCTTGATCGTAGATGTCCTGCGCGGAGAAATCGCGGAAACGAGTAACCTCGGATCCATCGATCACTTGTGGCGGATGGTTGGCATAGGAATTCGCGAGCGTTTGGATTTTCGCTGCGCCATCGGCGCCTTCCATGGTGAGGGATTTTCCGACTTCCAGGTAGTAACCGAATTTTTCGTAAAGCTCGTCGAGAAGTTGGGGTAAAGTTTTTCCAACCGACTTCGCGCAAGCAGCAACTTCCGCGAACATGAGTGTGGCGCCGTTGGCATCTTTATCGCGCACGGCATCCGATCCGAGGTAGCCGTAGCTTTCCTCTCCGCCGAAGACGAAGAAGCGTGAGTATTCGAGGCGCAAAGCACGGGTTTGATCTTCGGTAAGGCTGCGGTAATCGCCTTTTTTATCGGCCGGGATCGCGTCCTCGTATTTTTTGAGCTTCGAAGAAATGTATTTGAAGCCTGTTAGAGTATCCACCACCGAAACTCCGAAAGAATCGGCGATAGCGGTTTGCAGTTCGGTGGTGACGAAGGTTTTGATCAAGACAGCGCGGGTGCGGTTCGAATGGCTGATCCAACCCAGTTCGAACATGGTTTTGAGTCGATACCACGCCATCAGTGAACCGATCTGGTTTCCGGTGAGCAGCACCATTTTTCCGTGATCATCACGTGCAGCGACGCCCATGCGATCGGCATCCGGGTCAGTTCCAATAACAATATCCGCGCCGGACGATTCGGCGAGTTGGATCGCCATCGCAAGAGCCGGGCCGTTTTCAGGATTCGGTGAATCGACCGTTGGGAAACGTCCGTCCTGAATATCTTGCTCGGGAACGGTTAGAACCTCGAAACCGAGATCGCGCAACATCGGCACGTTGATGTGTCCACCTGTGCCGTGGAGGTTAGTGAAAACAATCTTCGTGGATGTCGTTTTCAATAACTCCGGCTGCAACAACAAGGTTTTAAGAAGCTTAATGTATTCCGCATCGAAATCTTTACCCAAGGTTTTGATCGTCCCCTGCTCAGCCAGCGGCAAGGGCTCGTAGCGTTCGCTGGTCACTGCATTAACTTCACCAATGATCGCCGTCGCGTGTGGCTCGACGATTTGTGCGCCGTCGTTGAAATAGGCTTTGAAACCGCAATCATACGAAGGGTTATGGCTGGCGGTGATCACAACGCCGGAATCCGCACGGAGCTGACGGATCGCAAACGACAACTGCGGGGTCGAGCGTGGGCCATCGAACACATACGCATCGCATCCATGCTCGGCGCAAACTTTCGCGCAGAAATCCGCAAAGTCTTTCGAGAAATGCCGGGTGTCGTGCGCGAATACAAAAGTGACCTTGCCACCGCCTTTTGCGCCCACCGATTTCATGTAGGCAATCAACCCACGAACCGCGCGGGAGAGGTTGTAATAATTCATCGTCGCGGTGCCGACGCATGGAAACTCAGGTCGATCATTGGGACCTCCCGCGCCTTGCTCAGCTGCGGTGACCGTGCGACCTATCGTCCGCCCCCTCAATCCACCTGTGCCGAAGGCGAGGGTTTTGAAAAACCTATCGTTCAGTTCAGAGAAATTTTCCGCTGCTAACAATTCACTCACCGTGCGTTTCGGCAAGTCACTTGCCGCTCCAGCCAAGAGGGAGTCGATGTTTGCTTTAGCGGATGATAGTAGTTTTCCAGAGGTAACGGCGGAGGCGAGGGTTTCAGAAAGGTCGTTCATGGTCTTCGGTTGAAAATAAATTTCGGAACCAGAAGACCGTATTTCGGGCTGAACAGATAGGCTAAAATGAACAAAATTCCGAGTAAGATCACAATCGCCGGCCCGGGCGAAATCCCGAAGTAGCCGGATAGTAAAACCGCCACAATCGAGCCGGCCCCACCAATCAGCCCCCCGCCCCAGAACAAGGCGGATGTTTTATCCGTGAGCAAGGAAACCGTCGCCGCTGGCGTGACGAGCAAGCCTACCGAGAGCACGCAACCCACCGCTTGCAGAGACGAAACCAACGCGAGCACGAGCATCATGAAAACGAGGTATTGCATGGCACGGGTCGGAACGCCTTGCGCAGCCGCAACGTTTGGCTCGAACAAAGTCAGCAACAATGGCCGCATCATTAAATTGCTCGCGATCAAAATTACCGCGCCCATGGAGTAGACGATCCAGAGGTCGGTGTTTCCAATCGCTAAAATATCGCCAAACAACCAATGCTCAAGTTCGGTGCGAGTTTCTAACTTAGGGAGAATCGCCACACCCGCCGCAAAAGCCGCAGTGTAAAGCACGGCCAGCGATGTTCCCTCGGCGATGCGTTTTCCACGAGCCACCGCCACCGATCCCAAACCGACTAACAACGCCGCAAACAACGCTCCGATAAACGCATTCCACTGCGAGAGATAGCCAGTGATCAGAATCCCCACAGCAATCCCCGGCAGCATGGTGTGCGACAAAGCCGACACCGATAACGCATTTCTGCGCAACACCACAAAGCCACTGAAAAATCCATTGGTGAAACCGATGAACGCCGCTACTGCCAAGGTACGTTGGTAAAATGGGCTGTTTAAAAGTTCTTCAAACATGACTTTGAGTTTCTGGGACAGCGAAGGTTTTTGCGATCAGTGACGAGGTTAAAATCGATCCCACCGGACCGAAGCCGACCTGTTGAGTGTTGAGCACCAGGACTTCATCAAACAACAAGGGTGCCGATCCGAGATCGTGATGGGAGGCGATGATCAAGCGTCCTTCTGCCGCCAGTTTAGCGAGCAGATCTCCTAACAAAATCGATGCGTTCCGATCCAGTCCAGTGAACGGTTCGTCTAACAAAAGCACATGCGCCTCCTGCGCCAATGCTCTCGCAAGGAATGCGCGTTGCTGCTGTCCTCCGGAAAGCTCACGGATCTGCCTGTGCTGCAAGTCTTTCAAATTGAGCGATTCCAAGGCCTTATTCACCGCCGCTTGATCTTCATTTGAAAACTTGCGCCACCAACCGGTTTGCGGATATCTGCCCATTTCCACCAATCCTCTAACCGTGATCGGAAATGACCAATCGATTTCCTCGCGTTGCGGCAGATACGCAAATTCACGCGACCACTTTTTCACCGAACTCCCACGCCACAAAATATTTCCCGTTCGACGCGGCACCAATCCAGCGATCGCTTTCAGCAAGGTCGATTTCCCCGCTCCGTTCGGCCCGACCAACGCCACGCGATTACCACATGATGTCGCGAATGAAACGCTATCTAGCGCCAAAATATCCCGATACGAAACCGTCAGCCCCTCGATCACCAACTCGTGGTGATGGCTGTGATGCGCACAACAGTCGTGATGGATTTCTTCTTTCAAAACGATAGCTCCAAAAATTCATCGATGTTTCCCGTCGCATCGAACACCTGCGTGACGGTCTCCTGCCCCGCTGCCTCGATCACCAATTTCGCAAACCCGCGTCGATCGCCCAACTCATACCAATTCACTTTGAGAAAAACCACCGGCTTGTCCAAATCGATCAAAATATCCCCCGTCAGTGGTTCGATCCCGCTCTCCGAAGATAGATTCGTCGATGACTTCTCCCCAGCACTCTCAATTTCCACAAAAGCCGCTCGCTCCGATAGCGTCAGAATATAACGAGCGCGAATCAATTGCTTGGATTTGACCTCCGTCGTATCACCCCCAGCCACTAGCTTCGATCCCTGATCCGCTGTGAGATAAGAAAACACCAACCCCGAGGCAAGGATCGCCAATAAAACCAATGCCGTGCGTATCAACGGAGAGCCTCTCACGCAACTAATGTGCATTAAGGAATCCGACCTGCAAGCGCAGAGTTTAAGGTAGGGTCGCCACACCGCCCTCGATCCAAATCAAAAAAGGTAGGGTCGCCACGCCGCTGGCGACCCAAATCAAAAACGCCAAGGCACGATCACCTTTAAAAAATGTGGCCTACTTAATAACTCCTCTATCTACACCCTACCCTTAATTAGAAATTTGACTATCCCAAGATCCATCCTACCGCTTAAAAACTCATGTCCAAAAACATCCTACTCATCGGCGGCAATTCAGGAATTGGTCTCGCAACCGCTAAGCTGCTCCAAACTCAAGGTCACCAACTCACCGTCGCCTCGCGTTCTGACTCCGCTCTCTCCGAACTCGGGATTTCCACTCAACCATTTGATGCAGAAAATCCTACACCTTTAGATCTACCCGAAACCCTCGACGGCCTGATTTATTTCCCCGGCACGATTACTCTCAAGCCGTTCCATCGACTGACCCGAGAGGATTTCCTCAGAGATTTTCAAATCAACTGTCTCGGCGCCGCTCAAGCGATCCAGTTCGCTTTGCCCGCTTTAAAAAAATCGGACAGCGCTTCAGTTGTCTTATTTTCAACCGTTGCGGTTGCACAAGGTATGAGCTTCCATGCTTCCATCGCCTCAGCAAAAGCCGCCGTTGAAGGTTTAACCAAATCCCTCGCCGCCGAACTCGCCCCGAAAATCCGCGTCAACGCTATCGCTCCTTCCCTCACCGACACTCCCCTTGCCTCACCACTTCTCGGCAATGAAGCCAAACGCGAAGCCGCCGAAAAACGCCATCCGCTCCAAACCATCGGAAATCCCAATCACATCGCCCAACTCGCCGCTTTTCTCTTATCCGACGCCTCATCCTTCATCACCGGTCAAATTCTCCACCCAGACGGCGGCCTGTCATCTATTAGAACGTTTTGAGTGAGATTTTCTCAATCCTTGCAAACCAAGTTCAGCGGGAAATGAGCATCGATAAACGAATAATCTCTATAGTTTTCCAGCAAAGCCACATGATGCTGCATGACTACCGATGCGATCAAGCAATCAATGGAATTCCGAATCGTGATTCCCTGCTTTCTGAGTTCTCGATAAATCGTCGCAGCTAATTCAAACGTCGATGAATCGTCTTCCAAGTAAATCAGATTAGCAAATTGCTGTTTGGTCGCGATGTATTGTTTTTCATCACGAATCCCCTGCAAAACTTCTGTTAGAACGAAGCCGCAAATACAAAGATCTTCTCGCGCTTCAATAAACTCCACGAGTTTTTCGGTTTCGGTAGTTTTCTTGTTTTTTAGAAAATCAATCCAGACTGTCGAATCCACCAACACTCTCACGAAACCCTGCCCTTCCTCATTTCTTGCAGATCACCTTCCCATTCGACCTTGCCGCGCAATTTTAGCAAATCGAGCTGACTTTCACGCCGGACCAGTTGCAAAAGCGCATGATGCACCAAATCTTTCTGGGTCTTGAGCCCAGTAAGCTTGAGCCCTTTCCCGACAAGTTTTTCATCGAGCACAATGTTGGTTCGTTTCATTTCATACACATGATATATTATAAGTAGGTGTATGCAAGTAATTTCACCAACCTTTTCCACGGCTTGACCAATAGCCAAGGGTGTGCAACCTCCCCGCGTTCATGATTTCTGTCCAAGCACTTCGCGTCGAGTTCGGCCCACGCATCCTCTTTAGTAACCTCTCTTTCTCCGTCCAGCCGCGCGAACGCATTGCCTTCGCCGGACACAACGGAGCTGGGAAATCCACGTTGATGAAATGCATCGCCGGGATCATTCCCCCATCTGGCGGAATCATCAGCGCACCAAGAGGCACCAAAATCGGTTACCTCCCGCAAGAAGGCATCCACGTCAAAGGTCGCACCCTGTGGCAGGAAACCGAATCCGCTTTCGGCGAGATCATGGCGCTTAAAGAAAAGGTCGATCGCCTTTCGGATGAACTCGTGAAAATGGATCCACGCTCCTCACCTTACGGCGATCTGCTGGAAGAAATCGGCGAGCTCGAGTTGAAACTTTACGCGAACGATCCATCGTTGATGAAACCGAAAATCGAATCGGTTCTCAAAGGCCTCGGATTCCAGGATAAAGATTTCACGCGCGATTGCTCGGAGTTTTCCGGTGGTTGGCAAATGCGGATCGCGATGGCGAAGCTTTTCCTCCAACAACCCGAAATCCTCCTCCTCGACGAACCGACGAACCACCTCGACATCGAAACGCAAATCTGGGTCGAGCAATACCTCGTCAACTACCCCGGAGCGATTCTACTCATCTCCCACGACCGTGCGCTGTTAGATACTCTCTGCACTCGCACCATCGCCTTCGCCCACGGCCGCGCCGAGGAATACGCCGGTAACTTTTCTTACTTCGAAAGAGAATCGGTTCTCCGCAAGGAAATCCAACTCAAGCAATTCACCGCGCAACAACGCGAGATCGCGGAATCCCAACGTTTCATTGATCGATTCCGCGCCTCCGCCAACAAGGCGACGCTCGTTCAATCGCGGATCAAGTTACTCGCCAAAGTCGTCCGCATTCCGCAACCCGAGCGTGATGATGCGGTGATGAATTTTAAATTCCCAGCGCCTCCCAACTCTGGACACACGGTGGCTAAAGTTGAAAACGTCGCGAAAGCCTACGGCCCTCTCCAGATTTTCAACGGCTTCGATTTCGAAATTAACAAAGGCGAAAAATTCGCCATCGTCGGTCCGAACGGTGCAGGTAAATCCACTTTCTGCCGACTCGTCACCGCACAAGAAAAACCCGATTCCGGAAAGGTCGTTCTCGGCCACAACGTCTCACCATCGTTCTTCTCCCAGAACCACGCAGACGAACTAGATCCTGAACTTACCATTCTTGAAACCGTGCAAGCCGTCGCTTCCCGCGATGCCATGCCGCTGGTTCGAAACATCCTCGGTTGCTTCCTTTTCACTGGCGATGACGTGTTCAAAAAAGTCGGCGTCCTCTCCGGTGGCGAACGCTCACGCGTCGCACTGACCTGCATGTTGCTCAAGCCTGCCAACTTCCTCATCCTCGATGAGCCGACCAACCACCTCGACATGCAATCGCAAGGCGTTCTCCAACGTGCGCTGTTAGATTATCCAGGCAGCGTCATGATCGTTTCCCACAACCGAGATTTTCTCGATACTCTCGTTACCAAAACCCTCGAATTCCGTCCCGGCGAGGAACCACGCCTTTTCCACGGAAACATCGCCTACTATCTCGATAAGAAGGCCGAAGAAAAATCTTCCGGCACCACACCCACCCGCAAACCACCTGCGACCACAGCGGATGCGGAAGTGAAAAAAGAAACACCGAAAGTCGAATCTGTTCCTGGCGTAAATCGCAAAGATCAACGCCGCCAAGAAGCTCAAGCACGCGAAGCACGCACCAAAATCCTCACCCCTCTCGAAAAGGAACTGGAAACTCTCGAAGAAAAGATCGCCGAGCAAGAGACCGCCCAAGCCACCCTCACCGCCGCACTCTCCAACGATGACATTTCTGGCGATGCCGAAAAGCTCCGCTCCACCACCAACGCCGTCGAAAAAGTCACCAAAACCCTAGACTTAGCTTACACTCGTTGGTCCGCCCTCACCGAAGAAATCGAACAAATCAAAGCCAAGCACGGGCTGTAAAGTAGCGGCGATCTTCTGCCTGCCCCGATATAAGTCGGGGGTCGCCGAGCTATCAAAGATAAGGATGATATCACATGATCTGGTCAGGATAATCCTTGTCGTTAGTGAATTTTTTAGATTTTATCTGCTAGTTAACTGCGTTTGATGTTCACACGTAGAATGTTACTAACGAAAACTGTTCTGCCAAAAAAAACATGGCTAATTTTCCTGCACGAGTGCACGTGATCCTCGCGAGAGAGTCAGATAGCGCGATTATTTTACGAAGAGGTCCCTCGAAATCGGTTTGCACGATAGGATGGGATCGTAAGCATGACACTTTCGAACTTGGTCAGTGGCTCAAAGGACGAATCTATGAGAGAAGGTGCGATCTTTCTCCTGATGGTAGACACTTCATCTATTTCGCAATGAACGGCAATTGGTGGGGTAAAGCAAAGGGATCCTGGACCGCGATCTCTCGGTCGCCTTATCTCAAGGCTATTGGCTTATGGGCCAACGGCTCCGCGTGGTATGGCGGGGGATTGTTCATGTCGAATTCAAAATATTGGCTCAACGTCTTCGAGTATGGCCATGTAGTGTTATCAAAGCCAGCCGAGCTCGAGGAACACACGGAACACCCTTTTCATGAATCTTATGGTGGGGAGTCTCCAGGCGTTTACTACATCCGATTGCAACGCGACGGATGGGAGTTAATCGAACACGCGAAGAATGACGCGAACGATCATTACCATATTTTCAGAAAGCCACTGGCGTTAGGGTGGTATATTGTGAAGACCACACATGCGGAGAATAACGTCACTGAAGGGCAAGGATCTTACTACGACACTCACAGGTTGCTAAATCCCAAACTAAAGGTGGAGCTTGATTTTCCAACATGGGACTGGGTTGATTGGGATCAGAATAGGGAGCGTCTTGTGTGGGTCGAAAAGGGCATCTTGTATGCAAGCCGATTAATGCGCGACGGCCCTGACTTTGTGACCGAGCTCAAGGATTTTAATCAGATGATATTCAAGGCAATTAAAGCGCCCTACGAAGTCGTTGCTGAAGCCCAAGGATAGCTATTGAGCGCAGCCTCGAAACTATCGCTTCCCGAACCGGCCTCAGCTGATCGACCATACTCTCCATTCGACAAAATAACCATTATCGCTAGCCTAACGCGATGAACCTCCGTCGCCCCCTCATCGCATCACTTTTCTCGCTCAGCTTCATCGCCCCAGCATCCGCCAACGACGGAGCCTATTACGCAAGCGGCAATCAAATCATCCCTCTTCAAGAAACGGATATCGCAGTCAAAAAGGAAGTCCTCACCATCAAGCGGATCAACGACGACAAAGTTCGTATCACGGTGGACTATACATTTCATAATCCTGGCGCTGAGAAAACCATACTCATGGGATTTGAGGCTGACTCTCCGACAGGTGATGTAAATGGAACTCCAAGTGATGGACATCATCCTTACATCGAAAATTTTAGTGTGAGTTTTAATGATAAGAAAATTCCACACAAAGTTTCCATTTTAGTGCCGAATGATAAAAAGGAGAAGGAGCTTTATACGCTGGAAGATTTAAAAAAACAAAATCCTATAGCAGAGATTGAAGATACGAATGATACGAACTTTTACTATGTCTACCATTTTCCTGCAACATTTCCGACTGGCGATAGTCGAGTGATTCACACCTACGATTACGCTATTTCGGGATCGGTTTTGACCGAGACAGAAATCGAGTATCTACTCACGCCAGCTTTGCGTTGGGCGAACAAACAGATCGACGATTTCACCCTCATCATCGACTTGGGAGAGCTTCAACAATACCATATCAGTCCGACATTTTTTGAAAATACCGACCAATGGACAACCCAAGGACGAGTCAAAATATTAATGCAGGATGTGAAAAATGAAATGAGTCTGAAAACATCACGAGTCATGACGGTATGGCAACAGAAAGGTAGTGTTACTTTTCATGCAAAAAACTTTAAGCCCAACGGAGAGCTATCGTTATATTCAAACCGCATCATTTACCTCGAAGGTGTCATTGATTCGAAAACTCTGAAAACTTCACTTCAAGAAAGGCCATATTTCTATGAAGCAAAACTCAAAGACGAATTCACCCGCAAATTACTTGAAAACATCCCCTATGCCCAGCGCGGTTACGTCTTTAAGAACAAAGAACTCAAAGCGTATTTTGAAGGACAACCTTGGTATATCCCCGACCCTGAATACAAGGAAGCCACCCTCACTGAAGACGAAAAGGCGTGGTTGAAGGAAGTCCGCGAACTCAAGATAAGCGAATGACCCGAAGATTCAGAAAAAAGTCATTCCTATTAGCCCCAAAACCACGCTAAGACCTCCCCAGCAACCAACCGAACCCATGCTCCAAAAAGGAATCCTCAACCCCGACGTTCTCCACCTCCTCGCCCGCATCCGTCACACCAACACCATCGTCATCGCTGACTGGGCATTTCCTTATTGGGACGAAATCGAAACGGTTGACCTCACCCTTTGCCGCGGCATCCCCACGATCACCGACCTCCTCGATCTTCTTCACGATAACTTCAAAGTCGGCCAGATCTGGCAAGCCGAGGAATTCCTCACCACCAACCCAACCGAAGTCGTCCAAAAATACGAAACCTGCTTCAACGGTTTCAAAGGACTCTACCCAAAGGTCGAAGTCACCCGACTCCCGCACAACGATTTCAAAAAACTCGTCCCCAACGCCATCGGCCTCATCCGCACCGGCGACACCACTGCGTATGGGAACGTCATTTTGGAATCGGTGTAACATTCTTTAATAGTGAATGGTGAAGAGTGAATAGTGAAAAAAATGCAGCACTTCACACACCGTCTTCTTCTTTCACCGCGGTGCCCACAGCGATAGCACCCTACCAAATTTCACTATTCACTATTCAAAATTCACTCTTCAAATGCGCACCGCAGTTACCCTTAGCCAAGTTTCCGAAGCCGCCGCTGGACCCTTCGTCTTCCACGAACCCCTAGCCCAAGGCTTCGCCCTCGCGAAAGAAACTGGCTTCGATGATGTCGAACTCTTCCTGCCTGGACCAAATCACGTTTCGGTCGATGAAATCAAATCTCTAGCAAATACCCACGGCCTCGGCATCGCTGCCGTTGGCACTGGCGCAGGCATGGTGAAACACGGACTCTCGCTCACGGATCCTTCCTTAGACAAACGCGTCGCCGCTCTCGACTTCCTCGAACAAATGATCGCCTTCGGCGGCCAACTCGGTGCACCCGCCATCCTCGGATCCATGCAAGGGAAACACGGTGGAGAAGTTTCCAAAGAACAAGCTCTCGAATGGCTCGCTGAAGCCCTGATTATCGCCGGAAAAACCGCCGCTAAATACAACGTCCCTTTCATCTACGAACCACTCAACCGCTACGAAACCAACCTGATCAATCGCCTCACCGATGGTGCGGATTTCATCGAAGCCCATTCGTTAGAAAATATCGTCCTGCTCGCCGACCTGTTCCACATGAACATCGAGGAAGCCAACCTCTCCGCGTCACTCCGCGCTGCAGGAAAACACGTCGGCCACGTCCACTACGCCGATTCTAACCGCCGCGCCATGGGCTTTGGTCACACGAATCCCGCTCCCATCGTCGCAGCCCTAAAAGAAATCGGTTACACCGGCCACCTCTCCGCAGAAATCTTCCCACTTCCAGATCCTAAAACAGCCGCAATCCAAACCATCAAATCTATAAATAGTGAATGGTGAAGAGTGAATAGTGAAAATGATTCATCACCACTCAAGCACTCTAAATCATTCACGGCCGCGCGATCAGCGATGACGCTCAACAAATTTGACTCTTCCTTTCACTATTCACTCTTCATCATTCACCATTCCTTCCATATGATCCCTACACGTCCTCTCGGTAAATCCGGCATTAATCTCCCCATCCTCTCCTTCGGTGCCTCATCCCTTGGCGCGGAGTTCCGCTCCATCACTTTAGAGGAAGCCATGCTCTCCACCAAGACCGCCATCGATCTCGGCATGAACTTTATCGATACCTCGCCTTTCTACGGACGTGGCATGTCGGAGATTATGCTCGGCCTCGGATTAAAAGGCATCCCACGTGAATCCTACATACTAGGATCAAAACTCGGACGCTACTCCGATGTGCATTTTGATTTCTCCGCGAAACGCGTCGAGGAATCCGCTCACATTTCTCTGCAACGACTCAAGACCGATCACCTCGATATCATGTTGCTGCACGATGTGGAATTCGTTCCGCTCGAACAAATCTGGACCGAAACCCTTCCCGCTTTGCTGAAACTCAAACAGCAAGGAAAAGTCCGCGCGATCGGTTTCTCTTGCTACCCCTTGAAAACTTTCAACACCGTGCTCGACCACATTGAGGATGAAATCGACTGCGTCCTCAGCTACAACCGCTACACACTCCAAAACACCTCGTTCGCTTCTGAACTCCTCCCTCGCCTCGAAGCAAAAAACATCGGTGCCATGAACGCTGGTCCGTTCTCCGCCCGCCTACTTACCAACGCCGAACTTCCCGCATGGTTAAAAGAACCCGAGGACGTCAAACAAGCCGCCCGCGATGCCGCGAAACTCTGCGCCGAAAACGGAGTCGATATCGCCCAGCTCGCCATCCAGTTTTCCTGCGAACATCCAGGAATCGCCACCACCATCGCCGGCTCAGCCAACCCCAAAAACATCGCCAAATGGGCCGAATGGCTAGCCTCCCCCATCGACCGCGAACTCCTCAACCAAGTCCTTGCCATCTTCGAACCCGTCAAAGACATCGGCCACAAAGAAGGACTCGCGGAGAATAACTAAACTTTAAATTTTAAACTCTAAATCTCAATTTAAGAACTCTGCTTTGACTCCACTTCGTTCCGTCCAAGCCATCTCGGCTTCGCCTTTATTCTAATCGCTCGTTAAGACTCGCCCTGCTTTCATCCTTCGCCATTCACTCTTCACTCTTCCTATGCCCCCCACGAAGAAAACCGCCAAAAAGAAATCCGCGTCAAAACTGACACCCGCCGCCCTCATCCCCGAGCAACTCGCCCCAATCGTTATTCGGCTCCGCCATGAAAACGTGATTCTGGACTCTGATATCGCCGAGCTTTATGGAGTAGAAACCAAACGTCTCAACGAAGCAGTAAAAAGGAACATCGAGCGTTTTCCAGCCGACTTCATGTTCCAACTAACCGAGGAGGAGATAGAAAACTTGAGATCACAATCTGTGATTTCAAGCACCGACAGCACTTCTTCAAGGTCGCAATTTGCGACCTTGAACATGGACACGAATTCTTTGAGGTCGCAATTTGCGACCTCAAAAGGTAGAGGAGGGCGAACTTACCTCCCCTACGCCTTCACCGAACAAGGCGTCGCCATGCTTTCCTCTGTTCTTCGCTCTCCCCGCGCCGTCGAGGTCAACATCGCCATTATGCGCACCTTCGTTCAGCTCCGCTCTTTGATGCAGTCCAACAAGCTCCTCGCTGAAAAAATCGAAAAACTTGAGGAAAAATACGATCAAAACTTCCAAATTGTCTTCGACGCCATTAATCAACTCATCGCCGCCGACGAAAATCCAAGTAAAGAACTCGGCTTCCACACGATCAATCAATAATCAAATCCCAATCTCAGTATTCCTCTGATCACTGCTCACTCGGCACTAGCCACTTCTTTTTATGCACGCCATCGAATTCACCGAACCAAAACTCATCACCGTCATCGATCGTCCTAACGAGGAAAACCCAGCACCCGGTGAAGCTGTCGTCCGCACCCACCGCATGGGTATCTGTGGCACCGATCTCTCCTGCTACCTCGGTAAATTCCCTTTCTTCGCCTATCCCCGTACTCCCGGTCATGAGCTTGGCTTGGAAGTCGTTGCCGTTGGCGAAGGCGTCATCAACGTAAAACCCGGCGATAAATGCTCGCTCGAACCTTACTTCAACAATCCCGAATCCCCGACCTCGAAAAAAGGCAACTCCAACTGCTGTCCCGGCGTTCAAGTCATCGGCGTTCACAACAACGGTGGCCTCCGTAAAGGCACCTTCATTGTCCCCGCTCACAAGCTCCATCCCGGCAACGATCTTTCCTACGATCAACTCGCCTTGGTCGAAACCCTCGCAATCGGTTACCACGCTGTCCAACGCGGCAATCCAAAACCCGGCGAAACGGTCTTCGTCATCGGCGCAGGTCCCATCGGCCTTGCTTGCTTGGAGTTCCTCAAACTCATGGAAGGCGTCAACGTCATCGTCATGGACATGGTTCAGGGCCGACTCGATTTCTGCGCCAAAAACCTCGGCATTAAAACCGGTGTCCTCGCCAAAGCCGATGGTTCCCATCTCGCCGATCTCGAAAAGATCACCAACGGTAATCTATGCGATGTGATCATCGACGCCACCGGCTCGCCGCGTTCCATGTCCACTTGCTTCGAATACGCCGCGTTCACCGGTCGCGTCGTCTACGTCGGCATCACCACCTCGGATCTTCAATTCCCGCACGCTCCCGTATTCCACCGCCGCGAACTCACCCTCCTCGCTTCCCGCAACGCCCTTCCATCCGACTTCCCGGAAATCATCAACCTCATCCGCCAAGGCAAAATCAACACCGACATCTGGATCACCCACCGCATCGGCTTCGACGAAGTCCCAGAAAAATTCGCCCAATTCACCGATCCAAATTTAGGCGCAATAAAAGCCATCATCGAAATCCGATAAACCTTAAATTTTAAACTCTAAACCTCAACCCAAGCCTTTGCGAAACTTTGCGATCTTCGCGGCTTTGCGTTGAAAACCTCTTCCTATTAAAATCATGAAAATTTGTCCCAAGTATACTTTCGGAGTCGGCGACCGCTTCGCCAACGGTGCACACGCCCAACTCAATGCCTTCATCGCTGCCAAAAAACTTGGGATCGATATCTGCCCAGTTTGGAATAAATCCAATCGTGAGCACGACATCATCGGTTCCCAGCCACAATCTACTCGTGATGCTGCTGACAAAGCTGTGGCCGATCTCGGTTGGACTGGCGAATATCTGTTAGACGCCGATCACATCAATCTCAAGACCGTGGATCGTTTCATCGCTCCCTGCAATTTCTTCACCCTAGATGTCGCCGATGACATTGGCGAAGCCGCCGATCCTGCGGACGTTGCAGCGTTCATCGATCGCCATCCTGAACTCATCGGAACCGTCTCCATCGCTGGCATCGATCAACCATTCGAAATCACCCGCGCGGACGTCGAAAAAACCGCGAACCAATTCCTCAAAGCTACCCAGAAAGCGAAAGCGATTTACGATCATATCGTCGCAGCAAAAGGCACAGATTTCGTCACAGAAGTTTCCATGGACGAAACCGATAGCCCACAGACTCCGCCTGAGTTGTTAGTAATTCTCGCCGCCATCGCTGATCAAGCTATCCCTATCCAAACAATCGCACCGAAATTCACCGGACGTTTCAACAAAGGCGTGGACTACGTCGGCGATGTCGTGCAGTTCGAAAAAGAATTCAACGACGACCTTGCAGTCATCGCCCACTCGGTCGCTGCCTATGGCCTTCCGAAAACCTTGAAACTTTCGGTCCACTCCGGCTCCGATAAATTTTCCATCTACCCCGCCATCAAACGCGCCATCGCTCGCACCGGTGCAGGCCTCCACATCAAAACCGCTGGAACCAACTGGCTGGAAGAAGTCATCGGCCTCGCAGAATCCGGCGGTTCTGGACTTGAACTCGCGAAAGAAATCTACGCCCAAGCCCTCGCGAAAAAAGAAGCACTCTGCCAGCCATACGCGACCGTGATCGATATCGATTTTGCGAAACTTCCCTCCGCCGAAACCGTCAACGCATGGACCAGCGATCAATTCACCGGCGCACTCCGCCACGATCAAAGCAATCCGCTCTACGATGCGAATGTTCGCCAGCTCCTACACGTCGGTTTCAAAATCGCTGCGATGATGGGTGAAACCTACATCAAAGCCCTTCACGACAACCGCGCCATCGTCTCCCGTTGCGTCACCGAGAACCTCCTCGACCGCCACATGAAGCCGCTGTTTTTGTAAGTTGATTCAATCTAACAGCTGTCGCAGCGTCACCGTGATTTCATCACGACCCAACACGCCTACCACCACCACCCTATGGGATTCGGACTATGGCGTTGGCGTAGGCCTTTCAATCCGGTTCTGATAAATTCTTAGCTTCCGTGGTCACCCATCCCAACGCCCGACTGCTATCTTAATTAGAAACTGCGAGAAGTCGGGTTTCACCCCATCGCAACGCAGGGTGTGCGGTCATAGCGTGGGCACCATGAGTTACCAAAGTATCAATCCCTACAACGGCGAGCTGGTTAAGAGCTTCGACGAGCACACCGATCCGCAGCTTGAAACAGCCATCGCCACTGCCGTAGCGTGTTACGAAACATGGAGGAAACTTACCTTTGCCGAGCGAGCGGTCATTGTTGCCAAAGCGGCTGCCATCATGCGTGAGCGGACGGAGGAGTTTGCACGGCCGGTGACGCTTGAGATGGGAAAACTTTTCGCGGAGTCCCTGGGTGAGGTGAAGCTCAGTGCCGACATCCTCGATTACTATGCGACGCACGCCGAGCGCTTTCTCGAGCTGGAGCACTTGATTCCGGAGTCCGGTGAAGCGGTGGTCGAAAGCAGCCCGCTTGGTGTGCTCTTTGGCGTGCAGCCGTGGAATTTCCCATATTACCAGCTCGCCCGTTTCGCCGGCCCGAATCTCATGGCGGGAAATGTTGTGATGGTGAAACACTCGGGCACCGTGCCACAGTGTGCCATCGCTTTTGAAAAGCTCTGGATCGAAGCTGGAGCGCCGGCGGGTGCATACACCAATCTGCTCATCTCGCATCAGCAGGTGCTGGCAGTGATCGATGACCCACGCATCCGGGGCGTAGCCCTAACAGGTGGCGTGGCGGCAGCGAAAGGCGTGGCCGAACGCGCCGGGAAGAATGTCAAGAAATCCACAATGGAGCTTGGCGGCAGTGATGCCTTCATCGTGCTGGAAGATGCCGATCTGGATAAGACGCTCACCTGGGCGGTGTGGGCCAAGATGAACAACATGGGCCAGTGCTGTATTGCCGCAAAACGCTTCATCATCGTCGAATCCTTGGCGGATCGTTTCCTCGCGAAATTCAAAGCGGCCATGGAAGCGCTCAAGCCGGGCGATCCGATGGACAAGAGCACCACCCTCGGCCCGCTCTCCACCGAGGCCGCTTTAGTGCAACTCCTGAAGCAAGTCGATGAAGCTATCGCCCACGGTGCCACCCTCGTGCTCGGTGGAAAACGCATAGATCGCCCTGGCGCCTTCATGCAACCGACGATTCTAACGGACATCAGTCCTGAAAATCCCGCCTATCGCGAGGAGTTCTTCGGCCCCGTGGCATTATTCTTCCGGGTCAAGGACGAGGATGCCGCCATCGCGCTCGCCAATGATTCCGATTATGGCTTAGGAGGCTCCGTCTTCACTCAGGACATCGAGCGCGGCAAACGAGTCGCAAGCCGTATCGAGACCGGGATGGTCTTCGTCAATCATCCCACCTGGACCGCTGCAGATCTGCCCTTTGGCGGCATCAAAAACTCTGGCTACGGTCGCGAACTTTCCAGTCACGGCATACATGAGTTTGTGAACAAAAAACTCGTCCGAGTCGCCGCGATTGATTCACCAGCTTAGTAAACTCCCGCTCAACCCGACTCCGGAGCGCGTTGAGGGCAACCAGCCTTCATCCGTGCCCGACACAACTCACCAACCGACAAAATCAAATCATCCAACCAACATTATGAAAACAATCGCAAAATCTATAACCGTCAATGTTCCCGTTAGTCAGGCCTACAACCAGTGGACCCAGTTCGAGGAATTCCCGCACTTCATGGAAGGTGTCAAAGAAGTAAAGCAACTCGATGACAAACGACTCCATTGGAAGGCGGAAATCGGAGGCAAGTCCGAAGAATGGGACGCCGAAATCACCGAGCAAATTCCCGACCAGCGTATCGCTTGGCGCAGCACTAGCGGAGCCAAGAACTCGGGATTGATCACGTTCTTGACGCAGGGCGAACACGAGACGGCGGTGAATCTCGAAGTGGAATATGAGCCCGAAGGAGTGATAGAAAATGTCGGCGACCTATTGGGCCTGGTGTCTGCACGTGTCTCCGGCGACCTCAACCGATTCAAAGACTTCATTGAAGCCAAGCATACTGCCACCGGCGGCTGGCGCGGCGAGATTCCCGCCTCGACAGAAACCGTGGGCGCAAACCTCTAAAACGAAAACGATGAACGAAAACCAATTGGAAAAGATCTACCGGCTGCTCAAGGATTTTAGCACCGTCATTCTCGTTACGATGGGCGGGTCCACGTGCTGCCACGCGCGGCCCATGGCCGTGGCGCAGGTGGATGAGAACACTGATCTATGGCTCTTTACTTCCGGCGACTCGGAAAAGGTGCCTCAGATCGAGGCAGATTCTCGCGTGCAAGTTTATGCTCAGGAAGGCTATACAAGTTGTGTTATTCTCGCTGGCCGTGCCACGGTGGTGGTGGACCGCGCCAAGATTCGTGAAATCTGGAAGCCGTCCTTTAAGGTGTGGTTTCCAGAGGGCGCTGAGGACCCGAACATCGTTTTGCTACACATCAAGGGCGAGGAGGCCGAATACTGGGACAATAGCGGAGTCAATCGCTTCAGGTATTTATATCAGGCGATCAAAGCAATAGCGACGGGAACCACGCCGGAAATCAAAGAGGGCGAGCAGCACGGCAACGTGGCACTGGCCCATTGAACGATGCGCAAAAAAGGAACGGAGGGTGCGCCTGAGGACGATCTCGAATCGTCCCGACCCAAATAATCAAAACCATCATCCTATATGAACACACACACCGCACCGCAACCCCTTGCCGAGAATCTCTGGATGCTCGCCTATCCCCTGAAAATGCTGGGTGCTGATTTACGCCGCAACGTGACGCTGATCCGTCTCCGGTCAGGCAAATTGATCATTCATTCCACGGCACCCTTTACCCCAGAGGACGTGACGGCGATCTGCAAGCTCGGCGAACCCGGCTGGCTACTGGACGGAATCTTACGGCATGACACATTTGCCGAAGAAGGGCGTCTGGCATTTCTGGGGATACCTTATCTTGCTCCCGAGGGATTTTCGGAATTGATCGGATTTGCGACGACGCCCATCGTGCCCACGCCAATTGAGTGGGACGGCGAGCTACTTGCTCTGGAGATTCAAGGAGCGCCTGAAGCGCGCGATACCGCACTGTTCCACGTCCCCTCACGAACCTTGATCCTCACAGAACTCGTCTTCAATTTTGGCGGCGATGAGCCGATTTGGACGGAGTTGCTACTGCATGCCGTCGTTGGCGGCGAGCATCACCCAGGCATGTCCCGGCCAGTTAAAGAGGGGGTCAAGGATGAGGCCGCTTTCCGGAGTTCGTTAACCTCGATCCTTGAATGGGATTTCGACCGGGTGATCGTCGGGCACGGCGATGTCATTGAACAAGACGGTAAAGCAAAACTGCGCACTGCCCTCGCTGATGCTGGATTCCCACTCGGCTAAATTCTTCTCAGCCACGGCATTGTTGAGTCTAGAAATAAAAATTCATCCGCGTCGCCACAATTGATTCACACACATAACCACTAAATCTATATTTATGAATACTAAATCCTATGCTGCCAAGTCTGCCACCACTCCACTCGTGCCTTTCATCCTCGAACGCCGCGCGCCCGGCGAACATGACGTCCAAATCGAGATCCTATTTTGTGGCGTCTGTCACTCGGACGTTCACACGGTGCGCAACGAATGGAAGGGCACCACTTACCCCTGCGTGCCAGGACATGAAATCGTCGGCCGCGTGACCAAGGTCGGCACGCACGTGAAGAAATTCAAAACGGGCGATATCGCCGGCGTCGGCTGCCTCGTGGACTCCTGCCGCACCTGTGGAAGTTGTGAGGAACATCTGGAGCAGTTCTGCGAGAAAGGCGCCACCTTCACCTACAACGCCCCCGATAATCACAGCGACGGCGTGACCTACGGCGGCTATTCGGATAGCATCGTGGTGGATGAAGCCTTCGTGCTGCGAATTCCCGGGAACCTCGATCTGGCAGGAACCGCGCCGCTGCTCTGCGCTGGAATCACGACCTACTCGCCCCTGCTCCATCACGGCGTCACCAAGGGTCAAAAGGTCGGCATCGTGGGACTTGGCGGACTAGGCCACATGGGGGTAAAGCTGGCGAAGGCGCTCGGCGCGCACGTCGTGGTCTTCACGACTTCCCTGAACAAAGTGGAAGACGCGCTGCGGCTCGGGGCGGATGATGTCGTGCAATCCAAAGATGAGGACGCGATGAAAAAACACCTCAACAGTTTTCACTTCATCCTCGATACCGTGGGGGCAAAGCATGACATCAACGCTTACCTCGTTTTGCTCCGGCGTGACGGCAATCTCACACAGGTCGGCGTGGCTTCCGAACCGCTTGAAGTGGATGTCACAAACCTCATCTTCGGACGCCGAAGCTTCAGCGGATCCCTCATCGGCGGACTCAAGGAAACTCAGGAGATGCTCGATTTCTGTGGAGCGCACAACATCACTTCCGACATCGAACTCATTCCGATCCAGCAGGTCAATGAAGCCTATGACCGACTAGTTAAGGGCGATGTGAAATACCGCTTCGTCATCGACATGGCCTCCCTCAAGCAATCCAAGTAACCGATCAACTTATGTCTAACAGCATCAGCCGCGAGATCCGCCTTGCCTCACGCCCCACCGGAGTCCCCACCGCCAGCAACTTCACGTTGGCCGAGACCAAACTGGCGCCGCTTCAAGATCAGCAATTACTCGTGCGCAATCTTTTCATGTCCGTCGATCCCTACATGCGTGGCCGCATGAGCGACCGGAAGTCGTATGTGCCTCCCTTTGAAATCGGAAAAGCGCTCGAAGGCGGTGCCGTCGGCGAGGTGATCGAGTCATGCTCCAGTGAGTTCAAGGTCGGCGATATCGTCACGTCCAGTTACGGCTGGCGGGAGGCGTTCATCGCCGCACCCAAGGAACTACATGCCATCAACAAAGCCGTGCAACCGCTCTCCGTTTATCTCGGCACCCTCGGCATGACCGGCATGACGGCGTGGGCGGGATTGACGATGGTCGACGTAAAGGCGGGCGATGTGATATACATCTCAGGCGCCGCCGGCGCCGTGGGCAACATGGCCGGCCAATTGGCGAAGTTGCGT
>JANPMK010000023.1:0-42636 GCA_031422775.1 Akkermansiaceae bacterium | reverse complement strand
AACTGACGCGCATGACGTTGCCCGACAACCTCACGAGTTTGACCGCGCTATACCTCAACAACAACGGCGCGTTTTTGAATCAATGACCTCAGAGGGTGTTTAATTACGCTACAAGGCTGGCGGTCATTGTTTGGTTTTCGTTTGTTTTTCTTACGCCGAGTTTCTGCTTTTGATTTTCTCGAATTCCGTTCCGAAGAACTGCGGGGTCATGGTGGGTGATTGAGACATTTCCCCACCGAGAGGATTGAAGCTTCTGGAGCGCGGTTTGATCTCGATGACGGCCTCGGCTTCGTAATCGCGGGGGAGGAGGCGGAGGGAGAAGAAGGTGACGACGAACACGGCGGCGATGCCCCATGCGGCGCGGAAGGAGGCGCGGCGGATGCGGGATTCCTTCTCGGGAACGAGGATGGGGACGGAGCCGAGGATGGGGGCGAGCTTGGCGCGCTTTTCGTCGGGCAGTTTCCAATCCTCAGAGGGAGCGTTGGCGGTGGTTTCGGCTTCCTGGAGGAGGGAGTGGATGGCGCGGGTGCGGGCGAGGAAGAGCCTGAGCTCCGGGGATTTCGCGACGAGGGACTCGAGTTCGGCGATTTCGAATGGGGACGCCTCACCGAGAACCCACGCGGTGATGCGCGCTTCGAGCTGGTCATCCGGGTGGATGCCGATGGGTGGTGGGTTGTCGTTCATGGGAAGAAGTGGCTGGTGATCAGTGAGCGGTGAAAGACTCGGATTGATGAATGTTGATTGTTGAAATTTGATTTTTGAATGTTTCAGCCCTCGGCGGTTTCTATGCCTAGCTGACGCAATGAAGAGGCTAGGGATTTGAGGGTGTGGTGGAGTTTGTAGCCGACGTTGGAGACGGTGAGGTTGGTTTGGTGGGCGATTTCTTCGTAGCGGAGGCCGGAGAGGTATTTGAGGGAGACGAGGGTTTTGTCGGGTTCGGGGAGTTCGGCGATGAGGAGTTGGAGGGTTCCGATGGCTTCGAGTTTGCCGATGGCGGCATCAGGATCGGGGGCTGGGGTTTCAAATTCCTTTGAGGTCTGAGGCTGGGTTTCGATGGGGGTGGTGCGTTTGTTGTCGCGGATGTAGTTGAGGGCGAGGTTGCGGACGCAGCGGAAAAGCCAGGGACGGGGGGCTTCGACTTCGTGCCAGAGGGAGTGGAGTCGCATGAAAGAATCTTGGACGATGTCCTCAGCGGCCTCGCGCTGACAGATGATGCCGAAGGCATAACGCAGGAGGGCGGATTCCTCTGCGTCGAATATTTGGCGGAGCGTGGGCTTTTCCTCCATGGTTCGTGGATTTGGGTGGGAGGAAAGAACCGATACGGCTCCATCGCTTCTACGGGCGGCGGAGCTGTAAGTTTGGGTTTCCATGAATCGAGTTTTGCATGCTTCTAAGGTAAAGACACACGAGCGGAATGATCCTTAGAATTTTTTTGGATTTTTTTTCAAGGACAAGGAGGGGCTGCATCCTGCTGCCCATTATTTAAGGTCGGCGGCAGGATGCCGCCGCTCCTTGTTAAGAGAAGAGCTCACGCGCCGTATAGGCCATGCCGATGGATGCGGCGGCGTCGCCACCTTCGGCCCATTCGAAGCGGGTGGTTTCTTTTTCTGGATCGATGGGGCTGTTGCGATAGATGGGCCAAGCGCGATCAGCGAAGCCATCGCGGACCCAGTTGAGGAAATCATCGCGGAATTTGGCTTCGGCGAGTCCGCCGCCGATGACGACGAGGCCAGGGTCGAACGTTCTGACGAGATCGGCGATGCCGTAACCGAGGATGAAACCTTGTTGTTTGAAAAGTTGGATGGAAAGGGCGTCGCCGTTTTCCGCGAGGGTGCGGAGTTTGAAGGCTTTTTCCTCGATGGTTAATTCGGGCGCGTTGAGGGGATGGTCTTTCCATTCGGGTTTTTGGAGTTCGATGGAGAGTCGGCGGCGGAGGGCGACGAGAGAAACCCATGCTTCGAGGCAGCCTTTGAGGCCGCAGGTGCAGTTGGGGAGTGAGCCGTCGTCTTCAGTGAAAGGAACGGAGACATGGCCGACCTCAAGAGCGAGGCCGTTGGCGCCTTCGTAAAGTTTTCCGCCGGGTAGGACGAAGCCGCCGCCGAGGCCGGTGCCGGGGGCAACCAATAGCAGGGCTCCGAGATGTTTGTGGCGGATCGCGTATTCGCCAACGGCTGCGGCGTTGCAGTCATTGGTCATGTGGATGGGGATGTTGAGGTGCTTGTTGAGCTCGCTGCAAATGTCGGTGCCGACCCAGTCATCGCCGAGGTTGGCTTTTCCCCAGATCACTCCGTTGGAAGATGGGGCGGGGACATCGAGGCCGATGCCGCCGATGTCTTTGCGATCGATGCCGGCGTTGTGAGTGAGTTGATCGAGAGCGGCTTCGAGTTGTTTGAACGTGGCTTGGTAGCCGTCTTTGACGTGGCTTTTCACTTCGACTATGGGCCCAACCTGATCTCCGGATGAATTGATGATGACGGCTTTAACGGTGGAACCACCGATATCCAATCCGGCGAAATGCTTAGCTTTTGACATAATCAGATCGTGTTGCGGGAGGGTGGGATTCGTCAAGATGCAAGGGGCTGGGGCGGGGTTTTTATTTAGTTAAGCCATATTTGTATGAGCGCTTTGGTCTTTCGGTTTAATTGACTTCGTTTTACTCCGTCCAGACAGTTAGGTCTTCGTCATGGAATGAAAGTTCGCTTATGCTCACGGGGTATTGACGATTGATGATCCGACTTCGCCAAGGCTACGACGGACAAGTTGACGATCTATGATTTTTGAATGGAGAGGAAGAGACGATTGATTATTTTCTCGTTCTTGCATTCGTTTCTCTCAGGGATTTGAATTTGGCATGTTTCGATCATTCTCTCTGCTGTGCATCATCGTTTTTTCATCATTTGCCTGTGCTGAACCGGTTGCGCTTCCAACTGAGCTTTCTGCCTATCAACTTGAGCCCGCACCGCAGGTCAGCGGCCTGCAACTCCGCAAGGGGGATCGCCTCGCGATCTGTGGGGATTCCATCACCGAGCAAAAGATGTATTCGGTCATCATCGAAACGTATCTGACTGCCTGCACTCCCGAGTTGGAAATCACCGCTCGCCAGTATGGTTGGAGTGGTGAACAAGCATCAGGCTTTCTCAAACGCATGAAAAGCGATGTTTTGCGATTCAATCCAACCATCGCCACCACTTGCTACGGAATGAATGATTTTCGCTACGTTCCTTTCGACGAAGCGATTGCTGCTGAATACCGGAAAAACCTGATCGAAATATCCAAGCAATTTCGCGATGCCGAGTGTCGGGTGATCATTGGCTCATCGGGTATCATCGACTCCGTCCCGCATTGGGTGAAATCGGCCCGTGGCAATCAGCAAGATCTCAATCTCTCACTTTCTAAATTCCGCAACATCGCACTGGATGTGGCGACAACAGAAAAAGCGGGTTTTGCTGACATTTACCAGCCGATGCTTCTAGTAGATTTCCACGCTAAGAAAGACATAGGACCGGAATTCAAAATCGCAGGTAAAGACGGCGTGCATCCCGGCTGGGCAGGACAAGTTATCATGGCCAGAGCTTTCCTTAAAGCGATGGGACTCGATGGCAATCTCGGTGAAATTTCATGGGACGCTGCATCGGACAAATCTTCCGCCTCAGGTGGCCACGAGATCCTTTCATCTGCTGGAGGTAAGTTGAAAATCCGCAGCACAAAATTGCCATTCAGTGTTGGCGAGGAAGACGCCAAGAATGACAACTCCATCCGAGCCGGACTGGCACTCGTGCCTTTTGATCAAGAACTCAACCGATTCACACTTCGCGTGAGCTCACCGAAAGCCAAAGCATACAAAGTCACTTGGGGAACTGAATCGAAGCAATACACCGCAGAACAACTCGTAGCAGGCGTGCCGCTGGCTACGGATTTCATCAATCATCCGCTGCTTCCAGCTTTCCAAAATGTGTGGAAAGCCGTTTTGGAAAAGCAAAGCTACGAAACCAAACAAATCAAATCCATCGTTCACGGCAAGAAAGGTAAAGATGATCCCGATGCAGCCTTCGCCGAAACAGAACCGATACGCGCACCACTTGCAGAAAAGGTGAAAACTTCACTGCAACCTGTGGAGCATGAGATTGTGATCACTCCGGTGGAGTGATAGTTATTGTGGAGATGAGGAAGGGAGCAATTTCTTCCAAATCAAAAATTATCAATCGTCAATCAACAATCGTCAATGCTCACGGGATTGATGTCATAGCGTTCAGCGTCGCTCAAATAGGCGTTAGGAGTGACGTTTTACTGATCTTATTCATAGTGCGTCCAAAGCCGGATGACTTTCACGACTCTCTCGTCAGCAAAGACTTCGTACACTAGGCGATGCTGAATATTAATCCGGCGTGAATACGTACCTTTCAGGTCACCGACAAGAGCCTCAAATGTCGGGGGATCTGCAAATGGATCCTCACGTATGATCTCAAGTAGCTCCTTGGCCTTCTTTGCGAGAGGCGTGCCCTTGAGCTTCTTTGCGTCTTTTCTTGCCTGACGAGTGTAGACCAACTCGTAACTCATAGGTCTATTTTCTTGCTGCAATCTTTGATCGACTCAGTCATCCCAGCTCGAATCGAATCCCGCATGCCTGGTATGCTGACGAGATACAGGGTCTCTTGAATAGCCCTCCAATCCGGCTCAGAAATCAAAATGGCATTGCCTCTCTTGCCTGTAATCTGAATAGGCTCGTGCTCCTCAAGGGTGGTATCTATGACCCTGTAGAGGTCCGTGCGAGCGGCTGTAGCTGAGATTGTTTTCATGGGGCGTAGCGTACGCTTTTACGAGCGCCGAGCAAGGGTTATTTTTGGGCCAACAATGATATGAATCCGACCCCGAAGGATACATTTCTTCCATCAAATTCATCCGTCATTCTCTAGCTTCTCTATGCTTGAGTGCCAAGCTCAAAAAGAAATCAATCTTTACTGAAGAGCATTGAAAGTCACGTTGAGAATGTGCCGAGGTTGTGAAGTTTTTGGTAGGGCGCCATCGCCGAGGGCGCCGCATGGAATGAGGGAGAATAGGAAACTTCAAGAGAGAATCTAACACATCTCACTTCGAGCGGCCCCCTCGGCGATGGCGCCCTACCAATTTGCGCTCTGCGATTTCAGTTCTCTTGAGCTTTAAAGACTGCCTCAATTACGATCTTTCCTTCTTTATCAGCCGTGGCGTTGAGTTGAACGCGGGTGATGCCGAGGTTAGGTTCGTCGTGGGGTTTGGGTGGGAGATCGGCTGGGGAGGATGTTGATTTGGTGGACTGTGGGGAAGATAGATCGAGCTGCATCTTGGCTTTATCTTGGGTGAGGATGAAGCCGGTATCGATGGGGGTTGTGGTTGCGGAGGTGAAAAGATTCCAAGTGATTTTATCGTTGGGTTTCAGGCCTGTTAGAGTATCGGTGATGGTTATGCTGCGCTTATCTGTATCCATCTGGAAACGGCGAGTGGCTGTTGCATTTTTTGGTAGGCCGAGAGGAGGGGCTAGGTCCACGAGGGTTTCGTTTTGTGGGGCGCCTGTTGATGAGAGGATTTCTGATTTCTTGTCAATCAGGTGGAGTTGGCCGTTGTAGGTAAGAGTGTTGTGGGAAAAGTTGTTGAGTCGGAAGACCGACCAACGAGCGCTGTCTTGGGTCATTTGGAAGAGGTTGATCCCACCGGATTCGAGGCCGTTATAACTCTGCACCCCAAGATCGCTGGCCCAGCGCTTTCCAGCCCAGTCGATGACAAAAGAGCCTGCATCCATGTGGCCGTGACTGACGTTAGCCTTTCCGGCTTTGATGCCGAGGTAGAGGTCTTTGGCTTCGAAGCCGCTGCGGTGGACAGCGATGGGACTCAGGCCGCTTCCGAGGAAATGATTGGGCAATGGTATTTCTTTAGGATCGGTTTTTTCGGGAATCCAAAACGCGGCGAGTGCGAGAAAGCGATCATGGGTTTTGGAGTCGATTTTTTCAAAGGTCGGCGCGATGAAATCGCTAAGTGCTTGGCTTTGGTTTTGGTTGGCCATCCAGGTCATCGCTGAGCTGAACCCGAATTTTCCGGGCTTATTGTCGCCGTAGCTGAAAAGTAGGCCGCTGGTGCCATGGACTTGGCGGACGTAGTTGCCGCTTTGGAGAAAACCGGGATGTGTTAGAATTTTATCAAACGGAAGCTTGGCGGTGCGCAGCGCCTCAATGGTGAGGATGGTGTAACTGGTTCCGTAAGCCCAGTAGCCACCGCCTTCGGAGTAGGCGCCATCGGGTGGGTAACCCACGTTGAGTCCTTTGGGGATGAGTTTGTTAGCTGTTTCGAGAGCTTTGGCGGAGAGCTCGGGTTCGATATCGCTGAGAGCGATGGCGGATAAAACCATGCCGCCCAGACAGACTTGGTTCCAGTTGTTGTGCCATGCCGTGAGGCTTTTATGAGCCAGTGTAGATTTGAGGCCCTTTTCGCGGAGGGTGGTGGTGAAGATTTTCTTATCGGCTTCTGTTAGGTCGTGAAACAACCAGTCATACCCGATGGCGAGGGCGGTTTGCATCTCGGCGGTATCGAGATGATGATCGGGGTTCCAATCTTTGAAGTTCGATATTGCGAGCATTTCATCGCGGCAGCGATCGAGGTATTTCTTTTCTCCAGTGACTTTCCATGCGGTGGAGAGATCGAGCACGCGTTCGATGGCGTCACGGGACACGGCAAGGATGCGTCGGCCCTCGCGCTTGTAGGTTAGCAGGGGTTCCTCAAGGGTGAGATCGGCTCGTGCAATCGTGCCGGAAATGATGTTTTTGACCCGTGGGTCGGCCTCCATGCGGGCGGGCAGATTTTTCCAATCGGCCGCTGTGACTAGTAAACGAGGATGTTCGGTGGTTGCGAGTAGGGCTGACGGCAGGGCAAGCCAAACTATCGATAAACTGAGAAGATAGAGGCTTTTCATGGTGGAGATTTGCGGGTAGAGAATAGGAATGCGCTTAATTGTGGGGATGATTTTAGCTTCGTGCGGCTTATTAAACGCCGGAAGCTTGCTGGATTTTTCATACGGAATTTTGGAGGAGCAACATGGCAACGATAAGCGTGCGACCGAGTTTTTTGAATCGGCTTACGCTGCGGATCCATTGGCGATGCCGCTTGTTAGGCGAATGGTGGAGATCAAGATGGAATCTGGCGATAAGCTGGCCGCGCTGGGAATTTATGAAAAAGTCATCGCGGCACGCCCGGATGAAATCGGAGTGCGGATTGAATACGGCGATTTTCTCGAATCGATAGGCAGGGGTGATGGTATAGCGGATCGTAAGCGTGAGGAGGCGTATCTCAAAGTGCTGGAACTCATGCCGGGAAAAGTTTTGCCGATTGAGCGGTTGATTCGTTTTGCGCGCGACAAGGGAGATGATAGTAAAGCGCGGGAGTTGTTAGAAACGCTCGATATGAATTCTCAGGAGGCGGTGAATTATTACATTGCTACCACGAAAAGCCTCTACGACGGAAAAGATGAGGAAGCGAAAAAACGGATAACGGAGCGGTATCAAAAAGCGATGGAGAATCATCCGGAATGGGCGGGTATCGCGAGATCGGCGAGTGATTATTTCCGTGAGGCAGGCAATATGAAAGAGGCGATCCGTATGTTGGATCTGCATACGACAGCGGTTCCGTCCTCATTGGATATGAGGATACGCAAAGGGATTTTGCATTTTGCATCGGAAGAGGATGAAGCTGGGGTGAAAGCATTGAAAGATGTGTTGGCGATCCATTCTCGGAAAGTTCTGGCGCATGAGTCGCTGGCGAAGTTTTACCGGAAGAAGGAACAGATCGACGAAGCGCTGTTTCATTCGGCGGAGTTGCTGAAAATCCGTGGTGGGACGCCTGAGGAATTTGAGCAGCTTGCAGCTGAGTTGATTGCTGCGGGAAAAAACCGTGATGCGCGGTTGTTGTTAGAACGGGCGGTTTTCAATCATCCTGAGAACGCGCGCTTGATGACCCAGTTGGCGGTTGCCGCAGTGCGCGATCCAGAATCGAAAGACTCGGCGCTTCGGTTATTTCGTGAAGCAGAAAACATGATGAGCAATCCATCGCAAATGGACCCGAATTTCTTATTAGAATTTTCCCAAGAGCTAGTGGTTCAAGGCCAGAACAAGGCGGCTGAGGAGAGATTGCGGAATGCGATCAAGACCTTTCCTAAGACGGCTACCAAGGAAACCGCCACAGCACTGCGTGCCTTGGCGGGGATATGGAACGCAGAAGGTCGCAACGCTGATGCTGCAAGAGCGTTGATTTCTCGGGCTGAAGCACTGGAGAAATAAGAAATTCAGATTTTTCCCCTCTTTTTGCTTGTCAGCACCCCGTATCGAAAACAAACATCCCGCCCCGCGAAAGCGCCTATGGGTAGGTGGTCGAGTGGTTAAAGGCGGCAGACTGTAAATCTGCTCACGCAAGTGTACGCTGGTTCGAATCCAGCCCTGCCCACCATTCTTCGCTTCAGTTCCTGAAGCTACGAATGGCAAGCCATATAAAATGTCGAAGGAAGCGAAGAATGCCCTTCGTAGCCTTGGCGAAGTAGGGCTAGCTTGAAATAAGGACAAAGCACGATTTCCGTGCCTTCCGTGGTTTTAAGATTTAAATGGGGCGTCCTTATTTACTTTGGGCTTCCGAACCTGTTGCAGTCGCGATTGAAAATCGCGGTTCCTTTCCGCGGGGGGGCTTTCTGGGTAAATTCCGAGAAAATATCTATTTACGAAAGACGGATGGATAGTGTCTCGTAGAGTCCGAAATGCAAAATCCTAATATTCCTCAATCGGATCGTCGTGAATTTATGAAAGCTGGAGCTTTGGTCACTGCGGCGACCTTGCTGCCAGGGATCGCCACCGCACAGGATGCGGCCGGAAAAGAAATCAAAGTGGCTTTGATCGGCTGCGGTGGACGCGGCACGGGTGCGGCGAGCCAATCTCTGAACGTTCCGGGCACCAAGTTGGTTGCGATGGCGGATGCGTTTGAGGACAATTTGAACAAGGCCCACGATAGCTTGCAGAAGCAATTTAAAGAGCGGGTCGATGTTCCAGCTGAGCGTCGGTTTGTGGGTTTTGATGCTTACAAGAAAGCGATCGATGCAGCGGATTTGGTGTTGTTGTGCTCTTCGCCAGGTTTCCGCCCGATGCATTTTGAGTATGCGGTGCAACAAGGGAAACATGTTTTCATGGAGAAACCCGTTGCCGTCGATGGACCGGGGATTCGCAAGGTGATCGAAGCAGCGAAGGCAGCTGATGCGAAAAATCTCAAAGTGGTTTGCGGCCTTCAGCGTCATTATCAAAATACATATCTTGAGACATTGGAGCAAATCAAAGCCGGCTTAATCGGCGATGTCGTCAATATGCAGGTTTATTGGTCAGGTGGTGGTGTTTGGACGCGTGAGCGCAAAGAAGGTATGACCGAGATGGAATATCAGATGCGTAACTGGTTCTACTTCAACTGGGTTTGCGGCGATCATATTTGTGAGCAGCACATCCACAACATCGACGTCGGCAACTGGTTCATGGGTCAGCATCCGGTGAAAGCGGTGGGTATGGGTGGTCGCACCAAGCGCGTCGGTAAAGACTGGGGCGAAATTTTCGACCACCACTACGTCGAGTATACCTACGCGAACGGCACCATCATGAACAGCCAGTGCAAGCATTGGAATGGCACATGGTCGAAAGTTGCAGAGACGATCATCGGCACTAAAGGCACAGCTACAGCGGGTGTGATCAAAGATCTTACCGGGAAAATCATCTGGCGTTTCAGCGGACAGAACAACAATCCGTATCAGACTGAGCACGATGTGTTGGTGAAGCATATCATCGAGAATAAGCCGATCAACAACGCACATTACACGGCGGAGGCTACTCTATCAGCGATCATGGGACGCATGGCGTCGTATTCGGGTCAGGAAGTCACTTGGGAACAGGCATTGAATTCTGATCTGGATACCATGCCAAAAGTTCTCGCGTGGGACGCCGATCCGGGTCCGAAGATGGGTGCGGATGGGCTCTATCCTGCTCCGATTCCGGGGGTCACTAAAGTGTTTTAATCCGTTCTTGGTTTAGGTTTTAATTTTCAACGCAAAGCAGCAAAGATCGCAAAGCCCCGAGAGCCATAGCGAATTTTTATAAATGGCGAAGCCCTCACTGCTTGGACGGAACGCAGTGAAGTCAAAGGGACGCAGAGCCGAATAAGCGATAACGATTAGATAGTCATTTTAAAAGCCCACCCCGAGTGATCGAGGTGGGCTTAATTTTTGAGAATTGAAATTTGAGATTTGGAGTTTGAAATTTACTCCGTTGGTCCCGGGCCTTGGTTCCAAGCTTTGTGCATTTCCTCGACAGTTGGGATTTCTAACGGTCTAACAACGCGGAAGCCGAGCCATGAGGCGTTGGTGAAATACCAGAGGGATTTTGGGATCTGAGGATCGATGACTTTGAGTTCGGCATCGGTTTTGCCTCGGGCGGCGGAGCGCAGCATGGTGGCATCGGTATCCCAGTGGCCTCCACGAAATACGGTTGGGTAGCGGTTTGGAGCAGCTACCCAAGGATTGATCGCGCCATCTTTAATTTTTGCGTAAGCATCAGCGGTGTATTGATCGAGGGTGAGCTCGGCAGCGTTGCCGTGCATGTCGTAAAGACCCCATGGATTGGGTTTTTTCGTGCCGACTTTTTGATACTGAAACTCTGAGTTATCGGCGAACCAGGCGTATTCGCCGAGCTTGCTCGCATCGTCTCCAAAGGAATAAGCGGTGGTGGTTCCTGCGCGGCAGGCATATTCCCATTCGGCTTCGGTGGGGAGGCGGTAGAAATTGCCAGTCTGTGCGGAGAGCCATTCGCAGAATTTATTTGCGGCATGGTGAGTGATGCCGACAGCGGGGTAGTCTTTGGAATAACCATCTCCCATGGAGAAATGCATGGGGATGTATGGAGGCGTGGGTTGGGTGACGGTATCGATTAAAGTTTCGTCGCTTTTGACATCGGGTGCTTCCGAAGTCGACATGTCGGCATCGCGATTCAAGGTGCCGTCTTTGTTGCGGGCTTTTCCGTTTTCCATGTAAGGACGATACATGTCCCAAGTGGTTTCGAGTTTCGCCATGAAGAAAGCTGGGATGGCGATTTCCTTTTGAGGAGCCTCGTCGGGTTTGTGTTTGGGCGATGCTGGATCGGAGCCGATTTTAAATTTTCCGGCAGGGATGGGTATAAGATCGATTTTCGAGCCTTCGGCGAGCGGGATTTCTTGGGTGTAGGCTTCGAGTTTTGCGGCCTCGGCTTTTTGTTTGGCGATGATTTTTTCGTAGATCGCTTTGGTGGTGGGGAGGAGTTGGGGATTCGGGAGTTCCTCTGCGCTTAAAGCGAGGCTGGAGAGCAGAGGGATAAGAAGGAGTTGGCGTTTCATGGCTGGGAATACGTGAGATGTCGGTGAAACTTGCGGAGAGTTACTGAGATTTTTGGGAGAACTTGCCAATCAGGGAAGCGAAATCCAGCGGCTCGGCTTTATCGGCGTTGAGGATGGCGAGTTTCTGGAGGGCGAAAATTTCTGAAATGCCTTTTTGGGCGAGGGCTATCATATCGGTCATCTGCGGGGCGGTGAAAACAGCTTCTTCGCCAGAGCCTTGGACTTCGACGAATTCCAGTGATTCGGTCATGACGATATTGAAATCGACCGTGGCGGCCTTGTCTTCGAGGTAATTGAGATCCAGTACGGCGGTGTCTTCAAAAATCCCGGCAGAAACGGCGGCGACGAGTTTTTTGAGCGGGAAATCTTTGATTTTTCCCTCGGCCATCATGCGGTTGAACGCTATGGCGACTGCGACGCATGCACCTGTGACGGATGCGGTGCGGGTGCCGCCGTCGGCTTGGAGAACATCGCAGTCGATCCAGATCGTGCGCTGGCCAATTTTTTGGAGATCGACCACGGCGCGGATCGAGCGGCCGATGAGGCGTTGGATTTCAGAGGATCGGCCGTCGAGTTTGCCGCGTGAGATATCGCGGGCTTTGCGCTCGTGAGTGGAGTAGGGGAGCATGGAGTATTCCGCGGTGAGCCAGCCACCGGTGACTTTTTGGTAACGCATCCAGCCTGGGATGTTGTCTTCAACCGTTGCAGAGCAGATCACACGGGTGTCGCCGAAGCAGACAAGCACGGAGCCAGTGGCATGTGGGGCGACATTGGGATGAAAGGAAATCGGGCGGAGCTGGTCATTGGCACGGGCGTCAGGGCGAGTCATGGGGGGACGATGATCTTTAAATTTCAAAGTTCAAAGTTCAAATTCCAAAGAAGAGAATGGAGAGCGGGGGTCGGGGGACGGATAAAACAACGGACATGTTGTGAATCGTCAATAAGTCGCAGGTGATTCCCAAACGCGTGTATATCAGAAATCCAAACGCTGCCGCTAAAGTCGCGTGGGGCGAAGCCCTTTACGCGACACGCGTCAGGTGAAAAATTCCTTTTCAAATAAAGAACTTTTCTATCAGATTCAGAAATGACAGTCGCTGGATATACGGTCCCTACGTCATACAAATAAATACTGTTAGCCAAAGAAATCAATTCGTTCGGATGCCGAAGATTTATTACTGCTGGAAGTGCAAGCGCGATATACCGATGCTGACGGACGATGAGTGGGGCATCGTTGAGCCTCTAGCAAAATCCGATATCGAGATCATCAAAGAATACCGGACGGAGACGAATTGCACTCTTGATGAGGCACTCGATAGGCTGCCGTTCGATTCATCCAAGTTAGTGGAGCAGTGGTCAGGTTATTGGGAGCGAAGCCCCACGAACTTTTATCACCATCATCTTTCGGCGTGGGGCGAAGAATGTGCGGAATGCGGGAACCTTCTCAGAACCCCCAAAGCATCATTTTGTGCCGCTTGCGGAGCCGTTCCTAATCAAAATAAGAAGTCTAACAAGTCGGAGATAGCGATGCCGAAGGAGCCGTCTGATTAATTTTGGAGCTTTACCTCGGCGCCGCCATTCCTCTATCGTTCGCTAAAGAAATGAAGAGCGCTTCCTACCGCTACCAAACCTTTGGATCGCGCTTTCTTGCTGGAATCGTCGATAGCATTGTGTTCATCCCGTTGATGATAGCAGACCACTTTCTCCTTCAAGAAGGCCGTCCTGTTTTAGTCCTCATCCTTTGGACGATCATCTCCTATGCAAGTTACAGTATATACTCTGTGGTGATGCACGCCAAATACGGCCAGACACTCGGGAAAATGGTTGCCAAGGTCAAAGTTCTCAATGAGGCGGAAACTGATGTTCCTGGATTAAGAAGAGCTCTTCTTCGAGACTCTATCTACATTGCGATGACGCTTTTTTCGATAATATGGTTTATCCGGCTGCAGATTAATGAAGGCTTTACCGAGGCCTACTACAACTCGGACGTGAATCTATATTTCAGTTACTTTTCGATGGGTTGGCTACTCCTTGAGTTTGTGACGATGCTAATGAATTCAAGAAGGCGAGCATTCCACGATTTTATTGGCGGAACCGTGGTGGTTAATCCGCCATATATCAAAGAAAGCGAACAAGTTAGATATGGCGACGCCGAGGAAGCCGTCTGATTAATTTTAAGCTTCACCTCGGCGAGGCCATTCCTATATCGTTCTGTCAAGAATGGAACACATATGGCCATTATGAACATCACGCTCTTCAACGCTCTGTTGCTCGCCCAACTCACTTCGTTCCTCGCCGCCGATGAGCCCGCCCGGAGCCAAAAGCCCGAGCCATCTGCGCCCATCGTTTACGACGGAAATAGCGAGCGGTTGAAGTATGAGTTGCCCGTCCAGCCCGACGAGAACGTCGCCTACGGTAGTCACCGAATGCAGATGATTTACTTCTGGCGAGCGAAGTCCGACCAACCCACTCCTCTGCTCATTTACATACACGGTGGTGGCTGGAACGGCGGGGATCGTTCGGTTGTTAGAGATATGCTGATTCCAGCCTTGGACGCCGGCATCTCGGTGGCATCTGTGGAATACCGCACCATCAGGGAATCCACCGTTGATGGGTTATTGCCACCGGTGAAAGGCCCCATGCTTGACTGCGCCCGCGCTATCCAGTTCTGCCGTAGCAAGTCCAAGGAATGGAATCTCGACAAGGCTAAGGTCGCGTTGTCCGGAGGATCTGCCGGAGCCTGCACAAGTCTCTGGCTGACCTTTCACGACGAGATGGCCGACCCCAACAGCCCCGATGCCATTGCGCGCGAGTCCACACGAGTGCTCTGCGCCGCCGTCTCTGGTGCCCAGACCACGCTCGACCCCCACCAGATGCGCGAATGGATTCCTAACAGCAAATACGGCGCTCACGCATTCGGCATCGCCTGGGACGCGAAGAAGAATATCTCCTCTTTCCAGATGTTCTACGACGCCCGGGAGCGCATCCTGCCTTGGATCAAAGAATACTCGCCTTACGAACTTGTCACCCGCGACGATCCGCCGGTGGGCCTTTTCTACAGCACCCCGCCAAATCTCGGTCAGAATGAAAATGACCCGACGCACTCGGCAAACTTCGGTGTGAAGCTCAAAGAGCATTGCGACGCCAACCAAGTGAAATGCGAACTCGTCTATCCTGGTGCTCCAAACGTCACACACCAGAACGCTAACGACTATATCAAGGCTTACCTGCGACCAAAACCTGTGGGTCTTGATTCACATGAGCAAGGAGCTGCGCCATCCGACGGCGATAAGCCCTAAAATTGAATTCGAGCTTCCATTTCTCCGTGGATGCTCTCTAACATTATGTCTTAAAAAAGGGGAGAAATGATGCATACTCTAGCCAAACACACAATAGTTCTGCTGGTCGTCGTATTCCTGTTCGTTGGATTTGTTGTCCGAGCTGAAGAGCCGCAGTCCATGTTACCTAGCGGGAAATGGGAGCTTGTCTTCGAGGATAAGTTTACAGGAACAGACAATGATATTGATAAGACTTGGGAGTTTCAGAATGGCCCCAGTGGGCACATTCTGTGTAGTCGCTGGCGTGAGAATGCAATCACAAGTGACGGTATCCTGAAGCTAAATGCGAAGAAAGAGACGCGTGGTGGACAAGAATGGACTGCCGCAAGCATGTGGACGAAGCAAAAGTTCAAGTATGGCTATTTTGAATGTCGTTATAAATATGCTAAGGCTAAAGCCACGAACAACTCGTTCTGGTTGATGACTCAGGGAATACCTAAAGATGGTCCGGGCAGATTTGAGATCGACATTAATGAGGGACATTATCCCGATATAATCAACATGAACATCCACAATTGGTCCGGAGAACACTGGAGCAAGAGTAAGAAAAGGACAGTCGAGGGGGCCAATCTTGCTGACGATTTTCACACATATGGGCTTGAGTGGAACAAGGACGAACTCATCTGGTTTTTTGACGGAAAGGAAATCCGACGAGAGCAGAATACCATCTGCCACGGGGAATCCAGTGTCTGGCTCAGCCTCGCGATCATCAAGTGGGCGGGACCCGTTACAGATGATATTGACGGGACATCAATGGATGTGGACTACGTCAGGGTTTACCAGAAAGAATAGATAGGACGGAACAAGCTGGAATGAGGTAATCTGAATTCATAGCCGGACGGAGGCTCGGCTCTCCAGTAGGTGGAAAGATCATGGGTGGATTGACGTATTAGGAGGCGACCGCACTAGACATTACGAACCATCCTTATGACAAAACGCGTTATTCACAGCTCATTGATCCTGCTTTTTTTGTTTTCGTTATGCGATGTGAGGTTGGGAGCGATTGAGGAGAATAATCGGGGTCGGTGGAATGAGCCGATCAAGGAGGGGCCGGATAAAGAGGTGCCGGGTTATCTGGTGAACTTGGGGCCGACGGGTGCGCGGGGGACTATGGAAAGCAAGTCGTTCACGGTGAAATACATTTTCAAAGGAAGTCCGGCAGATGGGTTGCTTCTGTTAGATGATGTGATTACGGGAGTGAATGGAGAGGCGTTTGAGGTGGAGCATCGGTTTGGAAATCACATGGAGCGCATGAAGGAATTTCCGGAGATCGGCTACGAGGGTCCGATCATGGATTTTGGAAATGCGATTGAAGATTCGGAAGGGAAAGATGGTAAGTTGACTCTATCCGTCACCCGCGCGGGCAAGACTATGGATGTGGTTGTTAAACTTGAGGCGATCGGCCGCTTTTCAGAAACCTTTCCCAAGAACTGCGAGAAGTCCGCGCTGCTTGCAAAGCGCGCGATGGAATATCTTTCGAAAGAGCCATTTGTTTACGAAGAGCAATGTCACGCGAAGTGCATGAGCGGTCTGGCGTTGTTAGCTGCTGGAAAAACCGATGAGGTGAAGAAGTTGGTTTATACATGGAACACAATTCCCGAAAAAGGGATTTGGGTATGGCCTGCGGCGTATCAATGCATTCTGCTTTCTGAATACTACCTTGCAACGAAAGATGAGGGAGTGATTAAAACGATCCAAGGTCTCGCGGCTGTTTTGGAGAGCGGACAGGTCGAGGATATGGCGAACTACAAAGATAGGACTCATGGAAACATGGGGAATGTGGGTCACAAATTCCGCACGGGTGGGCTGGGTCACAACACGAATGTGGGTGGATACGGCACGATGAATATCACCACCGCACTCGGGATCACGGCATGGGAACTTGCGAAAAAATGTGGAGCCACCGTGGATCAGAACAAGGTCGATATGGCATACAACTACTTGCAGCTAAGCACGACCAAAGATGGCTTTATCGGCTATCACACGGAAGTCTGTGCTTACTCTCCGTCAGGTCGGCAAGGCTTGGCGATCGTGGCGAACAAGCTGGGTGGAAACGATCAGGTTAAAAAAGACTACATCAAATTGGCGGCGCGCGGTCTTCATGATTCCACCAAATACATCAACGACTGTCATGCGGACAGTGTTCTCGGTATGTGCTGGAGCCTGATTGGAGCGAATGTTTCAGGTGAGGAAAAAACGATCCGTCACATGATGGATTATAACAAGGCGTGGTTGAACATGGCACGTTGTCATGATGGCTCATTTGTCGCACTGCCCGGTCGAGATAAATATGACAAAGGTTATTACATGTCATCCCGCCTGCATCTCACCGCGACGATGGCCTTGGTGTTTTCCATGGATCACGCAAAGCTGAAGATCCAGGGAGTGGATTGACTCCGCTTCGCTCCGTCCAAGCGGTCAGTAATTTGTATTATTGGATAATGTTCGCTATTGCTCACACTGCGTTGAAGATTGTTGTGGAAATGAGTAAGATCTCTTTATTCTGGAAGGAGCAAGATGGGTGGAGTACCGTCCCAGACGGGGTGGTCGGGATCGAGGATGTGTTGGCCGTTGTGTAGGGCTTGGCCAGTGAAGGGGTCGATGGGAATAGTCGTTACGGAGCCATCAGTCCAAAGGATGATGGCTTTATTATCGAAAGGTAAGGGATCGAACTCATCGCTGCCTTGTTTGAATGGAGCGATGGCGATGGGACGAGGGTGACTTGGATTGCTGGGAGTATTATCGATGTAAGCAAATCCGCATTCGCCAGCGGCTATGGCGTTATTTCCGAAGATGTTGCCGTCCGGCTTTTGGCTTCCGGAAATTTTTGCGTAGAAAGCATTTTCGGTTGAGCAAATATTAGCACGGATGAGTTGACGGAAACGGGCGTTGGAGAATTCTCCGGTTTCTGCCGGTGTGCTGGTTTTGGTTGCTACACGAGAAGCGGTTTCTTCGTTGGGATAGCTTCCGTATTCATTATGGAATTCGTAGAGGGCAATACCGAAGAATTTGGCATTGCTGATGGCTTCAGTACGATTAGCTAGTTTCTGCTGTCGCATGACCAAGGGCACTGTAAGCGCTGCGATTGCGGCAATCATAACTATGCCGAGCCATAAATAGCCGGTGATGAGTCCGGCTAATGCGAGTCCGCTTCCGGTGATGCGACCATCGGATTTTTTGATCTGACTTCGTGCGATGTGTCCGCAGATGACTGCGGGAATGGCTGTGATCAAGCAGGCAAATGATGAAGCACCGAGAATCATGCTCGTAAGGGCGAGTCCTGAACTTTTAGGGATTACGGTATGCGGGGAAGTTGTCGCGGCGGAGTTGTTATTGAGAAGTGTGGAAAGTGGGACCCATCCATCGATTCCTTGATGCCAGATGAGATCGCTATGATGGTAAAGTCCGCTTAGGTATCCTGATTGGACCTGTTGGATAGTAAATGGTCCGGTCTGTTGACCCTGATGTTGGATGAAAATTTCCATTGCAGGATTTCAAGCAAGACGGCTCGGCATGGGAAGGTTTAAAATCAAACCTAGGCGTGCCCATATTCCAAATGGCTCCGGCGGTAGGGATCGAACCTACGACCTAGTGATTAACAGTCACCCGCTCTGCCGCTGAGCTACACCGGATTTGGAAAAAAAGCGTCGCGAGAAGCGACGTGGGCGGAAGATGGGATTTGATGGCCACTTGTTGCAAGGGAAAAATGGCTCTTATTTAGATTTTTTCACGACAGAATCGTTTACTAGTTCCGGAAGGTCTAAAGGTCGAAGGTCTTAAAGTCATGGCCAGAATCGCTGGTGCGATTGGTATAGGGAGACATATTCTTCCCAATCGCCCCAGCGATTCTAATTCCGACTTTAGGACTTTTGACCTTCAGACTCTTAAATGATTACCCCCCCGCGGCTAGTGTGATGATTTCTAGTTGGTCGTTGGGTTGGATGAGGGTGTTGGGGAAATCGCGGGGGAGGATGGCTTCTTGGTTGAGTTCGACGACGACGGGTTTCCCGGACAGCCCGAGGGAGTCGAGGAAATCGGGTAGGAGGATATCCGTGTCGAGGGAGTGATGTTGGCCGTTGAGGGTCATTGAATAGTGAATGGTGAAGAATAAAATCTTAACAAATCAAAAATCAACAATCGGAAATCATCAATCGTCAATAAATCCGATCGACCAATCTGCGCTGCTACCGTCTTTGATTTACGATTGATGATTGTTAATTTTTGATTTTTGAATGAAGAGGGATGCACAAAGACTTTTAATATTGGCCATTTCTAGCGCCATTGCGCGAGTTGTTCGGGGAAGGGGCATTTATCGCAGTTGGTGAAATCTTCTAGGCAGAAGTCGTGGTAGAGTTGGAGCAGGGCTTGTTGGTGGGAGAGGCGACGCAAGAAAGGTTTGGCGGTTGCTTCGTCGCCGAAAAGGCGGATGGCGGTGCGTTTGAGTTTCTGGTTAGTGGAGGCGTGGCGGAGTTTGTAGTAGTCTTTGAAGGTGAATCGCTCTTCGTGTATGGCGAGAGGGATGAGATGGTTTGCGGCGAGTTCGAGGGCGAGATTTTTTCCGAACACGGAAATGGCGGTGTGGCTTCGGGCGGAGGTTAGGGTGTGGTGGTGCGACCAGAAATCGTGGCGCAGGCTGTGGAGAAAATCGATGAGGGGTTTTGTGGAAAACGGAGTGGCGAGTGCGAGTTTGCGGAAGGTGCCCCATTGTTTGATTAAGACAGAGAGACCTCCGACCCTGCGGTGCGGATGGTTGGCGGGGCGTTGGCCGTGGGTTTTCCATTGCGGGGCGCGGCTGTCTGTGAGTTCGTGGTTGGGTCGAATTTTCCACCAGGTTTCCCAAAGATCTAACAGGTAGTCACGGGTATCATCGGGGGCGAGTAGGTAGAGCTGGGAATCGAGGAAGCCGGCGGTGCCGAGCAGGATGGCTTCGGCTTCGTTGGGATTGCTGAGTAGTAGGTGGAGTGGTGCGCGCTGGGCGAGTAACCGCATGGGAAATGAATTTCCACCATAGCCAAGGGTTTCTGCGGTGGCTTGGAAAAGCGCGGCATCGACATTGTGTGCATCGACGATGCGCAGGAAGCGCGCGGTTTTCTGCGTGCTGCGGCGGATGGCGGCTTCTCGGAGCAGTCGTTCGACGGCGATTTTTGGAATTTTCCGAAGGGGTTGGAAGCAGCGACCCGGGATGGAAATGGCGGTTTCTCGTGAAGGGAGGCGCAGGGCTTCGCTGAGTTGGCTTGGGGAGATGAGTAGTTCGGGGACTTGGCGATGGTTCGAGGTGCGAACAAACATTTCCCGATGATTCGGCTCAAAGGCGACGTGTAGGATGGTGTTAGAAAATGCGGGATTGGTGGAGTGGCCGTGCGATTCCCAATCGGAAGTGCGGGAATCGATTTCGATATCGCCGGTGAAATGTGCGCCGTTGATTTCGATGGCGGCGTGGGAAAAGTCCGGGCCGGCTCCGTGGTTCCATTCGCCGAACTGAGTGATGCGTATGGTGCGACCGTCTTTGAGTCGGAAATCCCGACCGAAAGCTCCAGAGAACCAGAGGGCTTGCAGTTCGAGTTCGGGGGGAAGTTTCGGAGCTGCGACTTCCTCGAAGGCCAAGGGAGGATGCCAGATGCTCTGGAGTAGAAAGTCGTAGTTCATTAAATTTTTTTTGCAGTCGGAATTAATTTTCAACGCAAAGGCGCAGAGGTCGCAGAGGGAACGCAAAGCTGGGGCTGATAAAAAGAGTTTGAGTGCATCTTGGAATCATTCAATTCGTGCAAATTCGCGTTCATTCGTGGTTTAGATTCTGATTTGATTGGGGGGTTAGTTGGGTGCGACTGAGAGCTTTTGAACGATTTCTAGCCATTTGGAAAGAGCTTCGACTTCTGGAATGTCGGCGTAGTTTTTTTTTGCGGAATGGATGAGCTGGATGGCGGTTGAGTTTTGATTATTTGAGCGCTCTATGGCGATGAGTTGGAGATCTTGGCGGAGTTTATCGGGCTTTTTTTGGTAGGAGTCTCGTGCATTTTTCAGCCAAACTCGGGAGTTAGGAATATCTTTCTTTGCGAGGTATTCGCTGGCAAGGCTTTCGGCGATAGTGCCCGATGTGAGACTTTCATAGGCGTAGGTGAGTTTTTCATAACGCAGGGCTTCATCTTTTGGCCATTCGCGGGAGGCGGCGCGGAGGATACGGAAGTCGCGATCTTCTTTGCGGTTTTCGCCGGTTCCGGCGAAGTGGAGGAAGGGTCGGTAAAGCGGATCGCCGAAAGCGACGCCCTGCCATGATCCTACGTTGATCGCGGCGCCCGTGGCTTCGGCAAAGGTCCAGCCTTTCAAGAGTCGGTCGTGCAGGATATTGAGCTGATGGCTTTGATGAAGAAAGGGTTCGTAAACATTGCCTACCGTTGCCGCAGCACCGCGGGTGAGCAATGCAGCGGACCAATTTTTATTGGAGTCTGAAATTTGCTCTGCGCTGAAGGAATGAATGTGACAAGCAATGGCACCGGGACGGAATTTAAAAGATGGATTGAGAAAGGGGCCGTTGACGTCGCGCTCATACCAACCGTAATACATGGCGGCATCGGACATGGGATAATTCGTTGGTAGGGTATCGTTGAATCGATCCGTCACGGTTGGGATTCCCATCTTAAGATTTTCGGAAACGATGTTTTCTAACCATGTATCGCCTTGCGGAAACTTGTTAGAGATATCGATGTAGGCTCGACCCCATAGTCCGTGTTTTTCCGTTTCCACGGCGTCGGTGATCATGCGTTTGCAGACATCGAAATTGGGTGCGTCGATGCGGTTTACCAAGACGAGGTGAGGTACGCTGGATTTGGAGAGCGGATATGGGCTGCTAAAAAAGGCATTGGGGATGGAGCCTTTGTTGGAGGGGATATCGACGCCGAAAAGGATGAGTTCGGAATCGACGCTAGCCTGATCGGTGTTGACCATGAGTTGAGTGATTGGCAGCTTTGCTACCACTGCGTTGACAGGTTCTGCTTTAATGCGGAGTGGGACGCCGTGCATGAGAACGATGGCGCGGATGCGGTTAAACGTGGGTCGCATCACGCCGGACTTATCCTTACCGCGCTTCCACCAATTTTGTTTGGTAAAGTGATCACGTAAGGGTTTGAGCAAAGTGGTTTCGTATTCTTTGCGAGAAATATCTTGGTGGGTTGGGAGGGTCAGTCCGAGGATTTGGTCGGTGGGGATCTTGCGTGCGACCTGATAAAAATCGGCGAGTTTTTTAGAATCGGGATTTGCCTTGTTGTAAATGACGAGCACCTCCGAGGGTTGGAGGTGCTGGGAGTGTGCGGGGGAGATGAATAAGATGCACAAGCACAGTATGGCGACTGAGACGGTGCTTGGGGGAGATTTGGCACGGTTCATTTCGGGAAGAATGAAGAATGGAGAGAATCTTGCAATCTTTTGGGAGGGCAATCTTGAGGTAGGACAGAGTGATGGGGTTGCGGCGGTTTTTTTGTAAAATCTGCCCCGACACATCGGGGCAGCAGTCCAGAGCCTGCGGCGCTGAGGTTGTTATTTAAGGTATATTCTCAAACCGTCATGGGCGGGGGAGATGCTTTTAGTTAGGCTGGCGGCGAGGGTTCCGTGGTCTAGCTCGTGGCAGATGTGGGTGAGAAGCGTGCGCTTTGGGGCGAGTATGTCGACAATGGCGAGGGCCTCGGGGAGTGAGAGGTGGGTGGAATGGGGGCTGTTGCGGAGGGAATCGATGATGAGGAGATCAAGATTTTCTAACAGCTCCATCGATTCTTCGGGGATGGTTTTGACATCTGGCAAGTAGGCAAAGCTGAAGCCGTCTTTGGTATCGAAGCGATAGCCGTGGGTTTCGACGGTTCCGTGGATGACGGGAAGGGGATGGATGGTGAGATCGCCGATGGTGAATACTTTCGAGATCGGGCGCGGATCAGGTTTGATGTATCCGCTGTGGGTGTTGTCGGTTTGAAACGCCCAACCGAACATGTTGATCAACACGTTGAGGCAGGACTCGCTGGCGTATAGTGGCAGCGGTTTCTTTTTTCCCCAACAGAAAGCGCGCAGTTCATCGAAGCCGACGACGTGGTCGAGGTGGGAATGGGTGTAGAGCACGGCATCGATTTCGGTGATGTTTTCGCGGAGGGCTTGCTCGCGGAGATCGGGGCCGGAATCGATGAGGATTTTTGTTTCAGGGGTTTGAATGAAAAGCGAGGAGCGGGTTCGGTTGTTGTGTGGATCGGGGGATTTGCAGACGTCGCAGATACAGCCAATAACAGGAACACCGACAGAAGTGCCGGTGCCCAGGAAAGTTAGATATGATTCGTCAGCGGACATTGCTGGTAGTAAATTTTAACCACTGATGAACACTGATGAACACTGATAATAGAGAGTAGTAAAAAACTTACTTTTGCTCAGTGGCTTAGAGATCAATTATCTATACGGAATGATTGTTACTTAATTCCTATTTTATAAGGATATCAGTGTTCATCAGTGTCCATCAGTGGTTGTTAAATCTTTTATAATTAACCGCAGCAACCGCCGCCGCCACCACCACCGCCGCAGCAACCGCCACCGCTGTTGTGTTGGGCTTCAGCAATTTCGTCATCGGTCGGGGTGCGGCCGAGTTCGAGGGTCATGCTGATGTATTGGCTGACTTCTTTTTGAATGCTTTCGAGGGAGCGCTGGGCATCCATGAAGCTCACGGCGATCGGGTTGTTGAACAGGGCGTCGCGAGCGTTTTCGAAAGCTTTGATTTCGGTTGGGCTGAGTTCGACACCGGCGTGTTGTTTGTGGTGAAGTTCTTCGCCTTTTTCGTGGACGGTTTTGTATTGGAGCTTGGCAGCGTCGTTGGAGAGAAATTTCTCAACATCGGACTGGAGCTTTTTGAATTCCTTATCGTTGGCGATTTGGTCGCAGAGTTCTTTGGTTTTGGAAATGATGGATGATTTTTCGAGGAGTGTGGTCATATAGTTAAAAGTTCTTGGTTCTTGGTTCTTGGTTATTTTGGAGTGGATGCGGCTTCGTGTTGTTCTTCGGCGGCTTCTAGTTCGGCACGTTCTTTGGCGATGACGCGGACGAGTTTGCGGGTGGTGGTTTCCCAGTCGGCTAGAAGATCGGCGGCTTGTTTGGAGCCGGTTTTTTGTTGGTGAAGTTGGATCAGGGATTTGACTTCATCAATGTCTTGTTGGCGGCGAACTGGCAGGGCGACGACCATCTCGGTGTTGACGCGGGAGTAGAATTTACTGTCGACATCATAGACGAAGGCGGTTCCGCCAGACATACCGGCGCCGAAGTTTTTCCCGGTTTTTCCTAGGATGACGACGGTTCCGTTGGTCATGTATTCGCAGCCGTGATCGCCGACGCCTTCGACAATTGTGGTTGCACCCGAGTTACGGACGGCGAAGCGTTCACCAGCGCGACCGTTGGCGAATAGGGATCCACCGGTTGCGCCGTAGAGGCAGGTGTTGCCAGCGATGGAGTTTTTAGCGGCTTCGAATTTTGCGGTCGGGCAGACTTTGAGAATGATTTCACCGGAAGCCATGCCTTTGCCGACGTAGTCGTTGGCTTCACCGATGAGTTCGAGGGTGATGCCGTTGACGAGGAAGGTTCCGAAGGACTGTCCGGCGGAGCCTTTGCAAGTGATGTGGATGCTGCCGGATGGGAGATCGTAGTTTCCGAAAACCTGAGCGATGCGACCGGAGAGGCGGGTGCCGATGTTGCGGTCGGTGTTGACCACGTCATAGGTGAGCGAGACCGGGGCGCGGTCGGGGATGAGTTTGATGGCTTCTAGGGAGTCAGAGCCAATTGAACCCGTGCCATATTCAGGTGTTGATACGGCTGGGCGGTTGGAGATTGAGGCAGGATTAAGTTTAGAATTAGAGCCTCCATCTCCGCAGGCTCCGATCGCCGCTACGATGCCGCTGAGGATGTTGATGTCCAAGGAAGTTTTGGCGATGCCGTCGTTGCGTTCTTTGGTGCAAGTACGGGCGACATCGGATTCATTTCTATCGGTGGCCACTGCGACTGCGGGGACGACGTCTTTGAGCAGGCGGGAGAAGTTGAGAGTGTTGGCTTTTGGGTGGCTTGGAACTTCGCGTTGGGTGAGAAATTCTGGGCGGCCGATAAGATCGTCGAGTTTGCGGATGCCGAGTTTCGCCATGATTTCGCGGGCTTCGAGTGCGACTGCATTGAAATAGTTGATGACCATTTCAGGAGTGCCTTTGAATTTGGCGCGGAATTTAGGATCGGTGGTGGCGATGCCGACGGGGCAGGTGTTGAGGTGGCATTTACGGACGTAAACGCAACCCATGGCGATCATGGCGGTGGTTCCGAAGTTGTATTGCTCAGCACCGAGGATGGCGGCGATGACGACGTCGCGGCCGTTTTTGATCCCGCCGTCGGTGCGGAGGATGACGCGGTCGCGGAGGTTGTTGATGATGAGGGTTTGTTGGGCTTCGGAAAGTCCGAGTTCCCATGGCGAGCCTGCGTGCTTCGTGGAAGAGAGCGGCGATGCGCCGGTTCCGCCATCGTGACCGGAAATCAGGATGTTATCTGCAGAAGCTTTGGCGCAGCCAGCGGCTACGGTTCCGACTCCGGCTTCTGCGACCAATTTCACCGTGATGCGGGCGGTGGGATTGATTTCCTTGAGGTCGTGGATGAGCTGGGCGAGGTCCTCGATTGAGTAAATATCGTGGTGAGGAGGAGGGGAAATGAGTTGGACGCCGGGCTGGGTGTTGCGCAGGCGAGCGATGAGGGCGTTGACTTTGTGGCCGGGGAGCTGGCCTCCTTCGCCGGGTTTTGCGCCTTGCGCCATTTTTATTTCGAGCTCATCCGCGTTGATCAAATAGTTCGCGGAAACGCCGAAACGTCCGGAGGCGATTTGCTTGATGTAGGAGCGAGCGGAGTCGCCGTTCGGGTAAGGTTTGAAACGGACGGGATCTTCGCCGCCCTCACCGGAATCAGATTTTCCGCCGATGCGATTCATGGCGATGGCGAGGGTTTCGTGGGCTTCTGGAGAAAGTGCACCGAGCGACATCGCGGCGGTGGTGAAGCGGCGGCGGATGTTTTCGAATGGTTCGACTTCGTCTATCGAGATCGGGCCTGAAGCGGATGGGACGAAGTTGAGGAGGTCTTTGATTGCGATCGGGTTGCTCTCCAAGCTCACTCTAACATATTCCTCGTAGTCTTCGGGTTTGCCGGATTTGACGTAGTTGTGGAAATTTTTGATCACCTCGGTGGTGAACGAATGGCGCTCACCGGATTTGCGGTAACGGTTGTAACCAGGATCGCCGAGGTCGAGGGTTTCACCTGCTGGGACTTGGGGTTCGTAAGCGGCTTGGTGGCGGATGATCGATTCTTCTGCGATCTCTGGGTAAGAGATGCCGCCGATTTGTGAAGGCACTCCGGTGAAGGAGAAATCCACAACATCGTCGCCGATGCCGATGGCCTCGAATGTTTGCGCACCTTGATAGGAGTTGAGGACAGAGATGCCCATTTTGGACATGATTTTCAGCAAACCCTTTTCGAGAGCTTTGCGATAGTTGGTCATCGCCTTTTGCGGCGTCATGCCATCGCCGAGTTTGTTTTTGCCTTGGTCTGCGGCGACGAGTTGGCGGACGGTTTCGTAGCCGAGATAAGGAACCACTGCGGTGGCACCGAAGCCGAAGAGGCAAGCGATTTGATGAACATCACGGGCCTCGCCGGTTTCGACGACGATGGATGCGCGCAGGCGTTTGCGGATACGGTTGAGGTGATGGTGGATGCTGCCGGTGGCGAGTAGGGCGGGGATGGGGATGCGCTTGGCTGAGGTCGCGCGATCCGAGAGGACGATGATGGACATATTCCGATTCACTGCGTCTTCGACTTCTTTGCAGAGCTCATCGAGACGGGTTTTGAGCCCGTCTTTTCCGGCGGATGCGTCCCATGTGCAATCGAGGACATGGGATGGGAAACCTTGTTCCGCCATGTGTTTGATTTTTTCTAACTGATGTTCAAACAGGATCGCGGAATCGAGTGAGATTGAGTTGCAGTGAGCGGGAGTTTCATCTAACAGATTTCGCTCAGGTCCGAGACCTGCTCCAAGCGACATGACCGCCCATTCGCGGATTGGGTCGATGGGTGGGTTGGTGACTTGGGCGAAGCGCTGTTTGAAATAGGTGTAAAGCAAACGCGGGTAGCTGGAGAGAATGGCAAGCGGAATGTCGTCGCCCATGGAGAAGACGGCTTCTTGTGCGCCTTTGATCATGGGTGGAAACACCATGTCGAGTTCTTCGATGGAGATCGCGTTGGCTACTTGGCGGCGGGTGAGATCGAGGGCATCGAATTCGATTTCCGGGACGTGTGCGGAAGGGGAAATGAATTTGCGGAGTTCGAGGCGATTTTCATCGATCCAACGGCGGTAAGGTTTCTGGCGAGCGAGATCTTCTTTGATTTCGAGATCTTGTTTGAGGATGCCGGTGGAGGTGTCTGCGGAAAGCATTTGGCCGGGGCCGAGGCGACCTTTGCGAATGACGTTTGCGTCATCGAAAATGACGGCACCAGCTTCGGAGCCGATATAGAGGAAACCATCTGCGGTGACTTTGTAGCGCGAAGGGCGGAGGCCGTTGCGATCGAGGGAGGCGCAGATTTTCGTACCATCGGTAAAGACGAGACCGGCTGGGCCGTCCCATGGCTCGGAGAATGAGCGGATGTATTGATAGAAGGCGCGGAGTTCGTCGGAGATATCTTCGTCGTTGCGGTAGGCTGGGGGGACGAGCATGCACATCGCGTGCTCGGGTGAGCGACCGGAAAGGATGAGGAGTTCGAGGCAGTGATCGAGCGATGCGGAATCCGACTCGCCGTGGCGGATGAGATTTTTGACGATATCAATTTCATCACCCCAGATTGGCGATTCGAAAAATTCTTCGCGTGAGGTCATCCAGTTGCGGTTACCTTCGACGGTGTTGATTTCGCCGTTGTGGCACATCATGCGGAACGGTTGTCCGAGCGGCCATGCGGGGAAGGTGTTGGTGGAGAAACGTTGGTGATAGAGGCAGATCGCGGTTTCGAAATCAGGATTTGTCAGATCGGCATAGAACGCGCGCAATGCGGCGGGCATGGCGAGGGCTTTGTAGGAGATCAGGCGGTTAGAAAACGTCGGCATATAGAAGCCGTGGATTTCTGTGGTCGCGTGTTCGATTTCACGACGGCAGAGGTAGAGTTTGCGTTCGAAATCGAGCGCATCCATGCCATCGGGTTTGAGCATGAGCAGGTGCTCAATTTCCGGACGGGATTTTTGGGCGATTTTTCCGAGCGCATCGATGTGCACGGGAACTTCACGCCAACCGATGGCGGAGATGCCGCGTTTGGCGATGGTGTCCGCGGCGATTTTTTTGATTGATGCGGTTTGTGTATCGTTTCCTGCGGGGAAGAAAAACACGCCGATGGCGAGGTCGGCTGGGTTGGTGACTTTGTGGCCGAGAGCCTCAGCGGCTTTGACGAAAAGTGGGAAAGGGATTTGGGAAAGGATGCCGGAGCCGTCGCCGGTTTTCATATCGGCATCGACCGCACCACGGTGGGTCATGCAGGAAACCGAAGTCAGGGCGTGATCCAGCACGGTGAAAGAACGTTTCCCTTCAAGATGGGCAATGGCGCCCATGCCGCAGTTGTCATGTTCGTTGGAAAGACTGTGCAGAGAGCCAGACACGAGGGGGGTGCTGGAATGATAGAAGGGATTGGTCATGTGAGCGGGTTCGAAATAAAGAACAGGTAACGCTTTGGGACAAGCAGGAATTGTGCGCAAAAGTGGGCATTTTGGAGAAAAAAGCTCTGGAAAGTGCCGAGTGGGAAGTGATCAGTGATCAGCAGGGATTTGAGCGGGATATTATTTCTCAATCCGGGGCGTTAATATACGAGGGCTCCACAAAATCGTGAGGTCTGAACGGAATGCTACTTCGCTTATTTTGATGCTAGTGTTGGGTTTCAGCCAGTAAGTTCTGTATTTAACTCCTTCTAAGTTCATGCTTCGTTGAGGAACCATGGGATTTAAATGGCGTGCTACGAACAGCACAGGATCTTTCGAAATATTCTCGATTTGGCCTTTGGTATTCTTGAGATCAGCTTTGGTTGCCAAGCGGGGTAGCTTCGCTCCGCTCATTTTTAAGAGAAAATCATCCCAATCTTTCTTGGGTATGGGTTGTCTACGTTCATCGAAAAATGAGGCTAATTCTTGTAGCAATTTTACATCTGTTTCTTCTGGATAGGTGGGTTCTGTGAATGGAACTTGGTAGGCGGGATTTTGTGATGCATTAATAATAAGCTTTAGGACTTTTGCTCCTAAATCTTTGTGTAAAGGGAGAGTTGGATCGATATATGATGTTATTTGTGTGTCAATATTGCCTTCTGCTGCCTTCAGAACATGATTCATTCCTTGAATAATATGTAGTTCGCTTTCTTTGGCGCCGGCGTGAAGCAACTTCGCATCTTCAATCGATATCTGGAGATCGGTTGAACCTTGAACGATTAGGATGGGGACTTCGACTTCTGATACGGCTTTTGCTGGATCAATTTTGAGCCAAGACATTAAATATGGCTGCACGCTGGAGCGAAATAGGGAACTCAGTTCTGGTGGAGTATCCTTTACGGTTTCACCCTTTTCGAGACTTGAGATGATGCTTTCTGCTTGGGTATAAAGTTCCTTGGGTAAATTGGATTGCAATTGTTCTTTGAGAACTGCGGATGCTGGCCTGCCTGCACCTGCAATGGAAACCAAGCCAATGACTGAATCAGAAGATGCTGCCAGTGTCGCGACCAATGCTCCTTCACTATGACCGATCAAAACTATCTTTGAATATCCACGTTTTTTGAGGAAATCGATCCAATGTCCAACATCTTCAACGTAAGTGGAGAAACGTAAATCGTCTTCTTTGATAGCACTGGATGCACTTGCGCCGACTCCTCTTTTATCAATTCTTAAAGTGGAGATGCCTTCTTTGTTAAGATGGTTAGAAAGATAAAGCAGGCTGTTGTTTTTTCCCAGAGCGCCCACGGTGTTGCCATCTCGATCCGTGGGGCCTGAACCTGAGACGATAAATGCGACTAAGGATTTATCTGTTCCGGCTGCGCTGAGTTCGCCTTTGAGATGTTTATTTTCTATTGAAACAGAAACTTCCTCGGCGTGGAGCAAAGATGTTAGGAAGATGAGTAGGAGTGAGAAGAGCTTCATTGTTGGATAATACTATGACTTCAGGCTCTCGCAGTCGTGCTAATTATTGGATTTTAAAGAAAATCGGCGGGACGCCGACTTCACGGCCTGCCGCGGGACGCGGCAGCTACTGGTGAAGGCCTTTGAGGGCTTCTTTGGCGGGCTTTTCTAACACCATGTCGGTGATGGAGGAGCGGCGGCCGTCTTTGAAGGTGGAGACTTGCATTTTGCGAAGGGTCCAGACTTCATCGGAAACTTTCATGACGTCTTCGACGAGGAACTCTTTGACGAGGTCGTTGTTTTTGGCGTGGCCGTGGATTTTCATGAAGGCACCAAATTTGGTGTGAACCCAGAGATACACTGCGAAGTAATTTCCTGCCGCATCGGCTGGTTTATTGAGGCGGAGTTTGTAGGTGTCTTCGGTGCCGACTTTTTCCGTGCCCTCAAGTTTAGGATTGGGCCAGTAGAAGAAATGTAGGGCGAGGTCTTCGTAGGTGAGATCGGTTCCGGCGATGGATTCGGTGAGTTTGGCGCGAGGGAAGTTGACCGTTTTGCCTTCGATGATTTCAAAGAGGTCGTTGTGATCATCGTTGAGACGGAGGTGGAAGACACGCCATGCTTTGTTTTCGTAAAATTGGAATTGGATATCTTTGCCTTTGAGGAAAATTTCAATGGGAACTTTTTTTCCGTTTTGAGAGAGGTGGCCTTTTAAGCCTGCGTCGAGTTTGGTGAGCGCGGCGCTGAGTCTGGCGCCTTCGAGGATGCGGTTAGGATCGGGTTCTTGGGCGTGCAGTGAAGTGCAGGCAAATGAGAGTATGGCGGCGAGCGCGAGGAGAGGTTTCATGGGATGAACATAGGTGAAGATCTGGCTTCGACAATGTTTCGCTGAAAAAGATTCAGGGAAATTGGCTTCAGTTAATAAATAAGTCCTATGAGTCCTATATGACCTATGGTATAAGGCGCTTATAAAGTCAGCCCTACTTCGCTACCACCGCCGCCAAGGCTATGGTGGTCAAGAAAGCTACGAAAAGTGGAGCGTAGCGGATTCGAACCGCTGACCCCTTGCATGCCATGCAAGTGCTCTACCAACTGAGCTAACGCCCCTTTCGGGTGGGGCGAAGGTTTAGGTGAGGAACTGTCTGACTGGCAAGACGAAAAAAGTTTAAATTTCAATTTTCAAATTCCAATTTCCAAGGAAATCCCGTGAAACGAAAAAGCCTGGGTTGTGCGGACCCAGGCTCTTTATGGAAATTTGGGATTTGAAAATTGAAGTTTCAAATTTTCATCAGGTCTTCTTCTTTGGCGACGGCGAGTTCTTCGATTTTTTTGGTGTATTTGTTGGTGAGGTCTTGGACTTGTTTTTCGTAAGTTTTGAAGGAGTCCTCGGTGAGGATGACATCGGTTTTCATTTTTTTGGCTTCGTCGAGGCCGATTTTACGGGCGGAGCGGAGGCGGACCTTGGCTTCTTCGGCGAGTTGTTTGATGAGTTTGACCATATCGCGGCGGCGTTCTTCGGAGAGTTCCGGGATGGGAACGCGGATGGAGCGATCTGCGGCGGCGGGGTTGAGGCCGAGTTTGGATTCGCGGATGGCTTTTTCGATGTCGCGAGTGGTGGATGGATCGAAGGGTTGGACGTTGAGCATGCGAGGCTCAGGGGTGTTGATGACGGCGAGGGTTTTGAGTTTCTGGACACCACCGTAGGCATGGACGTAGACATCGAGATTATCGATGAGGGAGGGTGATGCTTTGCCGGTGCGGACTCCGGAGAAATCATGGATCAGGTGTTCGATGCCGGATTCCATATCGGCTTCGACTTTTTTGATGGTGACGGATGGATCTAACATAATTTTAAATTACAAGTTTCAAGATACAAATCTCAAGTTGGAAAAAGGTGTCGGGGACAATTTTGAAATTTGAAATTTGAGATTTGAATTTTTCACTCGCCGTGGACGAGGGTGCCGATGGGCTGTGAGCGGAGGGCGTGGGAGAGGTTGCCGGTTGGGCCGAGATCGAAGATAATGATTGGAATTTGATTGTCCATGCAGAGGCTGAAAGCGGTGGCGTCCATGACGCTGAGTCGGTTTTCCAAGCAGTGTTGAAATGTCACGGTTTCGAAGCGTTTGGCGTCTGGATTTTTGCGAGGGTCGGAGCAGTAAACACCATCGACCTGAGTGGCTTTGAGGATGACATCGGCGCCCATTTCGCTAGCGCGGAGGGCGGCGGTGGTATCGGTGGAGAAGAACGGGCTACCGGTTCCGGCGGCGAAGATGACAACGGTTCCGCCATCCAATTTATGTTCTGCTTTACGACGGATAAAAGGTTCTGCGACGTTTTTCATTTCGATGGCTGACATCACCGTGCAGTCGACACCGATGTGTGAAAGTGCGCCTTCGAGTGCGAGGGCGTTCATGACTGTGGCGAGCATTCCGACGTAATCTGCGGTGGCGCGATCCATGCCACGAGCGGATGCGCTGGCGCCGCGCCAGAAATTTCCGCCACCAACAACGATGCCGAGTTGGAGTCCGGAATTGACCGCTTCTTTGATTTCGGAGGCGATGCGTTGGACGATTTCAGGAGAGATGTTGTCTGTGGAGCCTGGTTCGCGGAGGGCTTCACCACTGAGTTTGAGGATGGCGCGTTTGAAAGGGCGAGGATCTTTTTTGGCAGTGTGTGGCATATCGGTTGCGGAGAGAATGAACAGGAACTCTCCATCGTCCAACCCAGAAGATGAGATTGGCTGATTTTTTTTCGTGGAGGGAGATTTTACTCTCTATTATTCGTTCGCCGGAGGGACGATAAAGGTGGCTTCGAGGTCTTTGAGGGTGGCGTTTTTTTCGGTGGTGCCGGTGATTTTGATATCTACGTGGAGGGGTATGGTTTGCTGTTGTTGGTGAACTTCTAAAGTTTTCTGCAAAGCAGCGAAGGTGATCCGGATGAGTTGGCGTGCGGTCATATCGACATCTTCTGGGATGGCGAGTTTCGAAACATCTAAAGTCACGGTCATGCCTTCGTTGGTCATTTCAGCATCCAAAGTGAGATTGCAGAGAACGAGCAGGTTAGCTTCTTTGACTTTGTAGTTCGGGGCGTTGGTTGGGATGAGATGGGGGGTGCGGATGGCCTCAACTAATGCTTCAGGAATTGCGCCGGTGATGGCCATTGGGCGAGGCATGACGGTGGCTTGAAGGGCTTCTCCAATGTCAGTGATGATGTCTGCGGCATCGGTTCCGTGGAGGGTGAGGGGTTCGTAGATAGGGACGACGGAAATGGTTGTGGCAAAGCACGGGTAGGCGAGGAATAGGCAGAAGAGAATGGATTTCATGGGAAATAGATGAACGGTTAGACGGGATAAAGCGAGGGTAAAGTGGGTTGTGAAGGAGCGTGACTTGAGTCACGCGGCTCATTCATGAAAAAAACCTGCGCTTTTTAGCTGCAAGCTGCGCCATTGCGTATAGAAATCCTCCGCAATCCTATGACTCGAATCGTCTTTTTAATGATAGCGCTGTCGCTATTGATCCCGCTTTTATACGTGATCTTTTTCACTCCATTCATTCCGTTTCTTCTTCGTCAAATGAAGATCGGACGTTCGACTAGCGATGTGAAAGATCTTGTAGACGATGCGGAACAAGCGATTACGAACCGAGTGCGTGATCTCGAAGCGCAGAGAAATGCTGCGGATGAGGAGTTGAGTGATGTGGTTCCGATCAAAATCGTGAGAGGTAGCAGTAAACCAGATTCCCAATCCGAGCCTGAAGAGATGTCCGAGACCATCATTCCCGATGAAGTGATCAGCCCTCCAAAAAAATAAGAAAATCACCCCAACAAACACACTAACTGAATGAATATCGTTAAAATCGCCAAACTAATAGCTGCTTTAATCGCGGCCCTTCTTGTTCTTATCATTACCCTCTGTTGTTTCCACAAAGTCGACGATACCGAGTGGCAAGCAGTTCAGTATCTTGATGGTAAACTTGAGATCAAAGAAGCAGCTGGTTTCTACTTTGCGTTCTTTCCAAAGGTTACCGAGTATCCTCGAAACGCCACTTTCGAGTTCACCAGTAAGGCGGATCTGACGAGTGAAGGTGACGACTCCATCCGAGTGACGTTCAATGATGGCGGCACAGCTCAGATCAGCACCGTGTTGCGGATTTCGACTCCAACCACCGCGGAACAGAAACGTGAGTTTCACCGCCAGTTCAATGGTAACGAGCGGAACATCAAGAGCGCCATCTGGGCTCATCTGAGTAACGCCATCAAGTCCACAGGTCCGATTATGTCGGCTTCTGAAAACCAAGCGGCCCGGAAATCGGAGTTCAATGCGGTCGTGTTTGACCAGATGAACTCAGGACTTTTTGAAATGCGTCGAGTGATGGTTGAGCTAGATCAACTGGATGAGAAGGGTAACAAGATCCGCGTCGCGGCTACTGAGATTCAACGTGACTCCAGCATGAAGCCGATCATCAGTCAGTCTTCACCACTTAAGACCTACGGCATCACCGTAACGCAGCTTAGTATTACCGAGACTGAGTATGATCCGCAGACTAGGTTGCAGTTCGAGACGAAGAAGTCTGCTTTCCTTAAAGCAGAGTCTGCAAAGGCTGAGCGTGAGGGAGAGGTTCAACAACGTCTGATGATCGAGGAGAAAGGTCTTCGTGAAAAAGCTGAAACCGAGGCTGTCGCAAACCGTGACAAAGCCGAGGCTGTCATCAAGGCGACTAAGGAAAAGGAAGTGGCCGAACTCAACGCTGCTCGGGATGTAGCTGTGGCACTTAAGACTAAGGAGCAGGCAGAGACGCTTGCGGCTCAGAAGTTGGAAGTGGCAAAACTTTCCCGCCAAGCCGCTGAGGAAGAGGCGAAGCAAATCCTCGTCTTGGCATCTGCTGAGAAAGAGAAAATCGCCATGGCAGGTGCGATCACGGAAAAAGACCGCTTCACACTCGAAGTGCAGCAAAAGACTGCGATCGGTGTGGCTGAAGCTCTTGCTCAGTTGAAAGTGCCACAGGTTGTCATCAGTGGTTCAGGGAAAGATGGTGAAGGTAATAGTAATCAGCAGGATTTGATCAATTTGTTCCTGCTCAAGCAGAACGGACTTCTGGATGCTATGGGTAAGCCGACCACCGCGCCGGTTGCTCCGGCAAGATAATCTACAAAATTCACATTGGCGGGGCGGCATAATTGTCGTCCCGCCTTTTTTCTTCAGAGTATAGTTAATCGCGAGAGTTCACTGATTCAGTAATTTTTGAACGGCCTACGCGGATTGGTTTCTAACGTATCCTTCATTCGTCCTCATCCTAATCCTCTTCTTGAATCTCATCTGTTAGTTTTTTGCCGTCGATCGCTTGGCAGAGACTGTCCATGAAGTTGGCGAGCGCTATGCCATAGGTTTGGTGTGAAATAGGTTTACTCTGGCAATACCAAATTCGGAGGGGTTCCGGCCCAGATGGGATGTGAGGGATCGAGGATGGATTTCCCGTCGAGGATGACTTCTCCGGTGGTGCGGTCGATGGGTAAAGCGCGAGTGGAGTTATCAGTCCAGAGGATGACAGCTTTTCCGCCAAAAGGTTCGGGGTCGAATTTGGTGGTGCCTGAGATGAACGGAGCCATGGCGATGGGGCGGGAATCCGTGATTTTAGGGGGGATATTATCGATGTAGCCGAAGCCGCATTCGTTCGGGGCGATGGCTTCGTTGTCAGAGATATTGCCGTCGGGTTTGCGGGTGTTGGGGGTTTTCGCATAGAACAATTGTTCGCTCTCTGTGATTCCGGCGCTGAAGAGTTGCCGGAAGCGGGCGTTCGAGGATGAGCCGGTGATTTCCGGAGTGCTGGTTTTTTCGGCGATGAGTTTTGCGGTCGCCGCATTGGGGTAGCTGCCGTATTCATCCTCAAACGCATAGAGGGCCATGCCTATATGTTTCGCATTGCTGATGGCTTCAGTTTGATAGGCTCTTTTTCTTATTGGGGCTGAGAGAGCCACTAGAAAGACGATTATAAAGAATATACCTAATACCAAGTAACCGGTGATGAGGCCGGCGAGAGCCAAGCCGCTGCCGTCGAGGCGACCTTGGGATTTCTTGATTTTTCCGCGTGCGATATGACCACATATGACGGCGGGAATGGCCGCGATGGGTAGGATGAAGCTTGAAGCGCCCAAGTTCATGCTGGCGATAGCGAGTCTGCTAGTTGTGGGTTTCAATGGGGGCTGTAGCGTTGGATCGGAGCTAAAAATGCCAGTCGCTTCTGAGAGGGGAATCCAGCCCTCGATGCCCTCGATGCCCTGATACCAGACCAGATCGGATGTTTGGTATTGGCCACTGGCAAGTCCGGCATGGATTTCCTGGGGGGTGAAAGGGCCCGTCCGCTTGTTATGTTGACTGATGAAAATTTCCACGAAACCATCCGATGCGAAGAGGCTGGTGAAGAAAAGCAGAAAGTGAGGTGCGGGGTGTATCACCCTCAGATTTCATTGAAACGAATAGTGAGACACCGTTTATCCTCATCTTTCTCAAGTAGGCCGGAGGCTCGGCTCTCCAGTAGCGAGTTGACAGATGCCTTCTGGCGTGGATGCTCCTTTTCCTCTTATGAAAGTCAGTCCCCTTACTCCTCTAATGACCGCTGCTGTGATGGTAGCGATGCCAACCCTCGCGCGTTCCGAGCCAACTCCGAATGCTATTCCTCCCGCAGCTGCCGAACCGGCCGCTGCGCAACCAGAAAAGAAAATGCCTGAAACACCAACTGATGTAGCCGCCGCTCCCGCCGATGCAGCCAAGACCGAAAGTGGTCTGGCCTCGAAAATTCTCAAAGCCGGAACCGGCGACAAGAAACCGACCGCCGCCGATACCGTGACCGTTCACTACTCTGGCTGGACCACAGACGGAAAAATGTTCGATAGCTCAGAGACACGCGGAGAACCTGCAAGCTTCCCGCTCGGTCAGGTGATTAAAGGCTGGACCGAAGGTTTGCAGTTGATGGTCGTCGGAGAGAAACGTCGCTTCTGGATTCCAGAGGGACTTGCTTACGGCCCAGTCGTCGAAGGCAGTGGTCGCCCAGGCGGCATGCTTTGCTTTGATGTGGAGCTCCTTGGAATCAAGGAAGCACCGAAGCCGCCCGCAGATACCAAGAAGACCGCAGGTGGAGTCGCCTACAAAATTTCTAAAGAAGGTGCAGGTGAAAAGCCCGGCGCAGATCAAGTCGTCACGTTCCAATTTACCGCCAAGACCATGGACGGTGAAGTTGTGCAGGACAGTCGCAAGGAGCCAGCGCCTCCGACCGTGCCAATGGACAAATTGCCAAAAGAACTCAGCGAGGTTTTTGCCGACATGAAAGTGGGTGAGCAGCGCACGTGCTGGTTGCCAGAGCCTCAAGCTCCGGGTGGATTTATCGTTGCAGATATTGAGTTAGTCGCTTTTAAAGCTGCGCCTCCGGCACCTGAAGTTCCTAAAGATGTCGCAGCAGCTCCGGCTGATGCAGTTAAAACCGCAAGTGGAATCGCTCACAAAGTGCTCACAGAAGGCAAGGGCAAGGATAAGCCAAAAGCCACAGATACTGTAAAAGTTCACTACTCTGGTTGGACGACGGACGGCAAGATGTTCGATAGCTCCGTGACCCGTGGTGAGCCTGCTTCATTTCCGCTTAGCGGTGTGATCAAAGGCTGGACCGAAGGTGTTCAGCTGATGGTTGCCGGCGAGAAACGTCGCTTCTGGATCCCAGCAGAACTTGCTTATGGTCCAGCTGTCCCAGGCAGTGGTCGTCCTGGCGGAATGCTGGTTTTCGATATCGAGCTGCTTGAGATCGTTAAGTAAGCAAACGGCTTTTATTTTAATCAAACAGGGTCGTCAGTGCATTACTACTGACGGCCCTTTTTCTTACTACTAAATTAACAGTGAAGAATCCCAGAAGGGATTCCAGACATTAGCTCGGGGTTGAGCGAAGCGATACCTCGAGAAATCATGGAATAAAAATCAAGCACCCCGGAGGGTGTGCCAGATAGGTGGATTCAGGAGTCTTGGGGCTGTGAAACCTTTCTTCGACCCCGTTAGGGTCGGTAAAATGTGGGGTGATTTACCTCGGGGTGTCGCTTCGCTCAACCCCGAGCTAATTTCTTTGATCCCTTTGGGATCGGACGTTCAAAATTTCGACATAAACATTCTCATTGGTTCGGAAGTGTGTCAGGGTTTTGCCTCTAATATGTCTCTATCAAATAAAGGTTACAAAACCCTCAATCATCGTGATGTCCAATACCGCTGGATGATGAAGAACCGCAGTGGAGTGAATGAGGCATCGATCTATACCAATGAGGCGATTGGTGGGCGTGAACTTATCGCTGAGCTACCACGGATCGTGATGTTGACTCAGGTGTTGGAAGCGATTGATTTTGGTAACGCCAATAAGTGGAATCCCAACTCGGTGGGTGAGCCAATGCGTTGCAAGCATACGCGTAAAGGTTTCGTGCTGGTGGAATGACGGGTGGCGGTTTTCCAAGAACCAAGCATTGCCCTCACTTAGCTCCTGCGTTATTTCTCATGGCATGATCTCATCGCGTCCACTACTCGCCATTCTCACTCTGCTCTTCTCGGTGGGAGTTTCCAAAGCCGATGAGACACCACCTCAGGTTCAAAAGCTTGAGCTCATGGGGAATCGATTTTTCACTTTTAACACGATTGTCCGAGTGAATCAGATTGAGGCGAAGCGGAATGAAAATCATGGCACGGATGAATCCAGTATCCACACGCCAAAAGAGGCACGCACGTTTCGCGAAGCGATCGATGCTGCTTGGCCGAGTGCTAAGATCACTTGGGCGTTCAGTTGGTTGGCGCTAAATGATCAGACGGAAAACTACAGCGAGATCCGGAAGTTGGTGGTCTCTTATCACGAAAAATATGGCGATGAAATTACGTTCATTCCCGGTGGTTATTTTGCGAACATGTATAACAGTCGCGAGCAAGTGAACCGAGATCTGCACGATGGTTTGCAGTTGGTCTCGAAGATGGTGGGTAATGGGTACCGACCTAAGAGTGTGGTGGCTGGATTTTTATCATCGGAAAACCTCCGCTATCTCGCCGAGGAAGAGGGGATTCATGTCTGCCAGGGAAACATCTGGAGTCAGTACGCTGTGGACAATGGCGATGGTGAGGGATCGGTTTGTTATCCGTATTATCCGTCACGCCAGCATTTTTGTAAACCCGCCCAAGATAAGAAAGATTTGATCGATTGCGTGAATCTCGATGGATGGACTGTGGATTTTCTCTGCGCACGCATTCCCGGTTCGAAAATGGTCGATGGTGTGAAGCATAGAAGTCGGCAAGGAGTGGGGCCGATAGAAACCGTGATCTGGTTAGGAACGGAAGAGGGGACGAAGTCGATGCTCGCGACCACCGCCGCACATTTCGATGATGGATTCAAACGCAATGGATTTGCGTGGGTGAATTGTGGTTGGGAATTGGGTTTGGTGGAGGCACGTAAGCTATATAATTACAACGGACGTAATGGCATGGAGGGTTTGGCGATTTGGTTAAATGAAACCCGCAAGCGCTGGCCGGATGCTAAGTTCATCACTATGGGTGAGTTTGGCGAATTGTGGCGTGCTCATTACAAGAGTAACGACGATATCAACTACCAATTCATGCAACGCGGTTCAGGTGTGCGTGGATCGATAGCAGAACTCGAGATTCGTTGGTTCATGAATAAAGATTTTCGTTTGGCTCTTTTGAAGAATTGGAAAGAAGGAACTCAGGAGAAGGTCATCGATTTTACGCGCTACGACTTAACCGAGAAAGAGCCCGAGGATCCCAAACCCGGCGTGCATGGCCGAAACTGGAGCCTGATGAATGTGTTGAACCAAAAAGGAATACGTCCACAGGACAAGCCAACGCCGTTGAATGAACTCAGTGAAGAGGATCAAGCATGGATCAAAGCGCGGCATCCTGAGCTTTTTGTGACTCCAGTGAAAAATTGATTCGGGGAGTTATATCACCGCCGTGATCGACAAAGCGACATGATATCCATTACATAACTCGTCCCTATGAAAAAAGCTCGTCCCTCTAATTCGGTACAATCATCCAAAGTCGAGTTTGTTCGTACGAATACGGTCAAATCCGAGTGGCGCGATCTATACCGTTCTATCCTTGCTCTAAGTTGGCCACGCTTCGCGCTCGCTGCGATATCGATATATCTTGTTATTAATATTGTCTTCGCCTGCGCTTACTTACTAGGAGGAGAGTGCATCGCGGAAATGAAACCTGGGTCGTTTACCAGCGCGTTTTTTTACAGCGTGCAGACTCTGTCCACCGTCGGCTTCGGTCATCTTTATCCAACGACACTCTATGGCGATATCGTCACCACGATCGAAATCATCGTCGGAATGTTTTTTACTGCAGTGGTCACAGGTCTTATTTTCGTGCGCTACTCACGTCCGGTCGCCCGCTTGATGTTTAGTGAGTCGATGGTGATTTCCAAATACAACGGTAAACCCACACTCCAGATTCGCGTCGCCAATCTTCATCACCAGCCGATGGTTGAAGCGGAATTCCGAATGATGATCGTCCGCAAGGAACATATCGACGACGATCCAGAAGCTCGGCGCTTCTATTCTCTGAAACTAGAATTCGATCGCTTGGTAATGTTTCCAAGCGCTGTCACGATTCGTCATGTCATTGACGAAACTAGCCCGCTTCACAACGTGACGCCGGAGCAACTTGCTGCGTCGGGCACGCGGTTCATGGCATCCATTGTCTGCATCGATACAGTCATCCAAGCTCCTATTCAGTCCCAAGCCGGCTATTTGTGGAGCGATGTTATTTTCGGGCATCGCTTTGTGGAAATCTACACCGAGCTAGAAGACGGCCGACTTGAAGTTGACTACGGGAGACTACACGAAACTGAGCTAGTGAAGGCATTTGGTTAAGATTTCCACACCATTGCAAGGGGGGAGGCGGCCTTTTGGTTGCGGTGATTCAAACGATGCGGTCTAACATTCAAAATCGATAGTTCTGGAATCATTTACTTCATTGACGCTCTGGAACTGACTTTATACGAATACGGTTCAAAAAAACCCATCGATAGATACATACATGAATTATATTTTTTGTCTTGTTAGCCTTTTAGGCGCCTTCCTGCTTTTTCAGGTTCAGCCAATGATCAGTAAGTTCATCCTGCCATGGTTTGGTGGTAGTCCGGGAGTATGGACGACGTGTATGTTATTTTTTCAAGTCGTTCTATTTGCGGGATACAGTTACTCGCATGTATTGACTCGTCGCAAACCGCTTACTCAGGCATGGGTGCATGTGGCGCTGCTGCTTATTGCTGCGATCCTGCTGCCCATTGTGCCGGATGCTTCCCTTAAGCCGCAAGGTTCGGATAATCCATCTTGGCAAATTCTTGGGTTGTTGTTGGTCACGGTAGGGCTGCCTTATTTCGTGCTCTCCGCCACGAGTCCTTTGGTGCAGGTTTGGTTTTCCCGTGTTTATCCGAATAGTATGCCTTGGCGCTTGTATGCGCTCTCTAACATTGGGTCGTTGACGGCACTATTGACTTACCCGGTTCTCATCGAACCCCGCTGGGACGTGGTTCGCCAAGCTTGGATCTGGTCGGGGACTTTTGTTTTCTTCGCGCTATTGATGGGGGCATGCGCCATCGGCGAGTGGAAACGCGGCACCTCAGAGGCGGCCCGCCGCCTCCATGAAGAAGAATTGAAAGACGCCAAGACACCACCGCCCGCTATCTCACACCGAATTCTTTGGGTTCTTCTTCCTGCCTTCGCTTCGCTGATGCTCCTAGCCACCACCAACCATGTTTGTCAGGACGTTGCGGTGATTCCTTTCCTATGGGTGATTCCTTTGGCTCTCTATCTGATCACCTTCATCATCTGTTTTGACCACTCGCGTTGGTATGTGCGTCCAGCTTGGGCGATTCCTGCGATGCTGGTCATTTTCATGACCTCAGGTCTATACAACACTCCATGGGATTGGAGCCCTAGTTTCGTGGTAGAACTGATCGTGCATTTCTCCGCCATGTTTCTGATCTGCATGGTCTGTCATGGGGAACTGGCCAAGCTCAGACCTGGAACCTCTCATCTTACGGAATACTATCTTCTCATGTCGGCCGGTGGAGCATTAGGCGGACTCGCTGTGAGTCTGGTGGCACCTATGGTTTTCAATACCTACATGGAATGGTCTCTCGCTATTGCCTTCGGGTTCATCCTCGTTTGTTGGGTAGCATACCTCGGCTTGTCTCAACATAAGGCTAAGTCGGCAAAAATGATTAGAGGTGTCGTCATAGGAGTTTTCGCCACAGCAGCACTCGTTTTTATCGTTAAATGGGAATTCCTATCATTTGCTGGATCTCTGGAGCGGTCTAGGAGCTTCTACGGTACCCTGCGAATCAACTCACGAATCGATGAAAGCGGTAAATTTCATTCGCTCTATTGCAGCGGCACCGAGCACGGGCGCCAGAACATGGAAGAAGGTAAACGCCGTGATCCTCTAACCTATTACGGTCACGAATCCGGTGTGGGCATGGTGTTAAATAGTTTTAAAAATAAAGCTGATGCAAAGGTAGGTGTCATCGGCATGGGTACCGCAACGGTCGCCTGTTATGCTGAACCCGGTCAAACGTATCGCTTCTACGAGCTCAATCCAGATGTGGTGCGCATGGCCACGAAATGGTTCACCTTTGTCGACGATCTTAAAGACCGCGGAGCTCATTATGAACTCGCCATGGGCGATGCACGTCTCTC
>JANPMK010000022.1:0-90748 GCA_031422775.1 Akkermansiaceae bacterium | reverse complement strand
CGGGGGTATAATAGGCTGCATCTTGCGACCTAGCATTCGTTGCGAGCGCTAGAGTGATCAACGCCGCGCCTGCGATCCGTGAAAAGTATTGTCTGCCTGTTTTCATGTTTTGAAAGATAAGTGAAATGGATTACTAGCTCTCTGGATCACATCCGCGATAACCGCCAGAACTCTTGATCTTGCATCTTATCCTGATATCCGATAGTTTGCTGTTAATGGAAGCGTTCCGCGTGCTGACGGCTGCCGAGCAAGTGGGGAAACACTTGCGAGCGGAGCTGTACCGCGGGGCATGGGGCGGACGAATGCCCGGCGGCTCACGTCTGGCACTCGATTTGGGGGTCGGGAGCGACACGGTAGAAGCGGCGCTAAAGCTTCTGGAACAGGAAGGGCTACTGGTGCCACAGGGGGCGGGTCGCAGACGGCAGATCGTGTTGCCCGAGAGCAGGATACTTCGCCCGCTTCGGTTAGCGATCCTGCTTCTTGATTCGCCTGCGGCGGAGTTGGCGGATGGTTACATGACAGAGCTGCTGTACCAATTGGGTGAGGCAGGGCACAGCGTTTTTTTCGCAGACAAATACATGACAGAGTTGGGCATGGATTTGAAGCGAATCACGCGGCTGGTGCAAAATACCCAGGCGGATGCTTGGGTGGTGAGTTCCGGGTCGCGTGAGTTGCTCGAGTGGTTTGCGACACAGCCAGTACCGATCTTCGCCCTGTTCGGGCGGCGGGGCGGACTACCTATCGCCGCGGTAGGACCGGACAAGGTGAGCGCTCAGGCGTTGGTCACGCGTCGCCTGCTCGAGCTCGGCCACCGTCGCATCGTGACACTGGTGCGCCGGATACGGCGGCATCCTTTGCCAGGGAGTTCCGAGCGCGCCATCCTCGAGGAAATGGCGGCTCACGGCATTCATACAAGCTCCTACAACTTACCGGACTGGGAAGAGACTAGTGCGGGCTTTCAAAGCTGCCTAGCGGAGTTGTTCCGTGTCACCCCACCGACCGCGCTGATCATCGACGAGGCACCGTTCCTTGTCGCAGCCCTGCAATTTCTGGGCTACCAGAATCTACGGGTGCCGAACGATGTCTCACTGGTCTGCACAGATGACAACCCAGCCTTCGCGTGGTGCAATCCAGCCGTGGCTCATATCCACTGGAACAGCCGCCCGGTGGTGCAACGCGTAGTGCGTTGGGCGGCGAATGTCAGCCGTGGTAAACACGACATCCGACAAACGCTCACTCCTGCGCAGTTTATTGAAAGCGGGACTATAGGACCGGCGAAAAGATCCAAAGAAGCCTGAATTAGAGCATCAGGGAACTTGTTGTCTAAACGACTTTGATTTCTGCCGTGCATCTTGATGGATCACGCGTATTTTCGAGCCGTGATGAAACAGGATGACCAAATCCTTGAAGCGGAAGTTATCGAAATCGATGGCGTGGCGGTTGAGCCGCGTCCGGAAGTTGATGCGTCTGGCAGTCAACGAAGCCGTAGAGTCGATTGGCAAAACTGGCAGGGAAAAATCCGCGTGCTGGATAAACGCTGGATGCCGCTGTGGATCGTGCTCGGTGTGATCGCCTTCGTTTTACTCGTAACCGTTGGACTTGTGACCGCAGTTCTCGTGATGATTTATTTGATGGTGAAAGCCATTCTGCGCGCTGTCTTTTCCATCTTTACTGGATCGGATCACACGCTGAATCGGAGATCATAATCCAGAACGGCCTATCATGAGCAGCCGCAGTCCATTGAGACAGACAATGACCGTACTGCCTTCGTGACCGATCACGCCAATGGGAAGGGGCAGGGAAAACCCGAGAGCGGCGACGACGAGAAAGACGATGATACATGCCGCGAAAATCAAATTTTCTAACAGCACGCAGCGCGCGCGCCTTGCATGTTTGAGTAATAAGGGGATGTTTTCCAGCCGATCTCCCATCAGCACGATGTCCGCCGTTTCCATGGCGACATCGGTGCCGGCCGCGCCCATCGCGACGCCGAGATCTGAGGTAGCAAGCGCAGGGGCGTCATTCACGCCATCGCCTATCATCATGACTCGGCCTTCTTTTTTGAGTTCGCGGATGATGTTAAGTTTGTGTTCGGGAAGTAACTCTGCGCGGATATCATCGATCCCGATTTCCGCGCCAATGGAATTCGCAACCAGCTGATGATCACCGGTCAGCATCACCACTTTTTTCACCCCGAGCTTATGCAACTGTTCAGTTAGAAATTTCGCTTCGGGGCGTATCGTGTCCGCCATCACCAATACCGCTTTGGCAATGAGCTGCTCGCCATCGCGCACGCCGAGCCATACGCAGGTGTGGCCTTTTTCTTGAAGCGGCTTCGCATGTACCACCAACGCGTCCAGTCCTTGAGCTGAGGACTCTCGAAACCACCGTTCGCTGCCAATGAGGTAATGCACGGATTCCACCGCGGCCTCGGCGCCGTGTCCGGTGACGGATTGGAAAGCTGTGGCCTCGGGAACTGAACGCTTTAAGCGATTCGCCGCATCCACCACCGCCCTTGCTAGCGGATGTTCGGAGCGTGATTCAAGTGCGGCAGCCGCACGCAGGATCGCTTCTCCATTCGCGTCTAACGGATTAGCCAATGATTGGATACCACCGTGTAAAACCATTTCCGTGAGCGATGGCTTACCTGCGGTGAGCGTGCCGGTTTTATCAAGAGCTACGATGTCTATCGTAGCTGCGCTATCGAGATGCGAGCCACCTTTGATCAGAATCCCGACACGAGCCGCGCCGCCGATCGCCGATAAAACCGTTGCCGGGGTGCTGATGATTAAGGCACACGGCGAGGCGACGACCATCACGGTCATCGCGCGATAAAATGCTGGAGAAAATTCTTGTCCCATGAACAACCACGGAACGAGAAAGACTCCGATAGTGAAAACGATCACGCCCACCGCGTAGTATTGCTCTGCGGATTCGAGGAAACGTTGGGTCTTCGATTTTTCCGCCTGAGCTGCTGCAACCAGTTTGACCATGCGTGCCAACGCGGAATCTTCCGAGCGCTTCTTCACTTGAATTTCAACGCCGCCGCTTTGGTTGATCGTTCCGGCAAACACATCACTGCCAACGGTTTTGGCGACTGGCATCGATTCTCCTGTTAGAGACGATTCATTCACAAACGTATCGCCCTCGACCAATTTCCCATCCACAGGAATCTGTTCGCCCGGTTTGACGATCACGATTTCGCCAAGCTCCAGTTCCTCGACTTTAACCAAGACAGTTCCGCCATTGCGTTTCACCAAGGCTTGGTCCGGCCGCAGCTTAAGCAAGGATTGGATCGCGTTGTGCGTGCGATCCATCGCATAGCGCTGAAGCACATTCGAGAAGCTAAATAAAAATAGGAGTAGGGCGCCTTCGAATGGTGCGCCGACAATCGCGGCTCCCAACGCCGCAAGCACCATCAAGCCATCAATATCGATCACCCATTTGCGCAGTGAAGCGAGAGCCGATTTTAAACCTTTGAAACCCGCGAAAATATAAGCTCCCGCGTAAAGCCCGTGTGTGATGTTAGATACACCATTGTTTTTTTCAACCACAGCCGCCGCGATCAGAAACAACAACCCAATTACGCAGGCGATTTCTTCACGGTATCCGCTCGTGCGCTCGTGGGTGTGAGTTTCCATGTATATGCTGTTTTATGAAAAAAACATCCACTTGGTCGAGTCGTCTTTTCCTTCGGTATGTCGAAGTAAATCAAGCGCGACTGGAGTCGCGCGTTCCGGTGTGAGGGAGCCCTACCCAATTTCATCCAGCTTTAGCTGAATTTATATGTTCCTGGAACTGGTACTGGAGCAACAGGATGCGCATCGGATAACTTGAAATCATCCGGAGAAAGATCTTGGACAGAAGCCTGAAGTTGTTCCCATGTAACACGCTGACCGGTATGCGCAGCCTCACGGCCGAGAAGACCTAACATGGTGCTGCCCGCCATGAATTCACCGGCATTGAGTTCTTTGCCAGCTCGGATCGCCGCAAACCATTCGTTGTGGCATACCTGATACATATTTTCCGGCTCACCGCGATACGCCCATGTGATTTTTCCAGAAACATTCTTCGTCATAACGCGGCCTGGAGCTTCGAGCATGCCTTTTTCGCAAAAGATACGATCGACCACTTCGTTAAACACGCCATTCATCTGACGCTGTGCGACGTGGCACATCACGCCACCGGGATATTCGTAAACGACATCGTAGTGATCGTAAACATTGCCGTCATCCGAGCGTTGGAGACGACCGCCGGAAGCTCTCGCAGCGATAGGAGCCACATCACCCATCGCCCATGCAACTTTATCCACGGTGTGAATGCACTGCTCTAACAGCGGACCGCCGGAAAGCCATTCGTGTCCCATCCAGTTACGCATTTGCCATTCTCTATCGCCCCAATCTTTGTTGCGCATATCGATGTTTGTGGACGGCTTGGGAACATTCGCCATGTAGGTTCCGTAAATGGAAACCACGCGGCCGAGCTCACCGGAAAGAAGTTTCCCGTAACCCTCGCGAGTGTTTGGAGAAAAGCGCCAGCAGTAACCATGCTGCAACGTGGTGCCTTTTTGTTTAGCGATTTTAGCGGATTCCAAAACGGATTTGATTCCGGCCATATCGACCGCCATCGGCTTCTCTGCAAAGACGTGTTTGCCTGCTTCGACTGCCGCTCTGAGATGTTGTGGACGGAAGCCCGGAGGCGTGGTGAGAAGGACAACGTCCACACCGCTATCGATCACTTTCTGATAAGCATCGAGTCCGGAAAACTGACGAGCTTCCGGGACATCTACTTTCCCGGCAAACTTTTGGAGATGTTTCAACGCCGCAGTAATCTGTGGGGCAAACGCATCGCCGATCGCCCAGAGCTGAACATTGGGATCGGCCGAGAGAGCTTGTTCCGCTGCACCCGTTCCACGGCCACCGCAACCAATCAGACCAATTTTGAGCACTTTGTTGTTCTTGGCTTCTTGCGCCCGCAAGACCGTGGGGAAAGACATCACCGCGGCAGCAGCACCAGTGGTTGCGAGAAAACGACGACGGTTGGTTGATTCAAGTGACATAAGGAATTTTTACGGGGTTTAATCTAAAGCAAAGGGCAGCATAAGTTACGCCAGCCATGCGGTAACCTTTCATTTCGATCCCAGCAGCTCCAAAAACGTCGGTAAAATTTTGAAAAACAACGAGTTCTTCCCGCCTCTGGAAAGTTGTTGGGCGACAAGATCGGGGGAAGGTTCTGGATCGGCGGGGGAAAGTGAGGTCACGTGGTAATCGCCGGACTCGATTTCGCGCAGGAGATGGACGGAATCTTTCTCGTGGCTGACACGGACAATGGTTTTTCCCGCAGAAAGCTCAACCAAACCGAGCGGCGCGGAATCGGCGCATGATTCGATCTTCGCTTGGATTTTCCGACCCGTCTTCGATACGAAGGTTGAATTTCCGCTGGGTTTCCAACCTGCTTGAACGGCGAGCCATGCCATGAGTTGCAGGGCAGTGTTGCGATCCGACGGGCTGTGCTTGATACGGATTTGATCCATGCTATCGAGAGCCTTTTGCGCGACGGTATCGTCAAACAAACTGGCTATGCCGACGCGGAACTGCCAGCAACGCGTCCATGCGAGATCTTGTACGACGAGAGCCGGATTGACTTTCAGCTCTTCGATAATGCGAGTGAAGGAAATCTGTGGTTCGCGCCACAGCGAGCTATCGACAATGAGTCGATCCATCACGCTGGCAAGGCGCTCGGTGAAGACATCCGAGAGCTCGCCCTGCCACCAGAAGATGAGGGGAAGATCGGAGTTGAGATGAGAGAATACCGTGTTGCGGAAACGACCGTGGACACGACCTGTTAGACGGAAAGAAATTTGCTCACAACAAACGGATTTCTGGCCGTGTGAAAGATGGCAATGCGCTGTGATCCATGCGCGCAGGCTCGCGGCTTCTTCACGATCGATTTCGACGAGTATCGCGCGGCAAGCGTTGTCGCGGGTGAGATCGTTGATGATGCGGGAATTTTCTAACAGGCTTCCGGATTTCTCCGAATAGACCACGAGATTCATTAATGAAGCGTTGGTGCGCGCTTCATCCTGTTCCCAGAGCTTGCGCAGCTCGAGATCGATCTCAGAGATAGAAACTTCTTTTCCAAGCTCGGCGAATTTATCTGTAAGTGTGGTGCTCATGTTTAGCGATAGATTTCTTTGCGATGGCCAATACGGATTACAAAGATCACCAGCTCTTGATTCTCCACTTGGTAAATCACTCGGTAATCTCCAATTCTAATCCTATACTTTGATTCGCTTCCTACTAATTTTCGATGGCCTTGTGGAAATGGATTGGTCGCCAAGTCATCGATGGCACATCGAATCCGGTTGGCATAGGCGAGCGGAATATTTGATAATACCTTTCGCGCTGTTTGCTTAATTTCAATCCGGTACAGCGGCATCGCCAAATATTTCTTTTTTAACCTGCTCCCACGGAACAGTTTTTTCGTCTTTCACTTCCAAGCACGCCGAGATGTCGATTAAGTCTTCCATGAGTTCCTCATATTCCTTGATAGGAATGACGGCTGCTACCTTCTTTCCTTTTTTATCCGTGAGAAACTGAGTGCTCATGTTTGCAATTTACCCGATAACTGACGTGTCGGCAAGTCCGCAAAATCACAGCCTACGCCATGTGTTGCCGTCTTTCTGAATCATATCATCCGCCTCGCGTGGGCCCCATGAACCGGCGACGAATTCAGCCATCGGCGGTTTGTTGTCCGACTCGTGCCAAGCGCGCTCAATGTGGTCGATGAAACGCCAGGCTTCCTCGACTTCGTCGCGGCGGGCGAAAAGGGTGGCATCGCCAGCCATCGCGTCGAGGATGAGGCGTTCGTAGGCTTCGGGGCTGCCTTTGCCGAAACTGGTGGCGTAATGGAAATCCATTTTCACCGGCTCAAGACGCAAGCTGGTGCCGGGGATTTTCGAGACCATGCGCAGAGAAATTCCTTCGTCGGGTTGGATACGGATTACCAACACGTTGCCGCCGGGAACGCCGCCGGGCAGTGCGCCGAAAAGCACGGATGGCGCGTCTTTGAAATGAACGGAAATCTCCGTGGATTTTTTCGGCAAGCGTTTGCCCATGCGGATGTAAAACGGAACACCGCTCCAACGCCAAGTATCGATCAACAAACGCACGGCGACGTATGCCTCAGTTTCAGATGTCGGTGAAACGCGATCTTCCTCGCGGTATCCAGGCACCGGATTGCCATCGACGTGACCCGCCGTGTATTGCGCACGGATCACGTTTTCTGCGACTTTTTCCGGCGTGTCCCATTGGCGCAACGAGCGAATGACTTTCACTTTTTCATCGCGCACGCCATCGGCTGATAGATCGGTCGGCGGCTCCATCGCTACCAAGCTGAGAAGTTGCAACAAATGGTTTTGCACCATGTCGCGCAGCGCTCCGGATTTTTCATAGTAACCTCCGCGTCCACCCTCCATGCCTAAATTTTCCGCGCAAGTGATTTGAATGTGACTGATGTGTTTGCTGTTCCACAACGGCTCGAAAATCGCATTCGCGAAACGCAATACCATCAAGTTCTGCGCAGTTTCTTTTCCGAGATAATGATCGATGCGATACGTGTCGGCTTCGTGGAAAGTTTGATTAACGACCTGGTTTAAATGCTGCGCTGTTTTAAGATCGGTGCCAAAAGGTTTTTCAACAATCACACGCGCCCAGCAACCAGCTTTGGCTTCGTTGAGTCCGGCCTTTTTGAGGTGCAGCAAAATGTCATCGAAAAACTCCGGCGCGGAAGCGACGTAGAACAAGCGGTTGCCTTTACCACCGCGCTCCGCATCGATCATATCCAAACGCTTCGCCAGCGATGCATATCCAGCATCATCCGTGAATTCCGATTGATGATACGTCACGCTGTGGATGAACGGATTCCAAACTTCCTCGTCGTGCCCGTTGCGGGAAACTTTGCGGTTCAACTCCTCGAGGCCTTTGCGAAATTCCGCATCGGTTTTCTCGCGGCGGGCAAAGCCAATGATGTTCACTCCGGTCGGCAACTCACCATCGACGGCGAGATTGTAAAGCGCAGGAATGAGCTTGCGGTGAGTGAGGTCTCCGGTCGCACCAAAGATAACCACAGTGCATGGCTCTGGACGATTGCGGGAAACTAGATCTTCGCGGAAGGGATTGGACATAGAACGTCGGGAGTTTCAGCGGATCAAGCCCCCAAGGGAAAGCCAAATTCTACATCGAAGCGGAAATGCGGCTCATGACTCAGGTGAGTCAGACGATTTCATAACAAACAAGAGCCGCCCCGACACATCGGGTCAGCCCAATTCTTCCACTCAGCGAGCGCCTGGAGCTCTGTATGTGATAGCGCCTCTTGGATTGCTTCGGGCAGCGAAGTAATTGATACCTTGGCAAAGCTGCGACATCATCGGGAAAATCATGATGATCCCTAAAGGAGCGAAGAGCATTCCGATGGAGAACGCAAGAAACGTGCCCTCCTTGAGCTTTGGAGCGTTTTTCAAATCTTCAAAACTTGAAACGATACGGTTCCAATCCTTCGGCAAACCGTTGATGGCCACAAAAATCCAGTAGAGCTGGAAAAAGGGAATGAACAATAATCCAACGGCTTTTCCGGGTGTGATCTCCACACCACCAGGCTGAAGACAAACCCATCCGCGATAGATATTCATGTAGAAAAAGATCCATGAAACTATCCAAATAGCCCCGCCTATGAATAGCAGGACTCCACCCGCTAAACCTGACGCCATTAACCCTTTCACGGCTTCCGCTTGGAGAGCCGCCTTCTCTTCTGCAGCGATAGCATCTGCCGCCGGATCAGATTTTTTTGGAATCCGTTCGAGTGCCGACATTGCTCTATCAGGCTTAGCATCTTCAGTTAAGGGCGCAGTCGCCTTCATAGTGCCTCCTATCATAACGGCAATCCCGATAAGGAAACAGATGAAACCACCCAAAAACATGCCCACCCAAAGCCCGAAATTCGCTTTCTTCACGGCAATTCGAGGATATTCCCCATCAACTGTTGCTTGGTCCGTATGAGTCGTAACCGCTACAGCACTCGTACCGGCGCCAGTTCTTGCGACAGCTAAAGCACCGCCTGCAACCGGTCGCGCGCCAACCACTGCGACGCCTGCAGTCGGTCTAGAACCAGGTACATTCCGAGTCGGCCCAGGTTTCACAACAGCTGCAGCAGCAGGCACTACTGGCTTATCTGGAAGAAGTCCAGGAACTTGCCCCGCTGGTAACCATTCAGGCATGCCTACCGCCCAAACCATGGTATCAGCAACGATGACGCCTTGATCTGCAGACTCCAACATTTGATCACCGGTATAAGGCCCCACCTGCTCGCCATTTCTGTGTACAAACCATTGATCACTCATCCTGCTGGAGCATCTATCAGCACATTTCCATTTGACAAGCTATAATTAGCAACCCACATCGAAAGTGATTTGCTATTTCGTTGGAAGCGTATAGCCTCCGCCCCTTTCCGGAAAACGTCCGGACTCTAACATGAGCACCACTGAACATTTCACCGATCACGTTATGGCGACTTATGGTCGCTTTCCGCTCACACTTGTCGAAGGCAAGGGGGCACGTGTGCGCGATGATGCAGGAAGGGAATATTTGGATTTCTGCATGGGAATCGCCGTGTGTTCGCTGGGGCATTGTCATCCGCGTTTGGTTGCAGCCATCCAACAGCAAGCAGCCAAGTTGATGCATGTTTCAAATCTGTATCTCAATGAGCCTCAAGGACTTATGGCGAAAGAGATGAACGAGTTCGAAATTCAGTTGCCCGGAAAAATCTTCTTTTCAAACTCGGGAGCCGAGGCCAATGACGGCTTGATCAAATCCGCGCGGCGCTACGGTCATCACAAACCGCAGGCGAACGGCAAACCGCGTTTTGAAGTCATTACGTTTCAACAATCCTTTCACGGACGGACCCTCGGCAGCATGGCCGCCACCGGCCAAGCGAAGATCCAACAGGGTTTCGATCCAATGTTGCCGGGCTTCCGCTATCTTCCTTACAACGATATCGCCGCGCTCGAAAACGCGGTCAGCGAGGAAACCGTCGGATTCTTACTCGAACCCGTGCAAGGCGAGGGCGGGGTCCATGTCGCTTCCAAAGCGTTTCTCGAAGCGCTCGATGCCCTTTGCAAAAAACACGACCTCTTGCTGATGTTCGATGAAGTGCAGGCAGGTTTCGGCCGTTGCGGCCAGGCGATGGCATGGCGCGCGATCGCACCTGACATCCAACCCGACGGCATTTCCTGGGCAAAAGGCATGGGCGGAGGAGTGCCGATTGGCGCTTTCTGGCTCAGCGATCGGACCATCGATGATTCCGGGAAAACCCTCGCATCGCTCATGGGACCCGGCTCCCATGGCTCAACCTATGGCGGCAATCCTCTGGTTTGCGCCGCAGCCATCGAAGTCCTGCGCGAAATCCGCGAGAAAAATCTCTCCGCCAATGCCCTCCACCAGGAGCAGCGGATCCGTGCCGCAATCGCTTCTTGGAAATTGCCCGTCATCACCGAAGTCAGGGGCCTTGGGTTACTGCTCGGTGTCGGCCTGCGCGCCGATCTGATCCCGACACCCGAAGGCTCAACCGCGGCTCTCACGGTCGTCAAAGCCCTTATGGCAGAAGGCTTAATCCTTCCCCCAGCCGGACCAGAAACCTTCCGTTTGCTGCCTCCACTCAACGTCACAGACACCGAAATCGATGAGGCTCTATCCATCATCCACCGAACCTTATCCTGCTTTAAATGAAGCACTTTTGGACCTTCGACCTTTAGACTTTTCGACCTTCAGACTCAGATGAAACACCTCCTTTCCATTGAAGAACTCAGCGCTGCTGAAATTTCCAGCCTCATCACCAACGCTCAAAGCCTCAAAGCCGAGCGCGGAAAGCACGCGTCCCAACCGCTCGCCGGACAGACTTGGGCGATGATTTTTAGCAAATCCTCCACCCGCACCCGCGTGTCGTTCGAGGTAGGCATCCGCGAACTCGGCGGCTCTCCGATGTTTCTCTCTGCCAATGACATCCAACTCGGCCGCGGCGAACCCATCAAAGACACCGCCCGCGTGCTCGGCAGAATGGTGCACGGCATGATCATCCGTACCTTCGCCCAACAGGACATCATCGATTTTGCAAAATTCTCCAACCTTCCGGTCATCAACGCCCTGACCGATGACGAGCACCCTTGCCAAATCCTTGCCGATCTTTTGACGGTGAAAGAAAAACTCGGTGGCTGGGAGGGCAAGAAATTCGCCTTCGTCGGCGACGGATTTTCCAACATGACCCGCTCATGGATCTGGGCCGCGAAAATTCTTAAATTCGAACTAACCATCGCCTCGCCGGTCGCCTGCCAGCCGCCAGCCGATTTCCTCAACGCTCTCAACTACGACGGTTTGAAAATCACCGCCGATCCCGCCGAAGCAGTCAAAGGTGCCGACGTGATCAACACCGATGTCTGGCTGTCCATGGGGCAGGAGGGACAGAAGGAAAAAGAAGCCGAATTCGCTGGGTTCGAAGTCAACGCCCAGTTGCTCCAACACGCCGCCAAAGGCCACATCGTTCTCCACTGCCTGCCCGCCTACCGTGGCAAAGAGATCAGCGAGGAAGTCCTCGAAGCCCACGCCGACACCATTTTCCAACAAGCCGAAAACCGCCTCCACGCCCAAAAAGCCGTCCTAGTCGCCGTCGCCAAGGCCTAAAAGTTCCACGTGGAACGTTTCGAAACTCTAAATCTTAAACTTTAAACCTCAAAAAGACGCCGACCTTGGCGAGAAATAAGAATTTTTATTCAAGCCGACCACTTGAAGCTGGCAAACTTATATTCTGATCACTGCTCACTAGGCACTAGCAACTTCTTTTAAACATGTTCCGCTACCCGAAAAACTACGATGTGATTGTCATCGGCGCCGGCCATGCCGGTGTCGAGGCCGCGTTCGCCGCTGCCCGGATCGGAGCCCAAGTCGCTGTCCTCACCCAGAACCTCGACACCATAGGCCAGATGTCCTGCAACCCAGCCATCGGCGGACTTGGCAAAGGTCACATGGTTCGGGAGATCGATGCCCTCGGCGGTTTCATGGGACTCAACACCGACGCCACCGGAATCCAGTTCCGCATGCTCAACGCCTCGAAAGGTCCCTCGGTCCGCGCCCCGCGCGCTCAGTGCGATAAGAAAGCCTACCAATTTCGTGCCAAGGCAGAGATGGAATCAACCCCCGGAATCGAGATCCACCAGGGCAACGTCGCCGAACTCTTGGTCGACTCCGAACAGCGGATCACCGGAATCCTGACTTCCCTCGGCATGGAAATCTGCGGCAAGACGGTCATTCTCAGCGCGGGAACTTTCATGCGGGGGCTGATGCACGTGGGTCTGAAAAATGAAAAAGGCGGCAGGATGGGGGACGCAATCTCAACCGTGTCCGACTCGCTCAAACAACTCGGCTTCGACGTTGCCCGATTCAAGACCGGAACCCCGTGTCGACTGCTGGGCAGATCCATCGATTTCTCGAAATGCGACAAGCAAGAAGGCGACACCCCAGTGCCGAAATTCAGCTACTTGGCGGATACCCTGACCAAAGGCCCGGATGACATTTTCACCCTGAACCCGTGGGGCGACCCCGCGTTCCACGTGGAACAAATGCCGTGTTGGATGACCTACACCAACGCCAAAACCCACGAAATCATCGCCGGCAATCTCCATCAATCGCCCATGTATTGCGGGGTGATCGAGGGCACCGGCCCGCGCTATTGCCCATCCATCGAGGACAAGGTCGTGCGCTTCGCCGAGAAGGAAAGGCACCAGGTTTTCCTAGAACCGGAGGGTCGACACACCACAGAATTCTACGTCAACGGGGTTTCGACCTCGCTACCTTACGAGGTGCAGCTGGAGTTTCTGCGCACGATACCTGGCTTGGAGAAATGTGAAATCCTGCGTCCGGGCTATGCCGTGGAGTATGATTATTGCCCACCGACCCAGCTCCAACCAACCCTTGAAACCAAGCGGATCGAGGGTCTCTATTTCGCCGGTCAGATCAACGGAACTTCCGGATACGAGGAAGCCGCAGGGCAGGGGTTGATCGCTGGAACCAATGCCGCGCTGAAAGCTGCGGGTAAGCCAGCCTTTGTGTTGGGCAGGGAAGAAGCCTACCTCGGAGTAATGGTGGACGACCTCGTCACCCGCGGTTGCACCGAGCCATATCGGATGTTCACCAGCCGCGCCGAATACCGTCTGCTGCTCCGTCAGGACAACGCCGATCTACGACTCACCCGCAGAGGTGCGGAAATCGGTTTGGTCTCCGGACTGCGTTTGGACAAGCTAGAGGTGAAAGTCGCGGAAATGGATCGCGCGGATAAATGGGTTCGCCATGCCTCTTATGAAGGAGTAAAATTGGATCAATGGCTGCGTCGTGCGGACAGCTCGTGGGAGAATTTACCCGATCATTTACGCAATGAATTTTCCGAAACCGACTGGCCACAAATCGAAACCGATTTCAAATACGCAGGCCACCTCGCCCGCCAGCAGCAGCAAATCGATCGCATGTCACGCCAGCAGGAAAGGCACATTCCAGCAATTCTCGATTTCGATTTAATCCCCGCTTTGAAAAAAGAAGCCCGGGTTCGTTTTTGCGAAATCCAACCCCAGACCATCGGCCAAGCCTCCCGTATCCCCGGAATCACCCCAGCCGATATCGCGATCCTAGTGATCTGGATGGATAAGCTGACACGTGGTGCCCTACCAAATGAACCATAACTCACTTATTCTAAGTAAGTTGTAGAAATCATCTCCTGCCACATCACGGACCACAAACCAGACCGGAGGAGAAAAGAAAGTGCACCCTGAGAGATTCGAACTCCCGGCCTTCTGATTCGTAGTCAGACGCTCTATCCAGCTGAGCTAAGGGTGCTTTACCGCAAGCAGCGGGCGGGAAAGAAAGCATTTTGCAGCCTATGCTGTCAAGAAATTCGACGATGATTCTTTAAAAGGGTGGTCGGCTATCGAGTTGGAAAATTTGGCCGGAAGTATGCGGCATGTGTTCCTCAAGAAATCGAATGAATTCGGCCACAATTTCAGGCGTATTAAATGCACCCAATGTATGAAGTTCGCGAACCTCTTGCTTGCGTTTCTCGGAAACATTTTCAGTCATGGGAGTTTCCATAAAGCCCGGCAAAATTGCATTCACCCGAATATTGTTAGAACCATATCGAAGCGCTAAATCCCTTGTCAGGCCTAGCATTGCGGCTTTTGCTGTGGCGTAGGCAGCTTGACCAATCGTTGGATGATTCGCAGCATAACTGGAAATAAAAATCACATGACCCACCCCTTTTTTCATCATCACTGGAATAGCAGCCAGCGCACATTTCTTTGCCGCACTGAAATTGATTTCAACGATTTCATCCCAAGTGGATTCATCCATTTTTACTAAAGGTTGATCGCGTATTATACCCGCAGCACAAATCAGCAGATCACAATCGTTTGCGGAAAAAAAAGCGCCTATCGCGGGTTCTGAACGGAGGTCGAGATCATTTCTACCCAAAGCAAGCACCTCCCACCCCGCTATGTTAAATTGCTCATTGATGGATTTCCCCAACCCACCTGTTCCTCCAGTTATAATAACACGTTTCAACGCCCAAATACTCAACACGAATAAGCTGTGAATAAAGCTCCAAAAACTTGTGATAAGATAAATGTAACTCTTTCAGGTTTACTTAGCATATCGACTTACCCAACTGCCATGAGTCTTTTATCCCAACTTATCATTCACGTGGAACGCTGATAACTAGAATGAGGAACAGTCCTTTTTCGGACTTATACACACCATTAAGATGATGATCTTATAAGTTCAAAAAATAGAATACTCATCATGTGCATGCTGCATCCCGGAATTTCCAACATCATAAAACTGACCATTGCGCTTGGAAATTGATCTCATCCTGTCATCTTGCAACGACTTTTCCGAATCATGCTATCAACCATCAAACGCATTCTATCTCTGCTTGGTGTGTTCGTAATCTTTTTCGTCGTGGTGACTCTACTCAAGACTTGGCATACAGGTGGAGATTTCGCCTCCCTCATTCCTGATTTTCTAAAATCTGCGGAAAAAAAATCTATAGAAAAATTCACACCAACATTAGAACCCGCATTAAAACTGAACGATGTGGAAATGATCTCTCGTCTGAACCAGGAATACGCACGCCTCACCAAAGCTGTCGTTCCTTCAGTCGTCAGCATCGATACTGCTGGTAAACGCACCGAACAACTCGTGGACTTATTTGGTCGAGCTAGAATTCGTGAATACCCAACACAAGGACAAGGCTCTGGAGTCATCGTCAGTAAAGAAGGACACATTATTACGAATCACCACGTCATTGCCGGACAAGAAAAAATTCGTATTACTTTACACGGCGGGAAAACATATAGCGCCACAATGGTCGGTGAAGATACTTTGTTAGATATTGCAGTCATTAAAATCGATTCGAACGAAACCTTCACGCCGCTAAAATTAGGTGATTCATCTTCGGTTGAAGTGGGTCAACTCGTATTCGCAATCGGAAATCCTTTCGGCCTTGGCGAGACAGTCACTCAGGGAATCATATCCGCGAAGGAACGCTCACTTTCTGATAACCAGCGCGATCTTTTTCAAACCGACGCAGCAATTAACCCAGGAAATTCCGGCGGCCCGCTTGTGAATCTAACAGGTGAAATCATCGGAATCAACGTAGCGATTTTCAGCGTCGATAAAAACAACCCGAGTTTTCAAGGTGTGGGCTTTTCAATTCCGTCAAATGAAGTGCGTGAATCTCTGGAACAAATTATCGAAAATGGAAGGCCCATCCGCGGTTTCTTGGGCGTGCGGATGAAGGATCTCGATGCAATGACACGATATGAGTTGGGTTATGAAGGCGAAACAGGTTCTGCAGTTTATGTGATTACTCCAGGTTCTCCAGCGGAGCTTGCGGGCTTGAAACCCGGCGATGTTATTTTAAAATACAACGACAAACCAATTACCAATACCCGTCAAATCATCTCGTTCGTGCAAAATTCCAAAATCGATGACATCATAAAGATTCAAGTTTGGAGAAAAAAAGAAATCATCAATCTCGAGGCAACGATCCGTGAAAGCGTATCCATAAAGTCAACCCAAGCCCAACCGCAACCTGCGGATGGAGAAATCAATTTGGGAATACTCAATACCGTAGGAATAAAAGTCCGCAATTTATCCGGCATTGAAGCGAAACGCGGTTTTGGCGGAGTCGTAGTGACAATGGTAACTCCAAATACACTTGCGGGCGATTTGATCATGCCAGGGGATTTAATCATCGCACTCAATAACGCACAAATATCTAACAGCAATGAATTCTACGTGCAGCTGGCTACTTCAGTTCCGTTACAAGAAACCATCATTCATCTCATTCGGGAAGGTCAGCCACAGCGCGTGATGTTACCCAAACTTTAAAATCTCCGATTTATGAAAAACAAAGTGCCCTATTTTTTCCTCGTTCTTGCCGCCTTGCTCACCGCAGCAGCAGTGGCGCTATGGATGAACAAGCCTAAGCCAGGAACCAATCCTGATTCATCACCCAAGGATGATCTTAAATCTCAAATCGGTTCCACGAATACCAAGCCGCCAATCGTTGATGGCCAAAATGAACCTGTCCCTACCCAAACACCCGAACAGATTCTCGAAAACCTCGGCGCAGGTGCGGCAACTGCGAATCCAGCCGATCTGCTAAACCAAATCAGCGCAGCGCTTAAAAGAGGCGATATGTCTCAGGTTTCCAAACTCATCGGTAAGGATGCGATGGACGCCGATACCTTTGCTCTTCTCAACGCTCTCTCCAAACAACCCCATAACTTCCGCGAAGTTGGAGAAATTGAACTCAACAAACGCACGCGCTGGGCACTAGAAATTGGCGAAGACGAAGCTAGCAAAAAAAATATCTATTTCGACCTTCGTCAGGAAAACGGTAAATGGAAGATAGAAGAAATATCAGTCCCCGAAACGAAAGCGGATCCAGAAGAAAAGGCATCTGCGATTGATCCACTGAATCTAGCAGACACTTTTCTACAGGCGGTTCTGAAACAAGATTTCGATGTCGCTCTGAAATGGGTCGATCTTAAATCCGTTTCCGAAACGAAAATCGCCGCGCTTTGCATCTTGTTTGAAGAAGGTGAATACCAAATGCGCCAAAACAAACCGTTACGCGCGATGTTCCAACGCGATGACACGGTCGGATACCTCGCCCATATCGAAGCCAAAGACGGCACCCAAACCGCGCAGTTTTCTCTCAGCCTGCGTTTGGATACGGAGTCGAAAAATTGGCGCGTCTTCGAAATCAATCTCGACCAACTCTTGGCGGATTACGCAACCCGCGTTGCCGGTGGGGACATCTATTATTCTCCTCTCGTGAAAAATCCTGCAGGTGGCGAGACGCTCGCGCTTTACTTCGAGTTCAACGAAGACGCGATCAACCCAAGAACCAAACGCCAACTTGAGATTGTTGTCTCGATTTTGAAAAATGATCCGAAGAAAAAAATCACTCTGAGCGGTCACACCGATGCGCTGGGCACAAAATCTTACAACGATCAACTCTCCGCCAACCGCGCCGATGTCGTCCGTGATTTCCTCGCCGCCGCCGGTGTCTCTTCAGAACAAATCGTGACGATCGCTAAAGGCGCCTCCCAACCCCGCCGCCCCAACGTCACCGAAACCGGCGAAGACGATCCCACCGGCCGCCGCGCCAACCGCCGCACCGAGATCTATTTGGATTTCTGAGAAATTTTTAACAAAACTCAAACCCAATGAACCAAAACCCACTTCTCAAACTCATATGCATTCTTACAATTTTTGCATGGCTCTGCACCCCTAGCTCAAATGCTCAAGACGTGTCTGAGAAGCTCAGTGAATTCACAGATGAGCAAGTCATGGAGGCGGTTTTAAAAGCCAGGAATGAGAATAATATTCCTAAAGCGCTTAAATTTCTAAGCGAGGAACTGGACAAACGCGGCAGTAACGCAGGAGCCTCTAAAAATTTATCCGACCTCGTATGGAATGAAGCTCAGGTGAAAAGCGGTCGGCTCGATGTCGATTGGGCCGCATTGCTCTACGACGAAATTTTTAAAAGCACCCAGAAGAACCAGCTGTATGAAGAGATGAATGCCGTCACAGGCAACTTGCTTGTCTCATTAGGCGCAGCCGGAAGACATGGCCGACTCACCGAGATTCTCGATTGGTGGATAGAAAAAAAACAAAATGAAACTAGGCTGTTAGAAATTACCGCATACCCAGATCAAGGACATGTCTTTCCATTCCTTCCCGAAATACGCAAACGCGATATTCCAAAGAGCATACTCTATTCCCAAATCGGACTCGGAGCGAACACGACCACTCGCGAGGTCGATATCGAACAGAAAAATGCTCAGGTATTATCGATATACGCTGAGCAATTAGGCCAGTCTGGTAAGTGGCAACAATCCATGGAATGGGTGCAGCAAATCCACCGCTGGGCAACACTGGAAGATGGCAAGCCTCGCTGGCAAATCATCCAGCCCTATTTCAACTCCGTTGAATCAACCGCAAGATCGCTGCAATGGCTCGGATACACCGAAGAGGCTCTTGCACAAGTGGACATCGGCTTGGCCGCACCGATGCAGGAGAGCTATCACGGCAGATGCAACATCAAGCTCTCACTCCTACGCCTTGAACTTTTGATGGAACTCAAACAGGCACCTGAGGACTTGTCCGACCAAGCCAGAGAGTTGGTAAAAAGAGCAGAGGCAAATATGCACCTATCCATCAATTATCATCGTGATGCGAAAGTGCTACTCGCCAAAACGCTGTTTCATCAAGGCAGCAAAACCCAAGCCCTCGCGTTATTGGATGAATTAGCCGCCGCGGGTCATCTCTACGCCCGCAATATCCGAGTCGAATACTGGATAGCCAAAGGCATGCTGGAGGGCGTCGAACCAGAACTGCTTTCTCTCCTCAAAGCTTCTCGCGAGACCGGAAACAAAATTTCAGAATGTTGGTTGTATGAAAAATATGCCGACTTCCTCGAAGCATCCGGCCGCCTCACGGAAGCTCTATCCATGCGTCGTGAAGTGGTCCGCCTCTGCAAGAGTTTCGATTTCTACACCAAACTCCCCATTCAGTTAGCAAAACTAGCGGTTCTTCTGGAACGCATGGGCGATAGCGTGGGATCGAAAGCCGCAGCTGACGAAGCAGGTAAACTCATCGCCAAAGGAAACCTACCTGCGAGCCGCAAAAGTTTAGCGGAAAGTTTTCTAACAAAACTCAATTCGGGCAAAACCTTCAGCGAGACCAAAACGGAAAAAGCTCCGCTGGTCGATTTTCAGCCTGAGCGTTCGATGGTGATTCCCATCGAGGGCGCAGCATGGACCACCTTGCTGACTCTTGCGAATCCCTCAGACAAACCGGAAGAAGGCACACTGAGCGCGCGTGGAATTCCCATGGTCTTCAGCCGCAAAGGCGAGAACGGCGGTGTGATCGCGCGTCCTGCCACCGATGCGGACCAAGGCAACACCACCCTCCGCATCCGCTTGGAACCCAGCAATTACCAACTCCTCAAAATAACGGCAGATAAAGACTTCACAAAACAAGGCGAGCTCGCAGTGATCTGGACCTCATGGCGTGGAGAAACCCGGGTGGAAGCCGATGTCGTCATCGAATCACCGGAAAAAGGCGTTTCCAGCTCGGTGATCCAAGCCGGAAATTACCGCGCCAATCCATTCTACGGAGTTCCCGTGCACCTGCATTACGTCACCACCGATGAAGCGACGAAATCCTCGCCACTGCGGTTTATCGCCTCAGAGCAAGCCCGGGTCGAAGTCTATGCGTTGGATGGCACGCCCCTCAGCGTCGATGGACAGGGCAACGGTTCCCTGCGCGACAAAGGCGATGAACTATTCGGAGTCAGCGATCGCGAGGGCAACCTGCGCCTCCCTCTGAAAAATGGCGCGGCTTCCTTCATGGTTCTCATTTATCCAAACGGCCCCATACCCAAAGACGGCCTGACCCTAAATGTCGAAGCCTTCCAAGATGGCGCCTGGTCCTTGCACTCACAAAACCGCCTTCAACCCTAACTGTCATACGGGTAGGGCGGCATCGCCGAGGCCGCCGCGCGAAGCGAATCGATCATAAAAAAGCCAATGATGACCTCTTCCGGCACACAGAATCAGCTGCGGTCATTAGGATTAAAGATTCTTACAAAAGGTAACGAAGAGAACGAAGGATGTTCCAACCCCTCATTCTCAAATCTCCTGCCAAAGAATCATAAAAGTAAAGCCAGCCCCCGTGCGAAGCTCCTTCGTTGACTTCGTTACCTTCTGTGAAAAATTCTCTATCCACAGATTTCATTTCGGTTAGTTTCGGAAGGGTATGTAAGCTTTGGAACCTCATTCCATGCGGTCCCCTACCTAACACGATCATGAACGAATCTAACACCCCACCGCCGCGTTCCCTGCGTTATCGCTTGATCCGCAGCATGATCCGCATCTGCTCGTTTCTTCTGATGTTGTTTGTCGCCGGCTGCTACTTCGTTGCTCAACCCAGCACACGCACCAACGAACCTTCTTCCAAAAAATCCGATGAAGCGATGTTGCGGAAACACGTCGATGCCCTGAGCAAAAATTTCCATCCGCGCAATTCAGACAACCCAGCAAACCTGAATCGCTGCGCCGATTATATTTCCACAAACCTCAAGGATGCAGGCGCCACGGTGGAGATGCAGGAATTTGTTGTGGATAACATCACCTATAAAAACGTGATCGGTCGCTTCGGTGTCGGGAAACCCAAGAAAATTATCGTCGGTGCGCATTACGATTCCTGCGATCACACACCCGGTGCGGACGACAACGCGAGCGGTGTCGCGGGTCTGTTAGAACTGGCGCGTTTGATAGCCAAAGACCAACCCGATGTCGAAATCGAACTGGTCGCTTACACCTTGGAAGAACCGCCGTTCTTCGGCGGACCACAAATGGGCAGCGCGTTCCATGCGAACAGCATCGCCGCAGAAAAAGACAAAATCATCGGAGTGATTGTGTTAGAAATGATAGGTTATTTCAGCGACGAACCCGGATCCCAGGATTACCCTCATCCTATCCTGAAAGGCTACTACCCCAACCGTGGCAACTTCATCACCGTCGTCAGCAAATGGAACCAAAGCGATTGGATCGCAGACCTCAAAGCCGGCATGAAAGGCACCACCGACCTCCCCGTCTATTCCTTCCGCGGCCCCGCCTCACTCCCCGGCATCGATTTCTCCGACCACCGCAACTACTGGCCCCACAACATCCCCGCCGCCATGGTCACCAACACCGCCTTCTACCGGAACAAAAACTACCATCACAAAAACGACACCGCAGATCGCTTGGACTACCACCGCATGGGCAAAGTCGTCATCGGGGTTTATGAGGCGATTAAAATGTTAGACTAGAAAGTCTAAAGTCTTTATCTGAATCCGGAGGGGGCGTCCGCGCTCCCGGCATTTTCGTGCTGGGAGAATGGTCTGTCTCTCAGAAGAAATTCAGATTTTTTACAAAACTGCTGAAGGCTTGTAGGCAGTTTAGACAGGAGCGAAGCGAACTGCCCGCAGGGCGAGGGGCCGTAAGGCGGCACTGAGTCAAAAGATAACGAAGTCAACGAAGGAGCTTCGCACTACGGCCTTGGCTTTTGTTTTATGATTCTTTGGCAGAAGATTTGAGAATGAAGGGTTGGAACATCCTTCGTTGACTTCGTTACCTTCTGTTCAAAAATATTTTACAGAAGCAAACAAAGATAATAGAGAGTTGGAACAACTCTATCTATCACACATCGTTTACCAAACGTAGTGCGCCCCTTCAGGGCTTGGGATGGTTGATGGATTCTTTCCTAGGGCGTTGCCCTAGGCTAACTTAGGTTGCCCCTGTGGGGCGTGGGATGTTGATGGGTTTTTTCTCAGGGCGTTGCCCTAGGCTAACGTAGGTTGCCCCTGTGGGACGTGGGTGGTTGATGGGTTCTTTCGCAGGGCGTTGCCCTAGGCTAACTTAGGTTGCCCCTGCTTGCCCCGAAGAAGTCGGGGTTGGGGCGGGATGCGGAAATATCGGTGACCGAAGAAGATCGCCGCCATAAATAAAGTCAGTAACTCAGGACAAATTTCTTCCAAGTCAACAATCAACAATCGTCAATCAACAATCGTCAATCTCTTCATTGAGCGAGTTGAGAGCGGAGAGTTGAGAGTTCCGGCTCCTGGCTCCTAGCTCCTGACTCTTGGCTCCTGGTTTCTTCGACTCTCTATGGAGAAAGGATTGCCATTTCCACATTGTATATGTTCGGGAAATAGGTTTTTTGATTCGAAAGCCCCGCCTAAACTTACGTCAATATGATGACTCGATTCTATTTTTTAGCAGCCTGCCTTGCCGTTCAGGTTTCCGTATCAGCTGAAACCCGTTTTGAATTCCTTGAGGGCGACCGCGTCGCTTTGCTCGGTGATGCATTTATTGAGCGCGAGCAGTATGAAGGCTGGATTGAGCTTGCTGCGACCACTGCTTTTCCTGACCGCGCGGTGACGTTTCGCAATCTTGGCTGGAGTGCCGACACACCGGCCGGGGCTTCGCGCAGTGGGTTGAGTCCGTTGCAAGCCGGGAACGAGCCGGCGGATGAGGGGTGGAAGCAACTTGAGGTGCAACTGACGACCTATAAGCCAAATGTTTTGATCACCGGTTACGGGATGGCGGCTTCTTTGCCGAGCGGGCAGACTCCTGAAGAGTTCAAGCGCGATTTCGAGCGCTTGCTGGATCGCGTGGCGAAGCTGGAAGGCGGGGTAAGGGTGTTGGTTTTGGGTGCGCCGCCGCGTTTCCTGCGTCCGGGAGAAACGGAGGAATCGGTTAAAGCGCATCGTGCTTCGTTGGTGGCGATCAATGGGGTGCTGCGTGATGTGGCGCAGCAGCGCGGGCATGTTTTCGTCCCGCTTAATTTTCCCGTGAAAGATGCGCAGACGTTCTCGGAAAATGGGATCCATTTGACTCCGGCGGGTTACAAAATGGCGGCGCGTTTGTTAGAAAAAGAACTCGGCTGGAAGGCGGCGAAGTGGGACCAAGGTCAGCAAGCCGAAGCGCTACGCAAGGCGATCCTGCGCAAGAACGAATGGTTCTTCCATCGCTCGCGACCTGCCAACATGGCCTACATTTTTGGTTTCCGGAAACGCGAGCAAGGTCGCAACGCTGGGGAAATCCTGTCCTTTGACAACCTGGTCGTTGAAGAGGATGGGCGTATCGCCCAAATGCGTGACCTTTCCAAGAAGGTGATCGTCCCTGCGCCGCCCATCCGCAACGAATCACAGGCGGCGGCGAAGACCCAGCAGCCCTATCCCGAATTCACCGTGGCCGATGGCTACGAGGTGACGTTGTGGGCGGAAAACCCCATGCTCCACAAACCGACTCAGATGAACTTCGACGAGCGCGGAAGGTTGTGGGTCGCGAGCTCGGAGACTTATCCGCAGGTTGAGCTCGGTCAGACGCCCAACGACAAGATCGTGATTCTCGAGGATACGAACCAAGATGGAAAAGCGGACGCGGCAAAGGTGTTCGCCTCAGGCATGATGATGCCGACGGCGGTGCTGCCGGGAGACGGCGGCTGCTACGTCGGGCAGAGCACGGATCTGTTGCATTTCAAAGATACCAACGGCGATGGCGTGGCCGACTCCATGCGACGCGTGCTCAGCGGTTTCGGGACCGAGGACACCCACCACAACATTCACACCCTGCGCCGGGGTCCGGATGGAAAACTGTGGATGAATCAGAGCATCTACACCCGCACCGACACGGAGACTCCCAACGGTTTGCTGCGCTTGCGGAGCGGCGGTCTGATGCGCTTCGATCCGAAGACGGAGAAAATCGAGACGGTTTTCTACGGGTTCTGCAATCCATGGGGTCATCAGTTTGACAAGTATGGCCAGTCTTTCATCACGGACGGTGCAGGTACTAGCGGAATCAACTGGGGTGTCCCGGGTGCGATGTATTTCACCTATGCGAAGGGTGAAAAAATTCTCGGCGGCATCAGCCCGGGATCTTATCCGAAATTCTGCGGGTTGGAGATCGTCGAGTCGCCTCAGTTTCCAGCTGAGTGGCAGGGGTCAATGATCACCTGTGACTTCCGCGCACATCGCGTCGTTCGCTTTTCTGTGAGTGAGCAGGGCTCGGGCTATGCCGCGCAGGAGTCCGGAGATTTGTTGCGAACCAAAGATGTGAATTTCCGACCCATCGATGTGAAGATAGGCCCAGACGGCGCGTTGTACATTGCGGATTGGTCGAACCCCATCATCAACCACGGCGAGGTCGATTTCCGCGATCCGCGCCGCGACCGTGAGCATGGCCGCATTTGGCGGGTGACGAAAAAAGGAGCGCCTGCCAGCGCAGCGCCGAGCAATCTAACAGCGGCGAAGGATGCCGATTTATTGGCAAAGCTCACCAGCGATCATCGCTACGAGCGCGACGCAGCAATGGCGGTTCTCGTCGAGCGCAAGATGAACGCGACATTCAAAGCTTCGATCGAAACTTGGAGTTCGAAAGCCAAGGATGGTCGCACGCGCTTGGCAGCGCTGTGGTTGCGCGAAGGGCTCAACATGCCGGTGGATGGATCGGAACGCGGGTTGTTAGGTCAGGTGTTGAGCGATGAGGACGGACGGATTCGCGCAGCCGGAGTGAGGCTGTTAGGAGATCAGTTGGGCCGTCTCCCGGACGCTCAGGCGCTGGGATGGTTGGACAAGGCGACCAAAGATCCTCATCCGCGAGTCCGTATGGAGGCGGTGCGGGCGCTCTCAAAAATGCCCGGAGCCGAGACGATGGATCTGGCATTTCAGGTGCTGAGCCAGCCGATGGATCGCTTTCTCGATTACGCGTTGTGGTTGAGCGTGCGTGCCCAAGGCGATGTGTGGTTGAAAGATTTGTTAGATGGTAAGCTGCAGCTACCTGGCCGCGAAGGCGCGTTGGATTTTGCCTTGGTGAACTTGCCCGCTGAGAAGGGACTCAAAGGAATCCGCAAGCTGATGCCAAAACCCATGCCTAGCGACGGCTCGGGTCCGTGGCTCGGGCTCGCCGTGAAGACGGCAGATCCGGATATGCTCGGAGCGGTATTTGCCCAGCTGTTAGATGGAGGGTTTGATGCTCCTGCTGCGGCGGCTGTCATGCGTGGATTGGAAGGGGTCGTCAGCCAGCGGCAAGTCACGCCGAAGGGCGATGCGATGAAGTTGTTAGGTTTGTTCAATTCTCCCGCACCTGAAACCGCCGCCGCTGCCCTGCGCTTGGCGGGTGCGTTGAAGGCGGAAGGTTTGTTAGAAGCGATCAAGGCGATCGCCTCGGAGTCTTCCCGAGCGCCCGCCCTGCGCTTGGCGGCGACCGATGCGCTTTCGCATTTCCCCAACGATGCGGCGCGTGATGCGTTGTTAGCTGTCTCGGGTTCGGATGCACCTGCGGAGGTGAAGCGTAGTGCGGCCCTGGCGCTTGCCCGTCATCACCGCGCCGCGGCAATTGGTGCGATCCGTGCGCTGCTGCCCGGTCTCGATGATCTTACGCAAGCCCGCGCGTTTTGGCAGAAAGCCCTTTCACTCAGCGGATTGTCCGGCGAACTCGCCAAGTCGTTCCGCGAACAAGCACTCGATCCGAAAGTCGCAGCTCTGAATTTACCTGCAGTGCCGGATATTGACGAGCATGCCGAATTGTTGGGCGTGTTGCGCCAGCAGGCCGGGGGCGCGGCCGTGAGCGGTCCGACGGCGGAATCCATTCTCAGCCTCGCCAAGCTGGCTGCGGAAAAAGGCGATGCGGTCCGCGGAGAAGCGATTTACCGCCAACCTGCCCTTGCTTGCACGGCTTGTCACGCGATCGGTGGCGCCGGTGGCAAGGTCGGCCCCGACATGACTTCGATCGGTGCGAGCGCGCCACTCGACTACCTCGTGGAGTCGATTCTTTTGCCGGCGGTTAAAGTCAAAGAGGGCTATCACTCGGTAGTCATCACGACCAAGGATGGCCGCACGTTGATGGGTCGGTTGCTGCGCAGTGGCGGTGGCAGCGTGGTGCTGAGCGATGCGGCGGGGCAGGAAATTACGCTGGAGGATTCCTCTATCCTGAAGCGCACGGATTCCGGCAGCCTCATGCCCGCAAACCTGATCGCAGGATTGAAAGAGCAAGAACAACTCGATCTTTTCAAGTTCCTCTCCCAGCTCGGCAAGCAGGGAGATTTCGATGCGACCAAGAGCCGTGCACCGCGGGTTTGGGCAATCATGCCGCTTACAGACAAGATGCCAGAAACAGCAGCCAAGGGTGATCCCGCCCTGCCGTGGACTCTAATCAACGGCACGGTCAACGGCACTTTGTTAGCTGGCGATGTCGCCACGTTCGCCGAAGCCGCCAAAGAAATTCTAACAGGAACGCGCATTGAAATTTCCGCAGCCACCGATGTTTCACTCAAATTTTCTCAAACTCCGTTGGGTGTTTGGGTGGACGGCCAGCCGCTGAAGGAAAACAAAGTCCGCCTCGAACCCGGGATTCACAAAATCGTCATCCGCCACAAAACGGGTGAGAATTTCCGCTTCGAGTCCTCTGCCGGTACTTTCCTTCCGACATGGTGAGCGGGAAGAAAATTTTCAACGCAAAGCCGCGAAGAACGCTAAGTTTCGCAAAGCTTGGGTTGAGTGTTCTTAAGGTTGCTTGGGTTGAGTAATCTTTAAGTCATAGGATGTCTGAGCGTAATTTTTTCGAAACTTACTCAGAAAACTTAAAAATTTTCATAGCACCGGCTTTGACTCCACTTCGTTCCGTCCAAGCAGTTAGGGCTTCGCCATTCTAATAATTTATTCGCTACCGCTTATTCGGCTTTGCGTTCCTTAGCGTTCTTTGCGGCTTTGCGTTGAAATATTATCCATCCGTTCGGAACGGCACGGCCGGTAACCCTTCCCCATTATACAACGCCGCTTGCGGATTTCCATCCCACGCATACCTCACCGCCACTGGACTTTTCACCTCCGGCGCTGAAACGATCACGCTCTCTCCATCGATCTCTGCTTTCGCCCAAGTAAATTTTTTATCTGCTCCGGCGATGGCGAAGCTTTTGTTAGACTCGCCTTTGAATTTCAGGCCGCCTGCTGTGTGGTCGAAGTTTAGGCGGATCTTTTCGCCTTCCACTTTCATTTCTTTGAACCACGGGCCGGAACCGGCGACTTGCTTTCCATAGGTCTTCGCCAGCGCACTCAGAGCAAGCCTGCGCCCGAGCTCGCGTTTGTTTTTTGGATGGATGTCTTTTTCATCACCGATATCGATCGTCACCGCGAGTCCGCATTTAGGAACATTCTTTGCGGTCATCGCTTGTGCCTCGCGGAGTTCCGCCCATGCGTTGTCGCGGGGTTGATCACCGGCGTCTTGATAGTTGGCGAGCGATACAATGTGGAAGGCTTGATCGTCCTTGCTGAATAGATCGTCCTTGTTAAATTTCTCCCTCCAATCGGCGATCATCGCGGGGAGGAGTTTGCTGTAGAGTTTCGCTTGGGAGGCATTCGCTTCACCTTGATACCAGATCACTCCTTTCAGTGCACAGGATTCCAAGGGAGCGATCATGCCGTTGTAGAGAACCGTCGGAACTCGTGGGTTGCCGATGATAGGCCGACCCGTCTTGCCCTTGCTTGCGGTTTCCTGCAAACGCCACTTGCCTGATAACAAGAGTGCGATCGTTTTTTCGGCATGAGGATCGATGCCTGCGGCAGAAATTTGCATCGCTGCTCCGTCGGTTTGAATCCCACCGCCACCCGCATTGGTGATGCGCATTGTGATGATATTTTTACCGCCCTTAGCGATTCCTGCTGGGATCTTGTAGCGGGTCGCATGCTCATACGAATCCGCCCGACCGATCTCTTTGCCGTTTAACCAAGTGGTATTGGTATCACTGATGATCCCGAGTTGGATATCTAAAGGCTGCTCGTGCCACTGCACCGGTAAATCGATCTCGCGTTGCACCCAGACCACACCTTCGTAACCGGGAATGCCGCACGCGGCGTAGTTGTTAGGAAAAGTCACTTCGCGCCATTTGGAAGTATCGGTCGTTTCTTTTTCCCAACCTTTTTGAGTGCCGGGATCGTTTTTTAGAAACCATGCATCCATGATCTCTTTGAGAGGATAGGCTGCTTTCGAGCTCGCGATTCCCTCAATGATTTTCAGCTCCTCCTTCGCATGCGGAAACGGTTTCAACGCTGGGCCACTAGTCCATGCTTCAATCATCGTCCCACCCCATGACGAATGAATCAACCCGATCGGGATGTTGAGTTCTTTCTGCAGTTCTTTGCCGAAAAAATACGCCGCCGCCGAAAATCCACCGTTGCCATCTTGGATGATCGTCTCAGAAGAACATGGCTTCCAGCTTCCCACAAAAACTTCCTCCGGCGCATAAGCAATCCGATGCGGCACGGTGAGCAAACGGATATTCGGATGATCCGCCTTTGCAATCTCCTCATCCTCTTTGCACTGCTTGATCCCCATCTCCATGTTCGACTGCCCAGAGCACAACCAAACATCTCCCACTAACAGATCCTGAATCTCCACCCGCCGACCCCGCACATGTGACTCCACCGCCAACACCCGACCCTCAAGCGACGCCTCCATCGGATCCAATAAACACATCCATTTCCCATCCGCTCCAGCCACCGCCTCCTTTTTTTGCCCCGCAAACTCGACTACCACCTTTTTCCCCGGCTCCGTCCAACCCCAAACCGGCACCACACAATCCCGCTGCAACACCGCATGACTCGAAAACAAGGGATGCAACAAAGGCTTCTCAGCCGCAAAGGAGAGCGAAGAGCAGAGAGCAAAGAGCGAGAAAAAAATCAGAAAGAAGCGTGGCACAGCAGGCGCGATCTTTGGCGAAGATGAGTCGAAGGTCAAAGGTCGAAAAGCAGCGCGAAAGCAGTGCAAGTGTTAACGAGACTTATTGGTATGACGAAGTCGTGATGGCTTGGACGTAACGAAGTGGAGTCAATGGTAATGAGCTATTTAAATACCGGCGAAGCCGTAATGGCTTGGACGGAAGGAAATGGAGTCAAAGTCCAAGCCAGAACCGTTTACCCCGACCTGTCGGGGCTGGTGCGGTTGAGAGTTTAAAGCCAAGCCCCCGACACACGCCTTCTCCCAAACCAATCGCACCAGCGATTCTATTGCTGACCTTCGACTTTAAGACCTTCGACCTCTTAAACCGCCCTTGTCGTAGACAGGTGCATCACAAGATTTGTTGTTGTGTACGAAAGATCCACTTATGCACGAAAAGCGCCCTTATAGGAATTTCGTACACAACAAACAGCTTTGTATTGCATAAATACTATAAATATTGACAACAAAGACCTTTGTGATAATCATATTTGCACAAAATGAATGTCGATCTAACTCAAGCTGTCCACTACCACTACGGAGCCTTCCCTCCGCAGGCCTTTGATACAGCCCGCGTGCTGGGATCACTCTTAGAGGCTACGGATGCCTTAGCCCGATACGATCAGATGCTGAAAAGCATGCACAACAGTGAGATCTTGTTGGCGCCTCTGCGTGGCCAAGAAGCTCTCGCCTCCTCCCGCATGGAAGGCACTTTCAGCACTTTGGAAGAAGTCCTCGAGCTGGAATCTGAAACCGATGACCTGTTCTCTTTTGCCGAATCTGATGAACACCGCTCTGAAGCGGTTGAAACCTATCTTTACGGACGCGCTTTGCGTACTGCCAGAAAGTCGATGCAAGACGGTCAGCCACTATCGAAGTCCTTGATCAAACAAATGCACCAGCTCCTGCTCTCCTTCGCGCGTGGGCAGACCAAGAATCCTGGACAGTTCAAAACCGAGCAAAATTACATCGGCACACGTGGCAGCACGAAAATCAGCTTTGTGCCCATCTCGCCCGAGCAACTGGAAAGCGGTATGGACCAGATGCTGGATTTCTCAAAAAACGCCACATGGCCCGCTCTACTCCGGGTGGCCATGAGCCACTTGGAATTCGAAGCACTGCACCCTTTCAAAGACGGCAACGGTCGTGTGGGTCGCATGCTTGTCACACTCATGCTCTGGCAGATCGGCTGTATTTCAACGCCTCACTTTTACATCAGCCGTTTCTTCGAGGAACACAAAGCTGACTACATTCACCACATGCGCGAGGTCTCATCCTCAGGCTCATGGGAAAACTGGTGTGTCTTCTTCCTGAACGCCGTGAAGGAACAGGCCTTCCAAAACCTTCAAGTCGCCGAAAACATACGTGGCCTCTACGAGGAAATGAAGGGCCGTTTTGCCGAATTGCTCAATTCATCAAAATCCGTCACCGCCCTCGACTATATTTTCACCAACCCCGTCTTCCGCAACAGCCGCTTCACCAGAAATGCTGGAATCCCCGCACACACCGCCGCCCGCTTTTCCCGCATCCTGTTAGAAGAGAAACTCCTCGTTCCCGTTCGCGAAGCCTCAGGCCGCCAATCAGCCATCTACAGCTTCGAGCCATTGCTTCATCTTGTTAGAATTTGATGATAAGAGTCGAAAGTCAAAGGTCAAAGCTTGGGTTGAGTGTTCTTAAAGTTGCTGGGTTGGGGAAAAGTTTTCAACGCAAAACTCGATGAGCATTAGCGATGAGTTAAATTAAGCGAAGCCAATATGTTTGGACGGAATGAAATGGAGTCAAAGCCGCAAAGAACGCTAAGGAACGCAAAGCAGAATAAGCGGTAGCGAATGAATTACAAAAAAGACGGAGTCCTAAACGCTTGGACGGAATGAAATGTAGTCAAAGCTTGGGTTGAGTGTTCTTAAGGTTGCACGGGTTGTTTACTCTTTAAGTCATAGGATGTCTGAGAGTAATTTTTTCGAACTTACTCAGAAAACTTAGATAATTTTCATAGCACCGGCTTTGCGTTCCTTTGCGACCTTCGCGGCTTTGCGTTGAAAAATTTATTTCCCCTGCGCAATACCGCGTCTTCCATGATCTATACCTTCCACATCCATCCGATGATCATCTGCCCGCAAACAACTGAATGTTGCGGCAGAAATTGCACTTCCGCGCATTAACGGGTTGGCCGCCAAGTACAGTGATCTTCGACAAAAAGCCTGCATTGGAATCGATGAATTTCATGTCGTAGTGACCGCGCACGACACCCCAGGAGAAGGAGTCGTGGCCGCAATTCGGACAGCCCAGCGGTCCCCCGCCTGGCGCTGGGACCCGTACGGGCTGCTCCGATTTTGGCTCCGCACCATCAGAATGAAACTCAGGACGCGGCGGATCAGAGGGAGGATTCATCGTAATAAGGAGTGTTGTGGATAGGGCGACGCCCGGGGTTCTGAGTTGAGGCGGTTAGCTAGAGTGCATAGCGCCATTTACGCGTCAATGCCAGAAAGCAAGGCATGGATCTTTGTTCACAAATTGTCTGCCCTCTATGCACAAAAGATTTTTACAGAAGGTAACGAAGAGAACGAAGGATGTGCCAACCCCTCATTCTCACCTCACTTGCCAAAGAATCATGAAAGCAAAATCAAGCAGCAGTGCGAAGCCCCTTCGTTGGCTTCGTTACCTTCTGTAAAAAATTCTCTATTCACGGATTTCATTTCGGTTAGTTTCGGAACCGCATGAAAACCCTCGAACCCTTCTTCAATGTGTTGCTGAACAACTGGCCCGGACTCGCCTGTTTTCTTGGGATCTTTGTCCTCATCAAGATCCTCACCTCACCGACATATAAAGGCTGGTTTGGTGAAAAGATGGTGCTTCGCGGGCTGCGTAAACTCGACCCTGCGCAATACCGCGTCTTCCATGATCTTTACCTTCCTCATCCATCCGAGGAAGGAACGACGCAGATCGATCACGTGATCGTTTCATCCTTCGGCATCTTTGTGATCGAAACTAAGAACTACCGTGGCTGGATCTTTGGTAGCGAAAAGCAACCCCAATGGACGCAACAGATTTACCGCCGGAAACACAAATTCCAAAACCCACTGCATCAGAACAAACTCCACGTCAAAGCACTCATGCAATTCCTCAATCTGCCAGAAGATCATTTTCATGCTGTCGTGCTATTCATCGGCAACACCGAGTTCAAAACGGAGATGCCGGATAACGTTTTGAACGGTGGGTTGGATCGCTGGATTAAAAATCACACCGAACCTCGGATCGTTACTCCCACAGTTGATCAAGCCATCTCCCAGCTCAGCGAGCTAGACCGCACCACCAACCGCCTCACCGCATCTCGCGAACACCTCAAAGCGTTGAAAGCACGGCATGGATCTGTGTGAAAAATGAAATTCTAACGTTTTGGGCTTTTCGACGGTTTGGAAAGCCATAGAACTACGTTAGTTAATGCCAAATCCCGAACAACAAGCCCGCGAAGTCATCGACGCCCAATTGACGGCGGCGGGCTGGATGGTTCAGGATATCAAGGCGCTGAACCTCTCCGCCTCACGCGGTGTCGCCATTCGCGAGCTTCAATCCTTCGGCGGCCCCGCCGACTACGTTCTCTTTGTCGACGGCAAGGCCATCGGCATCGTAGAGGCGAAGAAAGTCGGCACCACGCTTTCTGCGGTGGCCGAGCAATCAGCCCGTTACACCGCCGCGAAGAAATGGATTCCCAAGCGCTGGGCCGATCCGTTGCCTTTCACCTACGAGACTACCGGCGTCGAAACTAACTTCCGCGATCAGCGCGATCCGGATTCTCGCTCGCGTCCTGTCTTCGCTTTTCACAGACCCGAGCACTTGGTCGAGCTTGTCCAACAACCCGACACCCTCCGCGCCCGCCTTAAACATTTCCCAGCGTTAAATACCAAGCCACTCAGGGATTGCCAGATCGCTGCCATTACAGATTTGGAAAAATCCCTCGCCGACAACCGTCCGCGCGCCCTTCTTCAGATGGCGACCGGTTCCGGAAAGACTTTCACCGCTTGCACCGTGGCATACCGTCTCATCAAGCACGCCGGAGCCAAGCGCATCCTCTTCCTGGTCGACCGCGGCAACCTCGGCCGCCAGACCGTCAACGAATTCCAACAGTTCACCACCCCCGACGACGGTCGCAAGTTCACCGACCTCTACAACGTCCAGATGCTCGGCCCCGCAGGCATCGATAAAGTCTGCAGCGTCACCGTCTCCACCATTCAGCGCCTTTACTCCCAACTTTCTAACAACGACCAGTTCGACGACGAAGCCGACGAGCACTCCGGTTACGAAGGCGCGAGCAGCACCGCAGGCAAGGAGCCTCTCGCCGTCACCTACAATCCCCGCATCCCCATCGAGTCCTTTGACTTCGTCATCGTCGATGAATGCCATCGCTCCATCTACAATCTCTGGAGGCAAGTGATCGAATACTTCGACGCCTTCCTCATCGGCCTCACCGCTACGCCCAGCAAGGCCACGCTCGGCTTCTTCAATCAGAACCTCGTCACCGAATATCCTCACGTTCAGGCCGTCGCCGATGGCGTCAACGTCGGCTACGACATCTACCGCATCAAGACCCGTGTCTCCGAGCAAGGCACCAAGCTTGATGCCGGTTTCGACTACCAGAAGCGCGATCGTCTCACTCGCGAGAAACGCTGGGCCGTCCAGGACGAGGAGGAATCTTTTCAGAAAACCCAGCTCGACCGCTCGGTCGTCGTTCCCGATCAAATCCGCACGGTCATCAAAACTTTTCGGGAAAAACTCTTCACCGATCTTTTTCCCGGACGCACCGGCGATTGGGTCCCCAAGACTCTCATCTTCGCCAAGGACGACAACCACGCCGAGGACATCGTCAACCACGTCCGTGAGGAGTTCGGCAAAGGCAACGACTTCTGTAAAAAGGTTACCTACAAGGCCAGCGGCAAGTCCGAGGACATCATCAAAGCTTTCCGCACCGCACCCGAGTTTCGCATCGCCGTCACTGTGGACATGATCGCCACCGGCACCGACATCAAACCGCTTGAATGCCTGCTCTTCTTGCGCGATGTCCGCTCTCAGCTTTACTTTGAGCAGATGAAAGGCCGGGGAACACGCACCATCGATCCCACCGACCTCGCTACCGTCACCCCCGATGCCGGATCGAAGACCCGCTTCGTCCTCGTCGATGCAGTCGGCGTCACCGAGTCCGACAAAACCGACTCCCGCCCCCTTGAGCGCAAGCCCACCGTCGCGTTCGAGCAACTGCTCAAAGACGTCGCCATCGGCCACCGCGACGAAGACACTCTAACAAGTCTAGCCAACCGCATCGCTCGACTCGACCGATCACTCAGCGATTCCGATAAAGCCGATCTCCAATCCACCGGCGGCATTTCCCTCAAACAACTCGCATCCGACCTCCTCCGCGCCACCGATCCCGACATCATTAAAGGTAGGGCGCTACCGCCGGGAGCGCCGTCTTCCGAAGAAGCTAATAGCGAGTCTCTACAACAAGCAGCGCTCGAACTCGCCAACACCGCCTGCCAACCCATCGCGACCAACCCCGCCTTCCGCGACCTGTTAGAAACCAAACGCCGGGACCGAGAAATCACCATCGACCACCTCGCCAGCGACGAAGTGATAGCAACCGGCTACGACGAGGAAAAAGCCAAAGGCCTCATCAAAAATTGGAAACAATTTCTCGAAGATAATCAGGACGAGATCACCGCCCTTCAGATCCTCTACAATAAACCCCACGCGAAGCGGCACCTCGTTTACGAAGAGCTAAAAGCCCTTGCCGAAGCCATCGCTCGTCCGCCCTACCACATCGCTCCCGCTGAAGTTTGGTCGGCTTATGAGCATCTGGAAAAACGTCCGCTCACCCGCAACCCCGTCAAGACTCTCACTAACTTAATCACACTTGTTCGTCATGCCGTCGATCCCGTGCAAACCCCTCTCGCGCCTTTTCCGGAACTCGTCGAAACACGCTACCAACAATGGCTCGCACAGAACGGAACGCGTTTCACCGACGCACAACGTCAATGGCTTGATGTTATTAAAAATTATGTCGCGCTTAATGGTGCGTTCGCCACCGACGACCAGGCCACCTACCTCGACGCCTGGCAAAGTGTCGATTCAGACGAAGGAGTTCCGTTGGCCGTTGCCAAGCGTGTCTTTGGCGAAGACCCTAAATCCATCATTGAAGAGCTCAACCAAGCGCTGATTGCTTAAGACCCCGGTAATACTTTATCCCCCCATTTCATATATAAGTGAAAAAATCAGTTGAAATCGTTTTGACCACCATCCACCTTGGGTCGCAGAGGGAAGTCGCGACGCTCGCCATCGACGGTAAGGATCCCGCCGCCAAATTCCTCACCCAACTCAAGAAAAAGGATGCGAATGCATACGATAGTCTCCAAACGCGAATCCGGACCATTGCGGAATACGAACACTACCAAGACGAACAAACCTTCAAATCGGTCGGCGGTGGGATTTACGAGTTCAAACGCAACAACCCGAAGCTCATCCGCTTGTATGCCTTCTACGATGAGATCGAAGGCGAGGGACAATGGATCATCTGCACCAACGGCGGCGACAAGACACACCAGCAGCAAGACATCGCCAAGGCGAAAGCCATACGAAAGTTTTATCTAGAAGCGAAGAAACAAGACGACACCACATTCATTTTCGAACATCTGCAATCATGAAAATCATCCACAGAACCGGCAATTCCGAACTCGCCAGAGACTTCGCCCGTCCGCCTTCGATCGAACAGGAGGTGGAATTCTGCAAGCTTATCGCTGTTGAAGAACTCCTCCAGTTCATGAAACGTCAGGGCATCAGTCGCACCAATCTTGCCCAGCGCCTTGGCGTGGCTCCTTCCAGGATCACCGCCATGCTCAGTGGTGATAGCAACCTCACCATCGATACGCTGGCGCGTGCCGGACATGCGGTCGGGGCCGATCTGAAACAAACCTTCGTTCCGAAAGGGCATAAGGTGCGCTGGCTCCACTATCCAAGTAGCGGTGTAGATCGACACTCCATCCAATACGCCTTGAAGTCCGTGACTCCGGTTACCAAGGCTCTGGTTCCCATGCTCAATAACGATACAACTGCCAACCAAGATGACTCAAACGCCGCTTAAACTTTCCCCCATTCACGTTCATTACCAAAATTTCTGGTCAGTGAACGTGCAGGCAACTCTCGCTGAATCATTTGCCGCGGGTGATATTCAAGTCGAGCGCATGATCAAGAAACTTCCGGGACGTGAGAACTGCTGGAGTGTTTACTTTGAGCTTCATCTTAAAGCCGTGGATGGACAGCCCTTGCCTCCCTACACTGGCAACATCATCGCAGAAGGTGTTTACGAAGTTCTTCCCAACTATCCGAATGATCCTGAGCGTCTCGTACGTGTCACGGGCTGCTCGATGCTTTACGGCGCACTGCGGGAATTGGTCTCAACGATCACAGCACGTGGTCCTAACGGCATGGTGACTTTGCCATCAGTTTCATTTGTTGAGGATGCTCCGATAGTGGATCAACAGAAGAAATCTGCGAAGAAAGCGGCCAAGAAATCAGCAGCAACCAAGAAATCCTGATCCAGACTCCCATCCTTGGTCGCATGAAATTTTTCAAAAAACTTATCGGAAAAGACGAACCGGCTGCTCCCGCAAGCCCCTCATCGACCGAAGGCGATCCCATACGCGTTTATGACAATTACGGACGCGAACTTCTGATACCGCGCAAAGAATGGCTGAAAGTGCTATTCGATAATTTGCAGAAGGTTTGGAATTCTCCCGATGAACTTTCCGGCCACATCGTGCAAGGATTGCAGGATGGCTTTGATGCTGAAATGGAAGATGCAGCCAAGCAGTTGCAGAGGATCGATCCAAATAAAGAGCGCAGCAGCACTTTGCTCGCTGTCATCTATCTTCAGACGAAACGCCCCAAGCAGGCGCAGGTGGTATTGATGGATCACATCAAGCGCCATGGTGAGAGTGGTGTAGTGCTGACCAATCTGGCCAAGGCCGAATCCGCTCTGGGTGATGAGGAAAAATCTCTGGCTACATTGTGGCGCGCGATGGAGCTCGATCCAAACCAGGAAAACGGCATGGGTTGGTATGAGGTGATCCACCGCGAAAAAAACGGTGAAGCCGCAGGACTCGATGCGCTCAAACGGGTCGCGGCCATCCCCACAAGCTGGCGAGCACAACTCTGGATCGCCCGCCACGCCTTGTCGCAGGGACAACTTGATCAGGCATTGGAACTTTACCGGCAATCTTTGGATCGCGCTCCGAAACCCACACCGGCCGATTTATTGACTCAGCTTTCCGGCGACCTCGGCAACACGGGTCATCTCATCCAGTTGTTAGATCTGACAGTTCCTCATTTCGATGTTCAACATCACGGCTTACAGGTCGGGAACAATCTGATCAAAGCAGCGATCGATACCGGACAGCTCGACCTCGCTCGACAGTGGCTCGATCAGCTTCAAGTGCAACAGCGCCCGGATTGGCGTGAGACGCTAGGATTCTGGGAAGCGGAACTGCACAAAGCTCGGCTTTCCATCATGGATCCGTTACCTAAGGAAAAATTGAACTGCAGCTTGCTCTCGATCGAAGGGGCGTTGTGGTTACCTGAGGACCATGCGGTACGCAGTCATTTTCCAGCAAAGGCAGAGGACGCACCGCACATCGTTCTGATCGGCAGCACCTTTGAATCTAACAATCTCGGCAACGAAGTGAAGATAGGTCCTGTGAACAACACCGGCCGCTACAGCCGGGCTCTGCCACTGCTGTTCTCCGAACACATTTACCTGCGCAGTCCGGCGCGCACCACAACCTTGATTCCATGGATCACCAACGGCGCGGGTGGCTTCGCTCTCTCCGGGAAACCCTACGATGATGCGGCGCTTGTCGAGCAAGCCAGACAAGCCACGGCAAGCGGCTCTCATCCTGCCGACTACGTCTTATACAGCCACCTCATCGTCCGCGGTGAAAATGTGACGCTACAGTTCCGCCTGCTTCGTTGCATTGATGGCAAGCTCTTGGCCGAATCCAGTCACCCCTTTCCCGAGATTGGCTTTTACCACGCGGCTTCCTCCGCCTTCACCGATCTCTGCAACCTGCTATCGAAACATGCCGAGGTTTCAGTTACCTCTAACAAACCGACCTTGGAGGGTTCCGAGCTCGATCATTATTTGTTGCGGCTCGAACAGACGCTTGCTGTCGGTTGCAGCACCATGGAAGAGCGCTATGCGACCTCGCTTTCCAATCCTGCCGAAATCCTCGATGGCATGCTGCACCTCTCCCTGCAAAACCCCAAACATCTTCCATCCCGCATGATCCTGCTGCGCACTTTGCGCAAACTCCGCAAACCCCAAGCCCAACTCACCTCTGCCATCCGCACCAAAGTGGAAAAACTCTTCCAAGAATTTCCCATTGTCTCCGTGCAAACGGAACTGAATCATGAACTCCTCTCGGTGTTCGATGAGAAACATTAAGCGCCAATTACATCTCATGCCTGCCACCAAGACCAAATCAAAAGCTCCCCAGTTAGAAAAGGGTGGGGTGGGCGCTGACGAAGGTGTTCCTCTAGCTGTTGCTAAACGCGTCTTTGTCCAAGATCCGAAGCCCATTATTGAAGAACTCAACGAGGTGTTAGTGGCATGAGTGAACTACCGAAAGATTGGTTGACAACGCACTTGGACAACGTCGCGATTGTCCAAGGGGGCTACGCTTTTAAGAGCAAAGATTTTCAGTCAACCGGAACTCCTGTGCTCCGGATCTCAAACATAGCAGGCTTAAATGATGGCTTAGATAACTCCTGTGCACGGATCAACCCCACGAAGCTGGCTGGACTTGAACGCTTTCAGTTATCAAAGGGTGACATTGTTGTTGCGATGTCGGGAGCTACCACCGGCAAATATGGCGTCTTTAATCTGAACGAAACTGTTTTCCTGAATCAGCGAGTCGGCAGGATCAACACAAAGAATGCGGCCACTCTCGATCAACGATATCTATTTCACTATTTCGGACTACTTCAGAAGCGTATCTTGGACGCAGCTTACGGTGCTGCTCAGCCTAACATCAGTCCTAAAGAAATTGCAGAATTCGAAATCCCTCTCCCACCCCTCCCCGAACAACGCCGCATCGTCGCGCGGATTGAGGAACTCTTCTCCCACCTCGACGCCGGCGTCTCCGCCTTGCGCCACGCCAAAGCCCAACTCCAACGCTACCGCCAATCCGTCCTCGCCGCCGCCGTTACAGGCCAGCTCACCCAAGCCTGGCGCGAACAACACCCTGACACCGAATCCGGCGAAGAGCTGCTGAAGCGGATTCTGAAGGATCGGCGGGAACAGTGGAGCGGACGAGGCAAATACAAGGAAGCGCCTCCTCTGGATGTTAGAGATTTGCCCGAGGTTCCGGGCAGTTGGCTATGGGCCACAACGGCACAAATTTTCACCGAGATTAAGGACGGTACCCACGATACCCCAAAGTATCATGCTTCAGGAATTCCGTTTATCACGCAAAAGCACATCAAGCCTCAAGGGCTTGTTTTTGATGACTACAAATTCATCTCCCAAGCCGACCACGATCACTTCTACACACGCTCTAATCCCGAAGAAGGCGACATTCTCATTTCAATGATCGGAGTGAACCGAGGACAATCCTGCGTCGTCCCTTCGACCGAAGTTTTCAGCATCAAGAATGTGGGGCTCTTTAAGCCCCATCGAGTGCTAACGAACGTCAAATTTCTGCAAGCGTCCATTTCTTCGCTGCCTTCTCAGAAACGGCTTCTCAAGCGATCAAAGGGTGGAGCCCAGCCTTTCGTGGGACTGAACGAATTGCGAACATGGGCGCTACCACTTCCGCCACTCGACGAGCAACACCAAATCGTCGCCGAAGTCGAAGCCCGCACCACCGCCATCGACCACCTCGAAGCCGAACTCGACCGCCAGATCACCCGCTCTAACCGCCTTCGTCAATCAACACTCGCATCGGCATTTCGGGGAGCACTTTAATATCTATTCACAATGTCGACTCCATATCCAAAAGGCTCCGAATGGCGAAGGTGGGATCTCCACGTTCATACTCCAGAATCAGCACTCAATAATGAATTCGCTGGTTGGGATTCATACATGTGCGCTCTGGAGTCAGGGGCTAACCGAGTAGCTGTGATTGGGGTTACTGACTACGCATCAATCGCAGGATACGAACGCGTCATCCATGAGCGCGCAACCAGAACAGGTCTTCAAGAATTTGCCCTCATTATTCCCAATATTGAGCTTCGGATTTTCCCAGAAACCCGTGAAGGAAAGGGTATCAATCTGCATATTCTTGTAGACCCATCCGAAGTCGACCATGTTGACCAGATTAAATCGGCGCTTGGCAGGCTCACCTTTGGATTTAGGGAATTAACATATGCTTGCACCCCAGGGGACCTCACACGTCTTGGGAAAGCCTTCAATTCTGCTCTCGATGGAAATTCAGCACTTCGAGAGGGATGCAATCAATTCAAGCCCTCGTTCGATAAATTTAAGGAATGGTGGAATTCCGAAGGCTGGATGAAAAAAAACTCTGTAATCGTCACGGCGAACTCAAGTTCTGACGGAGCATCCGGCGTTCAGCATGATAACGGTTTTCGCGCGTTACGGGAGGAGCTATACCGGTTCACTCACGCGATTTTCTCCGGAAACCCACGGGATCGCGTCTATTTCCTCGGAAACGGAACCGATTCGAAGGATCTAATCAAAGAGAAATACGGCCGACTCAAGCCGTGTATCCACGGCTCTGATGCACACAAAGAAGAAAAGCTCTTTCAACCTGACGAGGACAGATACTGCTGGATCAAGGCCGATCCAACTTTCGACGGTCTGAGGCAAGTGCTGAACGAGCCAAGTGACCGGGTTTGGATTGGTGCAGAACCCGAGCAATTGGTGCGCATCCAGAGGAGCCCGACGCGGATCGCAACGAATATTGAAATAAGGAAGTCGTCCGCTGCGCGGACGCAAGATGTTTGGTTTGACTCTACTCTTCCACTCAATCCTGGTCTTATAGCTGTGGTAGGGAAAAAGGGCAGCGGAAAGAGCGCCTTGTCTGATATTATTGCTCTCGCAGGAGACACCGATAGAACTGAGTTCAGCTTTCTAACCAAGGACCGGTTTCGTGACCCTCGCAAGCGGCTGGCAGAGCAATTCGAGGCGACGCTAACTTGGAGCGGAGGTCCACCTTCGGGACCAGTTTCGCTCAATGACGACCCTGATCCTCAAGCAGTTCGAAGGGTTCACTACATTCCGCAGTCCTTTCTTGAAAAGATTTGTAACGACATTGGATCCGGCAAGAAGGATCGCTTTTATGAGGAGCTCCAAGTCGTGATCTTCTCACATATACCCGAAGGGGAACGTTTTGGATGCAGTAGCCTCAAAGAGCTAATAGACCTGAAGAGCGAGGAGAACCAAAGAGCCATTAGGATTTTAAAAACTGAACTTGAGCGTCTCAACACAGCAATCGAAAGGTCAACTGCCCAATTGAAGCCTTCCAATCGAACTACGCTCGAAGGAAGATATCGAGCAACTTGGGAGGAAATCTCCGCTTTGAGAGCGACTGGACGTCCAGCACGTGTTGAACGCCCGCCTAGCGATCCAGCTCAAGAGCCGACAATCAAGGCCGCTGCTGAGAAACTCGTAACTCTAAGATCTAAAAAGAGAGTCCTCTCAAGGCAAGAGACACGAGTTTCGACCATTAGGGACAGACACCAACGTCGTGTTGAAGACGCGAGAAAACTCTTGGGTCGTATCAAAAACCTCAAGGATACCTTTGAAGCAAGCCTCCCAGGAATCGTAGAACTGGCTTCGCCTCTCGGCCTGGATGCTGCAAAAATCGCAAAACTCTCGACGAATCGGGATCCAGTTGAAGCTATCCGAGATCGATCACTTGCGGTAGTCACGTGGGCCAATAATCTCCTGTCCCTAGATAACCCTGTTTCAATCACATCAAGGTCTAATTCGCTCACTGTGGAAATGAGGGCAGAGAATGAGAAGCTCTCGCTGCCCCAACGCCGCTACGAAGCATACGTTGAAGCGTACCAGACTTGGAAATCTCAAGTTATGGAACTAGTCGGTACCGAATCTGACGCTGAATCAGGAAGAGGTATCAAGAAGGCGATTAAGGATCTTGAATACCTCCCTGCAAAAATCTCCGCGATGGAGCAGGCACGGGAAGGGGTAGTAGCGCAAATATTTACTGAAAAGGATGCCCTTCGCAGAGAATTTGAGACCTTGCACCGGCCTGTTCAGGAGTTCATAGACGGATTTCCGGATTTTGGAGGCGAATCACGACTTTCGTTTTCAGTGCACATTCAAGACGAACAGTTTTCCGAGAAATTTCTTACGCATCTACATCAAGGGAAAACAGGTTCTTTCATGGGGCAGGAAGAAGGAATGGAGTATGCGAACAACCTCGTTGATTCGGCTGACCTTCAAACTGAAGGGGGAGTCAAACAGTTCGTCGCTAGTGTTTGTGATGCGCTGAATTACGATCAGAGGGCCGAAGGAAAGCCACAGAGGTCTATTTCAAGTCAGCTCCGAGAGGGCATCGATCCTCGGGCACTGGCAAATTTTGTTCATGGGCTCGACTACCTCGAGCCTAAGTTTGAGATACGGTGGGGAGGCAGGCCCCTTGGTCAGCTATCGCCAGGGGAAAAGGGCAACCTTCTCTTGGTGTTTTACCTACTCGTCGACAAGTCCGAGATTCCTCTTATCATCGATCAACCCGAGGAGAACTTAGACAACGAAACTGTATTCGACACCTTGGTGCCCTGCGTTCGGGTGGCGCGAACCAGGAGGCAGGTGATACTTGTTACACACAACCCGAACCTGGCGGTTGTTTGTGATGCCGACCAGGTAATCCACGCCAAGATCGACAAGGCCAACAGCAACCATGTCATCTACGAGTCTGGAGCGATCGAGGATCCATTGATCAATCGCTGCTTGGTGGACGTTCTTGAGGGGACGCGACCGGCATTTGATCTTCGAGAAGCCAAATACGAAGTTTCAAACCTTTAGAAGAATCTACAATGACCACCGACAACTCCGCATCAATCGTCTCCAAAGTCTGGAACTACCCTCCTACGCTGAAGCTTCGGCGGGCAAGCGATGAGATGACGGCGAGCGAGGTGCCGTAGATCATGGGCGATCTGGCAGGATTGACGTCGAATCATCATGGAATCCACTACCGCCGAACTTTATTTTAAAGTGGCCACAAGTCGTTTTTTAAGCCACTTGTGGCCACTTATAGAAATCCTATGATCAACGTCCATATTGCAATATTTCTTGCAATTCATTATTTTCCCGAGTGGGAAAACTTGACAATTTAAGAAAATCATATTTAATTTCCTTATAAATCGTTTTTCTCGTGTGGGAAAACTTAACAAAATAAGAAAATGAATGAGTGGAAGATCATGGAATATCTCTTGCAGACCAGGGACTTGCTTCTCCCGCTGCAGCGAGAATCTTTGCTCACGGATCAGGAAGAATTAGCGGGTGCTGATGCCATGCTTACGGCCTGTCTGAGAGGCGACACTCTGGAGCGATTTCTCTTTTTGGTGGAAGTGAAGTCTAAGAGCACACCGCAAGTGGTTCAGAGTGCCATTCAACAAATCAAGTTTTGCACGAAGAAGAAAAACGACCCGGAGATGCATCCGATGATTGTCGTCCCGTACCTTTCGGAAGAGCGCCTAAAGGAGCTGGAAGAAGCACAGGTCAGCGGGATGGATCTATGTGGGAACGGTATTGTTACGATCCCGAGGCGGATGCTGATTTACCGCACGGGTTATAAAAATCGCTATCCTGAATCTCGTGCTCTGAGCAACCCTTATCGTGGACGCTCAAGCATGGTTGCAAGAGCTTTTCTGGTGCAGGCAGAATATGAAACATTGGGTGAGCTCCATGATGTCATCCAAACCAGTGGCACAAATCTTTCGCTCTCCCAAGTTTCCAAGGCAGTCAAGGCCCTCGAAGACGAACTCATTGTCTCCAGCTCAGGTCGGAAAATCAGGTTGAAGGATTCGTTGCGTTTGCTGGATCAATTGGGTTCAGAGTGGAGGCCGCCACGTGCGGCAAAAATGGGATTGCGCTTACCGCAGCCCTTACTCGCGCTCCCCCGCCTATCACAAAGTGAGGGGCTGAAGTGGTCCATCACCGGTGAGTCATCGGTAACAAAATACACCCCGTTTGGACAAGGACGTCCACTTCAAGTAGCGGTAACAAATATCAGCAAAGCTTGGAAAATCCTCGATGGCAGCCCTGAAGATATTCGTAGCTTCGCCGATGTCGAGCTAGTCGAAACCTCTGAAGCAGGATTTTATTTCCAGAATGATACCGATTCTGACGGGCTGAGATGGGCGAGTAAAATCCAAACTTGGATCGAACTTCGCAACGGCGACGCCCGTCAGCAAGATGCAGCCAGAGACATTAGGGCACAAATCCTCAAAGGAATAAGTTAATGGCGAAGATCGAAGACGAACTCTGGATACATTTCAAACCACTCTGGCGTGATCTCACAACAGTAAGCGGCGAAATCATCGTGGCTGGTGGGTACGGTCTCTTCCTCAAGCAGCAATGGCTGCTGGATCAGGACCAACCCGTCATCGTGGTACCACTGGAACGCTGGCCGGATCCGACACCACGCGTGACCAAAGATTTCGATCTCGTTGTCGGACTTGATCTCATCGCCGATGAAACGACTAACAGCCTTATCTCAAAAGCGTTGAAAGATAATGGCTTCGAGGTATCCACGATGGCTCAGGGTAAGCGCTGGCAGTTTTTTAAAAGACTAAGTGAAGATCGGCAAATCATCGTCGAGTTGCATGCACCTACACCTCCGACGGGAGCCGAGAACCTGCGCACGGATAGAATTAGAGTCAAACACGCCCCCTCTCTCGGTGAGGAGGGTGTCCATGGACGCCATAACCCGGAAGCTGTAGGCAGCCAAATGCACCCATTCAAATTATCCATCGACGATTTGGATCTTGAGGTTTTGAACCCGGTCACATGGTCGGTAATGAAACTAACAGCCGCCGCTGACCGTTGGTTGGAATCTTTGAATTTGGAGAAGAGTTCAGAAATACGGGCACTTTCACGCATTCAGGCGGTGAAGCATGCGCATGATGCCTGCCGGGCTGTAGCGATGATGACCATCGATGAAAGGGACAACACGGTAAGCATCATAGCAGCCATCAAGGACACCGATCAATTTCTAAGAGCCTCGGAAATTTATCGTGAAATTTTCACGAGTCCAGATGCCTGGGCACAGGAAGTCTTGACTGAAAAATGGTTAGCAGAAGACTTAGCTACCATCGTCACAGTGCTTGGTTCCTGGTTTGGTAACTAACAAAATTATGACTAACGACAACTCAGCCTCCATCGTCTCCAAAGTCTGGAACTACGCCCACGTCCTCAAGAACGCGGGGGTCGGTTACGGCGACTACATCGAGCAGATCACCTACCTGCTTTTCCTCAAGCTCGCTGACGAGATGACCGAGCTGGGTTTCGATAATCCGATCCCTGACGCCTATGCTTGGTCCGTGCTGAGCGGCAAGAGTGGAGACGATCTCGAAATCCATTACCGCCACACCCTCGAAAATCTCGGCAAAGAGCCCGGTCTCGTCGGCATCATCTTCCGCAAGGCACAGAACAAAATCTCCAACCCCTCTGACTTGCAGCGGGTGATCAAGATGATCGCCGACGAGGATTGGTCTGGGATGGATGTCGATATCAAGGGTGCGATCTACGAAGGCCTGTTAGAAAAAACTGCCAGCTCATCCGACAAAGGCGCAGGTCAATATTTCACACCTCGCCCGCTCATCCGCGCTATCGTCGATGTGATGCAACCCAAGCCTGGGCAAGTCATCGGCGATCCCGCCTGCGGCACCGGCGGCTTCTTGCTTGCTGCCCACGATTACATTTCCCAACACAACAAGCTGAGCAAGCCAGAGATCAAACACCTCAGAACAGAAGCCCTGCGCGGAACCGACATCGTCCCCAGTGTCGTCAGCCTCTGCGCGATGAATCTCTACCTCCACGGCATTGGCTCCACCGCCGACGCGAACGATCCACCCGTCGACCGCGCCGACGCCCTCGCGCAGCCCAGCGGCAGGAAATTCGACATGATCCTCGCCAATCCGCCCTTCGGCAAAAAAGGCGGTTACACCATCGTCGGCGACGACGGCAAGATCAGCACCGAGAAACAAGAATACGAGCGCGACGAATTCTGGGCGACCACTGCAAACAAACAGCTCAACTTCGTCCAGCACATCGTCAGCGAACTTAAGATCGGCGGCACCGCAGCAGTCGTCCTCCCCGACAACGTCCTCTTCGAAGGTGGTGCCGGCGAAACCATCCGCCGCGAACTCCTCAAACGCTGCAACGTCCACACCCTCCTGCGCTTGCCTACTGGCATCTTCTACGCCCAAGGAGTGAAAGCCAACGTCCTCTTCTTCGAGCGCAAAGAAGCCAGCGAAAAGCCAAGGACCAAAGACCTCTGGATCTACGACCTCCGCACCAACCAGCACTTCACCCTAAAGACCAATCCACTCGCCAACAAAGACCTCGACGATTTCAAAGCCGTCTATCAACCCGGCAATTTCACCAAACGCAAAGAAACCGAGCGCTTCAAGAAATTCACCTACGCCGAGATCATCGCCAGAGACAAAGCCAACCTAGACATCCTCTGGCTCAAAGACGACAGCCTAGAAGACAGCGACAACCTCCCAGCCCCAGCCTTGTTAGCAGCGGAGATTGTGGAGAGCTTGGAAGCTGCGCTGGCAGAGTTTCGTGCGGTGGAAGAATCATTGGCAACAACAGAAGAAATATGAACCACGGCAAACAACTTCGACTTTTCCTTCCGGATGGAACTGCGTCTGGACCCAGATTTTATGAACTCGTCAATTGGACGGGACAAGCTGTTGCCATGCCAGTCAGTCGTATCAAAGAACTCACGATGGGTGATTGGATGGAATTTGAACGACCCGGAGTCTATTTGGTAAAGGGAGAATCGGAGGAAGGGCATGGGCGGCTTTACATTGGAGAAAGCGAGAACGTTGCGAAACGTGTCCAAGGCCATCCATCAACCCTTGGCTTTGAAGTAACGGAATTACTTCTTTTTTCCAGTAAGGATGACAATCTGACAAAGTCCCACGTGCTATGGCTTGAAAGTGCGCTTATCGAACTTGCTACGGCGGCCAAGCGTATAAAGTTGAGTAATTCCACCGCACCTCCGAGCAAGACTCTTTCAAAGGCGGAGCAGGCTACTATGTTAGAGTTTTTAGAACATCTTGGTCTCGTAGCGCAGACCGCCGGGTTTGCCTATTTTACAAAAGCGAAAGTTAGGAACGTGAGTCCGGTTGAATTGCCGCAGTTCTCGCTCAACAAGTCGAAACAGGGCATCAAGGCACAAGCCACACAAAGCGACGAAGGCTTTATCGTTTTGGGAGGATCACGAGCATCGGGAAACCCAACCGAAGCACTTGCTAAGGGGTATGCCCAACAACGAGAGGAACTGATCGAACAAGGAGTTTTGAAGCTGGAGTCAGACGGCCACTACTTGTTCACCGTTGATACAGTTTTCTCTTCGCCGAGCGCTGCCGCGTCGATAGTTGCGGGATATCCCAGCTCAGGTCCGGCAAATTGGAAGGATCAGAATGACGTCTCGCTAAAGGACCTTCTCGAGAAAGAGAAAGTTCCTGAGGACACCAACGCGAATTGAAAGACGAATATCTGCACCCTTCGGTAAAGATGAGTCGCTCTGTTGGCCAGTTGGTGTGTCAAACGTTAGATTGTCTATCCCTCTGTGCTGATCTAGGTCGCCTTAAATTTAAAACATGAACCAAAAAGATATCAACAAAGCCATCAAGGTGGTGGGCTCTGAGGAGAAGCTTAATAAGGTGGTGTTGCAAGTGGCTAAGATGTGGAAAGCGATCTTTCTTAGAGGGCTAATAAGTCATCTGAAAGCGGGTAAATCGCTTGCTGAATATTTCATCATTGATGATCCCAATATTTATCTCGACGACGCCAATCCAGAACATCTCCGCGTGGAACGAAACGGAGATGGATATCGCATGGATATCGGCATTTGTTGCGGTGGGAACTGCGGCGAGGGCGCGGAGTTCATGTTCGATGCAGATGGGATAATGATCGGTGATTCACCGATAAACCTTAGAATCTATTAAGGCCTAAATAGACTCAGCAGCCTCTTTTTAACATTCGTTATAAGTAGGAGTGAATTGTCTGTCTCACAGAAGAAATACAGATTTTTTACAAAAGGTAACGAAGTCAACGAAGGAGCTTCGCACTGCGCCTCGGCTTTGCTTTTATGATTCTTTAGCAGGAGAGTTGAGAATGAGGTGTTGGCACATCCTTCGTTCTCTTCGTTACCTTCTGTAAAAAAAATCTTTAATCCAAACAGGTTCAGATTGTCTGTTCTTCAGGATATTCTGATTTCCGATTGATGATTGACTCCGTTTCACTCCGTCCAAGCGATTAGGACTTTGTCTTAAAAGAAAGTTCGCTAGTGCTCACAAAGCGTTGTTGAGGTTTGATTTTTGAATGAAGAGGGAAAATATCAGCAAGGAGAAGGCACAAATTTCTAGCTTGCCGAAATTTCTAAAAACAAGTAACTTAGACTCTAGTTACTAAGAAATGGAAAATCAGCGATCCCAACTCCAACGACTTGCGAAAGGTTCACGGCTACTCCGTGAGGAGAGCCTGCGTGAATCGGGGATCAGTAGCGCGGTAATCTCACAGGCGGTGAAGGCAGGTGAGCTAATCCGGCTGTCGCGTGGAATTTATCATCATCCCGATGCGGAGCTGGACGAGAACCTGAGCCTTTCCGAAGTGGCCGCCCGAGTGCCTCACGCGGTCATCACGCTTCTCTCCGCGCTACAGTTTCACCAGCTCGGAACCCAACAACCCCATGCCGTGTGGATTCTCCTCAAGCAGAACGCCGTCACGCCGAAGATCGGCTATCCTCCACTGGAAGTCGTCCGCAGCAAGGTAGCCAGCTCCTTTACAAATGGCGTCGATACTCACCTACTGAACGACATTCCAACCCAGATCACCAATCCGGCGCGCACTGTCATCGATTGCTTCAAATACCGCAGTCGGGTAGGTCTCGATGTCTGTCTTGAAGCGCTCAAAGACCTCCTCAAAAACGGCGTAAAACCCATTGAGATCATGGAATACGCAAAATTTCAACGTGTCACTCGTGTCATCCGTCCCTACCTTGATGCCCTTGTTTAAGCCATGAACCTGATTGCATCACTCCAAGATCGGCTGAGAAATGAGGGTCGTCAGACCGGCATCGGCTACGCCTCATTGCTAGAGCAATTTGCCCTCAGTCGTTTCTTTGCGCGCTTGGCTCGGAGTGACTACGCGGATCGCTTGATTCTCAAAGGGGCCCAACTTTTTCGCTTTGTCGAACCAGAGGGACATCGCCCGACGCGGGATGCGGATTTTCTTAGCTTTGGCGATTACGATCCCGAGGCCTTGAAAGAGATTTTCACCGAAATCTGCCAGCTTACTCCTGAAAAGGAAGATGCCCTGAGCTGGGAAAATATCCGGGCGGCGGCCATCCGGGAAGAGAACAGCTATGGCGGGGTGCGGGTGCTGATCACCTGCCAGCTCGGCAAGGTGAGAATCCCCCTGCAATTTGATATTGGCTTCGGGGACATCATTACTCCCGAAGTACGTATTCAGAAGTGGCCGGCTCCTCTCGACTATGAGGACATTTCCCTTGCGACATATCCTATGGAAACCGTCGTAGCTGAGAAATTGGAAGCTGCGGTTTCACTTGGCATCAACAATAGCCGCATGAAGGATTTTTATGATCTGTACTGGATGCAGTCCCACCTTAACTTCGACGGGAAAATCCTCACCGAAGCCGTTACCAATACTTTTGCCCGGCGCTCAACCATCATTTCAGATGCCATTCCTGTGCCTTTCACCGCGGAGTTCAGTTCTGACGCACAAAAGAACGAGCAATGGTCCGCCTTTCTCCGAAAAGGAAAGCTGCCTCACTTGGAACTGTCAGTTGTCCTAATCGATATCGCAACGTTTCTTCTTCCTGTCCTTCAAAAGCAGGTTTCTAATCGGTCTTGGACACCAAATCAACATTGGCACTCGCCCTCAATCAAGACGCGATCATGAAAGCCCGTAACGGATACCATCTCATCAGTCCCGCAGATCTGACGTGGAGGCCATCGAATTTGATGCAGATTCCGAATGCGGATTTTTTAGAGAGGACAGGTAGCGAGAATCTCGGGGCGCGGCTCTGGCGCTTGCCGCCACAAAGCGCGAACACCTTGCACAAGCATGTTCGCTCGGAAGAGTTTTATTTCGTGTTGGAAGGCACGGGCCGTTTGCGGGTGGGCGAGGAAACCTTGACCGTGCCGAAGTATGGTGGGGTGTGGGTGGCTCCGGACTTGCTGCGCCAAGTGTTTAACGATACGGACGCCGAGGTGCTCTGGTTGATCATGGGCGGACCAGAGGAGTTGGAATTTTTGCAAGGCTCGCAGGCAACAGGGATCGACCTCACAAAATTCTACCCCACAGACCCGACGCAATTGCCAAAGGAACTCACAGGCGTGACATGGCCCCCAAAAATCTAACAACCAAGAAACTTAATTTCATATGCAAAACGTTCTCATCATCCACGAAGTCGCAGACTATGCGGCATGGAAGCAGATATTTGACAATGCTGCTGGCATTCGCAAAGAAGCCGGCGAGCGGTCGTATCAGGTTCTCAAATACGAATCCGATCCTAACAAGATTGTCCATTTCAGCGTGTGGACTTCGATCGCCGATGCCAAAGCCTTCTTCGAGTCCGAGCGTCTGATCGAGATCCGCAAGCAAGCGGGAGTCAAAGCACCGGAGTTTATCTATTTGGATCAATTGGAATGTGGAACGCTATGAAGCTCTGTTGAGTGATCGAGCAGAGCTCACTTCTTCAGAGATTCATTTGTCTGTTCCTTTATAAAAATTAGTTTTTTTTACAGCCCCGACTTTATCGGGGTGGGAAGGTAACGAAGTCAACGAAGGGGGCTTCGCACCGCGCCTTGGCTTTGCTTTTATGATTCTTTAGCAGGAGAGTTGAGAATGAGGTGTTGGAACATCCTTCGTTGACTTCGTTACCTTCTGTTCAAAAATATTTTATAAGAGCTAACGGGTATAACGGAGAGTTGGAACAACTCTATTAATCACACATCGTTTTACAAACGTAGTGCGCCCCTTCAGGGCTCGGGATGGTTGATGGATTCTTTCCTAGGGCGTTGCCCTAGGCTAACGTAGGTTGCCCCTGTGGGGCGTGGGTGGTTGGATTCTTTCTCAGGTCGTTGCCCTAGGCTAACGTAGGTTGCCCCGTTGGGGCGGGATGCGGAAATATCGGTGACCGAAGAAGATCGCCGCCATGAATAAAGTCAGTAACTCAGGACAAATTTCTTCCAAATCAAAAATCAAAAATCAATAATCGTCAATCATCAATCAACAATCGTCAATCGTCAATCTCTTCATTGAGCGAGCGTTCCGCCAGCGAGATAGACGGTGCTGATAGAATTTTCACCGGTATGTGGATTTGGGAAACTTACTTCGCGGCCTTCGGCTTTGCCGAAAACTTTTGTTAGTAATTCCACGAAGTCGCGGTCAGGGAAACCATCCGCCCACATGGCGAAGACACCGCCGGGATGGAGTGAATCGCGCACGAGGGACATGCCTTCATGGGAGTAAAAACTTGCGTGGCGCGGATGCAGCCAGTGACTGTGGGTGTGATCGATGTCTAACAGAATCGCATGGACCTTGGCGCCTGGGCGGGAGGGATCGAAGCCGTTGCCCGAGGCGGCGAGAGCGAAGAAATCGGCATGGACAATCGTGGTGCGCGGATCTTTGTCAGGCTGGGGATCGACAGGCAGCAGTCCCTCGCGGTGCCAGCGGATGACCGGTTCAAGAAATTCGACTACGGAGAGCGAACGCACTTTCGCGTGACGCAGTGCCGCCGCCGCCGTGTAACCGAGCCCCAGTCCGCCAACGATGACATCGGCCTGCGGCTCATTGAGAATTTCCAACCCAAGATCAGCGAGCGCGTCTTCTGCGGCATGAAACAGGCTGCTCATGAGAAATTCGTCGTTGAGGATGACGTCGTAAATGATTTCGCCACCGAGGCTCAGCACTTTCCTGCGTCGCAAAATGATTTTTCCCAACGGGCAATCGCAGTAGTCGAGTTCTTCCAGCAGTCCTTTCATCGCAGAGATCGTGACAGGAAAACCTGTGGTGACTACTGCGGATGTGCTATATTCACTTACCCCAAGCCTTTAACGATACCTCAAACGATTGGATCCAACTCCACAGAAACAAAACAGCAAGCATGAGCGGCAAATGGTGCTTGCGGATGGAACCCGTGGAATGATCCGGCCCATCGTGCCCTCGGATCGGGTCGCGCTGGCCGCTGCGTTGGAAGAGCTTGGTCCGGAAAGTCGGCTCCGGCGCTTCTTTTTCGACAAATCGAAACTCTCCGAAAGCGAGCTCGACCGCCTGACCTCTCCGGACGGCATCGATCACCTCGCCTACGGAATGGCGGTCAGCTTTGATGACGGAACCGAGCACATGCCCATCGCGGTGGCGCGTTGTTTCCGCGATAAAGATCAGAAGGATCTAGCAGAAGTTGCCGTCGTGATCGCCGATCCATGGCAGGGCATGGGTGCGGGGTTTGAGTTGTTGAGCGCGCTTTCCTCAGCCGCACGCGAGGTGGGAATTCGACGTTGGTTCGCCTCCATGTTCACCTACAACACCGCAATGCAGCGACTGTTAGATCGCTTCGGCACTATGAGCGAAACGCGAGATCTCGGCGGCGGAGTCGTTGAGGTGATTTATGATATTACCCAACCACCCGCGCGAGATAGGTGAGAGGCTGTTGTGGGGTTGGGGCGGGAAATATCGGCGATAGGCGATGAGTCGGGGCTGTGAGAATCTTTAATTTTTTACAGAAGGTAACGAAGTCAACGAAGGGGCGCCGCGCTGTGGCCTTGGCTTTGAGTTTTTCGTTTCTTGGCAGGAGATTTGAGAATGAGGTGTTGGTACATCCTTCGTTCTCTTCGTGGCCTTCTGTGAGAATCTTTAATTTTTTACAGAAGGTAACGAAGTCAACGAAGGAGTTCCGCACTGCGGCCTTGGCTTAGCTTTTTATGATTCTATGGCAGAAGAGTTGAGAATGAGGTGTTGGCACATCCTTCGTTCTCTTCGTTACCTTCTGTAAAAAAATCTTCAATCCTAACAGGCTCAAATTGTCTGTCTCTCAGGAACATTCTGATTGACTCCGCTTCACTCCGTCCAGGCGATCAGGACTACGTCACATTTTCTGAAGTTCGCTAGCGTTGACTACGCTTCGCTCCGTCCAAGCCACCACGGCTTCGCCTTAATTGTGATAGCTCGTTAACACTCGCAAGGCGTTCACACTGCATTTCCGATTGATGATTGATGAATGAAGAGGAAGAAATTTTTCAACGCAAAGCCGCGAAGAACGCTAAGTTTCGCAAAGCCGAATAAGCGGTAGCGAATAAATTTTAAAATGGCGAAGCCCCAAACGCCTGGACGGAATGAAATGTAGTCAAAGCTTGGGTTGAGTGTTCTTAAGTTTGCTTGGGTTGTGTAATCTTTAAGTCATAGGATGCCTGAGAGTAATTTTTTCGAAACTTACTCAGAAAACTCAAATTTTTTCAGAGCACCGGCTTTGCGTAACTCAGCGTTCTTCGCGGCTTTGCGTTGAAACCTCATTGTTACAAATTGCCTGACCCCTGTCTTCCGCTCCCATTTTCGTGCTGGGAGAACGGCGCGGCTGTACTTTAGTGATCGGCGTTATGAAAATGATGGTTACACGTTTCACGGGTTGGATGGTTTGTTTGTTGCCGGTTGTGGGTTTTGCGGAGACGCGGGACTTGATGAAAGACAAGCCGCTTGCGGAATTTCGTGAAGTCCAGCAATGGCGTGGGGTTTCTGAAGTCAGCGCGGTGGCGGATAAATGCGAGTTTGAGGTAAAAGGCGAAGGCAAGATTTTGGTGAACTCGACCACCAAGGACAAAGCACTGCCGTATTTGATGACCAAGGAAGAATTCGGGGATGTCAAAATCGAGTTGGAATTCATGGTTCCCAAAGGCTCGAACGCCGGGGTGTATGTGATGGGTCGCTATGAAATCCAGATTTTGGACAGTTTCGGTAAGGAGAAAGTTGGTTCTGGAGATCTGGGCGGCTTGTATTCACGCCATGACAAAGGTCGGCCTCAGGGCAGACAGAACTACGAAGGCACTGCGCCGAAAGTGAATGCCTCCAAAGCGCCGGGTGAATGGCAGACGATGGAAATCGTGTTCCGCGCCCCGCGTTTCGACGAAGCTGGGAAAAAATTCAAAAACGCGACTTTTGAGAGAGTTTTGGTGAATGGCCAGTTGGTGCAGGAAAACGTTGCAACCACGGGGCATACACAATCGGCTCCATTTGAAGGCGATGCCAAAGTTGGCCCGATCGCGATTCAAGGCGACCACGGCCCGATAGCGATCCGCAGCTACAAAGTGACGCCCTTGGAGGATGGGGAGCCCGCCCGCCTCGCCGAGCTGGATGCTTATTGGAAAGAGGTTTCCCGGGCGGTAAACCAAGGCGATTTCCCAGCCTACAAAACGACTTTTCACGAAAAAGCCATCTTTGTGACGGGAGCGAAACGCGCGAGTTACCCGATTGGGCAGGCATTGAATCGCTGGAAAACTGAGTTCGACGACACCAAGGCCGGCGAGATCGAGGCAGCGGTGGATTTCCGTTTCGCGCATCGCTACGGCGATACCCAGACGGCACATGAATCTGGGATTTTCCTATATACTCAAAAGAAAAAAGACGCGGAGCCGAGTGCGGAATACTATGCGTTTGAGGTGTTGTTGGTGAAGGAAAAAGGCAAATGGCTGACCATGATGGAGTATCAGATCAAACCCATGACGAAGGAAGATTGGGATAAACTGGCGCCATAAGGCCGAAAGGTTGAGCGGATTTCTCGCGTTGAATAATCCCTGCAAGCTGCGACATTCCCGGTCGTTCCAAAGAACCTCGTCCGCATCGATCTAAAACATGAAACCTTTATCTCTCATTTTCAAATCCGCCATCGTCGGCATGGCGTGGTTCGCGGTGAACTCAACGCTTCATGCGCAGGAGCCCGCAAAGGAGCCGGCGAAAGCTGAGGAGAAAGCCGTAGAGAAAACAAAAACCGCAGAAGAGCTGAAAGCGGAGGAGACAAAAAAAGCCGAGGAGCTGATCAAACTTGCGAACAATCGTGAGGAGCTGGTCATGCCGGGGATGAAGATTTTGGTGAAAAAAGGCTACATCGATGTCGATGCCAAAGTCTGCCTGACCCAAGGGATGTTAGAATTGATCGCCTGCACCAAGGACAGCAAAGAGCACGAATCCATGATCATGGTCGAGCCCAAGGCCGCGCACATTCACGCCGCCTTGCTTTTGATCGGCGCGGTACCCGGCAACCCCGCGATGCGCAAGGAAGTCCAAACCGAAGACGGTCCGCGTTGGGTCGATCTCGAACCTCGCGGCCAGGAAATCGAGGTCTATCTGGTGTTCGCAAACAAAGCCGGCGAACTTGAAGAACATCCGATCAAAAAATTTCTGATCAAAGGAGAAGAGGAAAGCTTCGACGGTATACCGGTTCCGGAAGAGAAAAAAGAAGACCGCACGTTTCCGACCCATACGTTTTTGTTTGTGGGTTCACACGTTTACAAAGACGGCGAAAACGATCCCATTTATCTAGCAGATACAAGCGGCAACGTGCTCTCGCTCGCGACCTTCGGCGATGAGTTACTCGCGCTGCCAGGTATCCACGGACACGCAAACGAAGGCCTCGTCTGGTCCGTCGATACCGCTCAAATTCCCCCAATCGACACGAAAGTCATCTTACGTCTGAAGCCCAAAAAGCCAGCCGCCGCAGAGCAACCGAAGAAATAATTTATAAGCATTTTATCATCATGAGTTTTACCAAATGGATGTTAGTCCCTGTTCTTGGAGCAGGTTGGGTCGGAGCCGCGGAAGTCGAAGTCGATGCGGTTGCAGCGGGGAAAAAAGTTTTCGAAACGGTCGGTTGTTCCGAGTGCCATACGGTCACCAAGAATGATCCTTCTAACAAAACCGGCCCGAACCTGTTCGGTCTTTTACTCACCACACCACGCGAACGCAAGGTCACGATAGCTGGCAAGGAAACGCTTGTGAAAGCCGATCGCGGGTATTTCGAGAGATCCCTGCGCAAGTCATGGGATGAATTAGTCATCGCCGAACACGGACCGACCAAAGACACGGCGTATCTGGCCATCATGCCGAACTACACCAAAGAAATGGTTTCGGATGAGGATATGGATTCGGTCTTTCATTACCTGCGCACGCTTGCCGAAGGCGCAGATCAAGGTCCTGCACAAGTCATGGTGAAACGCCAGGTCGTAGCGCAGCCAACCAATATCATCGAAATTCCAAACGAGGAAATCGTGACGGATCGCACCCGCGTTTTCCGTGCCGCGCTCAGAGGAACCAGCGCTCGCGCCCTGCACGTGGGCCAGCCAAACGGCATGAACTTCACCTTTGATCCGCGCATGCTTTCCGTGCGCCGCATCTGGTCCGGCGGATTTTTGAATCTCACGCAAGAACGCACCTCACGCGGTCGTGATATGCCGACCATGGGCAAAGGCGCGAAAGTGCATTTCGAAGGCATCGCACTCCTGCAACCGCTCACCAGCAAGGGCGAACCGGTTGATTTCGAATTCAAAGAACCCGATGCGCAAGACAACGTCGCGATCGAAAAACATCTTTGGGACAAGGTCGATTTCGCGGATCGCCTCGCCGCACTCGATGCGGAGTTTCTCGGTCATCTCTCGCCAACGGGAGCCAGCAATCCAAGTTTCCGTTTCCGTGTTGGTAAAAATACTTTCGAGCAAACGATTTCGCTTAGTGAAAAAGGCGCGCTCGCCATCACTCTCAGCGGTGCAACCAAAGAAGCGCAGAGTTTCCAAATCGCAGCCAGCCAACTCAGTGATCTCAAAGCCGTTGGTGGCAAAATAGAAAACGGCAAGTGGGCTATCCCCGCAGGTGCGAAAGGCCCGTTCACGCTCACAGCAGTGCTCAAAGTTGAGCCTGCGGTCCGCGAAGCCGTCAGCAAAACAGAAAACTGGGCACCGCAAAAACTTGTGACCCAGCCCGCGAAAGCAGGCAAAGCCGCCACCGAGCTTCCAGCGGGTTACAGCTTGGAGGATTGGATTTCACCGCTCGATCTGTTAGGTCGTGTGCAGCTTTTCGAACCCACCGGAATCGCGGTTGCCAAAGACGGCACGATGGTTTTCGCCACCCGCGCGGCCGGTGTGTGGCGCATCCGCAACGGCGAATGGTCATTGTTTGCCGAAGGAATTTACGAGGGTCTCGGCGTCTGTATCGAGGACGACAAAGGCGACGTCATCGTCATCGCGCAAAAACCCGAGCTCACCCGTATCAGTGATAAAAACGGCGATGGTCGGGCGGATACGTTTCAAACCGTCTCCGATGATTATGGTTTCCATGGTAACTATCACGAATACACCCACGGTCCTGTTAGAGATGCTGCGGGGAATTATTATTTCCTCCTGAATCTCTCGCATGATGACAAGTTCGATCGCGTGTCATGGCGTGCCGGCGGACGCTTCATGGGCAGCATGGGCGGCTATCGTGGCTGGGCGCTGCGCGTCACTCCTAAAGGGAAAACCGAAACTTTTGCTTACGGCCTACGTAGCCCGGCAGGAATCGGCGTCGCTCCAGACGGACGGATCTGGTATGCGGAAAACCAAGGCGAGTATGTTGGTTCGTCAAAAATTGTTCCGTTGGAAAAAGATAAGTTCTATGGCCACATGTCAGGACTTGCAGACCTGCCCGGCATGATTCCGGATGCGCCGGAGCTGAACCATGATCTCTGGAAAGACAAGCTCCGCAAAGGCGCTGTCTGGCTGCCACACGGAATGTTGGCAAACTCTCCCGGCAACCTCGCATGGGATCTAACAGGTGGGAAATTCGGCAGTTACAAAAACCAGATGTTCGTCGGTGATCAAACGCTTTCGCAATTGATGCGCGTCATCACCGAAGTCGTCGACGGCCAGGATCAAGGTTGCGTGATTCCTTTCGGCAGAGGTTTGGCATCCGGCATCATGCGTCCGGTTTTCCTTCCGGATGGCAGTATGCTTTTAGGTCAAACCGGTCGCGGCTGGACCGCTAAAGGTGGAAATACATCCGCCCTCCAACACGTGATCTACGATGGAAAAACCGTTGCCGCCGACATTTCAAAGATCACCGCGACGCCTACCGGATATGACATCCATTTTACCCAACCCATCGGCGCGAATGTCACTCCCGATCAGTTGAAAGCAGCGCTCGCTGTGAAGTCATGGTTCTACACCAACCTCGCGGAATACGGTTCGCCGCGCCACGAGCAGCGCGATGAGAAGATCGCCAATGTTACGCTTTCGGCGGATCGCAAATCCTTGCTCATCGATTTGGAAGGATTCGGAACCGACGATAAATGGACAGGCCGACTCTATCACGTTCAGTTCAAGGATGCCGCGCCACTCTTTGGTGATCTGCCAGTTTGGAAAATGCTTGAAGGTTTCTACACGCTGAACGCGATCCCGAAAGCGAAGTAAATCATCTATCGACCAGCCATCATTGCCTTCATGAAATCCTTGTTCATCGCACATGCCAGAACCGTCGCACTGCTCGGATTTGGGATTCTAACAAGCTACGCCCAGGAAGCCGCTCCGACATCGGTTGAGCTCGCCAAGACGTTCACTCCGATTTTCAAAGAAGGAAAAATCGAGCAGACGATGGATGCGGATAAGGAACACGCGAACTTCCGTTTCATCGCGGAATACGATGCGAAGCAGGCGGCGTATTTGATTTTGCGCAAAGGCACGGAGGTCGAACTGCCTGCCGGGAAAAATCGTAAGATCGAAGTCGCCTATGAGCATTCTGGAAATTTGCCTGCCCGTTTCCGTGTTTGGGTCGATGGCTTAGTGGTCGAAAAAGGTCGCGACATTCCTAACAGCGAAATGGGCGAAACCTCGATGGTCGCCGATGCCGCCACATCCACCGAGCTGATCAGGTTGGACAGGGATTTCACCACGATGGTGGAATTCACTCAGGATAAAAAGGGCGGCGGGCTTTTCGCCAAAACCCTACCTCAGGGGAAATGGGCGACCGATTCCAAAGCCTTATACGTGAAGGATAACAAGCTGGTCTACGAGATCGCGGAAATCGGAAAGATAGAAGGCAAAACCGCTTTAAAACCCGGTACGAAGTATGTCGCCGTGGTCACATCGGAGTCGGGGAAGATCAATCTGTATCTCAATGGCCAGTTAGAGGGAACCCGTGATAAGTTCACAACTCAGGATCCACAGAATCCGGTTTTCCAAATCGGCATGGCATCGGCGAATCTCACGGATTATTTCAAAGGAAAAATTTCAGGTGTTAGATTTTGGGGTCGCACGCTGAATGCGGAGGAGATCGGCCAGTTGTCGAAAGGCAATGCGATGGCAGTCAACACTCCCGAGTTCAACTGGATACCGAAAGCGAAAGCTCCTGATGCGAAAGCGGGCGAGATTTCCGGACACCCGATTCGCTTGCAGCTTGAAATTTTGAGCGAGTTTGAAATGCATCGTTCGGTGGTGCAGCCGCTCGCTCTTTCCGATCACGAAGCGCTGGTTAAAGCATGGGACAAGAAAAGTTTGGAGAGAGGGAAAGTGATTTACACCCAGTTGTGCGTGACCTGCCACGGCACGCTCGATCAACCCGGCTCGCTTCCCACCGCCCCGCGTTTCCACCTCGGAGATGTCAAAAATGGCGCCGATCCCTACCGCATGTTTCAGACTTTGGAAAAAGGTTACGGCCAGATGATGGCGATGCCACAATACACGACCTCCCAGAAATACGATGTGATCCATTACCTCCGCGAGGAGTTCATCAAGGGCAAGAACGACAAGATTTTCACCACAGTCGATGACGCATACCTCGCCTCCCTGCCACGCGGGATGAGTCAGCTTCAGGAACAAGCGCCCCAGGAAAAACAGCCGCAATACCTTCTGCAGGATTACGGCAACACCCTGTTCTGGACCCTGCAAGTTGATAAAGGAAACATCGCTCAAAAAGGCCTGACCGTGCGTTTGGATCCGGGCCCCGGCGGCGTTTCCAAGGGCAATGCCTGGATGCTTTACGAACACGACACGATGCGCGTTGCGGCGATCTGGACGGGGAAAGATTTCATCGATTGGAAAGGCATCGGCTTCGATGGTTCGCACGGATCGCATACGAGCATCGTCGGCGAAAAACAATTCACCTTCCCCAACGAGCCAGTATGGGCGAATCCGGAAACCGGCGATTTCAAAGACCTGCGCATCCTCGGTCGAGATAATCTTCCCTACGGCCCGCTGCCCCGCAGCTGGGTGCGCTTCAAAGGATTGGAAATGCGCGGTGGTGATCCTGTCATAAGTTATACTGTAGGCGATTGCGAAATTCATGAGACTCCGAAACTCGCCGGTGAAAATGTTTTCGAACGTTGGATCTACTGCGGACCTAGTAGCAAAGAATTGAAACTACGCCTCGATGACAAACAGGTGCATGTTCTTCCCGCAAGTAAGAAACCATTTCATTTTGTTATCCGCTATGAAGCTGGCAAAGTAGAAGTGTTTGATGTGGTACTCGATCTAACAAAGGAGTTACCAAAACTGCCATATCCCACGCGCCGTAAGACAATCCTCACCACCCAGATTAAATCCAGTCCGGCTGAAGGAGCATGGGCGGTCGATACGTTTGAGACTCCGGAATCCAAAGACAATCCATGGAAGTCATGGATGCGCACCTCGGGTTTTGATTTCTTCGAAGGCGGAAAAAGCGCGGCTGTCTGCACCTGGAACGGCGAGGTATGGATTGTCGATGGCATTGATCAAAGCCAAGGCGAACTGAAATGGCAGTTGATCTGCACCGGACTTTTCCAACCGCTCGGCCTGAAAATCATCGATGGGAAAATTTATGTGAGTTGCCGGAACATGATCGCGTTGCTGCGGGATACGAATGGCGATCGCGAAACGGATGTCATCGATAGTTTCAACAGCGACCACCAAGTCACCGAGCATTTCCATGAATTCGCGATGGGCTTGCAGGCAGATGCGGAAGGCAATCTTTACTATGCGAAATCCGCGCGCCACGGAAAACCCGGTCTTGTTCCGCATCACGGCACCTTGTTGAAAGTCAGTAAGGACGGATTGAAAACCGAGATCCTCGCGAACGGTTTCCGCGCTGCGAACGGTGTGTGCTTGAATCCCGATGGCAGTTTCATGGTCACCGATCAGGAAGGCAACTGGACACCGAAAAACCGCATCAACTGGGTGAAGCCGAAAGGCAAAAATGTTTTTTACGGAAACATGTGGAGCTACCACGACAGCACCGATGAATCGGATGCCGCGATGAAGCAACCGTTGTGCTGGATCACTAACGCTTTCGATCGATCCCCTGCGGAGCTGCTCTGGGTGCCGGAAAACTCCGCATGGAAAACCCTGCGCGGTTCGTTGCTCAATCTTTCCTACGGCGAAGGTAAAATTTACACCGTGCCCTTCGAAACCCAAGGCGAGGAAGTGCAAGGCGGCATGAGCCCGCTGGGCTTGAAACCGCTGCCAACCGGGCTCATGCGCGGTCGCTTCAGTCCGCTGGATGGACAGCTCTACGGCTGCGGCATGTTTGCATGGGCCGGCAATCGTCAACAACCGGGCGGGTTCTATCGCATCCGCTACACCGGCCAACCCGCTTACCAACCGGTTTCGCTCAGCACCAAGAAAGGCCAAGTCACCATCGGTTTCAGCGATGCGCTGGATCCGAAATCCGCCGCCGACATTTCCGCATCGGAAGTTCGCGCATGGGATTTAGAGCGCACCAAGAACTATGGTTGTAAGCATCTCAACGAGCGCGTGTGGAAAATTTCCAAAGCCGAAGTTTCACCCGACGGAAAATCCATCACTTTGGAAATCCCTGAGCTCGCGCCGACCTGGGGCATGTCGATGAAGCTCAAACTCCGCGGCGCTGGCGGCGAAGCCATCGAACGCGAAATCAACAATTCCATCTTCACTCTCGATTGATCTAACATATTTATGAAAAAACTCACCCTGACTCTCGCCTTTGCGTTTGCATCCATCATCAGTCTGAGCGCCGAGGCGGAAACGAAAAAAATCGGTTGGTTCGAGCCGGTGGTTAAAAACATCGAGGGTTGGACGGTTTCCATTGATCCGAAATTGCTCGAAGGCGAACACGCGAAGGATGGCGAGCTGGCGTTGAAAATGTTAGCAAATCACCTTCAGCGCATCATTATCTTGATGCCGGAGAAGCAACTCGCGGACATGCGTAAAATAGGCATTTGGATTGAGCACAAGCATCCGGAGCTGGGTTCCATGCAATATCACCCGGGGAAAGATTGGTTGGTGAAAAAAGGTTATCATCCCGATTTGGTGAAGAAAGTTCACATCCCGGTGGCAAGCGCGCTTTACTCCAAGAGTTACATGCTCAAGCAGCCAGCGGTGATTCTTCATGAGCTCGCACATGGTTATCATGACCAGGTCCTGAGTTTTGATCATCCGGAAATTCTGGCCGCATTCGATGCGGCGGTGAAACGTGGCGACTACGAAAAAGTCATGCTCTACGACGGACGTGAGACAAAACATTACGCGCTGACGAATCACAAAGAATATTTCGCCGAGGCCACCGAAGCGTTTCTATACCGCAACGACTTCTATCCCTTCGTCGCCGCAGAACTAAAAGTCCACGATCCAAAAATCTACGAGTTGCTGGAGCAAATCTGGCAAACCAGCGCGGTTAAAAAATGAAAAACTGCGCTCCTGTGCAGTAATAAAAAATCGGATCCAGAATGCCGCCGCACCTTGAGGTTGCAATTCTTGCTAAGAAAAAAATCCCAAAAAATCCCATTCCAATGTTTCGCATCCGCATCCTCATCGCATTTCTTGTTTTCGTTTCTCAATGCGTCGCTGAAAACACACGTCTCTGGCAGCCCATCATCGACTACTCGATTTCCTTTCCCGGAGACCGACCCGATGCGGCGCCGATGATTAACCCGTTCGAAAACTTCACCCACATGGCATCCGACTTTGGTTGGATGGGCCCGGGTGGGGCAAGGATAGATGCCAAGGGCGGTGTCATCAACGTGAAGCCGAATGGTGACTGGACTGGCGCATGGCATTCGCTGGCGGGTCTTGGCGCTCAGAAAAAACGTGCCTTAGATCCTACCGATGTACTCGGACTTGGCGGCGCTCCAGAGAAAAGATGTGGCATTCGAGAACTTGCGGTGAACGCCAGCGGCAAAGGAGTTTTGCGACTAGAGCTTGGTGATGTTAACCGTAGGGTCGTTTGGAGCACGTCCGTGACTCTGGATAGTGAAAACACCACCACTCTAACATTTCCGCTCGACCCACAAACGCTAGGGAACATCAAAATCATGAACTGGATCGCCGAGCCGGGCTGCAATCTCCGGCTTTCATCGATCGGCTTCATCACTGAGCGCCCCGAGATGTCGTTAGAAGAATGGGCGTTTAGAATTTCTCTTGGGAAACTGCGTCGTTGCCACGATCTGGAAAGCGGGTTGACCCGAGATCGGGGCCATGTACCTGCAGGTAAATTTGAGTCCACTGCTTCGACGGGTATGCATGCGCTGGCCAGTGCATTAGCGTTTTCAGAGGGGATCATCGATAAGGAAAGAGCTATCTTAGAAGTCACTAATACTCTAACAGCTCTCCAATCCTTGCCCACAGCAGCGGGATTTTTCCCACACTTTGTGCATTCCGGAAATGATGGCCGTATCACTATCGTGCCTGGCACGGAATTCAGCACGATCGATACATCGATCGCCCTGCATTCGCTTTTGCTTGCGACCCAGATCCTTGAATTGACGGAAATGAATCAACAGGTCGTCGCCATGATCGCACGACTCAATTTTGATGCCGTGACGGATGCCGAAGGCTGGATCAGTCATGGATTTCTGGATGATGGAAAGACGTTGCTCACAGCTAGCTGGCGGGATTGGGGTGGCGAAACGGCGTTGGTTCTCGCACTTGAAGCGATGATCCCGGATCGGACACCGCGCGGAAAAATGATTCCCAGCGGAGAGCCCTACCGTGGGGTTGGGTTCATCGCGGAAATCCAGAGTTTGTTCTATCCAGACTTCGACAGGCAAGAAGCCGATCTCATTTCATCGATTTTATGGCCTAAGACTCGCAAAAAACTGTTAGCAGATCAGATGGCGTATCCGAAAAATAATTGGCCGGAATCTGCAGCAGCGCACTCAGGTATTTTTGGCCTTTCTGGTGGTGAATCAGGCATGCCCGGCGCGGGATATACCGCCAACGGCACCGAAGTGATGGGCGTCCGCTGGTTGCATCCTCACTACATGCTCATGGGTCTCGCCCTCAGTAAGCCTGACCTTTACCTAAAAGGTTTAAACGATCTAGATGCCAGAAGATTTCTCTACCCCATCGGCCTGCCCGAAAACATCGAAGCCGACTTCCGCCTGCACAATCCCATGCAAGGCTCTCTTAATGCCGCGTTCGAAACGTTAGCCGCTTACCACGGTTGGAAAAAACGTAGCACCAAAGAAAACCTCATCGATAAGGCAAGTGTGAGCCATCCTCTTCTGAGAAAAGCCGCCGCCCGATTTTACAAGCCGCAGTAATGAATCATGTGGCCTACAAAGTCACATGCGCTCCCAATTCGACCACGCGTCCGGGTGGTAATTGAAAGTATGCGGTGGCTGGCGAGGCATTGCGTGCCATGACGGCGAAAAGAAACAGCCGCGCCCGATCGAACAGCCCTGCATTTTTGCCGACGCCGTAAGTTTCCCGACCTAGGAAATAGGTGGCCTTGTTCGGATTGAAGTGCAGTTCTTCCGGCAACAGTTCTTTGAGCGCATGCGGCACGGCTGGGCTATCGGCAAATCCGAATTCGAGAGTGACGCGGTGGAGTCCTTCTCCGAGATCTTGGTGGGTCATTCTTTCTGGACCGGTCGCGTGTGGCTCATCCGATGTGGAAACATGGAGCAGAATGACCTGTTGATGGAGCACTTGGTTGTGCTTGAGGTTGTGAAGTAATGCGGTGGGGACTTTTGTGTCTTTTCCACTCATATAAACCGCAGTGCCAGAAACGCGGTGGATTTTGCCTTTTGAGAGTTCATCCAGCAAGTTGCTCACTGGAAGAGCGCCGGCAAGAATGCGTTTATAAAGCAGTTTGCGTCCCCAGATCCAGATCAGCATCAGCGACATGATCGCGCCACCGGTCACCAGCGCAAGCCATCCGCCATGCACGATTTTCAATGCGTTCGCAGCCAGGAACGCGCCGTCTAACAAAAGAAACAGGGCGGTGAGTGAGAATGCTTTGGCAAAGGACCAGTTCCAGCAGGCTCGCGCGGCCGAGTAGAACAGAACCGAAGTGATGGTCATGGTGAGCGCGATGGCGATACCGTATGCACCTGCTAGATTTGCGGATGTTTCAAAGCCGATGACTAGGAAAATACAAGCGACGGCGAGCATCCAGTTCACCATGGGCACATAGACTTGTCCGGCTGAGTGCTCGGATGTGTAGCGGACAAGGAAACGGGGTAGGCAGCCAAGTTGGATCGCCTGAGTGGTGAGAGAAAACGCGCCTGTGATGAGAGCTTGGCTGGCGACAACCGCGGCGGCGGTAGCCAGTAGCGTAAGAGGAAATCGCAGGAACTCAGGGGCGAGCAAAAAGAATGGGCTGCGAATGGCTGCGGCATCCGACGTCAACAGCGCGGCTTGACCGAGGTAATTTAGCACCAAACAGGGCAACACGACCGAGAACCAGCCGATGCGAATGGGTCGTCTGCCGAAGTGCCCGAGGTCGGCATAAAGGGCTTCTCCTCCTGTGACGGCGAGGAACACAGCGGCGAGCAAGGGCAAGGCATGTCTCCACTCACGGATGAGGAAGGTCACTCCTTCCACAGGGCTGAGAGAGAGCAGGATTTGCGGTTGGGAAAAGATTTCCTTAAGGCCGAGAAGCCCGATGGTGGAAAACCAGAGCAGAACGATGGGACCAAAGAGAACGCCGACTTTTCTGGTGCCAAATCGTTGAATGGCAAACAGCGTTGCGAGAATGGCGACAGCGACGGGAACGGTCCAGTGCGCAAGCATGGGCGCACTAACAGAAAGGCCTTCCACGGCACTCAATACGGAGATGGCCGGAGTAAGCATGCCATCCGCATACATCAGCGCAGCACCCGCGAGACCGAACAGCAGGATGTTTCCCGCTCGTTTGCCATTCTCTTGTTTCGTAGCGCCCCGAATCAAGGCTGACAAGGCGAGGATGCCGCCTTCGCCCTTGTTATCTAGCTTGAGGATGATGAAGAGATATTTGACAGTCACCACGAGCAACAAAGACCAAACGACCAAAGAGGCCGCGCCGGTCAGGTTGTGCGCATCGATGTGGGCACCATGCGAGCCTGAAAAGCATTCGCGAAACGCGTAGATCGGGCTTGTCCCAATATCGCCAAAGACGATTCCAAGCGCAGCAATGGTAGTGGCCGCTAATTTCGGCTTCTGGTGATTGGGGTCTGAGATGGAAGAATTCATGAGACTGAGAGCTAGCCGCCGCAGCGCTTTCCTAGCAACCCTTCGGCAGTCTGACCAGTGGCAAATACATCCCAGAAAATATGCGATTTCTCCAAAATTATGAAAAGAAAACCACAAAACTCGCGTTAAGGTTCAACTTATGATTATACCCTCACGCTCTTTATTCTTCGGAGTTCTCATGCTTACAGGAACAGTGGCATGGTCCGCAAAGCCTCTGCCAGCCGCACCTTTAACAGCTGATGGAGAGAAACTCAAAACGGAGTATACCGAGACTCTTGCCGCGTTGCAGGTAGATATCACGAAGGCGCTTCCAACCGTCAGCGATGCAAAAAAAGCTGCGTTTGCACAAGCCCGTGAAGCGGCACTGAAAGCAGCCACAGATGCCGATGCGGCGCAGGCTGAGCTCGGTAAAATCGGCGCGGCCAAAGGTTCCATCGATCATGCCAACGGCAAGTGGATCGGCGGCGCCGAAAAAGGTATCTCTGCTGCAAAGGCGGCGCTTCAAAAAGCCACCACCCCTGAAGCAAAAGCCGCGGCGGAAAAAGACTTGGCAAACTGGGAGGCCAATAAAAAGGAAGGTCTGGCCGCCCTTAAAGAGCGCACGGAAAATTACGAAAAGCTAAAAGCCAACGAGCCAACACTACGCAAAGCTTTCGATGCCGCCCAAGCCGCCATGACCCAGGCAAAAGACGAAGAGATGAAACTCGCCAATTCGCTTTTCACCGATTTGAACAGCGTCCTAGGCACCGATAAAATCGATGGCAAACTCGTAAAAGCCAACATCCTCACTCACGCCACGCCTTATGGCTTGGCTGCATTTGCCGAGAAGAGCGCGGCGGAAAAAACATTAGTCACCCAGCTTCTCGCCAACGAAAAACTGATGAAAGAGATGCTCCTCGCTGGTGGTGCACGTTTTGGAAAATACGGGGAAGCCATGAAGATTTACGCGATGATAGGCAAATCTAGCTCGAAGATCGATGGGGAGCCCTTCCGTCGCCTTGCCCTCGCCACCGCGCTTGAACACGCCAATCCCATCGCCCAAGGCAACGCCAAAGCCGTGACCGACGGACCGGCATTTGTCGACCCGGTCAAACGTTACCTCCATTACGAAAAAGCCTACCTCGATGGTGAACTCGACCCCGCTTTCAAAGATCTCACCACCTGGGAATATCGTTTCGTCATCAATCACGATGTGCCTGATGAAATTTCCACATGGGGCCGTAAGATGCTGCAGACCTATCGTCCCGATCACATCTACACTCCGGATTATGGCTGGCGCTATGTTGCCGCCGTGAAAACCGAAGTTCCTTATGGTTCAGAAAATCAGAAATACGACGTCGATACCCTCCACCAACATCAGAACATCGCTAAAAACGGCGGCATCTGCGGGCGCCGGGCGTTTTTCGGTCGTTTCATGCTCCGTTCATTCGGCATCCCCACCTGGGGTGTGACCCAGAAAGCCCACGCCGCCCTTAGCCATTGGACGCCGAAAGGCTGGGTTGTCAACCTCGGCGCGGGTTATCAACACAGCTGGTGGGACAAAGACGATGTTTCCCTCAGCGGCAACCAGTTCCTTCTGGAAGCCCAAGCCCGCGAACATACCGACGAATACATCAAAGTCCTCCGCGCCGAATGGATCGGCCGCATCCTCAGCGAGCCCGCCTATAACGAACGCAAAAAAATCGCCGGCGGTTTCTGGAGCAACCTCGCCCTTTTCCAATCCCGCACCCTCGCTGCTAAATCCGCCTCTCTCGGCCCCCTCGGCCAAGAACTCGGTGAGGCAAACGAGAAAGAACAAAAAGTCGTTTCCGAAACAGTGAACGCAGCCGATCAAAAAGCATCCGTGAAAAACGGAGTGATCAACATCCCTTCCGTCGCCTACACCAAAGGCACCGGCAAAGCAGCGGCGATGAAAAGCTACAGCGGCGGGGGAATGCAAATCCACGCGCTTGGCGGATTCAAAACCCAATACGAGTTCGAGGCCCCGGCGGCCGGCAAATACAAGCTTACCGCCCAAGTCGCGACCATCCAAGGTGGCCAGATCTTCATCCTTTCCGCCAATACCGCCCAGCCCACGGAATCCCCCGTCCCCTACACCTTGGGCGCATGGCAACCCACTGAACCCATCGAAGTCACCCTCGAAAAAGGCAAAAACAACCTCAACTTCGAACTCAAAACCGGCAGCCGCGGTGTGACCATCAAGGACTTTTCCCTGTCCCCAGCGAAGTAATTCAGCCTCATCATCTTCAACCTAGAATCCGCAGTTGGCACTGCGGTCTTTAGGATTAATGATTTTCACAAAACTGCTGAAGGCTTGTAGGCAGTTTGGACAGGAGCGAAGCGACGTGCCCGCAGGGCGAGGGGCCGTAAGGCGGCACCGAGTCAAAAGGTAACGAAGAGAACGAAGGATGTTCCAACCCCTCATTCTCAAATTCCTTGCCAAAGAATCATAAAAGTAAAGCCAAGCCGTAGTGCGAAGCCCCTTCGTTGACTTCGTTACCTTCTGTAAAAAAATCTATCCATGTAGCTTCTTTGAAATCGAGTTCTTCTTCACCAACGGGGGAAACGATGATTGGCAGGTATTCGACTTCAAGCACAGTTAGCTCAAGCACTTGCGTTCCCCATTCTCAACCTCAACTGCGGATAAGAGTTTAAAGCCCTCGGCGCTGTCGGAAACGATAGACCCGAGGGTTTTTTCGTGATCAGAAGCGCGACTCGCAAAAACTGCTAATGACTGTTCAGATGATTTCTTTTTAAAATATAGGAATTTTGACAAAAGGCACATTTTTGTTCGAGTGAACATCTTTTTTCTTGCAAAGCGTGTTCAGAGTAATCAGATTCCCTGCATGGCTACGAAAACAAGCACCGACACAACAGCGACAGATAAACTCCAAGAAGCCCGCAAACGTAACCTGGATATGGCGATTTCGCAGATCCAGAAGGAATTCGGCGAAGCCGCGATCATGCGGATGGGCGACGAACATCGGGTCGATGTCGATGTGATCCCGACCGGCAACCTTTTGATCGACCGCGCCCTCGGGGTCGGCGGTTTCCCACGGGGCCGGATCGTAGAAGTTTTCGGACCAGAATCTTCCGGTAAAACCACTTTGACCCTCACCGTGATCGCACAGGCGCAGAAACGCGGCGGCTTAGCGGCGTTCATCGATGTCGAACACGCACTCGATCCCCAATACGCCCGCAAACTCGGCGTGAATCTCGATGATCTTTTGGTTTCTCAGCCATCTTCCGGTGAAGAAGCCCTGCAAATCTGCGAGGCGCTGGTCCGTTCCAACGCGATCGATGTCATCGTGCTGGATTCCGTTGCCGCCTTGGTCACCAAACAGGAACTCGACGGTGAGATCGGCGATTCCACAGTCGGCGCCCAAGCGCGCTTGATGAGCGCTGCCATGCGGAAACTCACCTCCTTCATCTCCAAAGCAAAAACCGTCTGCATTTTCACCAACCAGATCCGTGAAAAAATCGGCGTCATGTTCGGCAGCCCGGAAACCACTCCCGGCGGTCGTGCCCTCAAATTCTTCTCATCTGTCCGCGTCGATATCCGTCGCATCGGCCAGATCAAGGCCTCCGATGGCACCGTCATCGGCAGCCGCACCAAAATCAAAGTCGTCAAAAACAAAGTCGCACCTCCCTTCACCGAAGCCGAGTTCGACATCATGTATGACGAGGGGATTTCCTCCACTGGATCGTTGCTCGATCTCGCCTTGGAAATGGAAATCATCCAAAAGCGTGGATCATGGTTCTCTTACGACGGCTCACAACTCGCGCAAGGCCGCGATGCCGCCAAAGACGTCCTAAAAGCCGATCCCGCCATTTACGAATCCATCGAAGCGAAAGTCAAAGAAGGCTTGGAAGCTGCGAAAGGAAAGAAGAAGTAGGAGTTCGCGTTCTTGCTACCCTTCTAACAACCCGGTGGCGCACACGCGTTCCACCGGGTTGTCATTTTTAAAGGTAGGGTCGTCTCGCCGAGACGACCAAGGCAGAAATAAAAGGTAGGGTCGTCGCGCCGAGACGACCGATCTTCTAGTTCCTGAGGTTTCATATCTGTCTCTTCCAAATCAAAAATTAACAATCATCAATAAAAACGAAATATCTAACACTTATTTCGCCTTATCCCACTTGGAGATTTATTGACGATTGACTCCGCTTTGCTCCGTCCAAGCGATCAGGACTTCGTCTTATGATGAAAGTTCGATAGTGCTCACAAAGCGTTGATAATTGTTAATTTTTGATTTTTGATTTGTTGGAAATTCCACTTCTTCATCCAACGGACTACTCACTCCCAGCCCATGGCTCATCGACACGTGGAGATAAATCTCCGTCGTCGTAATGTCTTCGTGACCTAGCAGTTCTTGGATGGTTCTGAGATCCGTTCCATTCTCTAACAAATGCGTCGCAAACGAATGTCTTAGCGCATGACTCGTCACCCGCTTCTCAATTCCCGTCTGCACTGCGCTACGCTTGATCGCTTCACTGTATACTTTTTCATGCAAGTGATGACGTCTTCTGATCCCGCTCTCTGGATCCACCGAAAGCTGTTTCGCCGGAAACAACCAAAACCATTCAAAGGTCTCCGCCGCATTACGGAACTTCCGCGCCAACGCACCGGGAATATAGACGCCGGGTTGCCTTTCACTTCGATCTTGCTCCCACATGCATCTCACCCGCTCAATATGAGCCGCAATATCCTCCAGTAAACTTCGCGGTAAAACCGTCATCCGATCCTTATTTCCTTTGCCCTGTCTTACCGTCAGCGTGCCGCGATCCAAATCCACGTCCTTGATCCGCAAGCTCACCAGTTCAGATAAACGCAAACCCGCACCGTATTGAATCCGCGCAGCTAGCGCGTAACGCGCATCTTGAGACTCTAATTTCTCAAACAATCTTCTTGTCTCGGGCTTGGACAAAACGACCGGAATCCTTGTCCCCGTCTGCTTCAGTCTGACCCCAAAGACTGGCTCTGCGATATCGAGCACATATTTAAAAAAGAACGCCAACGCATTGAGCGCCTGCTTTTGGGTAGAGTAGGAGCAGTCCTCATCTTTCACGACTGATGTTAGAAATCTAGTAGCGGTCTCCACCTTCATCACCTCGCGCTCATCATTGGCGAAAAGCGCGTAACGTGCCGCCCAAGCGCCGTAACACTGCTTGGTTCTTACTGCCAAACCTCGGCGAGCACAGGCCGACCGCACCGCTGCGCGAACCCGTTCTGCTATGCTACGGTGATCAACACCCGCCTCCGCACACGAATCCAACCATTTCAAATACCACTGAATCGCATCGCCCCATTGCTCCAATTGCCATGTCTCCCGTTTGCGATCCTCTCTGAGAACCTCATGCCGCCAAAATACTTTTGCAGCATCGCGACCCGCCTCCAATTCGTTGCGGAGACGGAAATTTTCAAACCATTCCAGCACAAGAAGAAATCCGGACCGTTCCCGATCAGTCAAGTTCCTGAATTCCGAAAGATCCTTTCTCCAGCAGCATCGCGTTTTGGGGGTAGACATATAAACTTAAAAAACAGCTTTTGCCGTTTCCGTCAACCTAAAAGTGTTCATAAGAACATTATATGTGAATCGACTTCAAAAAACGCGTAAACCGCAAAACGAATCAACCAAAAACAGGGTACTATCAGCAAAGGAAGTTTTGGAAAAATAAGCAGTTTAGGATTTCCTGATAGTACCCACTCAACCTAACAAATTCCTTGTCGTTATTGAGAAATTTCATTTGGATCTAGAAGTCAACCCCACCTGATATACACACGTGGGACTCTGCGTAATCAGCAAATTTCGTGCATGAATATACATTGCACACAACGAAATTTGATGAGTTTGAATCGCAGAGTCGGTTTCCTCTCGTCGGGGGCCAGCAAGGATTACACGGAATTCCTTGGATTCAAACCGGAAGTGCGCGGAACGAATTGAAAAGCGGATCAGGAGCTGATTAAAGTCAGCACTGGTTCCACCGATCAAAATCGAACCCGTGCCAAATGAAATACAAACACCTGACCCGCGAAGAGCGTCATACCATCTCTTGCCTCTGGCGCCAAGCCTACTCCACTGCCCAGATAGCTGAGGCAGTCTCCAAACACCCCTCCACCATCAGGCGTGAGCTCAAACGTAATCCCTCATATGCTGGTAAATACGACTTCCGCCAAGCTCACAACCAGGCCAAGCGTCGCTCTCGATCTGCAAGCTGTCGGGCAGCACGTATCGATCCCGAATCATGGGCTTTCGCCCTCGAAAAGCTTACGAATGAACAATGGAGCCCAGATCAGATTAGCGCAGAACTCGCCAGGCAAGGAAGGCCGACGATCAGTCACGAAGCCATATACCTTCGCATCTACGCTGATCGAATGCGGTGCGGGAAACTTCATACCCACCTCAGGCACCGGGTAAATAGCTATCAATCACGAGCCCTCAAAAATGAAAAGCGAGGGAGTATCAAAAATCGAAGATCCATCGATGAAAGGCCTGAGATTGTAGACGCCAAAACCAGAATTGGAGATTGGGAGATCGACACGATTATTGGCACCCATTCTGGATCGGCATCTGTTCTAGTTACTGCAGTGGAGCGCTTCAGTCGCTATACACTCATTACAAAAGCAGCCAATAAATCAGCAGAAGCCGTGACCAAAGCGCTTCTATCCGCCATGGCTCCATATAGAAAAAAGGTGCACACCCTGACCTACGACAACGGCAAGGAATTTTCATCACACCAGATCATAGATTCCATTCTTGGAAGCAACGGATACTTCGCCCATCCATACAGCTCATGGGAGAGAGGACTCAACGAAAATACCAATGGCCTCATCCGGCAATACTTCCCGAAAAAGACAAACTTCAACCACATCTCCGAGAAACAGATCAGGATAGTTCAGGATAAACTCAACAATCGACCGCGAAGATGTCTCGACAGAAACACACCAAACTTTATATACCTATCTAACTGAAATAAAAGCCGCGGACTTCCGACCTGAATTCGCCTCATTTGCTTTGGCCAACAAGCTCAAGTTGGGTGATGAATTGGTCGCCGTGATCAATGGTCGCCGTGAGGCATTGAATATATGCGGGATCGGGATGTCACCGGAGTTTGTGTTTGAAGCCCGTGCGGGTGAGACGTTGCCGGATCATGAGCGATTCGGGATCATTTGGATGAACTATGAAGCCCTCGCGACCGCTTATAATATGGATGGTGCTTTCAATGATTTATGTCTCGATCTTGCGCCGGGTGCTGAACCGGCGCCGATTATTGCCGAGATTGATCGCTTGCTTTCGCGCTATGGATCGGGTGGTGCTTATTTGCGTAAGGAGCAGACGTCGGCGCAGCGCTTGGATGATGAGCTCGAAGTGTTGCATGTGCTCTCGCTCGCCTATCCATTGATTTTCATGAGTGTCTCGGCATTCATGATGAATGCGGTGTTGTCGCGTATGGTGCGCTTGCAGCGTGAACAGATCGCACAAATGAAGGCACTTGGATACGCATCGCTTGAAGTGGGATTTCACTACCTCAAGTTTGTCATCGTGATCGGAGTGTTAGGCACGATCATCGGTGGTTTTGGCGGACGTTTCCTCGGTGGAATGTTGGTCAACCTTTACACCGAGTTTTTTATCTTTCCGAAGCTTGAGTTCGTGATGGATTACAGTGCGTTGGGTCTTGCCTTGTTTGTGAGTACCGGGGCATCGGTCATCGGTGTTGCTACTGTGGTGAGGCAGGCGATCAAATTACCGCCAGCCGAGGCGATGCGGCCAGAACCACCGGTGGATTTCAAGCCCTCGGTGTTTGAGCGGATTGGGTTGACTCGTTTTTTCAGTCCGGCATTTCGGATGGCGCTGCGCAACATCGAGCGACGGCCATGGCAGGCGGTGTTCACGTGCTGCGGATTGGCATTGGCGACAGGTCTGATGGTTTTACCAGGGGCGATGAAGGACAGCATTGATTACCTCATGACATTCCAATGGAGTCACTCGCAGCGGCAGGACATCACGTTGTTCATGACTGAGCCGTCATCTGGCAAAGGGTTTCACGATTTGGAACACCTGCCAGGAGTGATTCTTGCTGAGCCCATCCGCAGTGTGCCAGCGCGGCTGCGCTATGGACATCGCGAGCGCAAGCTTTCGGTGATCGGGATTTCGCCGGAGGCAAGCTTGAGCCGTCTGCTCGATGAGAATGAACGTCCGATCACCATGCCTCGCGAAGGTATGGTGATGTCGAAAACACTCGCTGATGTGTTAGGTTTGAAGATGGGCGATTTGGTGCGTATAGAAGTGCTCGATGGTCGTCGTTCAGTGGTGGACGTGCCGCTGCGTGGTGTCGTCACCGACTTTGCCGGGGTTGCTGCTTACATGGACATTGATGCACTGCGGTCGATTTTGCGCGAGGGCAACACAGTCAACGGGGCATACTTGAGTGTGGATCATCGATATTGGGACGAGTTCATGCGCGATGTGAAAGACACGCCGCGGGCGGCATTTGTGATGGTCAAAAGCGACCAGTTGGCTGCATTTCGGAAGACGACTGGAAAGAGCATTGGCATCATTCGTAGGTTGTATTTTGTGTTGGCCGTGATCGTTGCCTTCGGCGTGGTGTATAACAGCGCACGGATTGCCTTGTCCGAGCGCAATCGTGAGTTGGCCACCTTGCGGGTGGTCGGATTCCGGTTGTCTGAAGTGCGCAGCGTGTTGGTCGGCGAGTTGACGATCCTAGTGCTGGTGGCCTTGCCGTTCGGGTTGATGTTCGGGCGGGGGGTGGCTTTGCTGATTATGTCGTCATTTCGCAGCGAAACCGTGCGTTTGCCGCTACAAATCCAAATGTCGACCTATGCGATGGCTATTCTTGTGGTAGCTTTGGCCTCCGTGAGTTCCTTTGCTATCGTCAGCCGCATGCTGAAGCAACTGGATCTGGTCAGTGTCTTGAAAGCCCGCGATTGAAATCCATCAATAACTACTTTTGAATCGCAGAAAAATGAACCGCAGATGAAACCCTCATGACTGAAGAAAACAAGCAAGCCGCACCCTGGAACGTTCAATCGTCTTCCAATGGCAAGCAACTGCTCCGACGCTTACTGCCTTGGCTCGGGGTGCTCGTGTTGGTGTCGGCTGTGGTTTGGGGCTTGTGGCCGAAGCCGTCGCAGGTCGAGACCGAGAAAGTCGGCAAGCGTCCACTGACCGTGTTTGTTTCCGAGGAAGGAAAAACGAGGATTCGCAATCGCTATGTCGTCACCGCGCCGGTAGCAGGGACGATGGAGCGAGTGATGCTCAAGGCGGGTGATGTGGTGGTCGCGGGTGAGACTGTGATGACTCAAATCCAACCTGTGGCCACGCCATTGTTGGATCCGCGCTCACGGGTGCAGGCTGAGGCGGATCTTGCCGGAGCAGAGGCGCGGCGTGAACAAACGTCGATGGCGCTTCAAGCGGCGAAGCAAGCGAGTGCCTACGCGTTGGCTGAGCGTGACCGAATGAATTCACTCACTGAGTATGGGAGTCTGTCGAAATCCGAGCGTGAGCGGATCGAGACCGAGGCTTCGATCAAGCAGGCTGAACTGCGTTCTGCTGAGTTTGCGCTCAAAGTCACTGAGTCAGATGTCGAGCGTGCTAAAGTTTTGTTAGAACGGCCGAATGACAGTGGTAAAAACAACCGCGTGGTGGTTACCTCGCCGGTGTCAGGGGTTGTGTTGCACGTGCTTCAGGAAAGCGAGACGTCGGTCAACCCAGGCACGCAGATCGTTGAAGTGGGTAACCCTAATGACCTCGAAGTGGAGGCTGAGATTTTATCGCGCGATGCAGTGGGGATCAAAACAGGTGACGATGTCAGCATCGAGCAATGGGGTGGTCATGAACACTTGCGTGGGCGAGTGCGCCGTGTTGAACCGGCGGCCTTTACCAAGTTATCAGCTCTTGGCGTTGAGGAACAACGGGTGTTAGTTCTCATCGATTTATTGGATTTGCCTGCGTCGGCCAAAATGCTCGGTGATCGTTTCCGTGTCGAGGTGCGGGTGGCCGTGTGGCATTCCGATGAAATGCTGGTCGCGCCATCAGGAGCATTGTTTCGTGAAGGCAACGACTGGAAGGTCTATCGTTATGATGGTGGCAATGCGGTTGCTGTGAAAGTGGAGGCCGGCCAATCTGATGGTCAATTCACGCAAGTGCTATCAGGCCTCAATGATGGCGACGAAGTGTTAGTTCATCCGCCGGACACCATCACGGATGGCGCTTCTGTGAAGCGGAGATAGTGAAAAAACGGAACGGTGTTTCTTTCTTAATCGCTAGCAAAGGATAACCATGCTAAGCGCATACCTTACAAAGGTAGGGTCAACTCGCCGAGTTGACCGTGATTGGAAAGATTAGCATTTGAAGCAGGTTGCACATCCGTTATAACAATCCCGCGTTTATATTTTTGGATTGGGTCGCCAGCGGCGTGGCGACCCTACCTTTTCTTCTAATCCCTCACTTCTTCTCTACATGTATCTGCTTCGCGTTGATGACAAAATTCTCTTCCGTTGAACTTTGATCAACCACTCCGCTGACGGTGATGGAGCTGAGTTCTTTCAGATCATTCACGCCCTTCAACTCGCGCGCGATGACACGACCGTCTTCGCCAATAATTTGGATCGAGGCGATGCCGATGCGTTTGAGTTCTTTCGAATCGCAGCAGGCATCCCATGGAGTTGCACATGAGTCGCCGGGGTTTTTATCACAACTCGTAAGTTTCTCAGGATCGCCGAGAATGAAGGCGGCGCGGCCGTCGACGAAAACTTTCTCGCGGCCCATGACTTCGCCTTTGAGAGTGATCGTATCGCCAGGTTTCGCGGTGGTGCGGGCGATGTGGATAGCTTGGGCGTCGGTCAAGGTCTCAGTCACAAAATAGGCAGCGAGCACCGGATCGGGTGCTTTAGCTTCGACGCTTGGTTTGGATTCCTCGTTTTTGCAGGCATGCAGTGAAAGCATGGCGATGGCGGCGATGGATGTCAGGTATGGTTTCATAAGTTTGATTGTGTTGGAATTATTTCGGAAATAAAATTCAAAAAACGACGTTCTTTACCACAGAGGCGCAGAGAACACAGAGTTCATGGAGTAGCTTCATAAAGTGTTTCCATTCTTTTCCTAAACCTCTGTGTTCTCTGCGTCTCTGTGGTTAAATTTCTTATTTTGTTGGTTCATGAGCGGAGAGCTTTTGGCAAGGCAGGCATGAGACAACGGATGGCGGGCGGGATGGAACCCAGGATTCCTAACAGAATTCCAGTCACCAAACCAACTACCGCCACCGCTGGTGTGATACCGATGGTGAACGCGCCGATGGAAAACGGAATGGTCATACCATCGAGTAACCCTAATGCCAAAGCAGAAGCGAGCAAGGTTCCGGCCAAACAAGCCACGAGGCTTTCCTGCACGAGGCTGAAAAAGATCGCGAATCGACCGAAACCGATGGCCTGCAGCGTCGCCAGCTCACGGATGCGCGAGGCGAAGGCGGCGTAAAGCGTGTTGAATCCGCCGAAAATCGCTCCCGCTGCAACCAGTCCAGCCGTGAGCCAAGTCATGATGCGGATAGGTTTGTAGAAATCCCCGAGCGCCGCATAGTAATCGCTTTCCCGCATCGCGGTGAGTTCGAGATCCAGGCGTTGTTGGGCGAACAAGTCCGCTTCCGAGAAATCCTTCGGGTGATCCATCCGCAGCACCACGCACGAAACTGTCTCGCGCTGCGCAAGCATGCGGAGGTCACCGATCGCCGCCCAGATTTCCGATTCCATCACGGTTCCCGGCGCGGCAAACACACCAGAGATGGTCATTTCGGATTTATCTAACAAAACTTTCTTGCCTCTCTTCAGTGCATCCTCCGTAAACCCGAGTTTGCGCCACGCGAGTTTCCCGACCATCACCTCCCCCGCTTGAGGAAACGTACCTTCGATCAAACGCACTTCCGGATGCACCAGCAAAGCCGATGGCGTCACACCGCGAAACAAGGCCTGACCTTTTCCACCATCCGCCGTGCGTAGCGCTGACATGTAATGAATCTCTGGCGTCGCCGCCGGCCGACCCATCACTTTGGAAACGCCATGTATCGTCGCTTCCGCAATACCCGACAACTGCGAACTCACCTCGCTACGCTGAATACTTTCCTCACTACCCGCACCTAACAGAATCGCATTTCGCGGAGAACCGGATGCCGAAAGCACCTGCTTCATCCCGCCGTTCAACGCCGCCGCAGCCATCACCAACATCACCACCAGCGCCGATCCACCAACGGTCTGCAACAACCGTGATTTGTCACGAAAGAGGTTTCGAAGAGCGTAGGAGAGTGGAAGCATAGAAGTGGCTAGTTATCAGTGAGCAGTGATCAGTGGAAGAATGATTCGGTTAAACCAAACTTTAGAAATCTTTGCGGAGAATTGGCTTTGCGAACCTTTGCGTTCTTCGCGACTTCTTGCCCCTCGGAGCCTTGGCGAAGTGGGGTGCGTTGAACTCTTCATGAGCGTAGAGATTTCACGATGGGTTGGCGGATGGCGATGAATGCGGGGTGGATGGAGGCGATGATTCCTAACAACAGCGCCGCTGTGATCGCGAAGAGGACGGTGGAGAACTGGGGCAGGATTGCGAGGGTCTGGCCTTCGCTGCCCATGGTGAAACTTTGCCAGCGCAGGAACGCCCATGCGAAACCGGCTCCGCAGAGCCCACCCATCAAGCCTAACATCCCGCCTTCGCTGAGCACCAGAAACATGATTGCGCGGCTTGGATATCCCAAGGTCCGCAGGACGGCGTTTTCCTTGACTCGACTCCGCACCATCAGGGAAATAGCATTCGCCACGAGCGCGACCACCGCCACCACCGCCGCGATACCGAGCCAACGTGTGAATCCAATCAACTCAATGAGCTGCCCCGCTGCTTCCGCAAAGAAAGCTTTTTCCGGACGCGTGTTGGTGGGCATTTGGTCGGATTTGAATCGGGCATCGATCATTTCCGCCACGGGTTTCAACTGCGAGGATTTATCCACTCGCACATTGAACTGCGTGACGATACCCAAGCCAGTTTTGGAGGCTTGCTGCAAGAATTCCAATTTCACATACGCGACGTTGTTGTCCTGCGGAAACGGCGACCGAATAATCCCGGCTACGTGCACCGTGATCCCCACCGCATCGAATTTATCTCCCGGCTTGAGTCCGCGTCGTTTGGCAAACTGTTCTCCTAACAACGCCGCATCGCCGCGTTTGATCCATTCGCTGTCATCGCCATCGATGATCTCGATCTCCGGCGCGAACTGACGCAACATCCCTTCCGGCACACCGCGAAACGTGATCACATCCAAACTCGCGCCGCAGTTGTTCACGGTGATCTTGATCGGGATCACCTCTTTCACTCCGTCCATTTCACGAATCTCGTCCTGATAATGCTCGGGCAACTGACTCGCCATCGGGCAAAACCGATTTTCGCGATACACCACCAAGGTCGTGTCCGCTGCGGTTTCCTCGGTTGCTGATGCCAAAGAATCCTGAAGCGTTTCCACCGAAGTAAATAGAAACATTCCGGAAGCCACCCCACAAACGGTCAGCGCCGTCCGCAGCCGATGGCGCAGCAGTTGTTTCGAGGCGAGTTGAAAGAGAGCGATCATGACTTGGATAAGTGGGGTTCGTTTTCTAACAATTTACCTTTTTCCAAATGCAAGGTCCGGTCCGCCGCCGCAGCCGCGCGCGCGTCGTGGGTCACCATCACGATGGTTTTACCGCGTTCGCGTGAAAGCGATTGCAGCAGCTCCAGAATCATCGTCGCGGATTCTCTATCCAAATCACCGGTCGGTTCGTCCGCCACCAACAACGCCGGATCGGCAACCAAGGCCCGCGCAATCGCCACCCGCTGCTCCTGTCCACCTGAAAGCTCGCTCGGTGTGTGATGCGACCGATCCTGCAAGCCCACGATTTCCAAAGCCTCTTCGGCTTTCTGTTTTCGCTCCGCCTTGCTCATTGATGTGATCAACAAGGGCAGCTCCACGTTTTCGAAAGCTGTTAGAACCGGAATTAGATGATAGAGCTGGAAGATGTATCCCACTTTTCTGGCACGCCATTGGGTGAGTTGTTTGCGACTGAACGCCGCAATGTTTTCACCATCGATGACGAGGCTGCCTGAGGTTGGCGAATCGATGCCTGAAATCAAATTCAGCAAGGTGGTCTTACCCGATCCGGAAGGCCCCATCAGCGCGAGGAACTCTCCGCGACCTACCTCAAGATCAAGATTTTCCAGAGGCGTAACGATATTCGTGCCTTTGGTGTAGGATTTGGAAATGGATTTGCAGGTGATCATAAGCGTTCTTTGAAAATAGGGTTGAGGCGTTGGCCGGTTTTGAGATCGAGCGGTTCGGTAATCACCCATTCGCCGGGTCGGACTTCTGGACTAACCATGACCATACCGTCTTTGGTCACACCGGGATTCACCGCACGCCGCTCGGCGCGCTTGGTATCGGGATCGCAGATCCAAACCTGATTGTCTTGGATCGCTTCTTTCGGAACATACACCGCGATACCCGTCGATTCAACTACGGCATCTGTAGTAGGAATGATGGTTTCAAAAAACTCGACCCGACTCAGCATCTCCGGACGGAGTTTATCGCTGGGGTTTTCGATGCGGACTTTCGCTTGCAGAGTGTTGCGTTGCAAATCTGCTGCACCTTCGATTCTTGTGACTTCGCCTTCAAAAACTTGATCCGGCAGAAGATTGGAACGGATCTTCGCGCGTTGGCCGACGCTGAGACCCGCCGCATCCGCTAGAGGAACATCCACCCGCACTTGCAGATGCGCGGGTTCATATAAAATCGCAATCGTCGAGCTGTCCTCATCATCCATCAACACCATTTTTTTCTGACCCGGCGCAGCTTTCAACGCGAGGACCCGACCATCGACCGGGGCTTTGATTTCTGTCCGCGCATGCGCCAACTCAGCCTTTTCTAAATTAATGTCCGCCTCCTTAATCTGCGCTTGGATTGCCAAAATTTCGAAAGCGATCTGATTGATTTCTTGGGTGATTCCAGCGATCCGAGCCTTCGCTGCATCGACTTCCGCGAGGCGGCGTTTTTGATCGAGTCGGGTCGCCAGCATATCATCCTCCGTGATCGCGCCTTTGCTCAAACGCTCATAGCGGCCGAGTTTGTCATTTGCCTCCTCAGCATCTGCTTCGGCAATCGCCAAGCCCGCCTTCTCAACTTCGATCCGCTGCAATGCCAGCTGCGTTCCCACGCAATGCGCATCGAAAGAAGCTTTCGTCTCCGCCAGCTTCGCCTCCATCGCATCGCGTTCCAGTTGCGTATCGATCCGAACCAATGTTGCCAGCAGATCGCCTTTTTTCACCAACTCACCTTCGAGGACATTCACGGAATCGACGATGCCATCAGTCAGCGCGGTTGCCTTAATCGGCAGCGGATCCGGTTCAATCCAGCCCGATGCTTGAAACATCAATTTACCAGCTACGTTCGCGGATTTAGACGGGGTTGTGACTTTGATATTTTCCTCGATGCCGACGGCTGAAAAGACATCGACTTTTTTCGCTGGGATCAAGCGATCCCGGAACAGGAGGGCGAAGATCAGCAAGAACCCGAGCAAGAGTCCGAGCGGCAAAATCCACACCGCCATGCGTTTGCGGGCGCTTGGGGAGAGGTTTTGGGTTGAGAAAATTTGCCCTAAATTGAGGCGGTTGATTGGCATAAGTGGAAATGATTTGAAACTTGCGGGTCAGAAACCCAGGGGAAAATCGTGCCGCGAATGCAACGCATCGCTCGGCACCATCAGGTTTTCCCGATTTTCAAATCAGCAATCGTTGCTGTTTCACATACCATTCCCGTGAATCCGGCGGACCGCGACGGTGCTCCGATCGAACGGGAGAGGCATCAATTCCTCTTAAATCTGCTACCGAAAGCCGAAGATAGATCACTTCGTCGGCTTTCAAATAAGGAATTTGGGCAAAATTGGGTAAATCCGCATCGGGAAGAGGATCGGCCTTCACCATGCAATCTGGAACGTTTTGATGGTCGTCCCCACAATCACAGCAATTCATTGGGCAATCTTCGGCACCTCCAGAAAACGCCATATCCAATTTGCAAATATAGCGCTGCACCCCGGCCATGGGTAAAACCACGGCCATCAGGGCAAATAATATGGTGGAAAGGACTCGCACTGTCTGGAAAATACACACGCGCCGCCTCAGCGCAAGGTTCATCATCCCGCCTTTTTAAAGATTCTCCTTGACGCATCCCGCTGCCAAGCCTAAATCCGCCGCCCGTTTCTCAACCAAACACTTTCAAATTATGGCCAACGCACAAGTCATCCTCAAAGAAAAAATCGCAGGCCTCGGCTCCGAAGCCGATGTCGTTAAAGTCCGCGCTGGCTACGCCCGCAATTACCTTGTTCCACAAGGCAAAGCATACGAGGCAACCAAAGCAAACCTTCGCCACGTCGAAGCTCTCAAATCCAATCGCGCCAAGCGTGAGGCCGAGGAAGTCGTCATCGCCGAAGAGCTCGCGACCAAGATTTCCAAACTCAAGCCATCCTTCACCCTCTCCACCGGCCAAGGTGGCAAGGCGTTCGGATCGGTCACCAACATGGATATCCACAAAGAGCTCGAAGCTGCCGGTATCGTCATCGATCGCCACGCTATCCAACTCGACAAGCCGATCAAAAAATCCGGCAAAACCGTTGTTGAGATCAAACTCAACGCTCAAGTCAGCGCCCAACTCACCGTCACAGTTGATGCTGGCGACGTGAAAGACGAAGACTGAAGCTAAGTTTTCTAGATTAGAAATTTCAAAAACCGGTTCCGATTTCGGGACCGGTTTTTTCGTTTGGGGAGGAAGAATTTTTAACCACGAAAAACACGAATCGCACGAAAGGAAGAAAAGGTGGCTTGGGTTGTGTGGGTTTAACCACGGAATGCACGGAATACACGGAGTGAAGAATTTGAATGAAAGCGGAGTTCAGCGCGGCAGCACCCATTCCGTGTACTCCGTGCATTCCGTGGTTAAATTTTTTCATTTTTCTGTCTGAACCCTCTCCCTTTCGTGCAATTCGTGTTTTTCGTGGTTAAACCCATATCAACCTCAGTGATTCCCGACGTCTCAGCGAACGAGATTCGGGGTTCGACTTATGAAATCTTTGATGGCAGATTTCCTGACCACGCCGTGAAATTCCCTATCATCATCTTTTTATTCGCAGGTTCCATGCTGAGCATGGGGCGTCAGATCGAGCGCATCTGGACGGACGATCAGGGACGCAATACCAAAGCCCTTCTGCTCCGTGTGGAAAACGGCAACGCGATCTTGCAGCTACCGAATGGCAAAGAATCCCCGTTTCCAATCGCCAAGCTATCCAAAGACGACCAGTTGTGGATCCAAAACTACAGTCAGGAGCAAGCCAAAGGCACACCTGAAACAGCCGAGGAAACCAAACTCAATTTCGATGATCCATGGCCGGATCAGGTGAAATTCAAGGGCGATCCCGAGATCGTTACGGTCAAGGAAGATAAAGACAGCAAAACGTTCGTCTATGAGTCAGCAAACTACCGCTACAACTGCGATGTGCGGCTGGGCAGCTCGGTTGTTAAAGGTTTCGCGGTGTTATTTGAAACCACCCACCAATGCGTTAGAGAATTACCTCTTGCCGTGAATGGCGGTGCAAAAAAGGAAGGGAAGTATGAGATCTTCCTTTTTGAAAACGAAAAAGATTATCACTCCGCTGGCGGCCCTCCTGGCACCGCTGGTGTTTACATCGGCGGAAAAAACATCGTTATGGTTCCTCTGACTAGCCTTGGCGTCAAAAAGGCCGGAAGCGGTTATGTGTTAGATCGCGAAAAATCATCCAAAACCCTTCCACATGAACTGGTGCATCAACTAACTCCAAATCCTTACTTTGCGCAGGGTTCGATGGGATGGTTCACTGAAGGTCTCGCGGAATACGTGGCCGTCACACCGTATTTCAGTAGCGGAATGTTCAATATCAAAGGCAACTCGAAATCGATTATCGAATTCGCCACAGCATACGGCAAAGACGGTACTGGTGGACGAGGATTGGGAGATAAAATCAAACTCGGCCCGCTCAAAGATTTCATGCTTCAGTCCTACACAAGTTTCCTCGGGAATGCCCAAGTCAACTATGGCTGCGGCATGTTAATCACGAATTATTTTTTCCACATGGATCGTGAAAAAGACGGTGCGAGAATCAAAAAATTTCTCAAAGCCCTTAGAGAAGGCAAACAAGGCGAAGCCGTTTTAGAAGTTCTGTTAGACGGGCAGACATGGCCGGAACTTGAAAAAGACATAGCCAAAGCCTACTCGGGCAAGGGCGTTAAATTCACCTTCTCGGAATAGATCACAATGTCCGAAGTCTCATCGATTACCAAACAAACCGCACTGCCCGCCTTGCCAGGGCTTTCCCCGCAAGAACTCTCGGATTGGCTCGCGTCCAATCAGGAGCCTGCATTCCGCGCCAAACAAATCCTCGATTGGGTCTGGAAAAAAAAGGTCACATCGTTTGACCAAATGACCAACCTCTCTGCCGCGTTGAGAGAGAAACTCGCGGCATCATTTCGCATCACCTCCCTCACCCACGCGAAAACCCAGGGCAGCGAAGACACCACCCGCAAGTTTCTATTCAAACTCCACGACGGGCGTTACATCGAATCCGTCCTCATCCCCGCAAACCCCGCTCTCTACGGCGAAAAATCGGATCGCCGCACGCTTTGCGTTTCATCACAGGTCGGCTGCGCTTATGGATGCAAATTCTGCGCATCAGGTCTCGCCGGTTACACGCGCAACTTGGACGCCTCAGAAATCGCCGGCCAAGTCCTTGCCGCCGAACAAATCTCCGGCGAGCGTGTGGACAACCTCGTGTTCATGGGTATGGGCGAACCCATGGCGAATTTCAACAACCTCATGGCCGCGATCGCGCTCATCACCGGACCCGAAACCCTCCATCTCGGTGCGAGACATCTAACCATTTCCACCTCCGGCCTCGCTCCACAAATCCGCCAGCTCGCCGATCATCCGCAGCAGATCCGTCTCGCCATCTCCTTCCACGGCGCAACCGATGAAGTCCGGAATAAGATCATGCCGGTAAACAAGAAATACCCGGTCGCTGAATTGTTAGATGCGCTAGCGCATTGGAACTCGACCAAGAAACAAAAGCTCACGCTTGAGTATATTTTAATCAAAGGCGTCAACGACGATCTCGCACAAGCCGCCATCCTCGCCCGCCACGCACGCAATATTTCAGCCAAGGTAAACCTGATCCCTTATAACACTGTTGAGGGTTTGGAATGGGAACGACCCGCCCTTTCCCACTGCCGTGCGTTCCAAGACGTTCTCAAACAAGCCGGAGTCACCGCAACCCTGCGCATCGAAAAAGGCCACGACATCGACGCCGCCTGCGGTCAACTCCGCCTCAAACAAGAAACTGCTGAGGGGATCGTATAGGAGAGCCGGTCTGCGTTCGGCTGCATCACTCTCGTGGCTTATTCAGCTCATGCTTTAGCGTTTGAACTACGCCAGGATTCATCAGCAGTGCCATACGCAACTGAGCAGGATGCAGTAACTTCGCTTGCGCCAAGAAGTCATCGCGATGATTTTCAAGTTTCTGATCAGGCGTTAACGGGAAGGTATTAGTGACATTGATTATTCCTCCCGATACCGAGCCAATTATCGTGCAGGCCAAATTTATAGGTGATGGAGGTGGATAATCGATGTACTCACCCGTTGCAGGATCGTGCATGATCAGCAGATGCTCACTATGACAACTTCTGCTTCCGGATTTCTTATCCTGTTCCCATCTCGCTTGATACCTAGCTTCAAGAGACTTTTTGTAGGTGAGCTTCAATTGATTCTCTGTTAGATTACAGAGACTCCATGAATCGGCATATGAATTCGAAGAGTAAAAGCTTCGAGATGAATTCTGCTGGAGTGAAAGCATAAGAAGATCGATGTTATCAGCAGGAATGAATATCAATTCCAAAGGTTTAGGATCAGGTGCCGGGTTCAAAGAATCCCAAACCTCTCGCTTTTGCTCATGATTGAGAGATAACGCTTCAACCAATGCCTTAAAATGCCACTCGTTGAGCTTTTTTGCGCGATCACGAGACTCACCGAGATCTCCCGATTCCGGCATCGGCCCAATCGCTTCAAAATCCGCAATCATCCCTCGAATCTCCTGTTCCGCCATCCCGCGCTTCGCTCGCTCAAAAAAGGCTGCGACTGGCTCTTTGGTCGGCCGATTTTTTCGGGACGGTGCGTCTCGATCTGCATGAAGCTTCGTCGATCCCATCTGCGGTTTCACTGAGCGCTTGAAAGGCATTTCCCCACCGCCCACAACGTGAATTGTCTGCCATAACACGAGTCCCAAAACGACATAAGCAGCCATCAAAGTCTTAGAAAACCAACGCCTAGAACCCGTCGTCGACTTTCTATTATTCTGGAGTTGGTCACTCACCACGGCAATCTAGCTAATCCTTCGCCCTTTTCACACTCTATTTTATCCGCCAGAGAACTCAGCAAAGACGCTAAGCAAGAGTATTTGTGAATCATTACCCCGATTTTCACTCATTGATACATTTAGCCAAGCTTTGCGTCCCTTTGCGACCTCTGCGGCTTTGCGTTGAAAATTGAAACCCAACCACTGAGTGACAGCGCATTGACAGCCATCTCCATATTGCGGAGGGTGCGCGCAGTAATGATTTTCAAAAGCATCTGCAGAGACGTCGGGATCGGCGCGAATTCGTATGTATTGGATGCCGATGGTGTCAGAGTAATCCTCGATGCGGGAATGCATCCGAAAGAAGAAGGCGTGACCGCGAAACCCCGTTACGAGCTGATCGAAGACGATACCGCAGAAGCGATTTTTGTGACCCATTCGCATCTGGATCACGTCGGGACTTTGCCAGTTTGCGTGGAGCACCAAAAGCGCGCTAAAGTTTTCCTCACCCCGGAAGCCGCCGAGCTTACCTGCGCGATGCTGCACAATTCGGTCAACGTCATGGAAAGCAAACGCACCGAGTTGGGGATTACTGAATACCCGTTTTTCGTGCACGGACAAATTGATCGGATGAAAGGCATGCTGGAACGCCGCAATGTCGGACGGAAATTCGATGTCGATGATGCAGGAAAACTCAAAGCGGAATTTTACGATGCGGGACATATCATGGGATCCGTAGGCGTAATGTTTGAGGCGGAAGGGAAAAAAGTTTTCTACACCGGAGACGTAAATTTCGAAGACAGTACCCTGCAGAAAGGCGCGGTGTTTCCGGAAGAACAAGTCGATGCGTTGATTGTTGAAACCACCCGTGGCGAGCAAGCGCGTCGTCCAGATTATTCGCGCCGCGAGGAAGAAAACGCATTCGCTGAGGCGATTAGTCAAGTGCTGAAACGTGGTGGATCGGCGTTGATTCCCGTGTTCGCGATGGGAAAAACCCAAGAAGTGCTAGCGATGCTGCAACGCTTCAAAGAAGAAGGCCTCATCCATGAGAAAGCGCCAGTCTACATCGGTGGACTCAGCACCAAGATGACCACGATTTACGATAAGTTTTCCGATGTCTCCCGCCGTAACCGCCGCGGCTTCAAATTCCTGACGGACATGGAACTCGCTGGCGGCAACAAGAAGCGCGTAGGCCCCATCCCTTTCAACAATGGCTGCATCTACGCGCTATCCAGTGGCATGATGAGTGAAAAAACCGTTTCTAACAACTTCGCCCGTCAGGGAGTTTTGGAGAATAAAAAACACGGCTTATTCTTCGTTGGCTATGCAGATTCAGAAACTCCCGGCGGAAAAATCCGCGCCGCGAAACCCGGCGATATGGTCGAGCTCGATGCCGCTTATCCGCCAGTGAAGCTGAACTGCGAAGTGCGCATCTTCGATTTCTCCGGGCACTCCACCCGCGATGCGATCGCCGACTTCGCAGTCCGCGTGAAGCCAAAGAAAATTTTCCTCGTTCATGGTGACGAGGGAGCGATGGCGTGGTTCAAACAGGAATTGGAAAGTCGCTTGCCTGGCACTGAGGTGATTATTCCTGAGCCGGGTGTGGAGTTTGATATTTGAGTAGGCAGGGACTTTTATCCTTAAAAGTCCATATCTCGCGGCGCTGATAACGGATAGGGATCGATGGGATTTGATGAGCCATGAGCGCCAATCCAGCGGGACGGCCAGATTGAGGTTTCTTTGAAACCTCCCTGCGGAATGCGTCTGACGGCTGTTCCATTAATAACCTAATCGCGGGACGGCCAGATTGACTACGCTGCGCTCCGTCCCTGCGGGGTGCGCTTCGCGGATTGGAGGAATGTTTTGTGTTTCACAAAACTCGGCAGTCGAACGTTCCGCTTCACCCCGACTCGTCGGGGCTGCGCGAAAGAGTTCGAACGGGCCGATCCGGACAATAAAAAACCTCCCGCAAGGGGAGGTTTTTAAAATGGTCGGGACGGCCAGATTCGAACTGACGACATCCTGCTCCCAAAAGGGGTTCTCAATCATTAAACCCATTGCCATCAATAGGAATTTTCCACATATTCAGTCCATTCCACACATTCCATTGACTTTTAAAGTGAATAAAGTGAGCATATTTTTATGGCCAAACACATCCGCTTTACTCCTGTGAATTCCCCTTCCGGTTGGAGGATCAACATTCCGGCCAAGGTCTCAGAAACGGGGCGTCGGCAACAGTTTTTCTATATCACCCAGAAGCTCGCTAAAGCAGCATCCAAGGAGTTCAAGAAGCAGTATGATGAGTTCGGATGCCAAACCCGAGCTATCCCCCCCACTGTTGCTGAGCAAGCGATGGCTGCCAAGGCGCTGCTAGATCCATTTGGCATCACTATCCTTGAGGCGGCCAGCCGTGTCGTCGCCCTAGAGCAACAACTACTCAAAAGCGTGAAAATCGAAGCGGCAATCGAAGCCTTTAAGGAAGCCAAAGAAAAGTCGTCTATTAAACACCGCCAGGCGATCAATCAGATGGCTAACCACCTGTTAGAAAAGTTTCGTAGTATCGAAATCGCCGACATCAAGGGCGCTGACGTGGACGCTTGGATGAATGAAAAGATCAACGGCCCTTCCTCTTTTAATGGCCGTATGCGTCTGCTGAAAAATTTTTGGCGCTGGTGTGCTCACCCCAAGCGTGGCTGGTGCAAATCGGATACATTGGATGTCTCGGAGAGGAAGGAAGAAATACCAAGCGAGACGGAGGTCCTGACCGCTACTCAAGCCGATCAACTACTTCGCCAAGCCGAAAAACACTTTCCAGACTGCATTATTCCATTTTGCATTCCCCTCTACACCGGCATGCGTCAGGCGGAATTACGCAGGCTCAAACCTTCTGACATCACTAAGGAAGGTATCAGTGTCCCGGCCGCCAACGACCGCAAAAACAACCGCCGCCGTTACATCCAGATGCCTCCTCCCTTGGCGAAATGGCTAAAGGCCTACCCAATCAGCAAATTCGTCTGCCCTCCAAATTTCAACCGCAAACAACTCGCTTTGAAAAGGCTCGCTGGGTTCAGAGTCTGGTCGGACTACGTCAAAAAATTTGGTTTGGAAGAAACTCCCGACGAAAAATTGCCTGAATGGCCCCAGAATGCCCTCCGACACACTGCTGCTAGTGTTTCTGTAGCCTTAAAAAAACCCCTGCCAGATCTACTCTTTGAGCATGGTCACACCGGCGGTGAGGAAACCCTAAAGAAGCACTATCTCGGTCTTATGCCAAAATCTCAAGCTCAGGCAATTTGGAATCTAATACCAAAGAACTAATCCAGAGCTATATAATCTTTATGTCATTCACAAGGATGGGATCATAGGTTCGAACCCTATAGCGAGCAACACTTTGCTGGCCTATGTGCTTAATTCAAACGGTCCAATCCTCTTCATATTGTGGCCCAACGTTAAATATGTAGGCATCTGCGCCCTAGATGTCCAGAGCGCAGCGAAAGTGAGACGTTGTCGCGGTTGCCTACCATGATTTGTGTGTGCCCAGCATGGGCACGTTGTAAATGGGGTTCAAGTCCCTTGTAGAAATACCAGAACATGAAAATGAAGAAACTACTATCAGAAGCCAACTGTGGAAGGGCGACCGACCATGGGAAGGAAGGCTATGAGAAAGC